>NC_017856.1:1027500-1725000 GCF_000260965.1 Methylophaga frappieri
TCCTAACCGTTTAATACCTGCCCTAGGTGCATGAATCAATACGCAATTTATTTTAAAAATTTATTTCAACAGCAGAGCAGAAACGTCTTTTATTGGATACTGTCCGGCCAGCTATTTTCGTTGCTTACGAAGCTCTCTCGGTGAGAGCCCGTACATTTCATGAAAAACCCTACTGAAGTGAGCCAGACTATTAAAGCCGCAACGCATCGCTACTTCTGTGATTGAGAAATGATTGTATAGATGACTACTTAAAATCTGATGACTTAACATTAAACGTTGCTGTGTAAGGTAACGCATCAATGATGTTTGCTCTTCTGTAAATAAATTATTTATGTATCGGACTGATAAACCCACACTGTTTGCTACCTGACGCGCAGTTAGATTGCTTTCGTCTATATTATGAGCGATGTAATTTTTTACTCGGTGTAAAGCCAACTCTCGGTGACGAGACAATTTGCTATCGATACCATTGGCTTGATTCAACGTCATGGTTATTAATTGCAAAGCCGGCTCAGCTAATGACTGGAAATCTTGCGCTTTGAATTGATTCATCTGCTTTAACATGCCCGCCAACATTGCCAATGTGACATTCGCCATATTTGTTCTTTTTGAGAGATTTGTTGCAGTCAGCCTACTAACCCCCCTCACCAGACCCTCTAAAGTATAGCGTGGTATAGAGATGAGTAACTTGGAAAATGCCGTTGGCATCTCAATTCGATGAGGGCGTGTTGCGTCATAGAGTGTCATTTCACCCGGCTTTAAAAAAACCTCTTTACCGTCCTGCTCTAATTTATATTCCCCTTTTGTTGGCATCACAATGAAATAACAATCTTGCTCAGCATTATCTGGCTCTTGTGCTAAACGCTGAATTGAAAGTGCATTTGAGTGAATTGGAGACAACCTCATGCCTCGCTGCCACGGGAAAAGATACATATCATTAAAGAGTGGCATCTCTTTAGGTGCTTGAATATCGACATTGGCGTACTCGCGTCCAATGACTTCTTTAAGCCATGCCACTCTCTGTTTTTCAGGAAGATACTTTGTGCACAGTCTTTGTCCATCAAGCTGTATCAGACTTTGTTGGTAACTTGGCAGATCTGCTCTCTGTGCATTAGTCATATGTCATCACCAATTTAATCAAAATAAAGCGCCAATCAAGACAAGTTTTAAAAAACGCATCTCGGCATACTTCTCAAATCAAACTATAACAACAGAGAGGAAGAAACATGTCGAAAACAGCTGATATCAATACGGTATTAATTCGAGGGGCTTGTTTATGGATATTAATGGCTTTGTTGCTTGCTTGGTGTTTAGTAGGTGTTTACAACCAAGTAGAAATCTTACAAGCAATATTTCCAGGCAAACCTTCGAGAATCCTGCAGGCCCATATCGATTTTTTATTAATGAGTGCACTGATATTTGGGTTTTATGCTGCTCGTGTAAATTTACCTTGGCATGTTCGCTGGGCAATGGTCGTTGGCGCCTTTACTAACTCCAGCTTATTTTTGATGTATGCGGTGTTTCCAACGCTTGATCCGGTAACCGAAGTCTATAGCCCTAACGGGCTTTGGTTTCAATTGTCCAATATTTACTTATATAGCAGCTTACTTCTTACCAGTTATGGCTTTGGTAAAGGTGCTGTATTGGTGCTGAAAAAAAGTGTGGCTAGAAAAGAATCAGAGAGCAATTGTAGACGGTGTGGACGCGAGCTTAAGTAGTAATAATCACCGGCAGGTGCAAGACCTGCCGGTAATAAATTGAGGTCTGTTTTATTTTAAAATTACCCAAGCAATTTTCTTTTTACCTGCTTGGATAAGATATTTACCTGGCCCTAGTGATAGTGATGGCTCAACAACCTCCCACTCCACTTTGACGCTACCATTTTTTAGCATGTCTCTTGATTGTGCTGAGTTGGCAGCCAGATTTGCTTTGTTTATGACTGCGCCAATCGTTAATTCTGCTTGGCCATCCAGCTCGATGACGATCTCAGGCGTCCCTTCTGGAACCTCACCGTCTGTAATGACATTCCCTGCACCTTTGTGTGCGTTCGCTGCTGCCGCGTCACCATGAAAACGCGCAACTAGCTCGCGAGCAAGCTCTATCTTTACATCACGTGGATTAGCACCCTTGTCTACGCTATCCTTAAGCGCCTCGATCTCTTCGAGTGTTTTAAAAGACAGTAATTCATACCAACGCCACATTAAGTCATCTGGAATAGAAACAATCTTTTGAAACATCGTGCCAGGCGCTTCGGTAATGCCAACATAGTTTCCTAACGACTTTGACATCTTCTTCACACCGTCCAGCCCTTCCAGTAACGGTGTCATGATGACCACTTGTGCGTCTTGGCCTTCTGCCTTTTGTAATTCCCGCCCCATCAACAAGTTAAATTTTTGATCGGTGCCACCGAGTTCGACATCAGCTTCCAGAGCGACAGAATCATAGCCTTGTACTAATGGATAAAGAAACTCATGTATTGAAATAGATTGGTTGGCTTTAAAGCGTTTTTTAAAATCGTCACGTTCAAGCATTCGCGCCACGCTCAACTTGCCGGCTAACTTAATCATAAAGTCAGCGCCCTTGCTTCCAAACCATTCGGAGTTGAAACGTACTTCGGTTTTCTCAGGGTCCAGGATTTTGAAAACCTGATCTTTATAGGTTTTAGCATTGACTTCGATTTCTTCAGGCGTCAACGGTGGCCGAGTAGCACTTTTACCGGTAGGGTCACCAATCAGGCCTGTGAAGTCACCGATTAAAAAGATGACGGTATGGCCAAGCTGTTGAAACTGGCGCATTTTATTGATGAGAACAGTGTGGCCCAAGTGTAGATCTGGCGCCGTCGGATCAAAGCCGGCCTTAATACGCAACGGGCGACCTGACTCAAGTTTTTCAATCAATTCGTTTTCGACCAAAATTTCATCAGCACCCCGACTGATTTCCGCGAGGGCCGTTTGGATAGAGGCCATAAATGTTCACTCCACAACTTAAGATTATGGGCGCAAATCTTATCACAAGCCTTCTCGCCTGAGGGGGGTTTCAATTCTTTATAAATACTGAGAGAATTGAACGAATTTTTACCAGCAGAGATTGCCCATGAGGAAACGCAACCGACTTCTGAGCCCTGTCCAGCAGAATCGAATGTTTACAACCGCCTCTTTGGCACCACGAAAAAATCGACATGCGATGTTCGTTTCTTTGTTGGCTATTGCCGGCATTTTTTTGACCACAATGGTGTTGGCGACAAACGAGCCCGTCTCGGTCAGTCAAAGTCAGGTTATTCAATTGCCACAAACTGGTAATTCGAATCATCCCCTTTTGCAAAAAGTGAGTTTATCCCCCAACGATGCTCCGCAACACAGTCAATCCATCGAGATTGGGTCACAAACAGGATTAGATTCAGAAACGGTTACTCCTGCCGTTAGCACACCAACAATTGACCTTGAGTCAGCAAATATCACTGAGGTTGAACGCCAACACCTTGATGAAGCACAATCAATCGATACTCAAAGCCTAAGTGAATCAAGCACGGATAACGAACCAGAAAATAATATTCCATGGCAAACGGTAGAAGTGAAGTCAGGTGACAATTTATCCCTGATTTTCCCCAGAGTTGGCCTAAGTGCGAGAGATGTTTATAACGTCGTGCAAACAGATGATGCCGATGCATTATTGAATCTGCGTCCTGGACAAATCTTACGAGTCGCTATGGATGAAGAAGATGGTAAACAGCGCTTGCAAGCCTTACAGCTAGCCCTGACTCCTACAGAGACACTGGTTGTGGAAGCAACTGATTCGGGCTTTTCTGCCATAACCCATGTTAAAGAAATGGAAAAACGCCAGCAGATTGTCGGTGGTCAAATCCAAAGTTCTCTTTTCCTAGATGCTCAAAAAGCAGGCATGTCAGACAAGCTGATAATGGAACTGGCCCACATCTTTGGCTGGGATATTGATTTTGCACTTGATCTACGCCAAGGCGATAGTTTCAAGGTTATTTATAATGAAAATTACCTTGACGGCGACAAGGTGGATGATGGTGAGATTTTGGCGGCTGAATTTACCAACCGAGGTAAATCCTTCCGCGCGATTCGCTTTACTGATAAAAGTGGTGCCAGTCGTTACTATACACCCGAGGGTGCCAGTATGCGTAAGGCGTTTACGCGCACACCTGTCCCCATTTCACGGATTAGCTCTGGTTTTAATCCAAACCGCTTACATCCCGTTCTGAAAACCAAACGACCACATCGTGGTGTTGACTATGCTGCCCCAACAGGCACACCTATCCTGGCCACAGGAGATGGCAAAGTCATTTTTGTTGGCACAAAAGGCGGATATGGACGAACCGTTATTCTTTCTCATGGCGGACGCTATACGACATTATTTGCTCATATGTCCAAATACAAAAAAGGTTTACGCGTTGGCCAGCGGGTTCGCCAAGGTGAGACCATTGGCTATATTGGCAGTAGTGGTCTCGCCACGGGGCCCCACCTGCATTATGAATTTCGGGTTGATGACGTACACAAAAATCCTTTGACCGTTGTACTCCCCAAGGCTGAAGCATTGCCAGCAGAGCTAAAGGAAGAGTTTGCCAGTTTATCTCATCCCTTAGTTGCTCAGCTTGATAACGTTACCATCCCGTCTCTGGCCTTAAGCTTCGAATAATGGCGCTGTTTGCCGGTACCATTTCTGGTACCAGTATTGATGGCGTAGATGTTGCTCTGCTAGATATTGTGGCAAACGAAAAGCCGCAATTGCTTGCTGCAGAGACATTTGCTTATCCAGAACCATTACGTTCGAAACTTGAACGCACCATCATTGAGCCACAATGCTCTTTCCAGCAGCTAGGCGAGCTTGATATGGCTATCGGTGCGTTTCATGCTGATGCCATTAATCAATTACTAAACCAAACCGATATTCAGCGCGAATCTGTAACAGCGATTGGAAGTCATGGCCAAACTATTTATCACGCCCCTGACGCCCTTCATCCTTTCAGCTTGCAAATTGGTAACCCCAACCTGATTGCAGAAAAAACCGGTATTACTACCATTGCAGATATGCGGCAACGGGACATGATCTGCGGTGGTCAAGGGGCACCAATGGTACCTGTTTTTCATCAAGCTATGTTTGGCGATAAAGAGATTGATCGCGCTATTGTTAATATTGGTGGTATTGCCAATATCACTATTCTGCCCTCGGCCCCACAACACCCCATAACCGGCTTTGATACAGGACCAGGTAATACTCTGCTAGATAGCTGGATTCAACGTCATCACCAAAAAAAGTATGATGCAGGTGGACAGTGGGCAAGCCAAGGGCAAGTCAACACGGCCTTACTCGACCAACTGATGACGGATAGTTATTTCAAAAGACCCATTCCCAAAAGCACAGGCCGTGAGCATTTTCACTTGAATTGGTTACAGCAGCACCTTGATAAATTGGGGACAAGTTTGAGTCCCGTTGATGTTCAGGCGACGCTGTTAGTCTTAACCTGTAATACGATTGTACAAGCTATTACTCAACATGCAGAACAAGCCAAGGAAGTGATTATCTGTGGTGGTGGCGCGCATAACGCTGCCATGATGTCCTGTCTCGCAGCGTTAATGCCTAATCGTCATGTGTCCGATACAACGGCCTTTGGCATCAATCCTGATTATGTCGAAGCGGCAGCCTTTGCCTATTTGGCCAGCCTGACAACTGCCAGATTACCTGGCAATATCCCGACGGTAACGGGTGCTAGCCGCCCCACTATTCTGGGTGGAGTTTATTTTTCAAACCAGAAACAAGACTAGGCTAGGTAAGCGATTTTAGTATTGGATTTCGACCATATAAGTCGATGAGATGACGTAACGTTGCAGCAGCCTCAGGTGATACCTGCTTCCAGTTGAAACGCCAAGACCAGTTCCCTTCAATCGTACCTGGGGTATTCATCCGATGATTACCATCCAGTGCCAGCACATCCTGCATCGGTAATACCGTTAAGCGAGAGACTGACTGTAATGCCATTCGAACGAGTAACCATGGCATTGACTCATTGGTGTGACCCGCATAGGTATGCAAATGTGACCGAGCGCCATCATCAAGCGTTTGATACCAACCAAGCGTTGTATCATTATCGTGCGTTCCGGTATAAGTAACACTATCCGGCGTATGATTATGCGGCAGGTAGGGATTGCTAGCATCTCCACCAAAAGCGAATTGCAAAATTTTCATTCCCGGCATAGCAAATTTTTCACGTAACCGGTTAACATCATCCGTGATGATACCTAGATCTTCGGCAACAAGCGGTAGTTCGCCAAACTCTGTGACCAGACTCTTAAATAACGATTCTCCTGGCGACTTCACCCATTGGCCCTCAATCGCTGTTTCACACTCAGCCGGTATTTCCCAGCAGGCCTCAAATCCGCGAAAATGATCGATACGGATCAAATCAAACCAGCCGAGCTGCGTTTTTAATCGCCGCCGCCACCAGTCAAATCCGGTATCAATATGTTGTTGCCAACGGTAAAGTGGGTTTCCCCAACGTTGTCCGGTTTCAGAAAAATAATCAGGCGGCACGCCAGCAACCGCCTCCGCATCTCCTGACGCTGTTAATGTGAACAGAGCAGGCTCTGCCCAGACATCAGCGCTGTCGTGGGCTACAAAAATGGGCATATCCCCAAAGAGACTCACCCCACGTTCATTAGCGTAGTTTTTTAACGCCTGCCATTGACAATAAAACAAGAATTGACCAAATCGTCTGATTCGTAATGAATCAGCGCGTTGCTCACGCAATTGCGCCAAAGCGGCAGGGTCACGGTCACGTAAAGGGTCAGGCCAGTCAAACCATGCAGTCGAGTGATTCAAATGCCTGATTTCTCGATATAAAATATAGTCTTCAAGCCAGTAGGACTGCGCCTGACAAAAGCTGTCAAATGCCTGTTTTTGTGTCGCAGTTGCATTGAGATGAAATTGGCGGCAAGCCAAAGCAATGATTGATGGTATTTTGCCAGCACTTAGCTCTTCTGGATCAGCCCAACTTTGCTCTCTTATTTTCTGCACACTCAGAAAGTCAATATTACCCGCATGTGCAGAGAGGCACTGATATGGAGAACCGTCACTATGCGTCGGCCCAAGAGGCAGCATCTGCCAGAGGGTCACACCCGCTTCATGTAAAAAATCAACAAACCGGTAGGCATCATTACCCAGATTTGCTGACGGAAGACTGGTTACATGCAGTAAGACACCACAACGCCGATCTTCAAAAATGGATGCTGACCGCACGGTTATCCCCCTCGACGCATTGTGCCACCCTGCTCTGCTGCGCCACCGCCATGCGAAATGACTTCTGAAAGCATTTGCGGCACTTCTGAACCTAACATTTGATAGAGATTTGAGAGGTGCAAACGGTATAGTCGTTCAAAATCACTGACGCTTTCAGCAGAGTTATAATCACCGAACCACCAAAACCAGTCAGAGCCCTCACATATTGCTAATTGCCGATCTATCGCCAACCGGGTTTCTTCATCAAACTCGGTTGTATTAATGACATGGTCGTATTCTTTTTTGGCGGCGCACAACAAGTCCCAGCCACGATTTTTATCGACATCACCAATCCACGTTGAAAAACTACCGTAAACCCAGCTGCCAGCAACCATTTTCGGCAAATCCGCAGCGACAACGCCATCATGTAATGCCTGAGTAAATGTCGTCAGCTCAATATCGTCATGAGAGGCCAGTCTTTTATAGAGTGATTGCAGGAAATAAAAGCCATTATAAGAGTAATACTCCCAGGCATTTTCGCCATCTAAAATCACTGAAACCACCCGATCGTCTTCACTCTCGGTGTTCTGCTTGATATTTATCAGATGGTGAATAAAGTCATTCACTGCATCTTCGGCACGCCACTTGGTATAAGTAAAACCGATTAAATCAGAGAGCCCATCATCTCGAAAAAAACACACCGGGCCTTGTGCCGATAACTGATAAGGCTTATGTATCGCGGCATCAGCCATGCCAGAAAGATGCAGGCTATTGCGCAGCACATTTTCACCTGTCGCGACCCATTGAAAACCATGTTCCGCTATAACGGATAAAGCTTCGGTAGAGACACCACCTTCCGATGGCCAGCAGCCAGTCGGTCTGAACCCAAAATACTGCTCAAATACACGTATCCCTTCCTGCATATGCCAATGGACTCGATTCAGACCATCAGGATAAGCACGGCATTCAGGCAAAGGCGCATCTGGCATCGCTTCTTTTGCGCTGCCGATATCCAGCATCAAAGGCACGATCGGATGAGCGTATGGCGTCACTGATAACTCAACCCGACCTGATTCCGCAAGACGTCGATAACGGGGGATGACATCACTCAGTAACTCACCAATCACAATCATCAATTGGCGCCGATCATGAAAAGTAAAAAATTCAGCTTTTTTCATTAAAGCCTGAATGCGCAGATCATGCCGGCGTACTGATTCCGCCATCCAGACCAAGTGATACCAAACCAACAAATCGACCATAAACTGATCATTTAGGTAACGCAGTCGCTCTGGCTTTTCAAGAGACCAACGCGCAATATCAACTAACTTGGCAAAGTGAGGAAAGGGTTTTATCAGCTTATCTTCATTCGCACGCAAACAAGCGCTAATCAGTTTTCGTCGCTCATCCGCCTGAACCGGCTGGACTGGGGAATCCAACGCGATTAATAACGGATCTTTTAACTGACCAGTCCCTTTGAAACGACCTTTTAATTGCTGATCATAGTCATCAATTTGCTCGAGCAACGTTGGAGCAAAGTTCACTACAGCTCGAGCTTCAGGTATGTTCTCCAAATGCCAGGCCATATCAACATAATCTTTGATAGCGTGCAGGTAGGTCCAAGGCAATTGGTATATGCCGCCCATCGGCTCACTATACTGCGGCTGGTGCATATGCCAGCATAAAACCACTTTCAATTTATCTGACATAACGATAACTCTGCCCCAACATTTCCGGTGTTACCAGCACAACGCCACTTGGAGAGACTTCGAATCGTTTCGCATCGGTTGCCGGGTCCTCCCCAATCACGGTGCCCTCAGGAATAACGCAGCCTTTATCTATCACAACCTTTTTCAATCGACAATGGCGATTAATTGTCACATCTGGCAACACTACACAGTCTTCGACAACACTAAAGCTATGGACCTGCACATTTGAGAACAACACGGAATGCCTGACCGTTGAGCCGGAAATAATACATCCACCGGAAACCATCGAGTCTACGGCCATACCGCGTCGATCATCATCATCAAAGACGAACTTCGCCGGCGGCAGCTGTGCCTGATGCGTCCAGATTGGCCACTCGTCATCATAAAGGTTAAGTTCGGGCGTCACGCCGATCAATTCGAGATTGGCAGACCAGAAGGCATCAATCGTTCCCACATCACGCCAATATCCCGGGTCGTTACCTTGCACATCCTTATAAGGAAAGGCCACTACTTTATAATTCTTAATCAAGCTAGGAATAATGTCATGACCAAAGTCATGGCTGGACTTAGACGAATCAGCATCCTTGATCAGCTGCTCATACAAAAAGCCTGCGTTAAAAATGTAAATCCCCATGGATGCCAGTGCAACATCGTCTCTTCCTGGCACAGGTTGAGGATTTTCGGGTTTTTCATTAAATGCCACAATACGGCGGTTGACATCGACCGACATCACACCAAACGCCTTGGCTTGATCAAGCGGAACTTCAATACAGCCAATAGTCATATCGGCATTCTGGGCAACGTGTTCAGCGAGCATGTCACCGTAATCCATTTTATAAATATGGTCGCCAGCCAGAATCAAAACATATTCCGCACCATGATTGCGAAGAATATCAATGTTTTGATAGACCGCATCTGCTGTACCCGCGTACCAGCCTTGTGCTGTTCGTTGTGAAGCCGGGAGCAGTTCAACAAACTCGCCCAGTTCGCCACGCATAAACCCCCACCCTTGTTGAATGTGACGGATGAGAGAGTGCGCCTTGTATTGAGTTAAAATACCAACACGGCGGATACCCGAGTTAACACAATTTGATAAAGGAAAGTCGATAATTCGAAATTTCCCGCCAAATGGTACCGCCGGTTTCGCACGCCAGTTAGTCAATTGCTTTAGCCGAGAGCCACGACCACCTGCGAGTATCAATGCCAAGGTATCCCGGGTAAGCCGACTGACAAAACGGGTACTGTTATTTTTTGACATGAAATCTCTCCGCCCCTAAGCCTGAAAATTGTGTTGTAATGGGTTAAGCGTGCCATAACGGCGACCCGTTCAGCAACTTAAAATCTTGATACATAGTATGACCAACTTATTTGAAACAAAATTGACAATTGAACACCAAAAAATCGTGGAAGCCCGTCATCATGATCCCTTCTCTATTTTGGGTTTTCATCGACAGAGTGAGCACGCTACCGTCACCTTATTTTTGCCAGATTGCGAATCGGTAAAACTGGCAGGAGGTCAAGAATTTACCCGTATTCCGCAAAGCGATTTTTTTGTCTGGCAAGGCGCAATGAGTGCGATTAGTCTGCCAATCAAGTTGCAAAAAACACTTAAGGACGGTCGCCAACTGGAGAGCTGGGATCCCTATAGTTTTCCGCCGCAATTATCAGACTACGATTTGCACTTGTTTTCTGAAGGTCGTCATTGGCATGCCTATCAGATGTTAGGTGCCCACCCCACCGAGGTAAATAACGTTAGCGGTGTCTTATTTTCTGTCTGGGCACCTAATGCCCAACGTGTCAGTGTGGTTGGTGAATTCAATGGCTGGGATGGTCGGCGTCATCCGATGCGGGTTCGCGGTGGCAGCGGCGTCTGGGAATTATTTATACCCGCCTTACAAGCCAATGATTTATACAAGTTTGAAATTCGCAATCATCACGATGGCAGTCTCCATCTTAAAACCGATCCATATGCCCAATCTTGTGAGCTTCGACCCGGTACAGCGTCAAAAGTCTTTCAAAGTGAATACCAGTGGCATGATCAAGACTGGATGGCGCAACGTGAACGCGCAAACTGGTTACACAGCCCACAAAATATTTATGAAGTCCACTTAGGTTCCTGGCGCCGACATGCCGAAAATCGCTTTTACAGCTATAACGAACTGGCTGATGATCTGGTTGATTACGTCAAACAAATGGGCTTTAGTCATATTGAACTACTCCCCGTCACAGAGCATCCATTTGATATGTCATGGGGCTACCAGACAACCGGTTACTATGCGGCTACAAGCCGCTTTGGCACACCAGATGAATTCCGCTACCTGGTTGACCGTTGCCATCAAGAAAACATTGGCGTCCTGCTTGATTGGGTTCCGGGTCACTTTCCAAAAGATGCACACGGTCTGGCCCAGTTTGATGGCACCGCACTATACGAACATGCAGATCCTCGATTAGGTGAACATCAGGACTGGGGGACGTTGATCTTCAACTATGGTCGTAGTGAAGTGCGTAACTTTTTACTTTCCAGTGCTTTTTTCTGGCTTGAAGAATTTCATATAGATGGGTTACGTGTGGATGCCGTTGCCTCCATGCTATATCTGGATTATTCCCGCCAGGAGGGCGAATGGTTGCCCAACAAGTTTGGTGGCCGTGAAAATCTTGAGGTAATCGATTTTCTGCGTGATATGAATGAGATTCTGCATAAAGCCCACCCCGGCTGCATTATTGCGGCAGAAGAATCAACCTCTTACCCGATGGTTTCCCGGCCAACCGACATGGGTGGCCTTGGCTTTTCCATGAAATGGAATATGGGCTGGATGCACGATATTCTGGAATATATGAAGCAAGATCCCATTCATCGACGCTATCACCATCAACAGCTAACATTTGGCCTGCTCTACGCATTTACAGAAAACTTCGTCCTGCCATTTTCACATGATGAAGTCGTTCACGGAAAACGTTCTCTACGCTATAAAATGCCTGGAGACGAATGGCAGCAGTTTGCCAACCTACGCTTGCTGTACACCTTTATGTATAGCTATCCGGGCAAAAAGTTACTGTTTATGGGATCGGAATTTGGCCAAGGCAGTGAATGGAATTCGGAAAGTCAGTTGGAATGGTATGTCCTCGACTACACCCCACATCAAGGATTACAACAATGCGTGCGGGACCTAAATCATCTTTATCGAGATGTTCCGGCATTACATTACTTTGATTTTGATTCTCGAGGTTTCGAATGGCTGGACTGCCATGATCACGAGCATTCCATCCTCAGCCTGTTGCGGCAAACTGACCATGACTTTCTGATTGCTATTTTTAATTTTACGCCAGTTGCAAGAAATGCATATCGAGTTGGCGTGCCAGAATCTGGCTGTTATGAAGTTATTTTCAACTCAGACTCGGCTTACTATTGGGGAAGCAACTACGAAACGGTCAGCGAAGTACATGCTGAGTCACAACCATGGGCGGACCGTCCCTACTCCATCAGTCTTAACTTACCTCCACTTGCCGGGCTTTATCTGAAAAAGAAACGGACAGCCTGATTTGGCTGTCCGTGACCAAGTGATTGCGAAGCGAGCTTGTTTTATTGCCGCAGCTGTCTGATCAGGCGAATCAGCTCAGTCGTTGAACTGTCATGAGTTGAAATATCATTGTCATCGCGTAAATCTGGCAAGATAGCCTTTGCCAATTGTTTGCCGAGTTCAACGCCCCATTGATCAAAGGAATTAATATTCCAGATAACTCCCTGAACAAATACCTTATGCTCATACAGAGCAACTAACTGACCCAGCATCTCTGGCGTTAACTTGGGGAATAGCAATACATTGCTTGGCCGATTTCCGGGAAATACCTTATGCGGCAACAACGCCTCCAAGGCTTTGCCTTCCAGCCCTCCTGCCACCAATTCAGCCCGCACCTCTTCTGCCGTTTTACCTTTCATCAACGCTTCGGCTTGGGCAAGCCCATTTGCCAGTAAAATTGACTGGTGATCACAGTCTGGATAGTGGCTATTCACTGGCAGTACAAAATCGACTGGGATCAACTGCGTGCCTTGATGGATCAACTGAAAATAGGCATGTTGACCGTTGGTACCTGGCGTTCCCCAGATAACTGGGCCAGTTTTGTAGCTAATGCGTGCCCCTTGCCGGTTAATGAATTTGCCATTGCTTTCCATATCCAATTGTTGCATATGGCTTGGGAAGCGGGCCAAGGAATGATCATAAGGCACGATGGCATGCGTTTGCGCATTAAAAAAATTGATATACCAGATACCTAGCAGTCCCATGATGGCAGGAATATTCTGCGCCAATGGCTGATCACGAAAATGCTTGTCCATCTGATGTCCGCCATCCAAGAGGCGGGAGAAATTATCGAAACCGACGTACAAAGCGATGGGCAGACCGATAGCACTCCATAATGAATAACGTCCGCCAACCCAATCCCATATTTCAAACATGTTATCGGTATTAATGCCAAATTTGCTGACTTCTTCAGCATTGGTGGAAACCGCGACAAAGTGCTTGGCAACATCAGTCTGCTGGCCCGACTTTAAAAACCAGTTGCGGGCAGACTGTGCGTTGGTCAGCGTTTCCTGTGTTGTAAAGGTTTTTGATGCCACAACAAACAAGGTTGTTTCCGGATTGAGCTGCTCAAGGGTGGTACTTAAGTCAGTACCATCCACATTAGAAACAAAATGTACGGATAAACCATCAATGGCATAGGGCTCCAAGGCATCACAAATCATAGCCGGTCCCAAATCTGACCCGCCAATTCCGATATTGACAATGTCAGTCATACGTTTACCGGTAAAGCCCAGCCAACGCCCCTCGTGAACAGTGGCACAAAAATCCGCCATTTTCTCTAGAACAGCATTAACTTGTGGCATTACGTCCTGACCATCCACCATCACCGGTTCGTTAGAACGGTTACGCAATGCCGTATGCAATACGGCTCTGCCTTCAGTATGGTTGATCAACTCACCATTGAACATGCGCTTTGTCCAGTCTTTGAGTTCGACTGCATCAGCAAGCGCAAACAATTTTTCCATTGTTTCCTGCGTAATACGATTTTTCGAGTAGTCCAATAATAAGTCACCACTGTAAACCGAAAAATGTTCAAAGCGGCTTGAATCCAGCGCAAACTGTTCTCTCATCGACAAAAACTTAATGTCACTGTAATGCCGATCCAATGATTGCCATTCGGGAATATTTAATGGAGTCATATTTCTACTTGTTGTTATTTTGATTCAGAAGTTGCCTGAGAAAATCCGGTAACGCTTGCCAGGACATCATTTCCTGCTCGCCCGTTGCCATTATTTTAACACCGACCTGTTGCTGCGAGATTTCATCTTCACCAAGAATAAACGTCCAGCGAGCACCGCTGCGGTCTGCACGTTTGAACTGGTTTTTAAAACTACCACCACCGCAATGGCTAATCAAGCGCAAGCCTGGAACTGCATCTCGCAATTGCTCCGCAAAAACCAACGCTGCCGCCTGGGCAGATTCGCCTACGGCGACCAGATAACCATCCGGTCCGCTAATATCTGGCAACGCATTTGTGGCTTCCAGTAGCGCAATCAAACGTTCTAATCCAATGGCAAAGCCAATCGCCGATGCTGTTTTACCACCGAGTTGAGCAACCAATCCATCATATCGTCCTCCGGCACAAACGGTACCTTGTGAACCAAGTTGGTCGGTCACCCATTCAAATACTGTTTGACCATAATAGTCTAAGCCTCTCACCAGACGCGTATTTATCTGGTACTCAACGCCGGCTTTATCTAACATCGCACAAAGCTGTTCAAAGTGCGTTGCTGATGCCACATCTAAATGATCAATTAACTTCGGCGCGTGCTGATTCAATTCTTGCATTGACGGATTTTTACTATCCAGAATGCGTAAGGGATTGGTGGTTAACCGTCTTTGACTATCTTCGTCTAGTTGCTCTTGGTGCTGCTGGTAGTAACGGACCAGTTCCTGCCGGTACGCCATTCGCGCTTCAATACTGCCAAGTGAGTTTAACTCTAGTCGAACGTCCGTCAAACCAAGCTCACGCCACAGTCTTGCGGTTAACAGGATAAGCTCAGCATCCATATCCGGGCCTGCAAAGCCATAAGCCTCAACACCCAATTGATGAAACTGACGATACCGTCCTTTTTGCGGCCGCTCATGTCTGAACATCGGGCCCATGTACCACAGTCGTTGCGCCTGATTGAGCAGACCATTTTCCATCGCCGCCCGGACACAACCAGCCGTGCCTTCTGGCCGCATCGTCAAACTATCGCCATTACGATCTTCAAACGTGTACATTTCTTTTTCAACGATATCGGTAACTTCACCAATCGAACGTTTGAATAATTCTGTTTTTTCTAAAATTGGCAGGCGTATTTCCTGATAACCATATGCACCTAGAACACGCTGAAGTACCTGCTCAACTTTCTGCCAATGTGGGGTTGATGCCGGGAGAATATCGTTCATTCCCCGAACAGAACGGATTGTATCTGCCACCGTTAACTGATTTCCTTTATCGGTATAATTTTTTTTGTTTGATTTTCGTCAGCTTTGCGCCGTGCAATTCGGTCACGAATTTCACGTTCGAGTTCATCGACAAGGCTTTCATTGCCTACTTTGTGATGTGGCTTACCATCACGGTAAAGCATGTTTGGCGAGCCGCCCGCTAAACCGACACCGGCTTCCTTCGCTTCACCAGGACCATTGACAACACAGCCAATGACAGCAACATCCATCGGTTCGATAATATCTTCAAGCCTTGTTTCTAATTCATTTACTGTCGCAATAACATCAAACTGCTGTCTCGAACAGGATGGGCAGGCAATCAGATTCACGCCTTTGCTGCGAATACGTAGACTTTTTAAAATATCAAAGCCAACCCGAATCTCTTCAAGTGGATCAGCGGCTAATGACACACGAATCGTATCACCGATGCCTTCTGCCAATAACATACCCAAGCCAATCGCTGATTTCACTGAACCACTACGCAAGCCACCAGCCTCAGTGATACCAAGATGTAGGGGTTGTTCAATTTGACTGGCCAACTGACGATACGCCATCACGGTCATAAAGACATCTGACGCTTTTAGACTGACCTTGAAATCTGGATAGTTCAACTTGTCCAGAATATCGATATGTCGCATTGCCGACTCGACCAAGGCTTCAGGGGTCGGCTCACCATACTTTTTCTGTAATTCCTTTTCCAGTGACCCCGCGTTGACACCAATACGGATTGGAATACCATAATCACGTGCTTTATCAATAACCGCACGCACACGATCTTCACGGCCGATATTGCCCGGATTGATCCGCAGACAATCTACCCCAAGCTCCGCCACACGCAATGCAATGCGATAATCAAAATGAATATCTGCGATTAAGGGCAAGGTCACCTGCTTTTTAATCTCGCCAAAGGCTTCGGCAGCATCAAGGCTTGGCACTGAAACACGGACTAAATCAGCGCCCACTTGTTGCAAGCGCTCAATTTGTTTGACCGTCGCAGCCACATCTGTAGTTTCAGTATTAGTCATGCTTTGAACGGCAATCGGTGCATCCCCACCAATTGCAACATTACCAACATATATTTTTCGGGATTGCCGACGTTTAATCTGGTAACCGCCTTCCATCATTCCGCTCCTAACGTCAGACGTGCAACATTGCTTTGCTGATACGGTGACATATCAACGACCGTCTCGTTAAACTGGATTTCTGTTCCGGCAACATTTCCGACCCGAACGGTGAAAGGCATTGGTCCATGCAAATCAACCGTTTCCTGTTCGAGAACACGGTTTAGCAACGTATTGCCGCCATTATCTTTGACCTCAAGCCATGATGGTTCTGTCACACGCAAGCGCAGAGATGCCTCACCAGGCAGCAATGGTTCACGTTCAGTGGTTTCAACCTCTACTGTCGCGTCGATTTCAGGTGTCATTTTCTCTTCTGTCGATTCGACATTTTCAGTCTGCTCTGGAACCAGTTCTTGTTCGGTTGATGCGACATTTTCATTTTGCTCTTGCCCCCGTTCTTCTCCTTCCGGTGCCGTCAAATTTTGCAACTCTTGTTCTGCCATCTGAGCAGGCATTGACTCAACACGAATGGGGATGACTGCTTGGTTTTCTGTGATCTTACTGACACCACGGGTTTCATTGCCCCCCTGCGGATAGGCGCGTATTCCACTGTCCTCATCTGACACCGCCAAATCTGTCTCTGACAACGTGTCGTTATCAGTTGATTCCGCTCTTTCTGGAACGAATGGTGGCGCTGGATTAGCCGCATTCGGTAATAGCTGCTGATAGATCAGCCAACCGAGCACAATAACCACGGCGAATAACGATAAGGCTTTCCATGGTAACTGATTATGCTCAGGCAGATCCTGCTTGATTAACAGGCTGGTTGGTCGATCAACATGGCCGTAATGTGTATTAAAATCTGCCAAAATTTCGTCTTCCGGAAGACCGAGAAATCTGGCATAACCTAATAAATATCCACGCGCATAGGTGCGGCTGTATAAGCTATCCCATGCCTCCTGCTCCAGATGCATAATAATCGTTCGAGTCAACCTGAGCTGCACCGATGCCTCTGCTATAGAGAGTTTTTTCGCCTCTCTTGCCTGTTGCAGACGATAACCAATGCCAGGGGTTTCCGTCACGATTGCAATGTCATCCTGCGATGTTGTCATAAAGTCTCGAGGCCCCGGTTTACCTGCTGCATTTCATCGGAATCTGGAAAACGCGATCTGAGAATTAACTGATAGCTGGCAACTGCATTCTCATCACCAAGCTCACGTTCCGTTTTAATTCCCATTAATAAAGCTCTTGGGGTCCATGGCGAAGCGGACTGAAACCGCTGAATATACGCTCTAGCTTGCAAGTAATTTTGTTGCTCATAACTAATTTCAGCCATGCTCAACAAAGACTTACCGCGCTCAGAGTCAACCTGTAACGCCCGCCGGAAATAGCCCTCGGCGACAGCCGTCTTTTCATTTTGCCATGCACATAAGCCGGCATTTTCATAGGCACCGGCGACACTTAAATAAAGCGGGTTTTCAACTGCTTTTAAAAACCACTGTTCTGCTTCATCGTAACGCTGTTGCTGGCATAGAAACACACCATAGTTGTTTTGTGCCTCTGAATAATCCTCGCCCTGTTTCACTGCCTGCTTAAAATGGTGTTCAGCCTTATCAATCTCACCCAAACGCTGATACAGCAATGCAATGGTATTGTGTGCACTGGGCAGGTTTGGGTTTTGGCGCAGGGATTTTTCCAGTTTTTCTAACGCCGATTTGTAATCGCCACGCTGCATATAATTCAAGCCAAGTCGCATGTTTATCTCTGCGGCTTCAGCCTTATCAGTCGCGGTTCGTGCCCCCCCGCCTGCGCACGCGGCCAGTAAAGCCGGGACGAGCAAGAGCCAGCAGACTGATTTCCAGTTTTTCATTGCGTCACCATCTCCCGTGCCGCAATTTTCTCAGCGCGGCGGGATTTGTCTTTGACTTCACCGGCCAATTGTCCGCAAGCCGCAACGATATCATCACCGCGGGTTTTTCTAACTGTCACGATCTGACCGGCATCGATCAATTGCTGTTTAAAACGTTCAAGGTTTTTGCGTGAAGAGCAACGGTAGTGTGTTCCAGGGAACGGGTTAAACGGAATCAAATTAATCTTGTTGGGCAGCCCTTTTAACAATCGAATCAAATCACGGGCATCCTGGGCAGAATCATTTACTCCAGCCAACATGACGTACTCGATCGTAATATGACGTCGTTGCTGACCACCCGAGACATAGCGATGACAAGCTGCCAGCAAATCTGCAATAGGGTATTTGTCGTTGAGCGGTATCATCTCACTGCGCAAAGTATCATTTGCGGCATGCAAGGAAATCGCCAAACTTACCGGGCAATCTTCCTTCAACCGGTCAATCATTGGAACCATGCCAGAGGTGCTTAGTGTCAGTCTGCGCCAGGAAATACCATAACCATAATCATCACGCATAATGCGCATGGCCCTAACCACATTCAAATAATTGGCTAGTGGCTCCCCCATGCCCATCATCACGACATTGGTAACGACCCGATTGCCTTTCGGATCTTTCTTTAGCGCATCATTGGCAACCCACAATTGCGCAATAATCTCTGCGGCACTTAAATTCCGATTAAATCCTTGCTGGCCGGTGGAGCAAAAAGTACATGTCAGCGCACAGCCAACTTGCGATGAAACACAAAGCGTGCCCCGATTACCTTCAGGGATGAATACTGTTTCGATGGCATTATCGCCATCCATGCGGATAATCCATTTCCGAGTACCGTCCTTGGAAATGTGCTCATGGACTACTTCTGGCACCCGTATTTCAGCAATATTGGCAAGCTTTTCTCGCAGCCCTTTACTGAAGTTCGTCATGAGACCAAAATCGGTTACCCGGTATTGGTGGATCCATTGCAATAACTGCCGCGCACGAAACGATTTTTCGCCGATTTCGGCGAAAAACGCTTCCATATCACTGAGATCAAAGCCTAGTAAATTCGTGCGGGCAGCCGTCATTGGGATTATCGGGTCCGTTTGCAAAGCTGATCGTCAGTGAAAAAATAAGCAATTTCTCTAGCCGCACTTTCAACAGCATCAGAACCGTGAACCGCATTTTCATCGATGCTTTGCGCAAAATCAGCACGAATTGTGCCTGCTGCGGCTTCTTTTGGATTGGTCGCGCCCATCAAATCACGATTCTTGATAACCGCATTATCCCCCTCCAAGACCTGAATCATAACAGGGCCAGAAGTCATGAAGCTCACCAGATCACCAAAAAATGGCCGTTCTTTGTGTTCCGCATAAAAACCTTCTGCTTGCTGTTGTGACAAGTGCACCATGCGCGCAGCAATCACTGACAAGCCCGCTTTTTCAAAGCGTGAATAAATCTCACCAACCACATTCTTTGCCACAGCATCCGGTTTGATAATAGACAGGGTACGTTCAATCGCCATTTTTATCCTCATTGATTAAGGTTTATTAAATCTGTGTATTCTAACATCTTAAGCACTATTTATTGATAGCATATTATTGAGAAAACCTTTGTCTTATGCTTTGGGTTTCCAGACAAAACCATTACCATCTGCTTTCCGCCACAGGCACTGGAAAAAACATGAGTAACGCCTTCCGTAATATTGGCCTCTTTATCCGCAATAATGACCCTACACTGGTCTCAGCACTCACGACAGTTATTGAAGTATTAACGGCAAGAAAACTAAAATTTTGTTGTAATCAGCCCCTCAACTTCCTACCGGATGTCGCGGTTCATCCAATTGATTCTTTTGTTGACCATTGTGATTTAACCATCGCCGTTGGTGGTGACGGCACTATGTTGTCTGCTGGTCGAGCATTAGCTGGTTCGGACTTACCTGTCGTTGGCATCAATGTTGGCCGTCTGGGCTTTCTGGCGGATGTCACTCTGAAAGACCTAGCAGTTCAGCTTAATAACATCTTGGATGGTGAATATCGCCATGATCAGCGTTTTATGCTGACCGCCAGCTATCATAAAACACCTCTTGGCGTTGCCATGAATGACATTGTGGTACATTGCCACCAAAGCATGCGAATGATTGAATTTGAAACACATATCAATGGCCGTTTTTTAAACAGCCAACGTGCTGATGGCGTCGTCATCGCCACCCCGACGGGTTCAACCGCTTATGCCATGTCTGCCGGCGGGCCTATTCTTGATGTTGATCTGAATGCGATTGTTATTACATCAGTTTGTCCACATACCTTGAGCAACCGGCCACTGGTCATTGCTGCTGATAGTGTCATTGACATTACCCTCAGTGAAAACAATACAGAATCGGCCATGGTCACCTGTGATGGTCAAACTGGACAGCTTCTTAATCCCGGAGAGAGTATCCGCATCTCTCGTCATGACAAACATGTTGATCTGCTACATCCCGTCGATCATGATCATTATTCAATTTTGCGAGCAAAGCTGGAATGGGGGCGTAAACTGACATGCTGATGAGTCTCGTTGTTCGCAACCTTGCTGTTGTTGAAGATATTTCGCTGACCTTTTTGCCAGGAATGACATCACTGACTGGTGAAACTGGGGCGGGTAAATCAATGGTGGTCGATGCGCTGGGCCTGGTACTCGGCGATCGGGCAGACTCCAACATGATTCGCCAAGACACTGAACGGGCTGAAATTGAAGCCAGTTTTGACACGGCGAATAATCTGGCATTACAAACTTGGCTACAAGACAATGAGTTGGACGAAGACGGGCTATGCCAGCTTCGCCGCACCATCAGTCGTGATGGTCGATCCAAAGGCTATATTAATGGCCGACAAGTTCCTTTGCAGCAACTCAAAGCAGTGGGTGAACTGACACTGGAAATTCATGGCCAGCACGCCCATCAAAGCTTGCTCAAGCACGAGACGCAGCGAGATCTGCTTGATATTATTGCTGACAACAAAACGCTACTCAAACAACTGCGTGAACAGTACCGCCAATGGCATCAGGCCCAACAAGCCCTGGACATCGCCAAACAACAAGCACAGGAAAATACCGCGCGCAGCGAACTCCTTCAGTATCAGGTCGATGAGTTAGCTGCTTTTGAACTAACCGATGCCGTTATTGCGGAGTTAACCAGACAGCAACAGCAATTCGCCAATGCCAGTAAATTGCTGCAGAGCAGTGACTCTGCCTTGCAACAACTCTACGATCAGGAAACCGGATCGGCTTACGATGTAATCGGAAATAGTTTACGTGAGCTCGACAAACTTCAGAACATCGAGCCCAAATTTACCGCGATTATTGAAACGTTGAATAATGCGCTGATTCAAATTGATGATGCGGTCAGCAACTTGCGGCACTATTTGGACCACAGTGAACTGGATGCCGGTCAACAGGACGAAATTGAGGAAAAACTTTCGCTTCTGCACGACCTGGCCAGAAAACATCATATTGAAATAGAACAGCTTCCCGCGCACTTCAATCAGCTCAACGACGCGCTTTCAGCGCTGCAGCAAGAACAGCATAATATCAGTATTATCCAACAACAATCTGATGAAGCTCATCAGCGCTGTGTGGCCTTGTCTGAACAAATCAGAACGCGGCGTCAGTCTGTCGTTTCCACATTAAATCAGCAACTTACCAGCGCCATTCAAAAGTTAGCTATCCCGGCAGGAAAAATTGAATTTGTTGTCTCGCCCTACGTAGAAGACAAATTTAGTGAACATGGTGCGGATCAAGTTCAAATTCGCGTCGCCACGAATCCGGGCCAGTCTGCCGGTGAACTCGCGAAAATTGCATCGGGTGGTGAGCTGGCCCGCATCAGTCTGGCGATTCAAGTCGCCACGGCGGGACAACGTACCGTACCCACCCTGATATTCGACGAAGTTGATGTCGGTATTGGCGGCGGTGTTGCAGAAATTGTAGGCCAACATCTGCGCACCCTTGCAGGCTCACAACAAGTGATTTGCGTTACCCACTTACCGCAAGTTGCGGCGCAAGCACATCAACAATTACAAGTCAGCAAAAAAGTAACAGAGCAAAACACGCATATTGAGATTCATCAACTTAACAACAAACAACGAATTGAGGAAATCGCCCGAATGCTGGGCGGGATGAAATTAACAGAAACCACCTTGTTGCACGCTGAGGAAATGCTCTCTATGGGCCAGAAAAATTAACGGTCCTTTTCGCAATCATCCCGATTACAAAAACCATAAATGTAAAGGCTGTGATCTGTCATTTCAAAACCATTGGCCTTGGCAATCGCTTTTTGTCGCTCCTCAATAACTTCATCATAAAACTCGATGATTCGATTACATTTAACACAAAACAAATGGTCGTGATGTTCACCGTCTTCTAATTCGAAAACCGCATGCCCACCATCAATATTTAAACGCGAAACCAGACCCGCGCCCTCAAATTGGGTAAGCACGCGGTAAACCGTTGCTAAACCAATTTCTTCTCCCATTTCCAGCAGTGCTTTGTAAACATCCTCCGCACTCAGATGTCTCTGGGGCGACGTTTCCAGTATTTCCAGGACTTTCAGCCTGGGTAATGTCACCTTTAAACCTGCTTTTCTTAGATCCTGACTTTCCATTATGCTAGTTGCCTCGTAGAAATGGTGCGAATAGCGTATCATCGCACTCTGGTCATCAACACAAAAATTAATACTAAATGAAAAGCCTCATCATTTATAGCCTTTCCGCCGTATTCCTGTTTTTGGGTGCATGTAGCAAAGACAAAATCCCGGGCGTTTATCGTATTGATATTCAGCAGGGTAACGATGTTACTCAAGAAATGCTGGCCAAACTTGAACCCGGCATGTCCAAAAGTCAAGTCAACTTTGTGATGGGAACACCGGTATTAATTGACACCTTCCACCCAGACCGTTGGGACTATATCTACAGCTACCAGCCTGGCAATGGCAATCGTCAACAACGACGCGTCACCCTGTTTTTTGAAGACGATAAACTTCTTTACATTGATGGCAACACGCGCGTTGTCGAACAAATTCAAATGGTTGAGGAAGAACGCAGCGACACCAATGTCGTCGTTCCTCTGACCGAACCAGAAACCAGCTTTTTTGGCAGTCTGCTGAATTTAATTGGTCTTGGTGACGACGAAGCAGAATTCATGGAAACCGATACGACTGAGGTTGACCCAGCCCTTGAATCTCAAGCAGAGTCGTTACCCACCACCTCGCAAACCAATACCAGTGATAATGCCTCACCAGCAGATTTAGATACCTTGGAGTGATAATTTGCCGTCTTAAATTAGACGGCAAAATTTTCTCTTCCTGACGCTGTTAAGCGACGGCTTGTTCAAATCGCTGCGTTGCGGGGTTGTAACACTTTAACTCACCCGCAGTCAGATCAAAATACCAGCCATGCAGCTTTAACTGACCTGACTCGACTCTTTTTCGAACATTTTCAAAAGTAAGCAGATTCTCAAGAGACACCAGAACGCCCTGTTGCTCACAGGCCTGTAAACAAGTGCTTTCAGACTCGTTTGCATGGTGTAATCTGACCCAGTTTTTTGCTGACTCCGCAATGGACACCCAACGATGGATAAATTGGGAAGCATTATGATTTCCGTCATGCTGCCAAAGCGCACGAATACCGCCACAATTGGCATGCCCCATCACAATAATATTCTCTACCTGCAGGTGATCAACCGCGAACTCAAGCGCAGCGCTGGTGCCATGATAATGACCATCATCTTCCCGGGGCGGTACCAGGTTGGCAACATTACGCACAATAAATAAATCCCCCGGATCGCAGTCCGTCAAAATAGCCGGATCAACTCGTGAATCACTACAGGCTATCATCAGAATTTTTGCGGGCTGCCCCGTCTTCATACTGTCATAAAGACCTTGGTTATCGCCAAAATAACGTTGTTTGAACCGTTGAAAACCGCTAATGAGTGCTTCTGTTTTGGCCATCGTTTTTTTCACCTTAGAAATTGCAGATAAGGATTAGATTTTAATTCCTGCGCCAGCGTCGTCACTGGACCATGACCGCTATGAACCCGCAAATGACCCGGCAACCGCAACAGCTTTGTCAAGCTTTGTTGCGTGAGCTCCGCATCCCCCATTGGTAAATCGTAGCGCCCTATACTGCCAGCAAACAGCGTATCGCCGACAAATATATCCTGGTCATCATAATAACAACCCTGACCCGGCGTATGACCCGGCGTGGAAATAAATCTTAACTGTGTTTTTCCTAACATGATGGTATCGCCATCATCCAGGTAATGGTCAATTTGACCGCAATGGCGATTGAAAGCCGGTTCACCAAACCAATCGCCTTGTTTGGGTAAGGTGGCAAACATTGGCTGTTCAAGTCGTGGTAAGTAAGTTGGAACAGGATAATGCTGTTGCAGCAGTGGTAAGGCCCCCGCATGATCGAGATGCCCATGCGTTAATAAAATCATGCTGATATGCGGCTGGGGTTGGCGGAGTTGAAGTTGCTCGATAAGCTCAACGGACTCACCGGTATCAATAATAGCCGATAAGCCCGTTTGCACATCCGTAACCAAGTAGGTGTTTACGCGAAAAGCACCTACCGTAAAGCACTCTACCTGCATTGTTCAGCGATACCGACGACAGCCAATCCAATCCTCAAAACAGCTGAAATCAATATACGCTAATCCTGATCGTCCCATTTTTTACGGGATTCTCTAGCCAACGACATATTTTGTTCAAACCATTTACGTTTCATATTTTGCTGACGAGCAAAATTGATATTGGCTTCATACCATTTCTGCTTAAGATCCGCATGCGGATCAGGATGTAAATTGGCTTCGTACCATTTTTTATGGCTAACTCGAGCCTGCTCCAGATTGGCTTCATACCATTTTCGCTCTGGCGCCATCTGTTCATCACTGAATTCATACCAGTGTTTTTCAGAAGGTACTTGCTCCAGATTGGCTTCATACCACTTACGGGTAGTTGCCCGCACTTTTTCAATGTTGTGCGCCTGAAACCGTTTCTTCCAGTCGGTATCACCCGCTTCTTTGAATTCATACCAGTGCGTCGTGGTTGGCGTTTGATCCAAATTAGCTTGATACCAACGATGTCGTGAAGCACGAACTGTATCCAAAGCCGACTTCAGATTGGCTTCATACCACTTTTGTTTGGCTTGCAGGTGTTGAACCAAATTGGCTTCATACCATGGCACATCCGACTTTTTGGCCGGACGTTGATTGGCTTCGTACCACTTGCCCTTTTCACGTGCAATTCGCGTGTTAAATTCAAACCAGTTTTGCTCGGCCTTGCGTGCGCGAGACAAACTTAAATTCGCTTCGTACCATTTCAACTTAATCTCTGAATGCGGATGCGATTGTTGGTTAGCCTCATACCATTTTTGCCGATTTTCACGGGTTTTTTCGAGATTGGCTTCATACCATTTTCGCTCTGGCGCCATTTGTTCATCACTGAACTCGTACCAGTGTTTGTCAGTGACGGTACTCTCCAAGTTGGCTTCGTACCATTTTTGCCGATTTTCACGCGCCTGACGCAAGCTCTCAATTTGCCACAGTCGTTTTGCCTCGGTATGCCCTTTCTCACGATAATCAAACCAGTGCGTTTGAGTCATCGTTTTTTCGAGATTGGCTTCATACCATTTTCGGGTTGTTCGAACCGAAGCAACAGCACTACGAAGATTGGCTTCATACCATTTCTTTTTGGTATCAAGATGCCGAACCAGATTAGCCTGATACCATGGCTTACCAGTGTGGCGCGTAACTTGAGAATTCGCTTTGTACCAAGGAATTTTTTTCATGTTTTTTCGCACTGCATTCGCCTTTTGCCATTTGTCACGGATGCTGCTGCTTGCTGAATGATGATTAGCTTGCCACTTAGTTTTAATATCTATTGTGCTGCTCATAGCCGATACCTCTCTCAGGCCTATCTTGCGCTTCGATAGTACCCCAGTTTTCTGTCAGACCACAAGCATCAGAATCTCTGTTTTAACCAATCTGTTTTTTATTGAAAACACCGCTTTTCTGCTTTTAAACGTTGCAGCATGGCTATTTGCTGACGCACATTTTCCATTCGCCTGACCTCATTTTCCGTCACCAAAGAGGAATAACCAAGGTAGCCTAATCCCAACCACGCTTTGAAAATAGGAATATTGTCAAAAATGATTAATCCCGTTGCGACCTTATTACTGCTATCACTGTAAAAATCGGGTTTATAAGAGTATTGGAACGGATGCAGCGCGTTGATGGCTGCGTCTAGTTCATAACAATCAAATTGTTGATGCGCCGGTTTCGCTTTCACAATGGGCGGTTCGGCATAAATCGGTTCGGTTGGTACCGGCAGCATGGTCATTGCCTGTACCGAGGGGAGTCCCCAAAAAAGCATAATCACGCCAGACCAAAGTCGCATGCGCGCTCTCCTTTAAACAGCCTTATCTCGATTTAACGTCACGGCGAAGGATTTCTTAAGGTTTTTGTGTAAAATTCAGACAGAGTAAAGCCACGCATTCATCACGACGGATATTGTTGATGTCAGCCTCACGGAATAACGCTTATGCCTGCTGATTTCGAAGAAAAAAGAGACTTCCAGCGCCTTAACCTAACCGATCGGGTGCATTTTAGGGCTACCAATCACACCGGTATTTATCGCGGGCTAACACTGGATATCAGTGCTAGCGGTATGCGCATGCAGACTGACGCCGAGTTGACCGCTGGCGAGACACTGACCTTGATCATCCCCAGTCACCATTCAGCGTTAAAACCCTTCAGCGCTGAAGCCGTGGTAATTCGTATCGAAAATACTCACCCGGACGCGCCCAAAGTCGTATCGCTGAATTTTACTGACGTTTTCTAAATTAAACCCAGTAGCTGCTTCGCGTCATGATTTTTGAGGTTAGGCGCATCAACTGCCGCACGGGCGCTGGTAAGACACTGCCACCGGCCGCCATCGCCTGTTCACCGTGTTCAATCTCATCGATTTTCATCTGTTCTAAAACGGCACGTGTCGCATTATCTGGACCGGCAAGAGTATTCAGATGCTGATCCAGATGGCGGGTAACTTGTCTTTCCGTTTCACCCACAAACCCAAGACTCCAGTTATCTCCAGCCTTACCGGCAATGGCACCAATTGTGAAAGAACCGATATACCAAAGTGGATTTAGAATGCTGCGATGTGAATGCAGAGATTGCAAACGCTGGTCGCACCAAATTAAATGATCATTTTCTTCCAACGCAGCATGCTCCATTGCAGCACGCACTTCAGGCAGGCGGGCAGTTAATGCTTGTCCTTGGTATAAAGCCTGTGCCGCTACTTCTCCAGCATGGTTAACCCGCATCAACCCTGCGTTGTGTTTTTGCTCCGCTTTCGAGAGCGGTTCGCTATTTACTGAATCTGCCGGATTAGCTCGGCCTGTGCCAGCAGGTTGCCCCCAAAGCGTCGTGACAGCCCTATCCAGGTTCAATATCAGATGATCGACAAATGAAAATGGTTGTTGCATCGCTCAGAATAACTCCAGACTACTATCGTTATTGACCGGAGGCGGAATCGCTATTTTGCCCCCAGTAACCAATTGTTGATAATTATGAACCTGATCCCGGCCCTGTTGTTTGGCGTAATATAATGCATCATCAGCCTGTCCAAGGACATCCGCTGGCGATACTTGATCTGCCACTTCAACAAAACCAATACTCACCGTGACCCCGTCAATTTGCGGGAATACATGCGCTGAAACAATTCGCCGGAGTCGCTCAAAAGCCTGTTGCGCATCACTTTCCTGCGCCGCTTTGAGCAGGACAACAAACTCTTCACCACCATAACGAAAGATTAAATCATCATCCCGAATAGCGCCTGACGTCATTAATCTGGCAACCAAAATCAACACTTCATCACCAAATAAATGACCATAAGTGTCATTAATACGTTTGAAATTATCAATATCGACTAATCCCAACCAGTAACGAACAGCATAGTGACGCCGCCTGCTATCAACAGCTGAAACCGATAATTTATTTAAATCATCGCTCTGCTTAACCAAAATCTTGGTTATCTGCTCATCCAGTGTTTCACGGTTGTATAGGTTGGTAAGTTTATCGCGCTGGCTCTTGTCAATCAGCGCCAGATAATTCGCATAGACACGAAGGATGCCGTGAATAAGTCGCTGCGAAGCGCTATCTGGCTGTTGCTGACAATGATGCACTAGCACGGCAAAAATATCGCCATGAGAATCAAAGGCTGGATAAGCAATGTGATTTGAACCATCTTCGGCCTGCCTCACCTGAATACCGCCTTGTTTGACAGCATCACTCATAATTTCATGCAGCCAAACACTTTCTTGATTCAAACTCGGGTTTTCATCAGATGACACAATGACATCGTTCACACAAAAAGCCAGTAGCGTGACTTCCTGATCATCTTGTCGTTGATGGTGGCGTACGCGAAAGAGCCGCATTGATTGGCCCGGGAATAATTCGTTCAGCGTCTTTAGAAGACTTTTTTCCAGTACTTGACGATCGTGATGGCTAGTAATTTCCGCTAAATTATCAATAATACGAAGGCTGTTACAACGGTGTGACATGAAACATTTTCCCTGTGTCAGCTAAGCTGGGTGGGTATTAACAAAGATACAATTTATCTCGAATCTGTCACAAAATGACTGGCAATGCAATCGCCCCAAGCACACATGCTGACCTAATCTTAAAGCAGTTTTTTTAATGCCTCCGCAAGCGCATGTGGCTGAAACTTAGATACATAAGCATCAGAACCCACGCCCATCCCCATCGCCTGATTCGCAGTCGCAGTTAGCGAGGAATGCATAATGACGGGGATATCAGCCATGCGCGGATCGGCTTTGATTTTTTGTGTCAAAACGTAACCATCCATTTCCGGCATTTCAACATCCGTTAGCACCAGGCTTATCTCGGATTTTAATGCACGGCCTTCCTGTTCACATTGGTCGGCCAGCTTCACTAACAAACGCCAGGCTTGGGCACCATTCACGACACTGGTATAGCTGACACCGAGATGATCCAGGGTTTCTGAAATCTGTTTACGGGCAACTAAAGAATCGTCAGCAAAAAGGATTTTGTGTTGCTCGGCATCTGTCAGTTTTTCAATGCCATCAAACACACTCTCATCATAGAAACCACCCGCATCAGCAAGCACTTTCTCAACATCCATGATCATAACCAACCGCTGGTCTTGTAATTCGGCAACAGCAGTCACCAACCCACCAAGCCGTTTGGATATCAATGGTGGGGGTTCTTTGACACGCTCCCAACTCAATCGCTGGATGGTATCGACAGCGGTCACCAGAAACCCCTGAACGTGGGCGTTATATTCTGTGACCATCAGGATTCCCGGCTTTTCGGTAGACGATAATTTACAAAATTTCTGCAAATTAATAATAGGCACCATGTCGCCACGCAGACTAACAAATCCTTCGACGCCCTCTGGCATTTCTGGCGCACCGGTAATTTCTGGCACATTCAGCACTTCGCGCACTTTAAAAACATTAATTCCGAACAACTCATTACGACCAGTGCTATCATTGGTACCCAAGCTGAATAACAGCACTTCCAGATGATTTGTTCCGGCTAGTTTGGTTCGCTCATCTATGGAGTCAATGAATGTCGCCATGGGCAGTTCCTGTACGAAGTAATCTTGAAATCTAAGCTGGTGCTGTCAAGCTTAACGGCGACGACCGTTAAAACTTAAATAGCACAACCACTTTTAAGAAAAGATAGCCCAGCCCAAAGCAAGCATCAACCAGAATCGGATAATTCACTGATAGCAACGCCTAAAACAGTTAGAATGGCCACAGAACCAGACTGCAGCGGTTTTGGTACAGTCAGTTGTGAAAACAGCGGCTTATTTGTGACAGATTGTGGAATTCACAAAATAATAAAAAGCGCTCAAGGCAAGCACTTGCAATTGGGATTTTTGAAACGTCGAGGGAATGTCTGAATGACTCGGAATGGTGCCCAGGGGGAGACTCGAACTCCCACGTACATAAGTACACTAGCACCTGAAGCTAGCGCGTCTACCAATTCCGCCACCTGGGCAAGAAGACGCGCACTATATAGATTGAGATAATAACTGTCAATGACTAAGAAACAATTGCAAGACCCTTTCGCTGAGCGTGAAGCGCAGAAATACGATCATCCCATCGCCAGTCGCGAGATGATCCTGGCGCTTCTTAAAGATCTGAAAGCTCCCCTCTCACAGAAAAATATTGCCCGCCAACTTGGCATAAAAGGTGAAACTGACCTTGAAGCATTGCGCCGCCGGCTTCGAGCGATGGAGCGTGATGGTCAAATTTTGCGCAATCGCAAAAACGCCTACGGTGTGGTATCAAAAATGAATCTGGTCAGTGGTCGCGTTGCCGGCCATCCAGATGGGTTCGGTTTTCTCATTCCTGATGAAGGTGGTGAGGACCTATTTTTAAGTGAGCGCGAAATGCGCGTCGTTTTGCACGGTGACAAAGCACTGGCAAGAGTCAGTGGTATTGATCGACGCGGGCGGCAGGAAGGCGCCATTGTTGAAGTTGTGCAGCGTGCCAACGAGAAGGTGGTTGGTCGCTTACACCAAGATGCCGGTTTCTATTATCTGGTGCCGCATAATCGCCGCATTAGTCAGGATATTCTGATTCAGCCACAGGATCTACTCGATGCAAAACCGGGGCAGATTGTCGAGGCTGCCATTACTGAACACCCTAATAAACATCGTTCGCCTCTTGGCAAAATCACTAACGTCCTGGGCGATCATATGGCGCCTGGTATGGAAATTGACATCGCCCTGCGGAGTTTTGAATTACCGCATGAATGGTCATCCAATGCCCTTGCTCAAGCCAATGCGTTTGGTGAGCACATCCCCGAAACGGCTATTGACGGGCGCCTTGATTTACGTGACATGCCACTGGTAACGATTGATGGCGCTGATGCCCGTGACTTTGATGATGCGGTTTACGCAGAAGCATTGGAAAATGGCCGCTGGAAGCTCTGGGTTGCGATAGCCGACGTTGCTTACTATGTGCGTCCTGATGATGCATTGGACAATACTGCCCAGGAACGTGCGACATCGGTCTACTTTCCGAGCCAGGTTATCCCGATGTTACCGGAAGCCTTATCAAATGGACTGTGCTCACTGAATCCAGCTGTTGACCGCTTATGCATGGCATGTGAAATGACGCTTAATGCAAATGGAGAACTGGAGTCGTATCAATTTCATGAAGCGGTGATGAACTCCAAAGCCCGGCTGATTTACGAACAAGTCGCAGAAATAATCAGCACACCCGATTCACCGCTACGGGAGAAATTCGCGGATGTCTTGCCCGGTCTCGACACCATGTACCGGTTGTTTAAAGTCATGCTTGCCGCTCGTGAAGCTCGAGGTGCTATTGACTTTGAAATGACTGAGACCCAGTTTTTCTTTGATGCACACCGTAAAATTGAACGCATTGAACCCCGCCAGCGCAACGATGCACATCGGCTCATCGAAGAATTTATGATCTGCGCCAATGTCGCCGCTGCAAGCTGCCTGCTGAAAAACAAGCTGCCAGCACTCTACCGTATTCACGAAACACCCTCAGAAGAAAAGCGCGACGCCTTGCGTGAATTTTTGGCGGAACTCGGTTTATTTTTAGGTGGCGGTGACGATCCCAAACCAGCGCATTACGCCTCATTATTAAAAACGGCCAGCAAAAGACCAGACAGTCACCTGCTGCAAACGGTCATGTTGCGCAGTATGAAACAAGCCGTGTACAGCCCGGAAAATATAGGCCACTTCGGTCTGGGGCTGGACGCCTACGCGCATTTCACCTCGCCCATTCGTCGGTATCCGGATCTTTTAGTACACCGGGCGCTGAAACACATTATTCATAAACAGAAAAAAGCGGCTTGGACTTATTCAGAAGAAGACATGGTACAACTTGGCGAACATTGCTCCATGGCCAGCCGCCGAGCCGATGAAGCCACCCGTGATGTCAGTGACTGGCTCAAATGTGAATACATGCAGGAACGCGTTGGCGAAGTCCATGATGGCGTAATCAGTGGTGTTACTGGCTTTGGTCTATTTGTCGAACTGAGTGATATTTACATCGAAGGTTTGATTCACGTGACCGCATTGAAAAACGACTATTACCAGTTTGATCCCATCGGGCACAGACTGCTCGGCGAACGCACACGAAAAGTCTATCGGCTGGGCGATAATCTCCGCGTCAAAGTCGTTAGAGTCGATCTCGATGAGCGAAAAATAGATCTGGAACTCGCCTGAAACATGAGATTTTCCTTGACCCAATCGGCAAACACAGTAAAATTATGTCCTTTCCAAAACGCGCTGGCGACCAAACAAGCGCGGCATAAAGTTTCTGTGGTGAGTGTAGCTCAGTTGGTAGAGTCCCGGATTGTGATTCCGGTTGTCGTGGGTTCGAGCCCCATCACTCACCCCATTCTTTAATTTCCCCTCTGCATGTCCCAATTGATTTTAGAACAACAATTGCGCGATCAAGCGGTCGAGGAAATTGAGATCCAAATCCGCGAAAACACACTCGAACTTCCGCCCGCACCAAATCTGCTGACACGACTTAGCGTCTATACAACCGATGGTGACAGCCACATCAGTGACATCGCGGCTGTGTTAGATTCTGAACCAACGGTTCGTGAGCGACTTATCAACATTGCCAACAGCCCGACACTTGGCGCGCGCACCAATGTGACGAGTGTTCAAGGCGCCCTAACCCGGCTTGGCTTGTCACGTGTTCAAGCATTAGCGACCAGCATCGTATTAAATGACTACTTGCAACGTCCGCCTTCAGCTATCCTGACCAGCCATTACAACCAAATGCGGCTTCGCAGCACAAAAGTCGCCGCCATCAGCTACGTCATTGCAGCAAAATATTCGCGTGTAGAAGCTGAAAAAGCGTTATTGGCCGGCTTAATCCATAACATTGGTAATGTGCCTTTACTGAAAGCCTTATCACTTCTTGATGCTGTCAAAGAAAAACCAACCCGATTTAACCCGTTACGCGATCGCATCATACCGCCTTATTATGCCGAAATTGGATATCAACTCCTCCTTTATTGGCAGCTTGAAGCCAGCCTGATATCAGCTACGCGTACGCATCAACACCTCGACCATAATCAGAGCAGTCAAATTGATGCTGACGATGTCGTCATTATTGCTTATCACCTCAGCCAAAGACTCGACTTAACGGATGTAGAAAACGTCCCATTTGCATTAGTAAACAGCGCGGCATTTCAAAAAATATGGCCGGATTGGCAAACCGCTAGCACAGATTTAGAGAATTACAGCGAAGAAATCCAACAAATTCAAAATGATATAGGTCGTTAAAATTTTATGACAATCCACGCCCGAATCGCTTGCACCCACATGACCACAACCGTATAATGTGCAGCCTGTTGCCGGTGTAGCTCAGTTGGTAGAGCAACTGATTTGTAATCAGTGGGTCGTAGGTTCAAGTCCTATCTCCGGCTCCAAAATATAAAAAGCCCAGCATTTTTGCTGGGCTTTTTTGTTTTTGACTACAACCAGCTTAGATGCTGACTAATCCCCTTTTCTTCTCCTCTCGCAACCGGCATTCATAAAACATTTTCAGGCGTGCTTACTAGATTGAAACCCATAGCGTTCAACCCTATCTACAGCTTCCTTTACACCAAACCCTAAAATTCCCGTATGTATCCTTCAGTCGCATGGTAAAACAGAGATGTCGGTTGATATCAATGCGAAGCTGCCCTTAAGCTGCCTATGCGGCAGTGAACTAACGGGCAACGTATCGACCTGATATGCTGATTTTCTAAGCTGCCTGTGCGGCAGTGAACAGCATTTCTTTTTCTTGCTGTAGCTGCTTAATTTTCTAAGCTGCCTGTGCGGCAGTGAACGTTTCAAGAATGACAAACTTTGGTCGCCGGAATTTCTAAGCTGCCTGTGCGGCAGTGAACCAATATTGATCGGCCAATGATCGCCCTTCGTATTTCTAAGCTGCCTGTGCGGCAGTGAACTGATACAGACTGGCTTTTTTCCGAGGGTCGCTTTTCTAAGCTGCCTGTGCGGCAGTGAACAACACAGTGTTCAGGGATGTGGTTGATCGCTATTTCTAAGCTGCCTGTGCGGCAGTGAACACCCCATCAGGTGGAACCTGACAGGGCTAAATTTTCTAAGCTGCCTGTGCGGCAGTGAACCATACTGCGAGACATTAAAAACACGGTGTTCATTTCTAAGCTGCCTGTGCGGCAGTGAACCGAGAGGGGCTTTCGCTCCTCTCTTTTTTTCATTTCTAAGCTGCCTGTGCGGCAGTGAACCGAAGCCAAGCTGTTCAAGATGGTGACGTGTTTTTCTAAGCTGCCTGTGCGGCAGTGAACAATCTGGCGTTTTTCACAGCGATGGCCAGTGTTTTCTAAGCTGCCTGTGCGGCAGTGAACTGCAAAGATTAACATCATTCATGTTTAACATTTTTCTAAGCTGCCTGTGCGGCAGTGAACGTTGCCCTGATGGGCCTTTACCGCATTCGGCTTTTCTAAGCTGCCTGTGCGGCAGTGAACTAGTTCACCTTTCTCTGATGCCGCTGGATGCATTTCTAAGCTGCCTGTGCGGCAGTGAACTTTCCTCTGAAAAATACCATTTACCTTTTTCTTTTCTAAGCTGCCTGTGCGGCAGTGAACTTCGTGCATTGCCAGGGTTTGAGGAAGACTTATTTCTAAGCTGCCTGTGCGGCAGTGAACCCGCGTTCCTCGGTGTTCATTAACCCATCACCTTTCTAAGCTGCCTGTGCGGCAGTGAACCAGAGATTGGGTCAGTGCAAATCGATTCAGGGTTTCTAAGCTGCCTGTGCGGCAGTGAACCGGTCAGTCAGCCGAGAAATCAGCGTCCTTATTTTCTAAGCTGCCTGTGCGGCAGTGAACAGGGGATTGATTTTCGCGTTCGTGTGCTTGGTTTTCTAAGCTGCCTGTGCGGCAGTGAACAGGGGATTGATTTTCGCGTTCGTGTGCTTGGTTTTCTAAGCTGCCTGTGCGGCAGTGAACGGGTTTGTTATTCATCATCAAAGCGTGATGGCTTTCTAAGCTGCCTGTGCGGCAGTGAACATGAGCAAGGGTAGCGGCAGAAGGCCGCAGCATTTCTAAGCTGCCTGTGCGGCAGTGAACACAGCCAATTATCGACATAACAGGCAGATGATTTTCTAAGCTGCCTGTGCGGCAGTGAACAACGGCCTTGGTGCCAGTGGACTGAGATGTAATTTCTAAGCTGCCTGTGCGGCAGTGAACACAGCCAATTATCGACATAACAGGCAGATGATTTTCTAAGCTGCCTGTGCGGCAGTGAACAACGGCCTTGGTGCCAGTGGACTGAGATGTAATTTCTAAGCTGCCTGTGCGGCAGTGAACGGGCTGCGGTCTTTGGCGTTGTCATCTTGACTTTTCTAAGCTGCCTGTGCGGCAGTGAACTTCCTTGCCGTTCAGATCCATGTCGCTGCAGCTTTCTAAGCTGCCTGTGCGGCAGTGAACGGAGTAACAGCAAAGAAACTCACGGGGGGGTATTTCTAAGCTGCCTGTGCGGCAGTGAACTGCAAATCCTGAAAACCATCGCCGACGATTGTTTTCTAAGCTGCCTGTGCGGCAGTGAACCATTGATTATCACAGCATAAGGACAATTTCATTTTCTAAGCTGCCTGTGCGGCAGTGAACCGTTTAGTGTTCGGATGGATAACTGACTGACTTTTCTAAGCTGCCTGTGCGGCAGTGAACTGCTGATGCTCGCGCTGGGCAGTGGGCTGATATTTCTAAGCTGCCTGTGCGGCAGTGAACACCGGCGGGGTGATTGCTGCCGGGTCTTATGATTTCTAAGCTGCCTGTGCGGCAGTGAACCGTTACGGTTCAGTCCGGTTCACCCGTATCACTTTCTAAGCTGCCTGTGCGGCAGTGAACGTACCGGACGCCAAGGAAGTCGAGGTCGATAATTTCTAAGCTGCCTGTGCGGCAGTGAACCTTAAAGGCTCTTACAACGAAGGATTTCACAATTTCTAAGCTGCCTGTGCGGCAGTGAACGGCAGAATCCCGACAACATGCAGACGCGACCATTTCTAAGCTGCCTGTGCGGCAGTGAACTGGCGTGCCAGCTCAGCTGAGGTGCTGCGACATTTCTAAGCTGCCTGTGCGGCAGTGAACCCAGTAACAGCGCAGTATGGTTGCAAATAGACTTTCTAAGCTGCCTGTGCGGCAGTGAACGTCCTTCAGACAAAATTCGCGCTCGGCTTTGCTTTCTAAGCTGCCTGTGCGGCAGTGAACACAAGGTATTCCTGAGTTAATTAACGGTGTATTTTCTAAGCTGCCTGTGCGGCAGTGAACACTAAACAGCAGCTTGACCAATTATTTATACTTTTCTAAGCTGCCTGTGCGGCAGTGAACGACGCGATTGAGGATGACACGGAACGGTTACTTTTCTAAGCTGCCTGTGCGGCAGTGAACGTTGTCATGGATAGTTTTTATGTTGGCAGTTTTTTCTAAGCTGCCTGTGCGGCAGTGAACGAGTGTTTTCATTGCTGCCCCTCTGGTTTGTTTTTCTAAGCTGCCTGTGCGGCAGTGAACTCTCTCTGAGGATGATATTGAGATACTGATTATTTCTAAGCTGCCTGTGCGGCAGTGAACGCTAATGGAACCCATCAATAAGTTTCTTCAATTTTCTAAGCTGCCTGTGCGGCAGTGAACTTATCAATAGTCGTTCCGGAGCTAGCGGATTATTTCTAAGCTGCCTGTGCGGCAGTGAACGTCACCCGCGCGCAAGAAGGCACCACTGCGCTTTTCTAAGCTGCCTGTGCGGCAGTGAACGCTAAAGCACGGCCAGCAGAAAACGCTGCGCTTTTCTAAGCTGCCTGTGCGGCAGTGAACATCATATGAAGTTGAAACCCGGACACGAAGCATTTCTAAGCTGCCTGTGCGGCAGTGAACGACTGGCTTGATTCGTTTCTTTTCGACGCTGATTTCTAAGCTGCCTGTGCGGCAGTGAACCTCCACGTTTAATTGCCCCGTCAGCGGCTTAATTTCTAAGCTGCCTGTGCGGCAGTGAACGCGATGGCCTCAGCCGCCGGGCGAATTTGGTTTTTCTAAGCTGCCTGTGCGGCAGTGAACTGATGTTAAACCCGAAACAGTAAAAAAATGGTTTTCTAAGCTGCCTGTGCGGCAGTGAACAAAGTTAAGCTTCACGTTTCTGGTCACATTGAATTTCTAAGCTGCCTGTGCGGCAGTGAACCTGTTGTCAGATGGCAGTGGTATACAAGATCATTTCTAAGCTGCCTGTGCGGCAGTGAACCAGCCTGTCTCTGGGGGCGCGGCGATGGACTGTTTCTAAGCTGCCTGTGCGGCAGTGAACTGTTTTTCGAACTCAATGATTTGTTGTGACATTTTCTAAGCTGCCTGTGCGGCAGTGAACTATATTATGTTAAATAATAATTGTGAACATGATTTCTAAGCTGCCTGTGCGGCAGTGAACTTGTTGTGCGTAATTGCCGACGCCACCAGAGTTTTCTAAGCTGCCTGTGCGGCAGTGAACTTTCAGCAACGCGGAGCGGTTCACTTTCACATTTTCTAAGCTGCCTGTGCGGCAGTGAACATATTGGCAGAGGGTTTGTTGATAGGCTGATTTTTCTAAGCTGCCTGTGCGGCAGTGAACTACGCCCGGCTCGTTGAACTGGCCGTTGTCGATTTCTAAGCTGCCTGTGCGGCAGTGAACGTCTGGATAGTCTGAGCATAAATCTTGTTGTGTTTCTAAGCTGCCTGTGCGGCAGTGAACCTGACCTGTGAGAGAAAGAAGTTCAGCGTATTTTTCTAAGCTGCCTGTGCGGCAGTGAACACAACTATAAAGCATAAATTAGCAACTACAACAATAAGTTAACCTTTAAATTGAGGATTTAACCATTATTTTTAGCTAATACTTTAACCTATTGATTAATAGTAAATTTTTTATGGCATGGAAAATTTGGTATTGAAGACCATCGCAAGCAGAGATTTTGAAGGATCTGAAAAGCTATCGTTCTTCTTTGGCTCAAGATACCAAGCGTAGCATCAAGCTGCGTAGGAAATGTTTATATTCACGGTGTTACCAATGGCCGCAAGCATGTTCACTAAGCGATCTACCGTGCACTTCTCGATTTTACCTTTCATGGCATCGCTTAACCGGGGTTGGGTTGTACCCAATCTTTCAGCCGCTTTGATTGGATCATTTTAAATGGTACTCCAGATTTCGAAACAGCCTTCCAGCTTGAACACAGGTCGATTTCATAGCCTGTATGCCGCTTTTTATATCAGGCAACTGACAAAATCAGTGGCAGTGTTTCTCTTCAAATACGACTTTTTGTATGACAACCCTTGACGATCGTTTTATATCGATTTTGATATAAAACCACCCCCCGATTAAAACCACGGGATAGTTGCGGTTTTGGAGAGGCCGAACTGATCAAAGTCTCCATCAACAGGGTTATCATGCAATGATCCAAACTCAATATAACGCCGATGCCGATGTCCATTTGAGCCACTGACCAATTCCACGTATGGATTATCCAACCCTTTGGTAAACATTTTGGCCTTGTAGTTTTTAGCTTCTGCCTCTGTGATAGAACCGCGTTTGATCAGCCGCTTCAGCTTTGCCGCACTCATCGTCGGTTGCTGACGCGAGATTGTGCGAAACTTCACATCTGCTGGAACTGACTGAATATCGCTGTTTTGACAATAAACACTCATCGACCCAATCCAGTTTCGACACTGGATCTTATCCAATGCCTCAGCGGTACCGTGTAGGCGCAGTGTATTGCCCAAAGTGAGATTATGGTTTGGGAAGCTGACACCGATGTCGGTGGATTGTGAGTCGCATAAGGCTTTATGGAGCTTGGTGTAAATAGCATTCATCAGTACCGTTTCTTTAAATTCCGGATCGGGCAAGATGTGAATATCAAGGTAATAGTTCATATCATCACCTGTTATTTATCACTTTCACCAAATACACCACCACGCACGAGCACACCCATGACGTAATGTTCGTCTTCCACACGTGCTAACTCTCCACCACGCGCCCAGCTATCAAAAAAGGTATAGAAGTCTTGTTTGTCAGCCGGCGTTCTGAAAGCTTTACCCAAGTTGGTGACCGCACCGTAGGGTTCAATGGCAATCGGTCCGGCAGAGGCTACCGCATCATCGTGCTCAGGGTACCAAGTATCAATGGTGCGCATCGCATTACCGAGCTTTTGGGAATGCATCGCTGCCATGCCATCGACTGAATAGAGTATTTTGCTTTTGTTGCCTTTGCCTTTATCCAGAACCAGCTCTTCACTGGGGTAAACATCCTGCGCTTTGCCCACTTTGGCATAGCAGGTAATATCAAGCATCAAGAAATCATTATCGCTGCTCAGGGCAGACGCAATACGGTCAGCCAAAGATTCAACATCTGCAGTCGTAACCTCCATATCACGGGGGTTTAATTCCAGTGCGTCGAATTCCCAGCTCTGTTCAGCGCCTTTATTTAGTGCTTTGACTTGCACCAGAATGGCTTCTGCACCAAAGCGGTTACGCCATAGAAAACGAGCATTGGCGATGTTCAGTGCATAGCGCTTGGCAAGCTCTCTCATGCCTTGAGTTTCAAGGTAGCTGCTGACCGCCTGCTGATAACCTTCTTTAAAAGCGGCGTTATTACAGGCCGATGGCTGCTTTAATCCACCCAGCACCTTGAGCGTGAAATGCAGTTTTAACGTGTCTTGTTCTGTGCCTAACGAACAGGCATCGACTGTTTGCAGATTCGGCTTCTCAACTTCATTATTAAGCGCCGCAGGATCCTTTTGTAAGGCAGGTTTTAGGCGGTTTGAAATTGTTCCGCGTACCGATTTTTCATTTAAAGAGAGCGGGGCTGCCTCGCTTTTATTGTCCCATTGGCAACCGTACATATAGCCATCAGAGGGAACCAGTTTTTTCTCAAACGCCAATACAGATGCGGTATTTTCTTTTTTAGCCATGGTATTTCTCCTTGAATAAATTAGTAATCGCTGAGGGTGGTTTCAGATTCATGTGTTTGTTGAACACAGAGATAAAGGTTGTTTTCTGGCTCCACCAGGTAACGCCAGAGTAAGTCTTCGGGGGAAGCCAAACGGTAAGGCATCTTGAATTCACCCAGAGTCACTAAGCTTTCGGCAAAGCGATGCGGGGTATCCGGGTCACGTTGGTTTAGCGCATTGCCCAGATCGCTAATACCGTGAAAGCCGGTAGCAATGGGCACTATCCAACCCCTCTCACCATTCGGCCCGGTAGCTTTGCGTTGGCTTAGCCAGTGGACACGCTCCTCTCCGCCCTTCTCGTCTTTGCTGGAGGTGTGATGTATGGCTAGATAGTCAAGCATGGCATCCATGGCGTCCTGCCCCTGTTCCATGGCCTCCTGCATTAAATCTCTACGTTCGACGAGAGCATAACCCGGCATCAGTTTGCGCTTGGCCATGTCAAAATCCCTTACAATTTCAGGTGTACCGCAACTCAGAATATCGCCACCTGCCAGCTTTATATTGCCGAGCAGTAATTGATGTAATCGCTCCAACATTTGTGATTCATCCTGGGCTTCAATGCAGTTGTATTCGATAACTAAACTCACCTCCAAATGACAGCGAGCTTCTTCGATAAAGGAAGGACGAACAGCATTACCTTTTGGCTTATCTTTTTCGGACTTGGGTTCCAGCGGGTTGCCCGTGCCAATAATAGAATGCACAAAATCGCCGGGGCCTTTATAGGTTTGCAAATCAAAGTGATGCACCACGACACCAATGGCAGAAAACTCAACGGGGGAATCCTGCATATTCAATTTACGCTGCAATGCATGCACAGCCCCCAGCCAGGCGGTCATGGCCGGAAAGCCAATGGTGAAAGGGCTGGATAAGGCATTGGCGTTTTGCACCTTAATATGAGGCAGAAGAATCAGGTTCTCACTCATCTCAACACCTCCTTGTTGTCTTCTATAAACTCTTTAATGTAATGGTGCTCGGCCTCACCCAGCATAACGGGATGCTTAATACTGTTTTTGTAGCTGCTGACAATCCATCGAGCAATCTGGTCACAGAGGGTGTTCAGCCAGTCATCCTCTTGCAGCCGTTGCTCTTTATGTTGTTCGCATAGCCAGAGTTTTTGCCATGCCCGTAACTTGCTGGTTTCTGGCCAATACTGTTGAGTTGAGACGTCTCTCAACGCCATCATTTTCTGCAGGATCACATCCAATATATCCCCAAGGCAGCGATCCCTGCCCTTGCGAATTTTCTCTAATGGAATTTGGCCGTCACGCTCGATTTTGAAGACCTTATCGAGCCGCTCCAGAATGTCTTTGCAGTCGTAATAGCGCAGGCTTTGGATAAAGAAATCTCTGGCGGGGAATCTGACATCTCGCTGTTCCAACAGCGGCGGTACAGATAAAAGCAGGTGGGCTTTGCCGCCGTTCTGGTTATTCAGAACACTGACATTCTGGGGTTTAGTACCGCCATAACCGATAGTGGTTATATCGTAGATTTCGCTATAGCCCGACTCGGAATAGGTATTATTGCGCCGTAGCTCCCGTCCTTCCTTAACAGCATCCGAAAACCGTAACGCATCAATGCGCCTACGCAGTTCGAAAATCATGCCTGAGTTGCTGAGTATGGATAGCTGGTGGTAATCCTTATCTGCTGGAAAATACACCTGCTTTATTTTTGAACTGGTCACAGGCGTATCGTCCGACCGAGCCATGGCCATAAATCCAGACTTTAGATTGGCATAGCTCTCGGATGGGGTATTTAACAATGTTTTACCCAACTCCGAGTCTTGCTCTATATGCTCTATGACTGTACTGCCATCTTCTGTTACCAGTGAAAGAAACTTATGTACATCCAAAGCAGCGGCGTTACCTAACGCATCTGCTTGAACATCGACATTTCCTGTACGCAAATAGCCATCAGGTTCCCTTGATGATTTTGCTATAACGGACGTGGCATAGCCGTTTTTGTTCTTTCGTGAGCTGGGATGGCTGAAAGTACAAGGGTGAGTTGATATAGATATTTGACCTGCACGTTTAGCCGCATTCGGGAGCCATTTTTCAAGAGAGAACTCCTCTTCGCACTCCAGTTCTATCTCCCTTTTTTTCTCATTGGTCATATCTGGCTTAAGTTTCTTTTTGAGCCAACCTTCTTTGCGTTCAGCAAAAAAAGCATCAATCGCCGGGTCAAGCATGGTCACTCTCCTGTTCGTATAAACCTAACTGGTCGTTGTATTCATATGCCTTTCTGGTGCTTTCTGAGTAAACATCCAGGCTGATTTCGCCGTAGCGTGTTGCAACCTGATCCAAAGGTTCTTCGCGCATTTCGCTTTGTATTCGCAATAGCTGGAGGTAATCGCGCTGGAGCCAAAGCCGTGCTGTCTGCACCTTTGTTAACTCTGTGGTGGTGATTTGATAGACAATGTCATGACGAGCAAACTCACCAGTGTTGAGGCGGCTAAATTCACCTTTGGCATCGCGCTCGGTAAACCAGGCGTCACCGCCGCCATTTGTAACACGGTAAAGCTGAACGCTTTTTGTACTTTGTCGAAAACGCTTAAGAACTTGCGGTAATGCGGTGAGATACCAGTACCACTGAATATAGCCTTGCAGGGTTTCCGGCCCTTTACCCTCGTAATCGGTCAGTTGGCTCTCTATGACCGCATGTTCCAACAAGGCCATGGGGGTTTTACTGTTTTTTTGCCTTTCCTGGATTCTTGGTGTGGCATCTAGTCGAGTGCCGATCAGCTTCTCATCCACGGCTGTGAAAATATCATGGCTCTCCATGGCACCATGTCTTTTTGTTCCATCTGCTTTTAGTTTTGGTAAATTACCATCCACTTCATAACCTGGCTTACAAAAGCGCGGTTCTCTTGGTTTATCTCCGTATTTAAGCGTTCGCCAATTATATTGAAGGATACCGATATTGGGATGTTCTACCTCACCATCGCGGTGCCGTTTGACCCGCCCTGCTAACTGAATAATGGAGCGATAGGAGGAGGGTTCGATCACAGCCCAGTCGAAATCGTGGTCACGCCCTACTTCCTCAACAGGTGTGGCAACCAGAATAAATAACAGATTTTTTACTTGGGGCTGCTCATTGGCAATGCCGTCCAGATGACTTCGAACCTGCTCATTGTTAAAGGCCTGGGGTTGTTCGCCCGGTTGTTCTTTGCGCTTTAATACGCCATCAAGATGCTTTTCCTGTTCGTGACGTAGTAACAATACCTGCCTGCTGTGATACGCCATGACTCGCACTTCAGTATCTTCAGGCCAGTTATATTCCAACAAAAAACGGGTAAGTTGCACGCAGGGTTGGATATTGGCAATCCGCACCACCCCAAAAGAAACCTTTAAGCCGGTTTTTACATCCACACTGTGGTGGTGTGCGTGCCTTTCCAGGGTCTCGGGCGCTATACGATTAAACCAGGCCTCTTTTTTACGGGTGGTATCCGACTCAGCATTGCTTTGCATGGCTTGCGAGCAATCCACCACAATGGCTTTGCGCTTCGCCGCTTGTTTGCCTAACGCTTGTACTCGCTTTTCAATATATCCGTCATGGATGTGACGATAATCCTCAGCAGCCTGGTCTTGGTTACCGATCTCTTCAACCTGTGTTGAAAACTCATCTATCCAGGCACAGCCCACCACCGGACTGGCGTTACGGGTTTTACAATAGAGCAGCCAGCCTTGCTGGTAAGCATGGAAATAGCCTTCTGCCATTGCCGGGGGAATAGTCGCCGAGGAAATCATCACCTTACGCCCCAGCATTCCCGCCAGATGGATCAGACGACCAATGGCAATTAAGTCACTGCCGGTGAAGTCATCAACTTCATCGATTACTAAATCCGAAGACAACAAGCGCAATGCGGGCAAAATGTAGCGTCCGCCCCGTATGGTTTCCGTTGCGGCAATGATGTGGTCGATAGTGCAAGCCAAAACCGGCGCGTAAAGTAACTGCCTGTCTTTACTGCTCTGTAAAACCGTGGTTAAGCCTTCTTCGGGCAGCTCACCTTGATAAACAACTTCGTCAGAATTAGCTAACAGGGTTTCGACGGATTCTGATCCATATTTTTCCTGCTCTTGTACTTGTTCCTGTTTGTTTTGATTGTGCAAATCCGCAATCGCTTTAGAGCCAATCAATACTGCCAGATCGCTTCCATCACTGTTCTTGAATATACGCTCACGGTATTCATCGCCAGTTTGTAAAGTAAGATTGCGAAGCCCCAGCGCGAGGGTATAGCGCAAGCTGTCGCCGTCATCGGAAAGCGCCATCATAACTTTGGCATTAGCAAAGGTTTTGCCACAGCCCGTGCTGGCCATATTTACGGCAAAAAAACCTTTGCGTGTGTCACCACATGCTTTACGCCAGTCGCGCACTTTTTTGGCAGCTGTATTTTGCCAAGCGTAGGAGGTTGGGCTTTTACGTTTTAATTCTGCCGTATTAAAGCTAGGCTCCAGGCCATTTTCGATAAGCTGTAACTTCCCGACAATTTTTTTGGCACTCTCGTAAACGCCCACCAAGTGCTGATCCAAAGCCTGCTTGGGCGATTTGTCTTTTTGGGTATTGGCAATCAAGCCGGTGGTATTAGGCCAATTAGGCGTCTGGCCAATTTCAAGGGATGAAAAATAGTGGTCGCCTAACATCAAAGACAAGCGAGCATGGTGGAGTAGTACGCGATAGCTACCATTCTCTACGGCCTGAGAAATAGTATCTTGTGACTCCAGCAATTTGCCCGACCAGCGCTTGATTTGCGACAGCCATTTGCTGGAATTAGATAACAGCCCAGCAGGGAATTCTAAGCAGGACGCGAGATCATCTACACCACTATTCTCATAGCCCCAGCTTTTATCGATCATGTCAAACATGCCTTCAAGACTCGTACACGGACTGCCTTTAGGTGCTTTTTTATCATCCAGAAAAGGAAGTCGATGATGAGTAACGATCAACCAAGCCACTAATTTAGCGACACTCGGCAAATCGGCTAATGGTCTTTCACAACTTTCACGCAGAGATGCCTTGAGGATATCCTCATCAATCTTTCCGTCTTTTAATGTTACTAACCATTCCTCGTCCTTATTGGGGTTGTTTGTGTTGGCAATAAGTGCCTTGAGCAATAAGCACGACACCCATTCGTGACGTAGCCTGTCTGCGCCTTTACCTTTATAATGTTTTCCAAGTTTTTGCTGGAAACGAGCACTGGCTTTACCCCAGTCGTGAAGTAATGCGGCGAAACAAGTCAATGATCTAATAACGGGAAGGAACTGCCAGTCTTGTATATCGTCCCGGTAAAGCTGATTGGTCGATGTACTATTCACCGGTACAATGCCTCTCTGATTAAATTTGTTTTTATTTCCCACCACCCAAACCAACTCCGACCTTGAGCGGCTCCGTATCCAGTGGCAACTCACGGCGGTATTTTTACTGGCAGTTTTTCGCAGTAGTTTTTTAACGGCCAACAAACCTTCCTGAGTAATCACTGTCTGCCAAGTGTTATCCCCAATACGATCGGCAAAAGCATCCAGCACTCGCCTAGTTCGGGCATGTGCTTTTTTCTCGCATTGGGAAACGAAGGTGACCATCATTGTAGGCACATCCCTATGTTTTTAAGTTAGAATCGGGCTGTTGTCGCGCCAACGATTCAACAGCCGTCATCTTCATGACTACAGCAACTTACAATGTTCTGCATCCAAAGGCTCAGCGAGTGGCACCGACTTACGAGTGCGGTGCTTCTGCTTTACTCTTGAAAAGCAGCTTACTCTAGTTTTCATTACACAACAACCTATAAAAAGTTTGTTTAATAAATATTAATTCTGTTATTGTATGAATACTGCCGCACAGGCAGCTTAGAAATATAAGAAGTTTGTTTATATATTCACTGCCGCACAGGCAGAGCCTCTATGGAGGGACAAGGAACGCCCCTCTTTTCCCAATCATCTTTCAATGCCACACTTTTGACCTGTTCAAACATAAATTCCAAGGCGTTATGATCGGTAAAGGCTTGTAAACATTGCTGACGAAACTCTTGTTCTGTGCTTTTTTCTTTCGCACAGATAAATGCCCAAGGCAAAATCAATGCATCTTTCACCAAATCAGCAATATCAAATACCAACGCGCCACGCCGGGTTTTACCATGCATAACAGCAAAGCCGTGTGGAATGCCCAACACCCATAGCGTTGTTGCAGCCAAGCCATAGGCCAGGTAATTACCATGATTGAGAAATATATTAGCCAGATCTGCGGCTTCGCGTTCACGGGTAAAATCACTGTAGCCAGTTATGCGAACAGCAAATTTATAGAGTTGCTTTGTCAGCTCCGCTTCGGCCTGTAAAAGTTTCCCAACATTATTCGCGATATTGATTTTCTTTAAGCTGTTTTCGAGTGCAGTTTGTAATGTGGGATCGGTAATACTGAAACCTTCCGTTTTCAAATCTCGATCTTTTTTCCATGCCTGCTGTAGAAATTTAATCCTTTGCTGTTGAAACGCCCTTGCTGCTTCAAGGCGTTTTTCTTCTTCAAACCAGAATTGCATCCATCCTTGGATGTACTCTGTTGGTCGGTATTCACTTTGAGGAGAAAGCCACTCAATTTCATTTGCCATCAACAATGGCGTGCCCCCACCACCACAAAAACCGACCAACACGCCCGCCGATGCCAGCATTCTCATTGCTGCCTGAGTAATTGAAGTGCCCGTACCTAGTAGCAAACACGTTGTATTGGCGATGGGAATATTCCAATACTGATTTTGATTTTTCTCTTCGGTGAGATAAAGCACTCGACCATCTTTTTGCATGATCCGGCATTTTTCCAAATAATAAATATTGGCTCGTTTGGAGTGTAAAATCGCTTTTAAATCGGTTAATGCTTCCATCATCATTCCAATATAGATATGCAAAACATCTCTATTCGCTTATTGTGTTATTAGGTAAAACTGCTTCATATATGAACTGCCACAGTCACGCGGCAGGCAACCCAGCTTGGTTTCATTTCGGTAAACAGCAACGGCGCGTTTTTCATAGGGGTTATCGGCTTCGCGTTGTAGACGGAGCAGTTGACCTTGTTTCAATTCTGACCATGCCGCTTCGCCTTGATAATATTGAAAGCCTGCGATGGGTGAGTGTTGGAGCAACAGGCTTTTTTTCCTTTTTGCTTTCTTCTGCTCTGACAAATGCTGGAACAGTCACCAGTGCTATCAAGCTCTTGATTAAGTTTCTTCTCTCCATTGTCATGATTCCTAGGGTCGGGAAATTCATCCTGCACGACTTAAGTCCCAAAACCTGATACTTAACGATAATTTTTCTGCATTTTTTGTATTTCCTGAGCAATGTCTTCGCGAAGATCCGCTGGGGACAACACTTCCACCTCGCTACCAAAGTGGAGGATATCTCGTATCAGTTCTCGGTTATCGCTGTAGGGAATGGAGAGCAGGTAGTTGCCCTCTGCGGTCCAGTCAGCCTGTTGATCGGGATGCCAGTTTTCCCGGCTGACGCGTTTGGAGATGGGTTTGGAAAACCTGAGTGTTGCGATATCTTTGACTTTGCCTGCAAAAATGCCGTAACCCGGCATAACATGGTTATCCAGTGTTGAGAATGGAATATCTATCGCTTGGTTTTTCAGGCGTTGTATCTGCTGGATATTATCGAGTAAAAAAGTGCGCAATGCGTCACGTTTGTGGCACCAGGCATCCAGATACCAGTTGTCCCGATAATAAACGAGTCGTTGCGGGCTGATTATTCGGGTGTCTATCTGATCAGTTTGCCATTGCCAGTAGCTGATTTGCAGCTGCTTTCGGGTTAATAGTGAAAAGGCAATTTCAGTAAAAAATGTCGGTTCGCATTGTCTTTGCCACTGGCTGGTTACTTTGATTCTGTTTTGCCAGTCCTGATCGTTAATGCTTTGTTTGTGCAAACGCGCCTGTAAGCGCTGTGTCACGGGATGCAGTAATTCTTTGACAAGCGGTGGTTGCAGGCTTTGACTTATCTGTTCCAGCAGTGCCAATGACACCATTTCTTTGTCGGTAAACCATAAGCCGGGCAGTTCGAAGGTTTCCCCTGATTTCAGGTCGTAGTAATAGCCCCGACCGCGTTTGTTTTTGATGGGGGCACCAAGATAGTCGCACATATGGGTACGAATTCGGTGAAACGTGTTTTTGCCGTAGCCAAAATGGTTGAGGATGTCATTAAGCGGAACCGGGTAACGATGCTTTTTAAAATAATTATCCAGCTCGTAAATATGGGAAAACTCCATTTCCGCTACCTCGCCAGGTTTTGATTTAAGGCAAGATACCATGTGACACACTGTTGGTATAGCAATCGGCTATGCCGCAACTAATTCGCACTAAAGTTGAAGCTGATAGGCAATTTCTGTAGATTTAGAAGTGTGCAATTTAATTTTGAGAAAGCTATCTAATGTCGCCCTGCCGCCTTCTGTTTGCATCAGCCCTGTTAGCAAACAGCACTATCCTGTCTGCAACGGTGACTATCGCTGTGACTGACCAGCATGGCGCTCCATTAGCCGATGCAGTTATTGAGATTGCAGACACACAACCCACCGTTGAAAACACTGATGATATTGCGATTGTTGATCAGATTGATAAAGCGTTCGTGCCAGATCAATTGGTTATTCAGCAAGGTCAGCTGGTTGATTTTCCGAACAGCGACAATATTCGTCATCATGTTTATTCTTTTTCCAAGGCCAAAGCGTTTGAGTTAAAGCTTTATGCAGACAAACCCGAACAACCTGTTCGGTTTGATCAGCATGGCGTCGTTGTACTGGGTTGTAATATCCATGACACCATGGTGGGTTACATTTACGTTGCTGGCGATAAACGGGTTGAGACAACCAATGAGGATGGACTTGCTCACTTTGCTGATGATATTCAACGTGTCAGTGTTTGGCATGCGCATCAAACAACTGGCCCAGAGCAGTTAACTCACTACGATTTGGGCCAACTTAATCAAACCCGTGAGGGGCGTTATCAGGTAACAGTGGATGTGATGCCGCCACCGCCGCGAGATACCTTCAAAGATACTTTCGGTGAGAATTTCCAACCTTAGCCTCTACAATCAGATCTCGTTATTGTTACTTGTCGTGGTACTGGTTACCACTGGTGTGATCCAATTTACGGCCTGGTGGTCAGCTGAGCAGTTTAATAATCAACAGATTCGCCAAGACATACAGAAAGCGACTGAAATTCTTGACGAGTATGCACAATCCCGTGAAGCCTTGCTGATGACTTCAGCACGTGTGCTGACTGCAGATTTTGGTTTTAAACAAGCGGTCGCGACATCAGATCGCAATACCATTGCCAGTATGCTGGAAAATCACCGAAATCGTATTGATGCGGATGTGTTATTGCTCAGCCAACGCAATGGCGATCCTATCGCTTCCTCATCCCAGACTAAGGTTTCGGCGTCGCAGTTCAGGGAGATTTTTTCTGGCTTGAATGCCACACCCGAAAAGTCGCAGTTAATCTGGATGGATAATGCGGTGTATCAAATCATCATGCAACCGGTGCTGGCGCCGAGACCAATTGCCTACGCTTTGATTGGTTTTCAAGTCGATGAGCCGATTCTGGAGAAGTTGCACAAGCTGACACTGAAAGAATTAACCTTTCTGGTCAATAATGAGGTCGTTACCAGTACGCTACCTAATATCACGGCTGGTATGAGCCACAAGAGCGTGTTAGATCACACTGAAACTTCCTGGTTTTTAATTAATCGACCGCAATTAATTCACACGGAATTAGCGACGATGACCAGTGTGAATAACCCTGTCAGCCTCATTTTGACTCACGATCTACGACCGATTTATAACCAATATGACGCGCTGGCATTGAGAATTATCGTTATTGCTTTATCGATCTTTATTCTCGCCATTTTGAGTGGCAGTTATCTGGCCAGTCAGTTAACCAAGCCGTTAGCCAGTTTGGTCAACTTGGCAAAACAGTTTGCCCAAGGCGATTATCGACATGCCGTAACAGAACATCAAGGCTCCAGTGAGACACGCAGTTTGTCTGAAGCCTTACATGTCATGGGAAATCAAGTTGCCAGTCGCGAAGAACGTATTCGGTATCAGGCTGAACACGATCACTTGACCGGCCTGTTTAATGCCGAAAAGCTTCGCTCGACACTGACAAATACTTTAAGTGAACTGCAACGTGCAGTGCTGATTACGTTTTATATCGGTAATTTTCGGCAGGTGAATGATCGACTAGGGCCTGATCTCGCTGATAACTGTTTGCGGATTATCGCCAATCGTATTCGCGATCTGCCCTGCCCCGGCAAACATCTGGTTGCCCGTATGGAAGGTATTGAGTTTATTGTCATTTATCAATTACCGCCTGGTCGCAGCGAGCAGCCACTGATTGACCAATTGCTGTATCAACTGGAAATGCCAATTCGGGAACAGGAAATTACCATTCATATGCAATATCACTGCGGCGTTGCTGTTTACCCTGATGATGCAGATGAGCCATTGAGCTTGCTGCGTCGCACCCGACTTTCTGCGGATTATGCACGTAGCCATCAGCTACGTATTTATCATTACGAACAAGGATTGGATGAAGCGAGACTGGAACGGTTTGCCTTGATTGAGTCGCTAAACCTCGCCTTAAAACAAAAAGGCAAGGGCTTTAAACTCAATTTTCAGCCCAAAATGCGGATACTTGATCAGCAAATTATCGGTGTCGAAGCGCTCATGCGCTGGGAGCATCCCGAAAAAGGATTTGTGCCACCGGATACTTTTATTGCACTTGCTGAGCAGGCCGGTTTGATTAGCGACATCACGCGCTGGGTAATTCATGCAACGTTGCATCAAGCGAGACAATGGCACCAACGTGGTGTGATGTTACAAGTTGCAATTAATGTTTCCGCAGAGGATGTCTGCAACCCTGCCTTTTGTCAGATGTTGGAAAATGCGGTCGATAACATTGGCGTCAACCCAAAATATTGCACTATCGAAATTACCGAGAGAGATATTTTGCAAGACGAAAAGACCGCAACGCAAACATTGCTGTCAATACAAAACAGGGGATTCCGTATCTCTCTGGATGATTACGGCATTGGCCAATCTGCGCTGGCAAAGCTGAAAGTACTGCCCATCAACGAAATCAAGTTGGATAAAGCTTTTATACTCAACCTGGATACATCAGCAAAAGATCAAAGTATTGTGCGCTCTACGATTACCATGGCACGTGAACTCAATCTGAAAGTCGTTGCTGAAGGTGTTGAAAATGCCGCTAGCTTACAATTGTTAACGGCCATGGGCTGTGATTCAGTACAGGGTTATTATTTGGGCCGGCCCATGCCGGCAGATCAATTACTTTTATGGTTAGAAAAATTTTATGACTCGGATCAACCTAGTTCTGCTGGTTCTGTTTAGTCCCGTTTTATCGGCAGCAGATGGTAAATTACTGGCAACACCCGGCGTATCACAAATTGAGGGGGCTGCCGGTGGTGGTTTTGTTCCTTGGGCCCAGCTGGCTGGATATGCCAGCCGGGATGAGATCAGCGGCAATGTATTTTGCAGTCGCGGTAACCTTGATGACTATCACTTGAATGTCTGTGGTGCTCAGATTGGGTTGTATGATCGGGTGGAGTTATCTCTTGCCGAACAGCAGTTTCACGTTGATGCACTGGATTTAAATATTGAACAACGTGTTCTGGGCGCAAAAATCCGGTTATATGGCGATGTAGTTTATAGCGACTGGCCGCAAGTCAGTGCTGGTCTGCAATATAAACAACTGGATGATCCGCTGGTCGCCGATCTGCTTGGTGCCAAAGAGGACAGCGGCACCGATTTTTATATTGCCGCCAGCAAACTTCATTTGGGTGCGGCGGCCGGCTATAACTTGTTTTGGAATCTTACCGCTAGAAATACCAATGCTAATCAGACCGGGCTGTTAGGTTTTGGCAGTGTTAATGGAGGAGATGATCGCCAGTGGCATCTGGAGGCCTCTACTGCGGTTTTGTTCAGCCGGCATTTCGCTATCGGGGTCGAATACCGACAAAAGCCCGATAATCTTGGTTTACAGGAAGATGACTGGCATAACCTGTTTGTTGCCTGGTTTCCTAATAAATACTTGAGTGTCACCGGGGCCTTATTAGATATGGGTGAGATTGCCGGCGCGCGTTCTCAACGTGGGACTTATGTTTCTGTCACAGGGTATTTCTGATGCGGTCAGCGATTGTTACGTTATTAATTCTGGCGCTTTCCGGCTGTGCTTCGCAACCCAAACAACGCACGCTTTATGATGACTTAGGTGGCGCGGAAGGAATTGACCAAATTGTCAGTCATTTTATCAATCAGATTGGTCACGACCCGGTTATTTTGCCCTATTTTGCCGACAGCCACGTCAGTCGGTTTCGTGAAAAAATTACTGAGCACTTTTGCCATATCAGTGATGGGCCTTGCGCATATACCGGCGACAATATGGTCGATATTCATGTCGGCATGGATATCAATGAGCATGACTTTAATCGGGTCGTAGATTTACTTTATAACGCATTGGAACAATCTGGCGTGCCGCATCCCGCTCAAAACCGGCTAATCGCTCGGTTAGCGCCTTTACGCAGCGATATTATTTATCGATAGTAAATTCGCTTTAGGGTAAAGCCCAGACCTGTAATTTCTGCCCTGTCGGATAACCAAACAACTTATTGCCACCGGCAGCGACAGCAATATATTGTTTGCCGTCAATTTGATAGGTGATGGGTGGTGCATTAACGCCAGCTTGCGTCTTGCCCGCCCAGAGTTTTTCACCATTATCGGCATCGAAGGCCATTAATTCACCTTTGCCTTCCCCGGTAAATACCAGACCACCTTCGGTACTCAACACACCACCGATCAAAGGATTGTCAGATTGATGTTGCCAAACAATCTTGCCGGTATCGATATTAATCGCGGTCAGTAGCCCGTAACTTTGTTTGGCATCCACCGGTGCCATGGACGAATATTTTTGCGCCGGTTTGCCATCTGCCGCAGGGCGTTCGTGTAACTTGTATTCAACTGGCCAATGCACCGCGGCAATGTAGACACGACGCTTGTTTTCATCGAGCGCAACCGGCGACCAGTTGGCCCCACCCAATACGCCGGGATACAGCAAATTACCGTCTTGTGTTGGTAGCGTAAACATATTGTGTTGAGGAACAAATGCTTCACTTTTGTACAAAAAGCGGCCGTTACGACGATCGTGAACATAAAACCAGCCCGTTTTACCCGCCTGCCCAATAGCCGGAACAGGCTGACCATTGACCGTAATATTGAATAGTACTGGTGGGCTAGCGACATCATAGCCCCAGTTATCATGCGGTACCTGCTGGTAATGCCAGCGATAAGCGCCGGTCGAGGCATCCACTGCCAGCAACGAGCTGGTGTACAAATTATCGCCCGGTCGAGAACTGCCTTCCATTTGTGGTGAAGGGTTACCGGTGCCAAAATGCAGGATACCCGTGTGTTTATCAATAACCGGCGTACTCCACGCCGATCCGCCGCCATAACGCCAGGCATCTTGATGGTCTGCCAAAGTCGCTTTTTCTGTCGCGATATCTCTGGGCAAATTGACGCCATCTTCGGTCACCGCGGTAAACTCGCCTTGCCAGTTTTTATGGCGAATAGTGTCGAATTGCCAGACTTTTTTGCCATTATTCATATCAAAGGCAGCTAGAAAACCCATCCGCCCATATTCGCCAGCAATGCCCACCACTGCGCCTAAAGGCGCGTCTGCGTCGGGCGCATCCAGATGCAAACCATAGCCAACCCCGGTGATGCCAATAATAACCTTGCCGTCATAAATGACAGGCGCCATGTTGATACCCACACCAGACGTACCCGTAGCTTCACCAAATTGCTCACCAATACCATCTGTTTCTTCCTGAATACCCCGATTTTCGCCAACGACATCGCGATCCCAAATAACCGAGCCATCATCTGCATCCAGCGCGATCAATCGAGCATCTATGGTGCCCATAAATACCTTACCATCGGCAACGGCGACACCGCGATTTGCTGGTCCACAGCATGATTGATGATCGGCCACGAGCTGATGTTCATATCGCCAAAGTTGCTTTCCATTGGTCGCATCAAGCGCCACGACGTGGTTGTAAGGCAGTGATAAATACATCACCCCATCAACCACCACGGGGGTTGCTTGAAAGGCAGCCGAAATCCCACTATCGAAGGTCCAGGCCGGACGTAAAGCACGGACATTAACCGGATCTACCTGAATAGCCGGGCTATGCCGATGGTGGTAAATATCGCCACCATAAATCGGCCATTCGATATCTTTTGCCAAGCTAACGGTTGACCAAGTTAATAACGCCGTCATTAGCGCAAGTTTGATACGAAACATGCTAATCATCATCCTAGTTAAGCCGGCAAATCTGCTATCGAGTTAATGACAGCAGCATACAAATCACGCGTTGATGCCAAAGCGGCATGTTGAACCTGTTCGGCAGGAACAATTTGACCTGATGCGTCAGGTAAATCACGCGTCGCCGTCGCACTAGCCACCACGGTTACCTGATAACCCAAATTAAATCCACCGTGCGCGGTCGAATTGATACACATATGGGTCATAAAGCCAGCCAGTACGATTTGATCGATACCCAATGTTTTTAACCGCTCATCCAATTCCGTCTGAATAAACGCATTGGGGAAATGTTTGGTAATGACGATTTCACCCGGCTGCGGCGCAACTTCATCGGCAATTTGCCCTAGATCGGTTTCCAAATCATAGGGAGACCCCGGCCCGGCATCATGTTGAATATGAATTATCGGCACTTGCATATCTCGAGCCCGTGCCAATAATTTTTGCGCTTGTACCAATGCCGGTTCAACATCTGTCAATTGCATCACCCCCTGACGATAAGTATTTTGACAGTCAATCATGATTAACGCCGCATCAGCCAGATTCGCCGGCTTATGGCCAAGACCAACAATCTCTCTCAATGTTGTACTTTGCGTCATTTTGACTCCTTACCTATTTCTTTGTTAAGCGAACTGATCACCGTCATTTGTTAGTGCTGAACTCGCTGTTTTCGTGACCTAACAGTGAGACTCAGCTCTGTCGCGTTTAACTGGCAGTTTAGTCCAAGCTCACAAGGCAATTTCATTACGAAACTTAACATATTCATTCACAGGTAAATATAAGCGCTGATTCTGAGATGATGAATTCGGGAAAAACCCCTCGCCTTGCACTAACTAGACGATTGGTCTATTATGCTTTCATCACTAGACGACTGGTCTACTTAGAATGACTCGAACAGAAACGCGTAAACATTTGATTGACGTCGGTACGTGCGTCATTAGCGAGCAAGGCTTTAATCCAACCGGGCTTAACCTTGTTTTGCAAACGGCCGGCGTCCCCAAAGGGTCTTTCTATTATTACTTTGCCAGCAAAGAAGATTTTGGCCTTGCCATCATTGACGAAACGGCAGCGGAGTACAGCGAATTGATTGATAGTTTTTTTACTGAATACTCAGCATTCGCCAATAACGCGTATCCGCCATTATCTAGAAGCCGGCTTGCAACGGATCGAGGCGGGTCAGTGCAAACGCGGCTGTCTGATTGGCACACTCGGTCAAGAACTCTCCTCTCAAAATGAAACCTTTCGGTCTCGTTTGGATGCCGTTTTTGAAACCTGGAAACAACAGTTTAGCCGCTGTTTGCAAGCTGCAATTCATGACGGCGAATTACCGGATGATGCCGATATTGGCGCACTCGCGGAGTTTCTGCTGTCTGGCTGGCAAGGCGCTATTTTGCGCGCCAAAATGCAACAAAATGTCGCCCCGATACGGGCTTTCATCCATTTAATGTTCAAACATGTGTTAACTAATCAAACTGCCCGTATTGAATGAATCATCACGTTTTTCATCAATGGCAAATATTGTCGCCGGACTGGATATGGTTCGCGGCAAGATAATCTGCGCCCCCCTCGATTCTCTTATGTTTCTCTCTCAAACAGGAGTTGTTATGAATGCTACTCGTAAAACATTAAGCGGACTGCTCTTTTCCGCTATCGGAATGCTATCTGCAAATGTCTTGGCAGATACCACTGATGCAGAAAAAAACCTGCATAAATTGAACGTGCCAGAGGGCTTTAACGTCGAAATCTATGCAGAAGTCCCCAATGCCAGACAAATGGCATTGGGCCAATCCACCGGCACGGTCTTTGTTGGCACCCGTAATAAACAGGTCTATGCCGTTGTTGATAAAGACAAAGATCGCAAAGCTGATCAAGTGGTCACCATTCTCGATGATCTGAAAGTCGGAAATGGCGTAGCGATGTTTGAGGGCAATCTTTACGTTGCAGAGCAAAACCGAATCGCGCGTTATGCGGCGCCAGGTTTTGATTTGAGCTTACCTTTTGCTGATATGCGCGAAGTGATTTTTGAAGACTTGCCTGATAAAGGTCACCATGGCTGGCGCTATATTGCTTTTGGTCCTGATGGCAAGCTCTATGTGACTGTCGGTGCACCGTGTAATATTTGCGACGTGAATGGCTATGAAGCCACGATTATTCGTATGAATCCAGATGGTTCCGATGCCGAAATTTATGCTGAAGGGGTGCGTAACTCGGTAGGCATGGATTTTCAACCAGAAACCGGAGCGCTGTTCTTTACCGACAATAATACCGACATGATGGGTGATGATAACCCGCCAGGCGAGTTGAATGCCGCTTCACAAATTGGACAGCATTTTGGCTTTCCCTATTACGCTGGCGGTGATGCGCGTCATAAAGATTGGGCAGATAAAGCCGTTCCAACCGACGTGACGTTTCCGGTTGCCGAGTTTCAAGCACATACTGCCAATCTCGGTTTCAAGTTTTATACCGGCAAACAGTTTCCTGATACCTATCAAGGCGATGCCATTATTGCCCAGCATGGCTCCTGGAATCGCACCGAGCCCGTAGGTTATGCTCTGGTCAGAGTCACGTTTGATGACAATCATAACGTCACTGGTCAAGAAACTTTTATTGACGGCTGGCTAAATGACGGCGAGGCATGGGGACGCCCAACAGACGTGTTACAACTTCCAGATGGTTCGTTATTGGTGTCAGACGACTACAATGGTGTGATCTACCGCATCAGCTATGGCGAAAACATGGAAAAAGCGGTGGTCAAAACCAGCACCAGCCAGTCCAAGCCATTAACTGATCTGGTCATGCCAGAATCGGCCATTGCCGCGCCAAATGGTAATATCTATATCACTGAAATCGGCGAGTTTGGCAAAGCTGGTGATGGCAAAGTGACACGGCTAAACGCTGATGGCAGCACGCAAACGTTGGCTGATAACCTCAATGATCCCAAAGGCATCGATTTATTCAACCACCACCTGTATGTTGCCGATGTCGATCAATTGGTCAAAATCAGTTTGGATGGCAAAACTGAGATACTGGCTCGCGCAGCAGATTTTCCGGGTAAACCCGTCTTTTTAAATGATGTTGAAATTGATGGCAAAGGTAATATCTTCGTCTCAGATAGCGGCGATGATGATGGCAAACATGCCGGTATTTATCGTGTTACGCCAGAAGGCAAAGTCACTGAAGTGATTAGCGATAAATCTGGTATCAAGCGGCCAAATGGTTTGCTAAATAACGGCGTCAATCAGTTACTGGTTGCGGACTTTGGTACGGGTGATTTGTTCACACTCAACCTTAGCAGCGGCGCTATCAAAAAAGTGAATCAAGGCTTTGGTGGTGCGGATGGCCTGGTTAGAGACAGTAACGGTCAGCTCTATGTCAGTGACTGGGCGAATGGCAAAGTCTGGCAATTGAGTGAACCCAAAGCCACACCATTACTAATGCGAGATGATTTTGTATCGGCAGCAGATATTGCTTTATCAGCTGATGGCAAACACTTGTTGGTACCCGACATGAAAGCTGGTGAAATGACTTTTTTACCGCTTCATTAAATTATTTTTCTGTAAAAAGGCCGGTGGTAACTGTCACCGGCCTTTTTTTGTAAGCGAAAATTCATATTCGATTGATAAGCTGCATCTCATTATCACTGGAGATGCACTATGTCAGCTTTATTGATTGGTTTGATTCGAGGATTATCACTCAGTATTTTATTTTTTCTGACCTTGCTTTTAATTGTTCAGGAATGGATTCAAAAAGGCCAAGCAAAGCGCCATCGTTCCAAACGCACTCAATCGACTGCGATACAAAAACTCATTAACGCCAGGCTGACTACCTAAAGTTCAGGCGTACTGGCAAACGCCAGTGCACTCTTACCGGTTTGTTTGACTTGATACATGGCTTTATCAGCCATTTTCAACAGTTTTTCGACTTCTCCCCCATCCCTTGGGAAACAAGCAACCCCAATACTGGCGCCAATCTGGCAGCGCTGCTCTTCGATCACAAAAATATCTGATAAGGCACGGATGATCTTGTTGCCAACCAATCGAATACTGGCCTGCGAGGGGACATCATCAAGCAACACGACAAATTCATCTCCGCCAAAACGGAAAACACTGTCTGCGGCACGCAAGCTACCGGCGAGTCTGGTTGCCACGGCTTTGAGCAAGGCATCACCAATATGGTGCCCATAGTCATCATTTATGGCCTTAAAATTATCCAGATCAACAAACATAATCGCCACCGATCGCCCTTGTCGCCGCGCCTGCTGCAAGATCTGCGTCGCACGGATAGTAAACTGCGTCCGATTGGGCAAACTGGTCAAGCTATCAGTATGGGCTTGCTCCGTAAGCGCTTTTTCCAACTGTTTGCGATCTGAAATATCACGAATATCCGCACTGATTTCTGTGGAGCGGCCATCCTCACTTCGCGTTACTTGCAGCAGCATTTCGGCATCGATCAGCTCCTCATCCGCACGATGCAATTGCACTTCACAACGTTGATAGGGCAACGGTTTATGACGTTTTACTAACAGCAACAGATGGGCAACTTGTGCTTGTGATTGTGGGCTAAACAGCCGGTCAAAACTTTGTCCGAGATAATAGGACTCATCATGTTGTAATAATCGTTTGACCGAGGAACTGATAAAGGTGATGCGTCTGTTCGCCGCATTAATACCCAGGACAATGTCAGAACTTTTCTCCATCAGTTTGCCAAAATACTGCTCACGTCGAATCAACCGATAGATCGCCAAGCTGAATGACATCAGAATCAGCATCACGACAATGGTCTGTAAGCCGCGCAGTTGATAGGTTTGTTGCTTTGCCTGCACTTCAAGATGATTGGTCAAATCATTCATCATGATTAATAATGATCGATTGACGGTCAGCACATTGTCTATCACTGCCGAGATTGCTTCTGGCTCCAATGTAACCTTGGCAAGCGAACGCTGCACCGGCATCCATAGCTGAGCCGCATCATTTAAAAGTAATCTTGCGGCACTTTTTTGTAATGGCTCGATACGGCTGCGTTGACCATCAGCACCCGTTACCTCGCCGCCTTCCAAAAAGCCACGCAGCGTTTCATCAAATAAGCTGACCGCATTTGTTAAATCTTGATAAACAGCATCATCGCCCCCTTCCCCACGCGCTTGTATCCGCTCGATATGCAGTAGAGATTGGTTGATTTGTTGAGATAACATGCGTTGCCGTCCGGCAATATTAATATTTAGAGATGATGCTTCAAGCTGTGCCGTAATCGCATAGTTCATGGCCAGCAACAGAATATCCATGACCATGACCAAACCCAGCGGTAATAAAAACCGACGGTATTTATAGAGTACTTCCAGTATCGACTCGTTCATCCCTGCCCCAATTGTTGCTAATCATCCTGCCAGTCCAAATCACAACAAAATACAAATAACCGATCATCCACTACCACGGTTTGCGATACCGTAATGCACATGCGCGAATCTGCTACCGATAAATAAGGGCGGCTCACCTGTATCTGCCCCGGGTTTTCTATCGCGCGAAAATGATAGTGTTTATGTGACCAATTGGCGTTATCTCCTGATATCAAAGGCGTAAAACGTTTATCCAGCTGTTGCTGATAAAAAGGCGAATAAATGTTTCGCGCCATTTGGTAACCGGCCTCATCCAGCAGATAGCATCGTACTGCCCGACGCTCCTGAAAAAGCAGATTACAGCTGATATCAAAGGCATTACTTATGGCAAAGTGGCTGGTCGCCTGACGAAACAAGGTTTCGATTTTTTTAAAATCCTGATTATGCTGATAGCTAGCTTTAAAACGCTGAGATCGTTGTTTGGCTAATAAGTCATCGATGGCATCAATATAATCTGCGGCGGGATACAAATCCGGTCTCGGTTTAGCAAAATAAAATCCTTGCACCATATCAGCATTGGCGGCTATCGCAATCAGCGCTTCCCGTTCGGATTCAACGCCCTCTATCACTACCAAGCTACCGGCCTCATGAATCAAGGAAACGATACCTGTCAAAATCCGCTCCACTCGACTCGAGTGACTGGCACTTTGGATAAGGCTGCGATCTATTTTGACGATATCCGGCTCCAGCTCCCAAATACGATCAAAATTGGAATGCCCCGCACCAAAATCATCAATCGCAATCAGACACCCCATTTCTCTGAAGTGTGCAATTAGCCACCTGAGATAAACGCGATCGTGGATTTCACTCTCCAGAATTTCAATGACCATTCGATGTGCCGGTAATCCAGTTTGTGTAAACAAAGACTGCATAAAGCCGACATCAGGCTGTTGCTCTACCAGAGACTGTGCATTCAAGTTTAAAAATAACCAGCTTTCATCTTGCACTTGTCTGGCAAAATTGTGCATATGCAAGCGCCGGCAAAGCCTGTCCAAAGACAGATGCGCTTCGCTGGTTTGTGGCAGATTTAATAACACCGCCGGCGATAACGAATGGCCGCGGCTGTCTCGGCTTCGGATTAGCCCTTCAAAGCCAACTGGACGACGGTGAGAGACACTTAAGATCGGCTGGAAGTGGCTGACCAACTGTAAGCCCCGATATGTTGCCGCCATATTTAACGGTGTATTCTGATTCTGTGAGGTTAACGGTTTGTTTGGTGTGTTAGCTTTCATGATATCAGCCTTGCTTAGACGCCAGCGTTGGTCAACGACATTGGTTGACGCATCTGCAGCTGCGAACAGCTTAAGTTGATGGGCATCCCTTTAACTAATCCACTCGACGCTGCGGTCGATGTCATCTGGCCGACTTCTGACGCGAGAGCATGACGGTGTTCAACAAACCAGTTATCAAACATTTCAACTTGCTCCGCATCCAGCGCTACTGAGGTGGCACTTGCCACAGTCAGCCACAAGTACAACAGCAGTAAATTACTCAAAACCAGAAGCAGACTGAAAGTCCGCCAAAAGGCCAGCGGGTTACGCTCTAACAGTGGTGGCCGCTCTTCATGTAGATAACTCGGGTTCGGTTTTTTGATATCGGCTTCAAACTCAGACAATGCCTCATAACGCCGTTCTGGGTTCATTGCCACAGTGCGCCGAATCGCTTTATCCACCCAATGTGGAATATCGCCTTGATACTCACTAAGTGACTGATACTGCAATCGGTTTAGTTGCTGTGGATGGCGGATTTTGGCGTAGGCCTCACCGAAGGGCAACCGATTGCTCAAAAGCTGATAAACCAATATCCCCAAAGAAAACTGATCGGATTGTGGACTGCCTGGTTCACCCCGCAAATACTCGGGCGCCGAGTAGTGTCTAGTACCAAGCAATGCTTGTCGCTCCACCGGCGAAACAATATCAGCGATACCGGCAATTTTTGTTGAACCAAAATCGATTATCTTTAACACACCATCATCCGTCATCAAAATATTTGCTGGCTTAATATCCTGATGCAGCATGTCCAGCCGATGAAAAGCGCGTAACCCGGAAATAATCTGTGGCAATATCTGACGGACTGTCTGTAAACTCAGGCTGCCCTCATCATCCAGCCACTGCTCCAGTGTTCTGCCCTCAACATACTCGAGAACGTAATACAAAAATCGGCGCGGGCGTTGCTGCTCAATGACACGAACCACATGCGCATGATCGATGCGTCGGCCAATCCATTCTTCCAGTTGAAAGCGCTCCAGATAAGCCGGGTCATCTTCAAAGTTAACAGACGGTGTTTTCAACACTACTTTATTGCCGTTATCCGTGTCTATCGCCAAATAGAGTTGACTGGTGGAACTGGCATGCAGCGTTTTAATGACACGGTAGCCATCAAGAATCACACCTTCATATAATTCTGGTGGAAATGGCAAGGCAGTAAGGCGGGCAAACGCTTCATCAGCATCCGGCTGGGGCACTTGCGTGACTTCAACCAACTGACAGCTGAGATTATCATCGCTGCCTCGCGCTAATGCCTGTTGGCAGATATGTTCCGCCAACTCCTGTAGATCGGCTTTCTCTGACAATAAATGCTTTAATTCCGCATCGCTCAACCATTCATGCACACCATCTGTCAGCAATACGAAACAATCACCAGCCTCAATTGGTAACGATTTGTAGTCAATATCCAACGCATAATCGACGCCTAAAGCACGTCCCAGATATGCGCGCTCATCACTAATCCGAATACGGTGATCGGCCGTGAGTTGCTCCAGAGACTGGCCTCGCAACAAGTAAATTCGAGCATCGCCAACGTGGAATAGATGCGCAGTACTGGATTTCAGAATAAGCCCGGAAAACGTCGTTGCCCAACCGCGGCTGCTGTCGCGAAAATGCTGGCCCTGGCCACACAGCCAGACATTAATTGCGGTCAAAACTTTGCCACCAGACTGCTTTACCGACCAGCTATCCGGTGTGCTGAAATAGTCTTCAACAAAACCGGTTATCGCCGCGTGGCTGGCCTGCCTGGCACGTTCACTACTACTGATACCATCAGCTAATGCACAAACAATGCCTTTACTTTCCAGCATGACCGGGTTGTCTGGTACCAGACAACCCAGCGCATCCTGATTTTCTGCTTTCGCACCGGCCAGTGATTGCTGACCGTATCTGACAGCAAGTGCAACCAATTCCTTATGCCTCAATGAACATCAATCATCTGTACTGTACCATCAGGAAGTACTTCCGCCATTTGGCCACGTGGCTCATCCATGAATTGCACCACAAACAGCGTTACAATTGCGGTGGCCGCAATAACCCAGAAAAACGTTTGTGCAGAGACCACTGATAGCACGGTCAAGAACAAAACCGCACCGACATTGCCATAAGCCCCAGCCATGCCAGCGATCTGCCCAGTTAAACGACGTTGCACAAGCGGGACAACTGCGAAGACGGCGCCTTCACCCGCCTGAACAAGAAACGAACACATCATCGTTGCCAATACCGCTAATACCAGAAACCACTCCGGCGTAATCAAGCCCATGACAAAGTAGCCAAAGGCTAAACCGCTCAGACAAATAGTCAACGTCCGTTTACGGCCCAGTTTGTCACTGAAGTAGCCCCCTGTTGGTCGAGAGACCAGATTCATAAACGCAAAACCAGAGGCCAACAAACCCGCCTGAACCGGGCTGATATTAAAGGTATCACTGAAAAATAGTGGCAGCATTGAAACCACCGCCAGCTCAGATCCGAATGTAGCCAGATAAGCCAGGTTCAATACGGCAACCTGTTTAAATTTATATTGATGAATTTGCGGCACCGGCGTGTGAAAAATGGTCTTATTGACTTGCCAAATATGATAAATCTGATAGGCAAACAGTAACGCCAGCACGACATATACCGCTTGGGTAATAGGTGCCGATAACAGTGAGACACCGGCTGGCGATAATTTCCAGGCGAGCAACGCCAGCGCACCGTACAACGGCATACTCATGACAATGTACAAAAAGAAATCCAGTTTACTGGTCACTTCCATCGCACCCGATTTTTTGGGTTTGAAATAAGTTGAGCCTTTCGGCGTGTCCGAGACGCTGTTGTAATAGATAAACGCATAGACAAGCGCCATCGCACCGGTGGTCGCCAAAGCGTAGCGCCAACCATTTTCACCACCGAACAACAAGGCTAGTGTCGGTAGGGTCATCGCCGCCGCGGCAGAGCCAAAATTACCCCAACCACCGTAAATTCCCTCAGCAAGCCCAACCTGTTTTGCCGGGAACCACTCTGAAATCATGCGAATCCCGATAACGAATCCGGCACCGACAAAACCGAGTAAAAAACGGGCCAGCGCCATTTGTTCAAAACTGTCGGCAATGGCAAAAAAGAAACACAACACACTGGAAATACCCAATAACAGGGTGTACATGATTTTGGGGCCGTATTTATCGACTAGCATACCGACGACAATTCGTGCCGGTATGGTGAGCGCGACGTTCAAAATCAACAAGGTTTTTAACTGTTGATCCGTCAGCCCCAATGCCTCTCGAATCGACACCAGTAATGGCGCGTGATTAAACCAAACAACAAACGTGATGAAAAAAGCGATCCAGGTGAGGTGTAAAATACGACTGTTACCGCTAAAAGATAAAAGCTTAAGTTTAGATGCTGACATGACTCTCTCTTTCACAGATTTACCAAAATCGGTTTTGTCACTTAAGCGGGAATCATGCCAACACTTAACACCTTGATTTTATTAACATTTAAAAATATAAAACAGGCATGTAATGCACTTGTTTAAAGCAATAGTCAATCATTCGCACCAGCGTGATGCACAAAAAACAAGGCCTACGTTGCCATTGAGACAGCATTACAGCCCACAATAAGTTGCCAGATCTGGTGAACTTTGCGCTCCGTGTTAGCTTGCATTCAGCATGCCATTTTGACAATCACGACTCTTCGTTTTACAAAACGGAGGTGGCATTTTCCAAGTGGTTAGCACCGGTCAACACCTGTTGTGCCAGCATGGCTAGTCGCATATTTTTGTTCATCGCCGTAGTGCGCAGTAATCGGTATGCTTCATCCTCACTACACTGGCGCTGCTGCATCAGCAAGCCTTTTGCGCGGTCAATGATTTTGCGATCTGCCAGACGTGTCTGTAAGTCTTGCAATTCACCGAGCATTCTTTGCTGATGCTGAAAACGACTGCGCGCCATCGACAATACAGGCACAATCCGATGCGGCTGCAAGCCGTCAACCACAAATGCGCTGACCCCGGCTTGAATAGCTTGTTGTTGCAGCACCGCATCATAAGTCTGGGTAAAAATAACAACCGGTAGTGGATGTTGCTTGAGCAACGTTGAGATCAAGGTAATTAAATCAGCGCTCAGTGCTTCACAGACAATCAATAACATGACCGGCCGATCAACCACTTCTGCGGCAGCAACCTGTGACAAGCTGTTGGCTTGGTAGCTCACCGCGTAAGGTGTTTGATACAACGCATTTTCAACGATTGCCGTTAGTTTTGGCGCATCACTGATGAGTATCGTGCGCAACGGTGCGCCAGTATCAGGTAAGTTTTGCATTCCTCAGGAATCCCAGCTCAACAGAAGTGCCGCTGCCAAACCAAGCGGCGAAATTAATACTAACAACGACAGCCTAAATAATTCCCGGCACAGGAAGTATCCATCGACTATATAGCCCATTTTTGGCCCTCCTCGTAGTCACCGAGATTATTAAAGCATAAGGCATGCCATATAATTAATTTAATAATTTCAATATGTTACAAAACACCCATAGCCAATATCGCTTATCAAGACGGTGCATCAGATGGTAAATCGCACTATTTTTGTGCAAAGAAAAAGCCGGCGAATGCCGGCTTTGAAATGGGGTCAGAATTTAACCATGCCATACAACCAGATTTTTTCGGTATCAACGCGTGAGGCAAACGTCTTATCAGCACGATAATCCGCATATTTGAGACCAATGGTATAGTGACTGGCAATCGTTTTTTCGAGCAAGACATTCAGCTCATTACCGGCATCAAGACTGGCAAAATCCGTTTCAAAATCATGGTAGACCATCACTAACTTGGCGCCTAAAACTGACCCAGCCAATGTCACATAGGTATCTTTCAGCCCTTGAACCGGCGTAGTCAGGAATTGATCTGCCCAGCCTTGAAAAGCATGGTTTGTGCCCAGCGGCGTGGTAAAGCTAAACTGTCCATCACCTTGTTGTACCTCATGCGACAGTTTGACCAACCATCCTTGATATTTACCTCCCAATTCTGCCAGTCCATAGTTTTGTCTGGCCATATTGCCACCGCGAAACCCGTCCTGCGAGGCATACTCCAGTGTATAAACCAGCGACAATGACTCTGACAATGGTCTGCTGCCACTGAGACGCACCCCGAGGGTTTTTGATGAGCGTGACTCAACATCCTGATAGTCCAAAAAATAGCCATATCCCTCCAGTTTGGCCACTGACCATCCTGTGTATTGCAGGTTGATTAAATGACCGTGTAAATCAATATTGCCATTTTTTGTGATGCCGCCATCAAAATCCTCACCGTTGATAGTATTGACGTTATGAATATAACCATAATGTAGTGTTGTGTCTGGCAGACTGGTGTTTTGCAAAGTGAACGCATCAAATGTCTGATGATTTTGTCGCCACAGTACATTTCCCACGAAGCGATGAAACGGGGCGTCACGGTAAGTGATATTCTGACGACCATATTTAAAGAGCGTCTCCATGGCCTGAAAACTCACATAGCCTTGATTAAGCTCCGTTCCATCTGGATCCGCAATGACTGAGTAGCCAGTCTTTCCATTGCTGGTACTGTTAAATTGTTCACCACCAATATGACTGACATCTTCCAGTTCCAGATAGGCTGCAAAGCCTTTGAATTGGGCGGTTTGATACCCTAATGTAGTTCGGAGAGTAAAGGCATCAGCTTGTTCCAGCGTATTATCCTGATCAACCGACTCGTATCTGGCACGCGCTGAAAAATTGAATTTTCCAGTAGTCAGTGCCTCTAAAAATGTGGTTTCCGCCTGAACTGGCGCGATCAGAAAACTACTGCCTGAGAGAATCAGGGCACCGAATAAATGTCTCAATAAAGAAGATGACATGCGCTTTTCCTTTACATACAAAAAAGCCATGCTTTAACGACTATAAAGCATGGCATCATTACCATTATTTTCCAGCGACTTTGCTAAAACTTGCGTTGCCAACGACCTTGCTGGCTCTGACCAGGCGTCAGTTCTGTTTAATGCGCACCATCAAGTTTGGTGCGCGCTAAAATTTGTCGTAACTCGGGAATACAAGAACCACAATTTCCCCCGGCCTGGCAGGCAGCGGTAATCTGCTCTACCGTTTGCAAACGTTGCTCACGGATAGTGTTGCAAATACGTTGCTCTGCCACACCAAAGCAGGCGCACACCATGGCACCGGCATCTTCCTGCACACCCGGCGCTTTGCCCATCAGCAAGCTCTGACGCTGACGTGTATCAAGTGTTTCAGAGGTAAACAACTGACTCAGCCATTGCCGGTCAGGCAAATGATGATCCGGGCCAATAAAGACAACGGCCTGCAATTGATCATTGATGATTTTTGCAGCCCGGAAGCGACCGGCACGACTATCGGTAAACTCCAGCCATTCGCCCTCTTCGCCGATGACTTTTTGTGCCCAATGTCCGGGTTGGAGTAGAGATTGCTCGCCTGCTAATTCATAGCGCCAAAATTGCTGTCCCTTTACTTTTACCCAGTAACTCGTCACAGGTAACGCTATCGGCTGGCGAGATAAAATAAAACCATGCCATTTAGCTTTGAAATCACGAATCGATACAGCGGCTTGTTTGGCCTGTGGCTGACCTGATAACGGATCGGTTATCGCAGGCACCAGCGCTGCGACAACGGCATCTGCAGCATATTGTCCATTCCAGTGTATAGGCACGAACACACTGCCGGGCTGTTGTCCTTCATTGCATTGTACCCGACCAATAAACTGGCCATGTGGGCTTTCCAGTACTGCCAGAGATTTGTCCGCACATTGCCAGCGTGCCGCATCTCGGGGATGCATTTCGATGACTGGCTCTGGCGTATGCGTACCCAGTCTGGCAACCCGACCGGTGCGGGTCATGGTGTGCCACTGATCTCGGACCCTGCCGGTGTTCAGAATCAGTGGAAAGTTTTCCGGATCCAGTAACTGCGGTAACTCAGGCGTAATGGGTAACATTCGCGCTTTACCACTGTCGGTATAAAAGTGATGATCGCTAAACATCCTTGCCGTACCGACTTTATTGTCACCGGTCACCGGCCACTGGATTGGCGACAGGGCATCGTAATCAGACTTGGCTATTGCGGACAAACCACTGATATCAAAGTCCCGACTGCCAGCATTTTCAAATCCTGACAAGGCTGCATGTTCGCGAAACACCTCATAGGCACTATCAAAAGAAAACGCCGTTTCATGGCCCATTCTGCATGCCACATCAGCGATGATCTGCCAGTCGGCACGGGCACCACCCGGCGCTGACAAAAATGATTTTTGTCTTGAAATGCGTCGTTCCGAATTGGTAACCGTGCCGTCTTTTTCGCCCCAGGCGAGCGCCGGTAGCAGGACATCGGCAAACTCGGTGCAATCGGTCTGTGCTTCACAATCGCTGACCACCACAAATTCACATTGCTGCAATGCCCGTTTGACTGCACTCGCATCGGGCAAACTGACCACCGGATTAGTGGCGATGATCCAGATAGCCTTAATTTTGCCCGACGCAATATCGGCAAACATATCCACCGCTTTTGCCCCGGCAGTTTGGGTCAGCCTGTTAGTCTGCCAAAAGCGAGAAACTTTGTCATGATGGCTGGGATTCGTGATCTCCATATGGGCAGCCAACTGATTAGCCAGACCGCCCGTCTCCCTGCCGCCCATTGCATTGGGTTGACCGGTAATGGAAAACGGCCCCATTCCTGGCTGGGCAATACGGCCCGTCGCTAAATGACAATTAATAATGGCATTGCACTTGTCTGTGCCCGTCGCAGATTGATTAACCCCCTGAGAGAACACGGTGACCACTTTGTCAGTAGTCGCAAATAACCGAAAGAAATCGGCCACATCGGACTCGGCAAGCTCACAGCTCGCTGCTGTTTTTGGAACACTACCGGCCGTTTTTTTGGCCATGTTCAGCGTCGCAGCAAATCCTTCCACATGCGCTTCGATGTATTCCCAGTCGAGTGCGTCACTATCCTTGAGGTAATGCAACAACCCGTTAAACAAGAACGCATCACTACCCGGCTTTAATGACAAGTGTAGGTCGGCCATGTCGCAAGTCGCTGTTTTACGCGGATCAATAACCACGATTTTCATCTCTGGTCGGGCCTCTTTGGCCGCGCTAATCCGCTGAAACAGCACCGGATGACACCAGGCCAGATTGGAGCCGGTTAAGATCAGCAAGTCGCACTGTTCCAGATCTTCGTAATTACCGGGCACGGTATCACTGCCAAAGGCCCGTTTGTGAGCAGCTACTGCTGACGACATGCAAAGTCGGGAATTGGTATCGATATTGCCCGTACCCACAAAGCCTTTCATGAATTTGTTGGCCACATAATAATCTTCAGTCAGGATCTGGCCGCTGACATACATGGCAACCGCATCCGGTCCATGCTCTTCAATAATACGGGAAAACTCGATGGCTACTTTGTCCAGCGCGGTATCCCAATCGACAGTTTGTCCGGCCACCTTCGGTGCCAAAAGTCGATTATCCAGCGCCAGTGTTTCGCCCAGCGCCGAGCCTTTAGAACAGAGTCGACCAAAATTGGCAGGATGCGTTGTATCACCACTGATAAGGACACTGCCATCCGTTTGCGGTGCCGCAACAACGCCGCAACCGACGCCACAATAGGGACAAGTCGTTTGGGTTGAGACCACGTTCGGCTCCTTACAAGGCGACGAAGACGACGCCGTTTTCGATTTTGGTATCAAAATGATGTGTGCAGCCTTCATCGGGTCCGGTGGCTTCACCATTTTCAAGATCAATAACCCAGTTATGCAGTGGACAAGCTACCCGCTTACCGAAAACAATACCTTGCGACAACGGCCCTTTTTTATGGGGACAAGTGTCAAAAAGTGCAAAAACTTCGTCGTTACTGGTGCGAAATACCGCAACATCTCCGGAATTGGCACGGATAACGCGTGAACCCTTCTGTGGAATATCGGCCAATAGACCGACTTCAAGCCATTGTGTGTCCATTAACTTACCTGTTTGATTGGAATATATTTCTGAGGCTGTTTAGCCGCTTCTTCTGCCCAGGGATCGTTCTGTGCATTTTTCTGTGAGTCGTAAAAACGCTGAGCAAGTTGTTTGCGGTTAGCTTCATCATCAACCACTTGTGCCTGAACGCTTTTCAGACCCACGCGTTCAATCCAAGGTGCGGTACGCTCCAGATAATGTCCATCCTCGCGATACAGCTGCATGAACGCTGCACAATATTCCATGGCCTCTTCTTCTGTTTTCACCTTGCAGAGAAAGTCTGTCGCCCGAACTTTGATGCCACCGTTGCCACCAACATGCAGCTCGTAGCCAGAGTCCACACAGACAATGCCAAAGTCTTTAATAGTTGCTTCGGCACAATTCCGTGGACACCCAGATACCGCAATTTTAAATTTGTGTGGTGTCCAACTGCCCCAGGTCATTTTTTCAACCTTGATGCCGAGTCCGGTCGAATCCTGTGTACCAAAACGGCACCATTCACTGCCCACACAGGTCTTAACGGTACGCAGCGATTTGCCATAAGCATGGCCGGAAACAAAACCAGCCTGGCTCAGGTCGGACCACATTTTGGGCAAGTCATCTTTCTTAACACCCAATAAATCAATCCTCTGACCACCGGTAATCTTGACGGTCGGCACCTGGTATTTTTCAGAAATATCGGCAATCGCACGTAATTCGCCCGGATTGGTCACGCCGCCCCAAATACGTGGCACAACGGAATAGGTGCCATCTTTTTGAATATTGGCGTGCACTCGTTCATTAATAAACCGAGATTGCTGATCATCAACGTATTCATTTGGCCAACTACTGAGCAGGTAGTAATTGAGCGCAGGCCGACAGGAGTGACAACCATCTGGCTGTTGCCATTCCAAAGCCGTCATCACATCTGGAATTGTCTTGAGATTTTGCGCTTTGATTGCTGCCTTGACTTCATTGTGACTCAGGTGAGTACAGCCACACATCGCCTTTTTACTCGGTGTTTCATTAAAATCACTGCCCAGCGTCGATGCCAGTAACTGCTCTACCAGACCAGTACATGAGCCACATGAGGCAGCCGCTTTGGTTTGGGCCTTCACTTCATCAAGCGTAAACAGATTGTTTTTGGTAATGGCCTGAACAATATCGCCTTTGCATACCCCATTACAGCCGCAAATTTCGGCATTATCGGGTAAGCCATCTACCGAGTTACTGGCGCCATGACCAGAATCACCCATGTGATGTTGACCAAACAACATGGTTTCGCGCAACTCGGAAACATCGGTGCCATCCCGCATCAATTGAAAATACCAGGCACCATCCACGGTATCGCCATACAGTACGGAACCAATCAACTGATCTTTTTTAATCACCAGTTTTTTATAAACGTTTCTTGCCGCATCTTTAAAAATCAAATCTTCGCTGTCTTCATCACCTTGGAAGTCACCGGCAGAAAACAAGTCAATGCCCGTCACTTTTAACTTGGTTGAGGTGACCATGCTCATGTAACGGGCGATACCCATTTGAGCCAGATGGTTAGCACAGACCTTGGCTTGCTCAAACAAGGGGGCAACCAGACCAAAAGTATCCCCACGATGCTGCACGCACTCACCAACGGCATAGATGCGCGGGTCAAATGTTTGCATGGTGTCATCAACCACAATGCCCCGCTCGCAATGAATACCCGCAGACTGTGCCAGGCTGATACTGGGACGAATGCCGACGGCCATGACCACCAGATCGGTATCAATATGACTGCCATCTTTAAAAACCAGCCTTTCGACACGATCAGTCCCTTCAATGGCAGCAGATGCATGGCCCATCAGAAAGTTCAGGCCTTTATCAGTCAGTTGCGCCTGCATCATGTCAGATGCGGTCTGATCCAATTGCTGGTTCATCAACGTGTTGCTGATATGCACCACGGAGACATCCATCCCTTGAATCATCAGACCGTTTGCCGCCTCAAGTCCAAGTAATCCACCACCGATCACAACCGCTTTTTTATGGGTTTTGGCCGTTTCGATCATGGTATCGACGTCGGCGATATCACGGAAACTAATCACGCCGGGGAGATCTGCGCCCGGCAGGGGTAACATAAATGGACGAGAGCCCGTAGCTAATAACAATCGATCATATTCCACAATCAAACCGTCATCGGTGATGACGCGTCGCTTCATTCGATCAATTTTGGTCACCCGCTGCCCGCTATACAGGGTGACGTTATTATCTTCATACCATTGCAAATCATTAATCATGATCTCATCAATGGTTTTTTCACCAGCCAAAACCGGCGACAACATGATTCGGTTGTAATTACCATAAGGCTCATCACCGAATACCGTAATTTGATACCTATCCGGGGCCAGCTTGAGTAGTTCTTCAAGCGTGCGCATCCCGGCCATGCCATTGCCTATCAGCACCAGTTTTTCTTTCATGAATGACTCCGACAGATTGCTTTTTATCGTAATGAACGATGTATTGCAGGCTTCATGCCAATAACTAAGTGACTGATTTTAAATAACTATTAATTTAAACAGGTAAGTAATATGTTTGTTTATGGTGCAATATGGTGCGTCATGCACAAAATTGGTGAAATAAAAAAGCCGTCATCAACATTGATGACGGCTTCGCGGTAAGCTGACAGAAAAGGTGGCTTACGGTGCCATGTTCCAGATATGGGATCCGACCTGCCATTCTCCATCGGCGTTTTGTTGCAATACGGTCATCAAGACACCACGATAAGTCATCGTCTCGCCCGCTTCGTTATTAACATCCGCTGACCAATTAGCCAACTGACTCACTTGCCCACCAGAGACATAGGTTGCCACCGTTTCAATTTGGTGATTGTGCAATCCATTATCAAAAAAGCTCTGGAACAATGTCGCAATTTCTTGCTGACCATTTCGCACGCTGCCATCACCTGCGGACAACGTGGCTTCTTCGGCGTATAACTCAGACAACGCCTCACTGTCAGCAGCATTAAACGCGGCATTCCAGTCTTCATTTGCGGTTTGTGCAACCTGTTGTGCATCAATAGTCGTTTTATCGCTACATGCGGATAGAAACGCGACCAGACCAACGGTTGCCATCAGGGAAAATAATGATCTCATTTAAGACTCCTTAAATTAGTGAATGAATTAGGATGGATCAGAAAAAAAAGCATCCCGCTGTTGATTCAGCAGGCGCATTGCTTCCTGCAAGGATTGCAACTGAACCGGGCTCAAGCAGCCCATAATGTCACTGACATGCTGATAATAACCAGGCATCAAACTATCGAGTCGTGCCTGTCCCGCTTCTGTCAGCCGAATCATAACCTGGCGACGATCGGTCGTTGCCGGCTCTCTGGTAATCAGGTTTTCGCGGAGCAGGCCATCCAGCAATCCGGTCATGGTTGCTCTAGAAACCCCTGCTTTTTCAGCGAGTTTTGATTGTGTTGCACGAAAATCTGACTCACGCATCAGCAAAATCAAGACCCACCAGCGCCCCTGAAGCAAGTCATACTTTGCTAAATACTGATTTAACGCCTGTGTCAGCGCTGTACCAGTATGAAGCAACGTCAGAAACGCCAGTACCGACTCAATATTCGCTTCTGGGTATCGCTCGGCAAAACGGCCAAGGATATGAGCATCAGGAAGATCTGCTAATTCCAGCATAATGAATACATTATAATTAGCTAGCTAACTATTTCAATGCGACTGCCGACTTTTTTAATATCGTCTGGTATGCTCGGCTTTATTTAATGCATCCGTGACGCATGACAAAAACAGCAGATTCAGTCCGCAATCAGTTCAAATCGCAGTGGCAAAAATGGCAGCATCGGGGCGAAAACCTGCTGGGCCGATCCTTTGATCGCCACTTGAAGATCGGTGTCACCGGTTTTAGTGGCAGTGGCAAATCTACCTTTTTGACCAGTTTAATCCACCAGCTGAAGTATTCGCATCATCCCGGTCTGGGTGGATTCTTGCCGGCGCGGGACAAACAGCTATTGAGCGTTGACAGCACAGCCATTCCGGGCTTTGCGTTGTTTGATTATGCCGGCGGGATTGCCGCTTTGTCGGATACGCCACCCCGTTGGCCAAATCCCACTTCTGAAGTCAGTGCAACACGTCTGCACATCACCTTTAAAAAGGGTTCTGTGTGGTCTGGTTTATTGGGCGATGCGCGGCAACTGACACTCGACTTGCGCGATTATCCAGGTGAATGGTTGATGGATATGCCAATGCTTAAACTCAGTTATCGTGACTGGTGTCTGGATCAGCAACAGTTGTTATCCCGGGCACCACGGGCGGATCTGGATCCAACGCTCTTGGCTGACTTACACAAACTGGACCCAATGCAGACAGCAGATACCGATTTCCTCACCAGTTTATTTCAGCGCTGGCAAACCTATTTACGTCAAGCCAAGCAGGCTGGTCTGACTTTGTTGCAACCGGGACGGGCCTTGCTCGACACTGACGACAACCTACCCATGGTATTGCCTTTATTATCGTTGCATGACTATTCCCCAGAGCAGCTAGAGAAGGCGAATGAAACCACGCTTTATCAACAACTCAGGCAACAATATCATCAGTATCTGGATAATCTTGTTAAACCATTTTATCGACAGTTCTTCACCGGTATTGATCGGCAGGTCATGCTCATTGATGTGGTCAAAGCCTTAAGTCATGGCGAAGAGTGCTTTAATGACATGATGATGGCCTACAGTCGCATTATTGACTGCTATCAAATGGGCAACCAGATCTGGCTAAAGCAATTGTTCACCCCCACCGTGAATAAAATCCTGTTTTTGGCATCCAAGCCAGATCGGCTGCTCATGCATCAGCATGAAGCACTGCGTCAGTTAGTCGATGCCATGATTAAACGCATTTGCCCGCAGTCGGTTCGGCATCGGATCCGTATCGAAACGGAAATCGCCGCGGCAGTCAGAAGCAGTATTGACCATCAAGATTACCTGACCGCCACCTTGCAGGATGGTCGATTTGGTGAGCTACGTCATCCACCGATCCCGGATGAACTACCCCAACTCAGCCATTGGCAGCAACTGGCAGGCTGGACGCCGCCGGTGTTACGCCCGCCTGTTAATCCACAACTGGCACAGGGCGGACGTCTTGCGCATATTAGAATGGACAAGGTACTGCGGGATCTGATTGGAGATAAATTTTCATGACCGAAAAAGACCCTTATTTTGAGGCACGCCAGACATCACAAAGCCGAACATCAGCGACCGCACCTGCCGATTTTTTCAAACCTCGTGCTGAACAACAAATCGGTTTGCCAGAGTCGGTCGATATGGATGAGGATCTATTCGAACTGCCTGAGCCAGTTGCCGGCGAGACTTCGTATTTCAAGGCCTGGACACTCAGTCTCGCCAGCGTTTTTTTGGTATGGATTGGTTACGATCTGTATCAATTTATGCAGCAGCTAATCCAGCAGAATCCTATATTAGCCGTCGGTTTTGGCCTGTTACTGCTTCTTCTGCTCACACTGAGCTTGCATCAAATCTGGATCAGCTGGCGCAACCGCCGGCAACGGAAACGTATCGACAAATTGCGCCATCAAGCTGAAACCATGCGTGACGATTTCAGCCAGCGTCAGGCCAAACCGTGGTTAGCTGAATTATCTACATTGTATGCGGGCACCCAGCATGCTGCTTCCATACAGAGAATCCAGACAACATTGCCGGATTATCTTCACGATAGCGAAGTGATAGACACGGTTGACCAGCAATTTTTTCAACAGCTCGACAAACAGGCAATGCGATTGATTCAGCAAGAAAGTGTCAACAGTGCAGTATTAGTCGCCGTCAGCCAACTGGCGATTATTGATACCTTACTGGTTGTCTGGAAAACGCTGAAGATGGTGAATCGCATTAATCTCATCTATGGTGCCAAGCTAGGCAAACTGGCTCGCTGGCGAATGAATCTGCAAATTTGCAAAGTCGCCCTTGTTTCCTACGGTACTCAGGCTGGCTTGACCTTAATGGCGGAAAAAACCAGTCTTGGGTTGAGTGGCAAACTGGTTGGCAGTGTTGCCCAAGGAATCGGCGTCGGCTTATATCAGGCGCGTATTGGGATGAGCGCGATGCAGCAGATAAGGCCGATACCTTTTGCAGAAAACGCATTGCCCAAAAACCGCTTCCTGGCCAATATCGCGCAAAGTTGTCTCTCTAGGTTACGGCGTCAAGCGCCTGAGGCTTGATACAGGCTCGCACCATTTCTGCCAGCGGCTTTAACATCATACAACGCCATATCCGCTTGTTTTAAATAATGCGTCATTGCATCGTCGACCGTTGGAATTCCAGCGGTGACACCAATACTTAAGGTTACTTGAACAGCCGTGCCGTCTTCTAATTCTATGGGCTCCGATACCGATGCGACCAGGTTTTGTGCAACATGTAAGGCAGCATCTGGTGAAGACACCTCATGCAAGACAACCACAAACTCATCGCCTCCCAATCGGGCTAACGTGTCGCTTGCCCGCAAAGTGTTGGACATCTTCTCCGCGACCACCTGAATGATCAAATCGCCGGCATCATGGCCATAGTTATCATTAATTGACTTAAAGTAATCAATATCCACAAACATCAAGGCCAGCACTTGTTTATTGCGCCTTGCCTGTTGAATCGCCATACCAAAATGCTCTTCGTACAAGCGTCGGTTTGGCAGCCCGGTTAGTGCATCATAAAACGCCATTTTGCGAATATGTGCTTCTTCTTGTTTTCGGGTGGTGATATCTTCAACTTGGGAAACAAAATGTAACACCCCACCTTGCTCATCATGGACAACAGACACACTGAGCAAAACGTCAATAATTTCGCCCCCCCGACAGAAATAACGCTTTTCAATGTGATAGTGATCTAACTCTTTATCAAGCAATTTCCTGACAAAATGCTGATCTAAGTCGAGATCCTCAGGATGAGTAATATCCATAAAGGTCAACGCCATCAATTCTGCTTCGGTATAACCAAGCATATCGCACAATGCGGGGTTCACCTCCAGCCAGCGGCCTTCAATACTAACCAGTGCCATACCAATCGCTGCCGTATCAAAGGCATTTCGAAACCGCTCCTCACTTTGACGCAAAGCCAATTCGGTGTCCTTACGCCAGCTGATATCACTGTTTGTCCCAACGGCACGTAATGGCTCGCCATGTTCATCACGTTCAATCACAATCCCTTTGGCTAAAATCCACTTCCAGCTACCATCACGGCATTTAATACGATGTTCATTCCGATACGCCGGCTGACTGCCATCAAACAAAGCGGTCAGATCTTTTTGCACTTGAGGCAAGTCATCCGGATGAATGCGGTCTGCCCATTCACTGAAATGCGGGGTAAAATCGTCCGGTGAATAGCCCAGCATCGTCACCAGTCTTTCTGAATAAATGACACTGTCATCCGTTAACGTCCAATCCCAAACCCCTTCCCCACTCCCTTCAAGTGCAAACTTCCATCGCGCTTCAGTCTGCTCCAGACGAGATTGGTAAAACCATCTATCTGTAATATCAAAACTGACCCCAACCATACCGGTTGGTTGGCCTGAGTGATTAAATCTCATAACAGCATTCAGCTGAATCATGCGTGAGTTGTAGGCATCCAGCTGGAACAGCAATTCAATATTCAAATCAACGCGGTTGTTAATGACATAGTCGATCTCCTGCTCCAGCCGCGCTCTATCCTGCTCATCAAAAAGGGCGCACCAATCTTGAAATAAGATCTGATGACTTCGGGTACGTTGTAATCCCATCAGCTTTGCCAGATTGCCATCCAGCCACATCCTATCTGTCTCAAAATCCCAGTCCCAAATGCCCATTTTGGCGGTTTCGGTTGCCAGCGATAACCGCTGGTTTTGCTCACGAAGTTGCGCGGTCATATTATTTGCCAGCTTTTCTGCCCGCAACTTACCATTAATCAACAGCCAACTGATGGCCATCAATGCCACAGTAAACAGTAACTCCAATACCAACCGAATAATTGGCCAGTTGGTCAGATACTGTGCTCTAAAGGCCATATCGGGTTGGGCAGAAAATTGCCATTGCCGACCGGCAAGCACACTGGTCTCAGTCAATTGCCAATGATCATCAAAGTCGCCCGTATCAAATAACACATCCCCATTGAGCGGGCTGATATCATTGATTTGTAATCGCGTTAATGAAGGAAAATGCGCAAGTGTGGCCCGAATAATATCTTCGATGCGAAATACCACATAAACCCAACCGGTATGTTCTCGTTTAGATGCACTGACGGAATCATTGAGTAGACCCACATTTTTAAATGTCGGTAGATACATCAACAAACCGGTGACAGACTCACCGGGCAAATCCTGAACCAGTTTAACCCCACCCGACATTGCCGTCGTTAAGGTATCGCGTGCTCGCCACATCGCCTCACTTCTCACCGAATTTGAGGCCATGTCATAGCCGAAGGCACGCAAATTTCTCTCTTTAAAAGGTTCGAGATAAATAATACTGGAGTATATTTCTCGCTCACCTTCAGGGTAGATTTTGTAATCTGGAAACCCTTGTTTGCGGATCATCGCCTCATGTTCGACGCGCGCTTCTGGTAGAACCAACTGGCTATATCCCAACCCTAACAATCCGGGGTAAATGGTCTCCAATTGCAGTTTGTCAGCAAACACTTTGAACTCATTACGTGACACATAGTAACTTGCTTGAAAAAGCCCTTGAGTCGCCCTCAGCATCTGATCATAGGAGTTGACTTTGTCTGAGATAACCAAGGTAACTTGCTGAAAGATAGTATCAAAACGACTTTTGAGCGCGGTTTCAGCTTGAGATTGATTCTGATGGAATTGATTGATGCTGAAAAAGACACCCATGACGAGAATCACTAACGGGATGAATTTGAACGCGCGTTCTCTCATGACAGACGATAACTCGGTTTATTTTTCACATCGGGCCTTAAAAACAGTTTCGTCATAGTCGTCAGATGACGCTGAAGACTTACACTCGGTGTAAGCATTGTTATGGCAGAAGTGGCGATGGGTCAAGCTTGGTCTCGCATATTGAGAAGTAACACGCATTTTTGCCACCTGCGTGAACAAGTCAGTTTCAAACAAAACGCATCAATAATGAATAACTGACCTTATTGTGCTTCCATTTTGATATTGAATAGCTGCGTGACAACTTGAGGGGTAATAACGCTAGTCATCATCGTCATCATGATGCTGTTCCCCCCGGGATGCGTTGATGCCACATCAACCTGCAGATAGGGTTGTGGGCTATCTATGGAAACCGCCAGCTTATCCGCGACCGTTTGTTTAAGATCGGCTGGTAAATAGCGCCAGGTGTCGACTGATTGCTGCGCCTGCTGCTTTAACTGTGTGCGAAAATCCGGTTCCGTCATATTTTCACGTGCCGCCGCGGAACGCACTAATGGTTCCCATGCGCCTTGATCCTGAAGCGTCAACTCAGAGTGGATCAAATTGAGCTGTGTCCACGCCAGTGCCAGTGCTGCGTGATTTTCCGGTTTCCCCAGTAAAATCAATTGTTGCCGCAAGTCGGGCACATTACTGAAATGGCCTTTCCAGCGAAAATCAGCCATAGAACGGCTACGACTATCGGCAGGATGATGAAACTGGCCTTCCATCTCCAACTGCAATTGCGATCGCGCTGCCAGATAATTCACCGTCAGTGTTTGCTGGTGTCCGATACGGCCGCTATTAATGCCCAGTGCTTGCAGGTAATAATTCAGTACATTTAACCGGTTTTGCTGATCAGTTAGTCGAATCAGTGTTACCACCGCATCATCAATATCGACCTGAAATGATTCGACAAAATCGCGCTCTTTATTTAACTCAATATTTTTTAGGGTAATAGCTTCAATCGCATGGGCGCGTCCGGCTTTATCACGAATACGAATATTGTCGACCTCGACACTGCGCGCGCTTGGTGAGGTTTTGACTTCGCCGACTTCAACCTGAATACCAGACTGATTCAGCTTGGTGACCAGCGCTTCAACCATCCCCCTAGCCACATCATCGGCACGTTGCGCAGCCCAAGCATGAACACTGAAAACGCCCACCATGAGTAAACTAGCGGCAACCAGAAAACGCGAACGAAACAAGGACACAGACGAACTCCGAAAATTAAATTTGGCATAGTATGACGCAGTCCGTTAAAACTGCGAAAAAATCTTATAAAAACCGATATTTAGACGCCACTTTTCCAGTGGTGTTCCCACTACTGACCATACCTTATTGGCGGAATTGTTCCAGCAACTGCAAACGCTGTGGCTCAGGCAAAGCCCGGAAGGTTGCAATATTTGCCTCGCGTATGGCGTCAGGCAAATTTTTGGCTTTCAGTAACGCATCCAGTTCAGCCGCCTGTGCGGCCAGTGTCTTGTCACCAGCGGTTTCTGATGCCGGCGATGGACAGGTTTGCCACGCTGTTTGGCATTGCGACTGACATGCAGTTTGTGCACTTTCCTGCTGATGCACAGCACAATCACAACGACAATGAGGCGTCGTAACCGCTGATGTTGACTCAGTCTGATTGCCACATCCTGACTTAAAGCCCATCGCACTCAGCTCCGCGTCCGTTATCCCGGCAGCACATAAATCGGCAGGTGGTGCCGACATATTTTCAATAATCGCCTGAATGGGGGCGGCACCAAAAGGCGTTGTTTTCAGGGTATTTTGTATCAACGCCTGTCGCGTTGATTGTTCATCCACCTGAAAGTCATCATCACCACGCCACGGACTGGGTATCAAAAATTCCCCGCGAATTTGGGTTGCCACGAGTGGTGCTTCATCTGGCCCGGGGTTTGCTTCATCAATCAAATCGGCTTCGAATGTTCCGCTTAGTTGGGTCGGGCTGTAGGTTTTAATATGCACGCGCCCATTAGGTGGCTGATGATAGGTTCGATTGCCATCACGCACTGTCGGACCATAAGCTCGATATTGATAGTGGCTATCGTTAGCTTTGGCAACGATCAACTCGGCATTATCAAATTGCCCACTAAAACCATAATCAATTTTTGGCACAGCAATCCGGATTTTTCTGCCATCAATCGCCGCTATTTCCTGATCCAGAATCGCGCTGACTTGGCGGATTTCATCAAGATTATTAGGGTTTACGCCAAGAAAACTTTGCGGCGACTCAAAGCTATCTGCGGCAAGCATAGCGCGTTGTGCCGGAAACCCGACTACCTGCAGATCAATCAACAATTGTGCATCACACAAATTCAGCTGTTTTTGGGTCAGGTTGCACTCGGTTGGATCAGCATAGTTTTTCCGGTTCGCTTTGCCGACCGGTGACAACTGCATCGCTGGATCACGTAAGGCATCTGCCTGTTTCTTTTCCGCCAATTTTTTACGCGTGGGTTTGGTTGGGTTCGGTTTGCCCGAGGAGGCAGGCGGTGTCATTTGTTGCGGCCCATAAATGCCCGGCAACACGGGGCCTACCTCGCCCCCACCCAGCGTAAATCGATAATTACCCGCCATAATCTGAAAGTCTGGCGTGACAGACTGACTGCGTTCCGGCTCACTAGCCATATTGGCCACAACAAACGTCATTCGCGTATTTTTCAAGGCGGGAAAGGTCCAAGAGGCAACGACTTGAACCGCATAATCTTCGCTACGACTCGAAAGAATCGGGGCGCTTAGAAATGAACCATCCTGCATACCAATACGCAACTGCTGCATGGCCTTGACATCAGTCCCTACCAATTCAATTTTAATCGCCGACTGATTGGTGTTCGGATCAACCATGATAAAAAAACATGCTGCCCCGTTTTCCTTGATAACAATTTGATGTTGCAGTGAATCAAAGTCACTGACATGCCCCACAAATGGACATCGGCCAAATAGCCGTTTCAACCACCGCGGCTCCCACTCTGTCGGGTCTGGAATAAAACTTAACTGCCCGACACGCGTATGAAGAATTTCTGCGAAGGTCGTGACAAAACCTGAGTAAGCTGTTGCCAGATTAGTCCGAATATGCGGATACGTTCGCATCCAGCGATTCAGCCATTTGATTTCATTGTCTGGGGTGAGTTTGTCTGTATAAGGGGTATTTAACAGATCGGCAAGATAACGATAATCTTCATCCGCTGGCGCTGCCCCCGGATGTACTATGCCTTGACGCGAAGCAGCCGACACCTCTGCCAAATAACGCCAGAAAGAGCTCGTCAAATACCCACCTAACGCATCTTCTGGCTTGTTTAGCGGCGTGTTGTAGCCGCGAGCACCATACAATTTTATCGTCTGAATATTACGACGCTCCAACTTAAACTGTGTCTTTCTCAGTTTATTGCTGGCAAAGTAAGCCACCGCGTCCGCTGTTCCCTCACTAATCCAATCGCTTAACCCGCATTGAGTATGAGAATCTGAAGCTCTTTGCACAGCATGGAACAATTCATGAGCCAGCGTCTGATAAGCCGCATCGGACACCTGCTTGCCTTTATATCGGTTAAAGGTATTGATATTCAACACTTTCCGCGAGGTAACAGGCATCGCACATGGCTTGCCAGAGCTGTACCAGCCACCCGGACCATTTTCAGTAGGATAAACGTAGACTCGGATAACTTTTCTGCCATTTTTGCCGATCACCACTGAGTCAATCGCCCCTTTGGCGACCGGGTCAGCAAAACCCAACTTTGCGTATAACTTGGCAGTCTGACCTAAAAATTCTTCAATATCCTGAATCATTTCATCAGATAAGGCAGGCTGAATCGACGCGCTTTCTTCAGCGATCCAGTCATGTTCATCTACCGGCGCATCACCATACAGTTCAAACTCAGTCACTTGCCAGGTTTGACCATAAGCCGGTGCTGGCAACACTGCTTGCCACAGCATTAAAACAAACCCTAGTGTCAGAACCACGTAGGGGTGAACGCTTCGCAAGCAGCTTGCTTGAGTCGTCATTGCAACGGTGCTGGCAAGCAATCAGCGTAATCTGACGGCAAATCACCTACCCGTACCAGAGGGTTGGCAATACCCTCAATATCATGCGTAAAAGCAACCGCCTGCTGTTGCGGGTTTAATTCAAACGCCACCGCAAAATCGGTAAAGCTATCTGAATAGGTGAACACGGTATCGGTAGCACTGCGCATTCGCCATGGGGCAAGATCAGCCCATATCGGTGACATAGCTAGCAACCCATCACACGTTTTGCCAACAAATATACTTTTGGCTGGCGGGTCTCCGGCTTTGGCGTATAAGCCTGAAAATCGATCCAAGTCTGTCCGAGCCTTGCCTTTTTTCTGTTGATTAATCGCCATTGCCTGCTGCGTATCGTCCGCATTGGCTTGCGTTTCTTGTTTGGTAACAGCCTCATTAATCGCCGCCGAGTGATCCTGATAATCAATCATATTTTCCAACTGCTGTTGATTAAGCTGATCTTGTAAGACTTGACCATTGATATTGCCAAACACCGAAATAGCCGCCATATCGCCGGTCTGTGCTACCTCCTGCATCAAGACCATCAATTCGGTGGGGTTTGCGTCATATTCCGCTTTGTCGGCTGGCCAGATTTGCTCAAACTTTGCGCTGACCGCCTCAATGCCACCCGTGGTGTAAGCAGCGCGAAGTGTCTCTGCCAAAGACACTTTATCAGCAGCAATAACCGCCAAGCTCAGACAGATTAAGACACTCCCGATTAAAAGCTTCATTCTCCCCACCTCCCTGGTTAACCAGTACTGATTGACTATGCTTTTCACGCTCAGCGGATGATCACGTTTGCCTGGCAACGAGCATGAAGTTGCAAACAAACTCGTAGAGTGCTTAAGTACATCCTAACCTAAGCAACAATGACGATGCCACAAAATAAGATATTTTTAACTTTTTATTCAGTCAGTTACCTTTAACTCTTAAGCCAACGACTCTCACCAGTTTATTAAAGGATCCCCCTCATGAAACCTTTCTACATTTATACTGGATTCACTTTAGCGCTATTGCTCACAGCTTGTGGCACAGATGAGGACACCACTGCCAACTCAACAAGCAACACGCCGCTGATTCAGTGGTGTATGGAAACAGAAAGCCAAGCTATTTGTGATTGTGCGGATGCGTCGCTGCGAGCGGAAGCCATAAAAAAAGATTATGAAATCTACACAAGTCTGGCGCCGCTCTACCTGGAACAACGTGCCTCCGGTGCATCGCGTGTCGACGCCTTTGACACGGCCAGCGCACAAATCGCAGATGAACAAAGCATGACAGCTGGCGAATTACGTCAGATAACTAACCGAATAGGCATGCAGCACCGCGCCTTAATCAAAGTTTGCTCAAGTTGAACAGCAATGTGAAAGCGCAATTAAAACTGACTTGAGCCGCCAAGGCCAGTAAAGTCGAATTGATAACCTGCCATGGCGCAGCAGCAGGCAGGTCAATAAAATTAACCTCAGGGCAGCGTTGCTGGCAATGCTTCAATCTCTCTTATCCAGTCCAGCGAGCGACTGTCACGCAGCTTACCGGGCTTGCGTTGCTTACACGCATCAGGCAATTCGGGATATTCAATAAATACGGCTGCCAGCAGGCGTTCATTATTAGGAATACCAAAATAATCAAACATGGTCCGCTCACGCAATTTGCCGCCACTCGACCAATAATTACCCATCTCGTGAGCGGTTAACATCAGTAATAAGTTTTGCACCATGGCAGAAGCAGCGGCCAGATGTTCCTCATCAATATTGATTTCTTTTTGTCGGCTGGCGGGCTGGGCTGGCAATCCTTGCTCATCCACGCGGTAATAACCCGGCAACCAGGTCACTAATACCAGCGCATGACATCCCGCTATTAACGCGGCCTCTGACTTGGCATCCGGCAGACTGTCACGCATAAACTGCGCCGCCGCCTGCAACTTTTCATCCCACAGCACATGCGCCCGCCAAGGCTCGACAATGCCATCTGCACTGCGTGGGTAATGAAATGGCGCCCAACCCGCCGCCTTGATCGCATCACGAACTAACGGATTGTATTTTTCAGCTAAGGCAATCGGTACAGATTGACGGCTATCTATATCATGGCAAAGTACTTTTTCTGTCTTGCGACGCCGCATCACCGCCTCAACTACTGCCGCCTGATTTTCGTTCATGATGCTCCTTTATAAATCCTACGTTTAACAACAAGTTACTGATTCAGCGTATTCTTTTTAAAATTTGCAGCCAGCTCAAATTCGCTAAACAGGAAGTGCCCTCCCAATTTTTAGCGGGTTGAATAGACACCAATTCTTTAAGCCCTTATCAGCCGTTTCTGAAACCAATTTTCAAACTCTACAGGCGACAACTGATTATTGAAACTATATTGTCGTTTTGAGTTATAAAGCATCTTGATGCAATCGAATATGTCGCCTCTTAATCGCCATTTCTAGCGCATGTTGGTGTGTTTGATTTACCGTGCGCGTTGTCCTGAGTCCTCTTTCAATAAAATGGTCGACCGGCTTAACCAAAAGTGGCTGATGTAAGGACTTGACGATTTATTGGCCTGTCTATTCAGAATAGCGGCAGGTAGGTTTGAAACCTCATCACTTAATCCGCTATGCCCTAAGATGACCTGAGTATCAGCGCTGGGATTGATAATGAGCAAGCGGTTCCGTGCGATTCAGTAGAGTCTAACCTAATAAGTCATTAATCCGTTTTGACTGAAGCAGTCAGGTCACTGAACCAACGCAATGCGGATACCATGGAGGGTTTGAATAACGGCCCGTGAGTCAGTTGGTATCCCTGATAGACCGCACTGACATTTTCCATTTTATCCAACGCCGAGACCAAGCGCTGGTTAGTGCCGGTGACATCATATTGGAAACGCGCTGTTGATGGGGATACGGGCGGTTTTTTTAGCTTTTCACCGTGCATTAACAGCAGCTGGGTCGTTGCTGTAACCACATCGTTATCGGCAAAGCCTTCCAACTGTGCTATCTGCTCACCATTCATCCACCAGAAAGCAGGATCGGCACTGGCATAAAAGCGGAATGGGCTATCGGTTTTTTGCATAGCGTATAAAACAAACAAACCGCCAAACGAGTGGCCCCAAATGCCTTGTTGTTGACGATTCAGCGTGACCGTTTTTTCGACCAATGGCTGAATTTTGTCGTTCAGCAAGGCAAAAAAGTCATCCGCCCCACCGCCCTGCCATTTGCCAATTGTGGTTTGACCATTATTGCCTTTAGGCGTGTAGTCGCGTGTTCTGGCTGGCAAATCAAAACGCAGATCGGTGTCGTATCCCAACGCAACAATCACTGGCGGATTGTTTGCCAGCTGAGCCAGCAGACTGTCACTCAGATCCGCAATCACCGCATTACCATCCAATAAGTAGAGGACGGGAAACCCGTGCTCAGGAACGGCGGTTTTAGGGACAGCAATCGTGACGCGATAATGTCGCTGGCCGTCTATCGAATCCAGCATCATTTGGCTGAATTGATAATGATCCGAGCCACTGTCAACGATGGTGGTACCAACCGGTTTAGTAAAATCCGGTGCAGCGTGGGTCAGCATCGACACAAAACCGAAGCTACACAGCCATAAACAGCGCAATAGTTTCATCAATTACAGCTGTGTATGCAACCCGCACTCGCGGTTGTTCAATCCCTTAGTGGGATCAAAATAATTGGTCACATTCGGCAAATCATGCTTCTGTAAGTAAGCGTCCATATCGGCTTCTTTCCAATGCAGCAACGGCGCTACCTTGATAACACCATCAGGACCGTTACCGAAGATACCCATATTTTGTCTGAATTCGGTTTGCTCACTGCGGACTGCCGTTAGCCAGACATCGGGACTTTGATCTTGCATTGCCCGCGCAAACGGTTCCAGTTTAAATAACTGGGTAAAGCGCTCATGTCGCTCATCGTCTACCTCTGGAATGCCGCCATGCGCACAATCCCAACGCATTGACGTCATGGTCGGGGTGTAAACCTCAATATCCAGTTGCAATGATTCGATCAGTTTTTCAGCCACCAGATAGGTTTGACGCGTGTTGTAACCTGAATCGACCCAAATCACTTTCACGCCTGTCTGGATCTGCGACACCATATGTAAAATGACCGCTTCATGTGGGCCAAAATGAGTTGATATCAATGGCTTACTGGCTTTTCCCAATGACCATTCAATAATCTCCTGTGGTGTGGCATCCGCCAACTCCTTGTTTGCACTGGCAATATCTATCATCTGTTGTTACCTAAAAAAATGGCCTGCATGAGGAGGCCGGATTGTCGTTGCTTTTTATACTAACCATTATCGCTGGTCGGCGCTATCCAGATACGCGTCTTTTAACGTGCTATAACTCTGACAAGCCTACTGAAAATAGTTCAGTTCTGCTACGGTCGAAGGTCGCAGTTGTTTGGCCTAAAGAAATCCCGATCCCACTCGTTCTCCCGGCGGCACCAGCGTCCCAGCATCAATTCATAACGGCTACCCTTCCGGTTGATTTGGCTAGCGAAGGAGTGAGCCGTTTGATTATGGCGTCTGGGAAATGTTCAATTTGAACTGCACGGACTATTGTAGACAAGTTTCGGCTATGACTTAAGTATATATAGAAATCAGAAGTGGCGATTCGATTGCTGAAACAGCTAAGGAGCACAACACCATTTGGAGTTGTTGGTACAGATTGCTTTCGGGATGACTTGGGACGGTGTGAAATTCAGAAATGGAGGCTGGGGTCGGAATCGAACCGGCGTACACGGAGTTGCAGTCCGCTGCATAACCACTCTGCCACCCAGCCAGAGATGTATTTCAGACTAAAAAGCCGCAGTAGTAACTTGACTGACCGCGGCTTTTTAATGTTCTTGGAGCGGGAAACGAGGTTCGAACTCGCGACCTCAACCTTGGCAAGGTTGCGCTCTACCAGCTGAGCTATTCCCGCTTAGGAAGTCGTGCATTATAGGCGGTTAAAATTATCTGTCAAGCCTTATCTACCAAGACCGGCAGCGCCGCTTTGAGATAACGAATCATTGACCATAAAGTCAGAATCGCCGCCAGATATAACAGCCCCACGCCGATCTCAAAAACTGGCAACCCAAACAGCGGCTTATAAAATATTAAGCAACCGATGGCGATCATCTGGAACGTTGTTTTCCACTTGCCCATTGCTGATACCTGCACGGTACTACGAGCGCCTAATTCGGCCATCCATTCGCGCAGTGCGGAAATCATTATTTCTCGAAAAACGATGACAATAACGGGCAGTAAGATGAACCAAGTCGGCGTTTTAAACAAAATGAGTAGCAGGGTCACTACCACGATGAGTTTATCGGCAACGGGATCAATAAAAGCGCCAAATGCGGAAGTTTGCTGCCAACGGCGTGCCAGATAACCATCCAGCCAATCCGTTATCGCCGCAAAAATAAAGACGCCTGTGGCCGCTAAAGGCGCAGCAGGATGGGGCACAAAATAAAGCACCATCAGCACTGGAATCAAAAAAACGCGCAGCAAACTGAGCCAGTTGGGAATATTGAGCATGTCAGATAATCTTCGTAAAAGTCCCGATTATGGTAGCACTATGCTTCAATCAGGTGTCAGGGTGAAAAGTGTCATAAATTTTTTGCGCCAGAGATTGGCTAATGCCCTCCACCCGAGCCAAGTCTTCTACGCCTGCGCGCTGAACCTCCTGTAGCCCACCAAATTGCTGCAGAATTTTCTGGCGTCGTTTAGCACCTAATCCCGGAATTGCTTCCAGACTCGATGTTTTGCGGGCTTTGGCTCGTCTCGCCCTATGACCGGTAATGGCGAAACGATGCGCTTCGTCCCGAACCTGCTGCAATAAGTGTAAGGCCGACGAATCGGCTGGCAAGGTCACCTCACCAGCGCGGCCAACCAGAAACAAGGTTTCTTCGCCCGGACGGCGTTCCGGCCCTTTGGCAATACCCAGTATCGGTAAATCGGACAAGTTAAGCTCCGCCAACACATTTTGTGCTTCGGAAATTTGTCCTTTACCTCCATCTATTAATAGCAGATCAGGCCGTTTGCCCTCGCCTTTTTGTAATCGCGTAAACCGACGGTTAAGCGCTTGATTCATGGCTGCATAATCGTCACCGCCAGTAATACCTTCGATATTAAATTTACGGTAATCGGCTTTGATCGCGCCCTCCAGACCAAACACCACGCAGGAAGCCACGGTTTTTTCCCCGCGCGTGTGACTAATATCAAAACATTCGATCCGCTTGGGTAGCTCATCCAGTTGCAGCGCATCTTGCAACGACTCAAAACGCTGCAACAAATTAGCACGGCTGCTTAATCGATGCGTCAGGCTAATATCGGCATTAGTCTGCGTCATTTTTAACCAGCGTGTTGCATTACCCCGTTGCGGTTGACGAAGGCTGACCTTATGACCGGATTCTGATTGCAAGACTGCTTGCAGCAGCTCCTGATCCACAAGCGCCTCGCTGATCAGGATTTCGGCGGGTACATCTTTACCCAGATAATATTGCGGAATAAATGCAGACAATAACTCGCTTTCATTGACCTCGGCGGATCCTTTGGGGAAATAGGATTTACTGCCCAAATTGCGGCCACCACGAATAAAACTGACTTCAACCACGGCAACGCCATCACGAATCAACGCCGCCAGCACATCAAAGTCACCCTGCATGGTGCTGACATACTGGCGTTCCTGAACCCGTCTCAGGCTGATAATTTTGTCGCGAATGGCAGCAGCCTGCTCAAACTGCAGCGCTTCGGCAGCCGTGTTCATCTGCGCGCTCAAATCATCCATGACTTGCTGGTTTTTACCTTCCAGAAACAGAATCGTGTGCTGCACATCTCGCTGGTATTCGGCTTCAGATACCAAGTCTACGCAAGGTGCAGTGCAGCGCTTGATTTGATATTGCAAACAGGGCCGACTGCGATTTTCGTAAAAGCTATCTTCACACTGCCTCACTGGAAATAGTTTTTGTAGCAGGTTCAGACTTTCTCGAACCGCGCCGGCACTTGGATAAGGGCCAAAGTACTTACCCGCTTTTCGTTTTGCGCCTCGATGAACACTCAATCTGGGGAAACGGTCACCGGAAATCAATAAATAGGGATAACTCTTGTCATCACGCAGTAGCACGTTATAGCGCGGCATGAGCGCTTTAATCAGATTATTTTCCAGAATCAGCGCTTCGTTTTCCGTATGCGTGACCGTGGTGTTGATATCCGCTATTTGAGCAACCATTACACGCGTTTTAGCGGTGAGCCCCGTTTTACGAAAATAGCTGCCAACCCGTTTCTTGAGGTTTTTGGCTTTACCAACGTAAATAACGTCACCTGCGCCATCAACCATTTGATAAACACCCGGCCGACTGGTCAGATTTTTAACAAATCGTTCTGCGTCAAAAGTGGGCTTTGACTGCGTTTGGGTCATTTATTCAGACAAATCCAATTTGTTATCCGGGTGATACTGACGTTGATAGCAGCGATGTGCCTGCACAAAACTATTGACGGCCAGACCCAACAAAATCAGGCCGCCGATCACCGCTGGTACATCCTGATAAAAAAATAAAACATGGTCAGCGCAGCCAGTAATTCAAGTGTGCCGATTACTTTCAGCAACACCACATTTTCAATACGTTTCACGAGTTTTTTGCTCCTTTGCAAATACCATGATTTCGTCATGATGGTTTTTCAAGTCACAAAAACGACGCTGTTCCGCCATCGCTTTTGTGGGAAAATACCCTGTTTTTTACCTGATTGTCATGCGAGGGGGCAATTTGTCTGCCAGTCTGCTTCAACCTGAATTACCGCTTAATGCCAATGATAAACGTCTAGCTGGTCAGCTTTACGGTAGCGCCGCCGGTTTATTACTGGCTAATGCTGCATTGCAGCATGATGGGCCATTGTTAGTGATTACCGATGACATGACGCGCGCGCAGCGACTGGAAACCGAAATCCGTTTTTATCTCGGTGCAGAAAATCTGCCCATTTTGCACTTTCCGGATTGGGAAACACTGCCATACGACACCTTTTCGCCGCATCAGGATATTATTTCAGAACGTCTGCAAACCTTACACCAGTTACCTGACTTTCATCGTGGGATTTTACTGGTTCCCGTTGCCACCATTATGCAACGTATTGCACCGGCTGGATTTTTAGAGGGGCATCGACTCCAGCTGGCTGTGGGCGACACATTGGATATCGACAGTTGGCGGCTGAGGTTGGAAAAATCAGGCTATCGTCACGTTTCACAAGTCGTTGAACATGGCGAGTTTGCGGTACGCGGGGCCATTATTGACCTGTACCCAATGGGAAGTCGCTGGCCGTACCGTATTGATTTATTTGATGATGAAATCGATACATTGCGTACTTTTGACCCCGAAACGCAGCGCTCAGTTGACACTATTGACCGTATTAATCTGTTGCCTGCCCGCGAATTTCCGGTTAACGAAGACAGTATCAAGCTTTTTCGTCAGCAATATCGGACGCAATTTGATGGTGACCCGCAAAAAAGTCTGATTTATCGTGAAGTTAGTGAAGGTAACCTACCGGGCGGCATCGAATTTTATTTACCACTCTTTTTTGAGCAAACCGCTTGCTTGACTGATTATCTGCCCGAAAATACGCTGCTTATTCACAGCAATGATACCGTCCAGGCCGCCGAAGCTTATTGGCAAGAAATTGATATCCGCTATCAACAGCACCGCGTCGACCCAAACCGACCACTATTGCCCCCAACAGCTGTGTTTGTGCCGGTCGATGATCTGTTTGCCCGTTTCAAACGCTGGCCGCGACTGCAGTGTCAAAATTTTGAATTAGAAGCAGCGGCAGCGCATCATAATTACGCCAGTGTCTCACCACCACAATTAACGCTGAATTCACGTCAGGAAAAGCCTTGCGAATTGCTAGAAAATTTTCTGGCGAGTTTCGATGGCCGGGTTTTAATTGCAGCAGAGTCAGCTGGCCGCAGAGAAACATTGCTCGACTTGTTGCGGAAAAATCAACTTCAGGCCAAGCCCATCGACAATTGGCAGGCATTTTTAAACGATGCGGCGAATTTGTGCATTACGGTAGCGCCGCTGGAGCAAGGCCTGTATTTGCCAAGTCGAAATCTGGCCGTCATTGCCGAAACGCAATTGTTTGGTCAGCAGGTGATGCAACGGCGGCGAAGAAGCCGGAAAAAGCGTGATTCTGATGCCATTATTCGCAATCTTGCTGAGTTGTCACTTGGTGATGCCGTTGTCCACGAAGATCATGGTGTCGGCCGTTATTTAGGTTTGCAAAAACTGGATGTCGGCGATGTCGAAGCAGAATATGTCACGCTGGAATATGCCAAAGGCGACAAACTATATGTACCGGTCGCCTCGTTGGAGCTCATCAGCCGATACTCTGGCGCGGCACCCGAGCTAGCACCGTTACATCAACTCGGCACAACACAATGGGAAAAAGCACGTCGCCGGGCGGCTGAGAAAGCTCGTGATGTCGCGGCTGAATTACTGGATATTTACGCCAAACGCGCTGCCAATAAAAAAGATCCCATGGCAGCACCAGATAACCATTACGATGCGTTTTCAGCCGCATTTTCCTTTGAAACCACGCCGGATCAGCAAGATGCTATTGATGCCGTTGTGGCCGATTTGCAGTCAGATACGCCCATGGATCGGCTGATTTGCGGCGATGTTGGCTTTGGAAAAACCGAAGTAGCAATGCGGGCGGCTTTTTTGACAGTGCAGTCGGGCAAGCAGGTTCTGGTTCTTGTACCGACCACCTTATTAGCACAGCAACACTACGAAAACTTTAAAGATCGGTTTGCCGATTGGCCCGTAAAAGTCGAAGTGCTATCACGGTTTCGCAGTAAAAAACAACTCGATAACGTTAAATCCGCCATTAGCGATGGCACGGCCGATATTATCATCGGCACGCACAAACTTTTGCAGCAAGATATTCAGCCCAAGCGGCTAGGTTTATTTGTACTCGACGAAGAACATCGCTTTGGTGTCACGCAAAAGGAGCAGCTGAAAAAATATCGCACGCATATTGATGTGCTGACACTGACGGCAACGCCCATTCCGCGTACCTTGAATATGTCAATTTCTGGCATTCGGGATTTGTCGATTATCGCCACTGCACCTGCACGCAGGTTGGCGATTAAAACTTTTGTGCTGCAATGGCAGGCTGACAAGGTTCGCGAAGGCATGTTACGCGAGATCAAACGCGGCGGTCAGGTATATTATCTTTACAATAAAGTTGAAGATATTGACCGGGTGGCGCGCGAGCTTGAAAGTCTGATGCCCGAAGCCCGAATTGGCATTGCTCACGGCCAGATGCGCGAACGTGAGCTAGAGCAAGTGATGCTCGACTTCTATCATCAGCGTTTCAATGTACTAGTCTGTACGACCATTATCGAAACCGGCATTGATGTGCCCTCAGCCAATACCATTTTTATTGATCGCGCCGATAAGTTGGGCTTGGCGCAGCTGTACCAAATCCGAGGCCGGGTTGGCCGAAGTCATCATCGTGCTTATGCCTATTTAATTACGCCACCGCAAACAGCAATGACATCGGATGCGATTAAACGTTTAGAAGCGATTGAATCTATTGAAGATTTAGGCGCAGGCTTTACGCTGGCAACGCACGATATGGAAATTCGCGGTGCCGGTGAATTATTAGGCGATGAACAAAGTGGCCAAATGCAGGAAATTGGCTTTGGTCTGTATAACGAGATTCTGGAACGGGCGGTGAAAGCGCTGAAATCAGGTCAAACGCCTTCTATCGATACAATAGATCGTCATATGGTCGAAATTGATCTGCATGTGCCGGCCTTGATCCCGTCAGATTATCTGCCGGATGTGCATAATCGACTGGTGCTCTACAAACGCATTGCTGCTGCACCAGATAAAGAAGCGCTACACGAATTGCAGGTTGAAATGGTCGATCGGTTTGGCTTATTGCCAGACCAGGTAAAAACATTATTTGCCGTGCACGAAATGCGTTTGAAAGCCAAAGCCGTGGGTATTCGCAAAATTGATGTTTACGATCAGGGTGGTCGATTAATTTTCGATGAAAAACCCCATATCGAACCGATTCGAATCATTGAGCTGATTCAAAAACAACCGAGTCGTTTTAAACTCGATGGACAGGACAAGTTAAAATTTAGTGGCGATATGCCAGACGCTGATAGCCGCATTGTGGCTCTTGATAATCTGCTAGATAGTCTATTGGCCCCCGCTGCCTGATGCAGGATCGTAATTTTGATGATTTAGCGGCACGTTTTCGTGATCGTATCTACGATACAGAAAAAGGCCGCTGGCGGCTGACATTGCTAAAAGAGGATTTGGCCGAACTGGCAAAAAATGACCCGTTACAAATTTGGGATGCCGGTTGTGGCCTGGCGCAAATCAGTTTGTGGTTAGCAAAACAAGGCCATCACCTGACGTTATGTGACATCTCAGCAACACTATTGGACGAAGCTAAATCACGTTTTCATCAAGCAAACTGTGACGGCCAATTTCATCAACAACCGGCTCAATCTTTAGCGAACGCCTTACCCGAGTTTGATATGGTAATTAACCACGCTGTGCTCGAATGGTTGGCCGATCCCGTTGCTGGCTTGGAAGTAATTGCTAAAAAAGTGCGACCAGAGGGCTATTTATCCTTGATGTTCTACAATCGAAACGCCATGGTGTATCAAAATGTGCTGCGCGGTGGTTGGCGTTTACAATCGATCATTGATGATCGTTATATCGGCAAAGGTAATCGGCTGAGTCCACCGCATCCGCTATACCCGCATGAGGTACAAGCAAAATTGCAGGCGCAGGGTTTTGAAATCATTAAACATACCGGCATTCGGGTATTTAGTGATTATTTGTCAGCCGAATCCAAAGCCAACAGCCAGCCGGCTGAATTACAACAACTGGAAGCACAATATTGCCGAATGCCGGCTTATCGTGATTTGGGTCGATATGTGCATTTTCTGGCAAAAAAAACCGCCAGTCCTGCTTAGGTAACAGGTACAATCGATAAATTTATAAACTGAAATCAGTTAGATAATCAGACAACTTTTGGTGGTGTTGAAAACACATGAATAAACTGAAACTCTCCTTAATGATGGTGACAGCCAGCATCATGACTGGCTGTTTACAACAACCGCAAAACTCGCTGACACCAGCACAGCTACAAACGGCGCTTCTCGAAGCGGAAAACCGGATGGAAGAAAAGTGGCGTAATCACTGCACCACACTCATTGATAACCAGAAAACGAATTACGCCGGTCTGAATGACATAAAAAGCGGCCAAAAAGGATTAAATCGAAAATTAGATGAAATCAGCCAGCAACTCAACGAGCAGCCAGAGCCGGTAGTCATCACGTCCCCCTCCGAACCGGCCAAAAGTTGTCCTACTGTCGCACCAGCGACCGTCAACGACAAACTGATTTTGGGAAGAACGGAATGGATTTGGCTGGAACCAGTGAACCGGGTTTTTCGGGCTCGAGTTGACTCTGGCGCGACCACATCATCTCTTTCCGCACACCATATCGTGGAGTTTGAACGTGATGGTCAGCGCTGGGTGCGTTTCAACATGGTTCCGGATGATGATGTTGATGATAGCTACGAAGTTGAAGCACCGCTGGTTCGGGTTGCCAAAATCCGCCAGGCTTCCAGTGATGAACTGGATCGCCGACTGGTTGTCGAGTTAACGATGAAAGTGGGTGATTTTACCGATACCGCTGAGTTCACTTTGACGGATCGCACAGCAATGACCTACCCCATTTTATTAGGACGTGAATTTCTTCGGGATATCGCATTGATTGATGTGGCAAAAAGTTATCATCAACCAAAACCGGAGCCGATTCAGGGGCGACCGGAAAGCGCACCGGATGCTGACGTAGAAACCGATAATTAAGCGTAGTTAAGGATCCTTTATGGCTTCACGCACCCCCTTTTATATTCTGGTTGGATTGCTGTTGATAGCTGGGACGGCGCTGACTTTGCACCGTCATTTGGCATTAGACATTCCTTGGTTACCAGGCGAAACCCGCCAAACTTGGTCAATTGAAGCCAAAGTAGATTTTGTTGCTGAAGGTGAAGAGGTGATTGCCGCGCTAGCAATTCCGGGCACCCAGCCCGGTTTTACACAGTTAAACCAGCAAACTGCTAGCCCTGGCTATGGCCTGGCCTATGAAGAACGAGCCACCGGACGCCGCGTTGAATGGTCTATTCGTGAAGCAACGGGTAACCAGTCACTTTATTACAAAGTGGATATGCTGACCGATCCTTATGCTGTGCCTTCAACGCCAATGGTGCCACCGGAAAATAAGACGGTCGTTGAAAAAGAACCCTATGCTACCGCTGCGCAAGAACTGCTGACCGGTGCAACGGCCCGTTCGGCCTCGCCTTACACATTGGCGCGCGAGTTAATTGTCGAGTTCAATAATCAAAAACAAACCGCAGAACTGTTGGCTCAGGTCAAACCTAGAACAGCCTGGCTGGTTCAATTACTACAACAGTCCGGTATTGCCGCCCGACAAGTGCATGCGCTTGAATTGGAAGATGGCCGCAGACGGCAACAGTTAATTGATTATCTTCAGGTTTTTGAAGACGATACCCATTATGCCTTGTTTAATCCGCTTACTGGGAAACAGGGCCAACCGGAAAACCTGCTGTTATGGCAATATCATTCCGGCCCCGTGCTCGAAGTGATTGGCGGTAGTAATTCAAGCGTGACCTTTTCGATGATCGAACAGGAACAGCCATTTGGCGTGGCGCTCAATCAAAAGTTTGCTGACCATCAATTATTAAACTTTTCCCTTTACGATCTGCCCATCGAGGAACAGGCATTATTTAAAAATATCCTGCTGATACCCGTAGGTGTTCTGATGGTGGTATTGATGCGTATCCTGATTGGTATCAAGACATCGGGGACATTTATGCCTGTCTTGATCGCACTTGCCTTTATTCAAACCAGCTTAACCACAGGCTTAGTTGGTTTTCTGCTGATTGTTGGCGCGGGTTTAATTATTCGCTCATATTTGTCATACCTTAACCTGCTCTTGGTTGCCCGAATATCGGCGGTCATTATTATGGTGATCGGCATGATCGCCATGTTCTCGATCATTGCTTATAAAGTCGGCTTGACGGAAGGCATGAAAATCACCTTTTTCCCGATGATTATTCTGGCATGGACCATTGAACGGATGTCGATTTTATGGGAAGAGGAAGGTGCCAAAGCGGTCATGGTTCAAGGCGGCGGCTCACTATTGGTGGCAATTGTTGCCTATCTGGTTATGAACAATGATTTGGTCAGACATTTGACCTTTAACTTCTTAGGTATTCAGTTAATTCTGATGGCCTTTACCTTGATGGCAGGCAGCTATACCGGCTATCGACTCTTGGAGTTGAAACGGTTCAAACCATTGACCGAGATTGATAAACCATGACCGGTCCACTCACTTGGCTTCGTAACCTCAAAAAAGACTACGTTCACCCCAACAAGTTACATAAAATTGGGGTCATGGGGATGAATCAGCGCAATATTTCTTATATTAGCCGCTATAATCCGCGTCATTTGTATCCACTGGTGGATGACAAATTAAAAACCAAGGAAATTGCGCTGGAAGCCGGCGTGAAAGTGCCGGATTTGATTGGCACCATTGATCACCAGCATGCGGTTAAGGAATTAGGCAATTTGCTGCCCCACAATCGCGGATTTTGCATCAAGCCCGCTAACGGCTCTGGTGGGAAAGGGATTCTGGTGGTGACCCGCCAAGATGAAAATGGCTATCGGAAATCCAATGGTCAATATGCAACGATTGGCGATTTAGAACGTCATGTATCGAATATTCTGGCAGGTCTGTTTTCGTTGGGTGGCAAGGCAGATGTCGCGATCATTGAAGACTTGATTCACTTTGATGATTGTTTCAGCGGCTTCAGTTATGAAGGTGTACCGGATACCCGCGTTGTCATTTTTAAAGGCTTTCCGGTCATGGCAATGATGCGGCTTTCCACGCGCGATTCCAATGGCAAAGCCAATCTGCATCAAGGGGCCGTGGGTGTCGGGCTGGATATTGCTGATGGACACGCCTTACGCGCAGTGCAATTTGATAAGCCTGTCCTACAACATCCGGATACCGGCATTAATTTGATGAGCCTGCAAATTCCGCATTGGGAAACGCTGCTTAATCTTGCTGTTTCCTGTTATGAAATGTCCGGCCTGGGTTATCTTGGTACCGACATTGTGTTGGATCGCTACCAGGGCCCGATGCTGCTGGAACTGAATGCGCGCCCAGGCCTGACCATTCAGATTGCCAATGGCACAGGCCTGTTGCCACGTTTGCAGCACATTGAAAGTCTGGGGAAAAAACAGCGCATGAAGCCGGAAGACCGGGTTGCCTATGCACGTGAACATTTCGGGGTAAATATTAACGTTTAGCGGGAGCCAATGATGACGGAGAAGCCATACTTTTTGCCGGCCGTAAGCTTGGGGATTTGTCTTTTGATTGGTCTGGCATTGCTGGGCAGTTTACTGGGCACCGCGTTGCTGGATATGAAGCAACTCGAACGCAGTGTTACGGTAAAAGGCTTGTCAGAACACGAATATGAAGCAGATATTGTCATTTGGCCAATTCAGTTTACCGAAGCCGATAATGATCTCAACCGTCTTTATCAGCGCATGGAATCAGGTACGCGTAAAGTTCGCGATTTTTTAACTGACAAAGCGATTGCAGACAGCGAAATCACCATTAATGCCCCGGCGATAACCGACAAGTCAGCCCAACAATATGGTGGCGCAAGACCCGATTTTCGTTATACCGCTTCGCAAACCGTGACTGTCTACTCTGAAAACATTGCCGCCGTGCGTCAGGCAATGTCCGACATGGCCGAGCTGGGCAAACAAGGTCTGGTTCTGACCGGCAATAATTACATGGCTCAAAGTGAGTATCTGTTTACCCGGCTGAATGAGATCAAACCACAAATGATCGAAGAAGCAACTCGAAATGCGCGTGAAGTCGCAGAGAAGTTTGCTGAAGATTCCAATAGTAATCTGGGCAAAATTAAACAAGCTTCGCAAGGCCAATTCAGCATTTATGCGCGTGACAACAATAATCCGCACATCAAAAAAGTGCGCGTTGTTTCGACTATTGAGTATTACTTATCAGATTAATCGCAATCACAGCGCCGCCAATTAGACACGGCGGCGCCAGTATTGCCTGATCCTGTCAGCCGATTTTCCCGTCGGATTTATGTTGATTTTATCTCGACCAGACGACGCTCACGTATGGATTGTAATGCTGCCGACATCGCCGCACAGTTCCCCTTGGCATCGGCAAAGCTGAGAACCGTTGGTTTGTGGTTCAAAGCACAGTCCGAGAAATGCTGAATTTCCCGAACAAACTGATCTGCCGCAGCCAGCCGGACTGTCTCCTGCTGACCAGCTTCTGTCCACCAGGAAATAATCGGCTCCTCTTCAGCCGGTTGCCAGACCTGATGACAGCGAATTCCGCCCAACGTGCCGATGATTTCATAAACACTGCGACGGGCATGTTCAAAACTGATCTCAAACTGCGCATATCGGCCGGCGCCAAAATCAAACTGCCCAGCCAGACTCAAGTCCGCACTGTGATCATTTAGATTTGCCATGGCGAATGCGGCTGTTGGTTCACCATCAAACCACATCCGTGCCGTGTGAACCGCATACGGACCAATATCCCACATTGCTCCGCCACCATTATCTATACTGCGATTAACGCGATACAGGCGTGCTGGCTTCATGGGAAAAGCAAAATGGGTATTGACCACCCGAACCTCACCAATGGCACCGGACTCAATAATTTCACGCACTGCTTCATGCTGCGGATGAAACCGGTACATGAACCCTTCCATTACCGTGACACCCGCTTGTTCTGCCGCCGATTCAATGGCGGTAATATCGGCAACGGTCAGTGCCATCGGTTTCTCAATCAAGACATGTTTACCTGCTGCAATCGCTTTCAGCGCCCATTCAGCATGCTCTTCGTTGGCCATCGGTAAATAAATGGCATCAATATCCGGTCTGTCCAGTAAAACTTGTGGATCATCAAGTGCTTCAACCGGCTGACCCGCCGCATATTTCTCGAGCGCCTCTGCTGCCGCGCCAGAACGCCGACTTGCAACGGCTACCAGTACCGCATTATCAGCCTCCAGTATCGCCGGAATCAGTTTTTCTACAACACGGGCAGCGCCAAGAACGCCCCATTTCAACGCAGGTGAATTTGCCATCAGTAGCTCCTCGTCTGAATAGTTGCCTCATGATAACGGCCTCATCGCCGTTCGCCAAACAGATGGTTTTTAATCCTCGGTTTTTGGCTTATGCTTAAGCTCCCAAAAATAGTTGAAGGAGAACAACATGGCGATTGAAACCGGACAATCTATTCCCGCCGGTAAACTGACAGAATGTGTTGAATTTGATCCGCATAATGGTTGCCCAATGAATCCGCAGCCTTTGGATGTACAGGAAATGGCCAACGGTAAAACCATCGTTTTGTTTGCCGTTCCGGGTGCTTTTACGCCACTGTGCAGCGCCCAGCACTTGCCTGGCTTTGTCGCGTTGGCTGATGAAATTAAAGCAGCCGGTGCAGATGAGATCTGGTGTATGTCGGTCAACGACGCCTTTGTCATGGCTGCCTGGGGTCGGGAAAACCAAGTCACAGGTAAAGTTCGCATGATGGCTGACGGCAGCGCTGAATATGCCAAAGCACTTGGGCTGGATCGCGATTTAACCGGTGGCGGCATGGGTATTCGCGCCTATCGCTTTGCGATGATTATCGACAATGGTGTCGTGCGATACATCGGTGTGGAAGGCTCTGGCGAGTTTGGTAAATCAAAGGCAGAAACGATTCTCGAACAACTTAAAAAATAAGTATCACACCACCAGCAGGTCTATCCTGCTGGTGGTTCAATCCGCCGTTAACCGAATCACGCCTTGTGCCTTGCCAATTAAGACCTCACTGGCAAGCAGATAAAAAATACCATGTTCAACTACCCCCGGCAGAGTTGACAGCAGTTGATTAAGGTTTTTCAAGGTAATATCGGTAAAGGTCATATCCAGTACAAGATTGCCATCCGCACTATAAAATACATTGTCCCCGGCCGCATTTGGCCGCAAGCTGCCCTGCCCACCTTGTTGCTGCAACGCAGCCTGAACGAGTTGCCAACAATCGGGCGCCACTTCTACCGGTATGGGATGCTTTTCACCAATCTGGCGAACCTGCTTGCTTTCATCGACCAACACCACAAATTGATCCGCGTGTCTTGCTAATAACTTTTCTTTGACCAAATCCTGGCCACGGCCTTTGAGCAGACTCAAGTCGTCACTTACCTCATCCGCACCATCCACGTACATATCCAAACCTGACAACTGGTTAATACTCAGGACACTCAAGCCGGCCTTAATGGCGCGGTTATGACTAATAACCGAGCTGGCAACAACACGCAACTGCAACTCTTCCTGCCGACTACGCTGCGCCAGCGCATCAATAAACAGATTGGCTGTTGATCCGGTTCCCAGCCCAACTATCATCCCATTTTCCACCATATTCGCTGCCTGTTCAGCTACCTGTTGTTTAGGATTCACAGCCGGATTATTGGTCATCAGAGCGCTCCTGTTATGGTTGGCAAAAATTTCTGACAGCTTATCATGTCTTTTTTGTCTTGCGACGGAGTTCTGTTATGACAGATTTGAATGCCATCATTACGGAAATTGAATTAGCAACAGGGGAAAACTGTCAGCCTTTTCAAAGTCGCAGTATTGGTGGTGGCTGTATTAATACAGCCTATTTATTGGAGACGCCATCTGGGGCATTTTTCGTTAAAGTGAACCGTCCGGACCTGGAACACATGTTCACCGCCGAAGCGCAAGGACTCAATGAAATGGCGGCAACTGAAAGTGTGCGTGTGCCTCAGGTAATTTGTTCAGGTCGAACCGGCAGTGATGCCTTTCTGGTTCTGGAATACATCGCGCTACGTGGCTTACGAGGTAATGCCGCCAGCACACTAGGGGAACAGCTGGCTCATATGCATACCCAGGTTCAGCCCTATTTTGGTTGGCTGATGGACAACACCATTGGCAGCACACCACAACCAAACGATCGGCAAACAAACTGGGTTACATTTTGGCAGCAATATCGTCTCGGTCACCAATATCATCTGGCAAGTCGTGCCGGCTTTGCCAGTCAGTTGCAACAAAAGGGAGAGCAGCTCATTGAGGTGGTGGCCGACTTTTTTACGGACTATCAACCCGAGCCGGCCCTGTTACACGGTGATTTATGGGGTGGTAATGCTGCTGCAGATGAACACGGGCAGCCAGTGATTTTTGATCCGGCCTGTTACTATGGCGATGCTGAAGCCGACTTGGCAATGACCGAACTTTTTGGTAGTTTCGGCTCCGACTTTTATGCCGCCTATCGCGCCGTCAGGCCAATTGATAGTGGCTATCAAACTCGAAAAACGCTCTATAACCTCTACCACATTCTCAATCATCTGAATTTGTTCGGGGGCGGTTATCTCGGACAGGCTCAGGCCATGACGGAACAACTCTTAGCTGAAGTGAAAGGATAACGTATGCAACCTATCAAAGTACTGTTCGTCTGCATGGGAAATATTTGTCGGTCACCGACGGCCGAAGGCGTGTTTGTGCATTTGTTAAAGCAAAATAATGCGTTAGATCGATTCGAAGTCGACTCTGCCGGCACGCATGCCTATCATGTTGGCGAACCCGCAGACAGTCGGGCACAGCAAACTGCCCGGCAACGTGGCATAGACTTATCGTTTATCCGGGCCCGCAAATTTACTGCCAGTGATTTCGCACATTTTGATTACATTTTGGCAATGGATAGCGATAATCTGGCTATTTTACAACGCGCCTGTCCAGAGGAATATCAGCACAAGGTGCAATTGTTTTTGGATTACGCGACACAGTTTGATGAATCGGATGTGCCTGACCCGTATTACGGCGGCCCTCAAGGCTTTGAACATGTTTTTGACTTGGTCACCGATGCAGCAAGTGGGTTTTATCAAAAAATCACGCATTAGCAGCTTGCCATTCTGTCAACGGTGCGTATATTAAGCTGCTTTTCAATGACACAGGTTTCCTGATGGACCGCTTTAATCGACGCCACGTTCCGTCTGCAATATTGTGGTTTGCAGCATTGCTTTCACTGATGTTCTCTCTGCCGGCTGTAGCCGCAGAAAGTCAGGTGGCACTGCTGGATTTGACTGGTCACTGGGTTGGCTTTGTGGCACTGGCCATTTTCTTTGTTGCCTATGCGTTGGTGATTCTCGAAGAAGAAATTCACATGCGCAAGTCCAAGCCGGTCATTGTAGCTGCCGGTCTGATTTGGGCGCTGATCGCTTTCGTATATGCGCAGCAGTCAGATCCCGTGTTTCATGAAACAGCCGGGATAATGATTCGCCACAATTTACTGGAATATGTCGAACTATTCCTATTCCTGTTAGCAGCCATGACATTTATCAATACCATGGGTGAACGTGGCATCTTCGATGGCGTTCGGGCATGGCTGGTAAATCAAGGCTTTAGTTTACGCAGTATTTTTTGGCTGACAGGACTGATGGCCTTCTTGATCTCGCCGGTTGCAGATAATTTAACTACGGCGTTACTGATGGCAACAGTGGTCATGACCGTCGCAGCAGGAAATCCAAAATTTATCGTGCTTGGCTGCATCAATATTGTGGTCGCTGCAAACGCCGGTGGCGCCTTTAGCCCATTTGGTGACATAACCACGCTGATGGTCTGGCAAAAGGGTGTTCTAGATTTCCATGAGTTTTTTGCCTTGTTTTTGCCGGCGCTGGTGAATTGGCTGGTACCGGCGTTTATCCTGGCTTTTGCTATCCGTAACGTTGCATCGTTGCCAGCGCAGGAAACGGTGCAACTCAAACCCGGCGCATTGGTGATTGTCGGTTTGTTTATTGCAACAATTACGATGGCAGCAAGTGGTCATCACTTCCTGCATCTCCCGCCGGTACTTGGCATGATGACGGGCCTTGGTTTGCTCAAGCTTTATGGTTATTGGCTCAAGTTGCAGGATCAAAAACTGCTCAGTCGGACAGAAACTGACGGCGAAACCCCGTTTAATTTACGTGATGAAACCCAACAACATGCGCCATTCAATATTTTCAAACAATTACAACAGGCCGAATGGGATACGCTCATGTTCTTTTACGGCATTATCCTTTGCGTGGGCGGACTGGGTACTATTGGTTATCTCAGTGTTGGTTCTGAATTACTTTATGGCGACCTAGGTCCCACAACAGCAAACATCTTGATAGGTGTCATTTCAGCGGTGATCGACAACATTCCTGTGATGTTTGCTGTGCTATCAATGATGCCGGAAATGAGTCATGGTCAATGGTTGTTAGTGACATTAACGGCTGGCGTTGGTGGTTCACTGCTGTCGATTGGGTCGGCAGCAGGTGTCGCAGTGATGGGGCAGGCCCGCGGCATTTATACCTTTTTCGCGCACCTGAAATGGATTTGGGCAATCGCGCTGGGTTATGCGCTCAGTATCTGGTTACACCTGTGGTGGAATGCTCGTTACTTTGATGCCGTACCGCTAACCTGAGTTAGAAATACAAACGCATCACTAACTGCGCAATACAGGCGACCCGTTTACTGTTTTCAATTTCGATAGTCACCTCACGAACCAATTCAATACTGCGTTTCATCTCACGAATATCGATAATACGGCTGTTGGCACGGATACGCATGCCGGGTTTGACCGGTGATAAAAACCGAACCTGTTCCAGACCGGTATTCACGACCATTTTTGCTTCGGGGTAAGGATTGTGCTTCGGATCGACACTATCTGTGAGCATGGGAATCAGGGATAAGGTTAAAAATCCGTGTGCGACCGTTGACTTAAAGGGGGACTCCGTTGCAGCTCGTTGCGGATCAGTATGAATCCATTGCATATCGCCGGTTACGCTCGCAAAACGATCAATACTTTTTTGGTTTAGCGTATACCAGTCACCAACATCCTCGGTCGTCGTGAATTGCTGTTGTAACCGGACCATAACCTGACGCTGGGCAATGAGTGGGTCAATCGTTTCATGAGTCTCTGGCGGCGTTTGCCAAAAGAGTAATTGACCCCAGGGCAGGGAAATATTTCGCATGTCTGTCAACGTGCGATTGAGGCGGTTGGGTAACTCGCGCAGTGTTGCCTCCACTTTTAGCCGTAATCCGGCGTTCATGGATTCAATTTTTTCCTGACCGTGTTTTAAAGATTCAACCAGACGCATACTGACCTCTCCATGGTTACTATAGCTGAATGACGAGAATCTGACACTACTTCATGCCATCAAAGTAAACTCAGCATAATCTATGCCATGATTAATCGACGTGTTCTCTCGTGATCATCGGAAAAAACCCATGTCGGAACACGGTTATCCGTGGCACAACAAGGCTTCAGCAGGTACAATTAGCGCTTTAAAACTTCCATTGGGCATCATCGCGCCATGCTTTACAGCACAGATGATTTACGCATTGTCGGCATTCAGGAGGTCTTGCCTCCAGCTGAATTGCATGAACAGTTACCGATCACAGATGTGGCATCGGAGACGGTATTTAATGCCCGAAAAAGTACCCAAGATATTCTGCATCAACGGGATGACAGACTGATCGTTATCATTGGTCCCTGCTCTATTCATGACCCCAACGCCGCGCGGGATTATGCTAATCGTCTGCAACCACTGATTAGTGAGTTAGCCGAGGATTTGCACATTATTATGCGAGTCTACTTTGAAAAACCGCGCTCCGTCGTCGGTTGGAAAGGACTCATTAACGATCCCTACCTGGATGGCAGCTTCAAAATCAATGATGGTTTACACATTGCCCGCAAACTGCTGCTGGATTTGGCAGAAATGGGCGTGCCAGCAGCCAGCGAATATCTGGATTTGATAAGTCCACAGTACATTTCAGATTTGGTTTCCTGGGGAGCTATCGGTGCCAGAACGACTGAAAGTCAGGCACACCGTGAGTTGGCTTCGGGTTTATCATGTCCAGTCGGTTTCAAAAATGCGACGGATGGCGGCATGCAGATTGCTGTCGATGCCTGTTTATCTGCTTCGCGACCGCATCATTTTATGTCGGTAACCAAATCCGGGCACTCGGCGATTTTCTCTACGACAGGTAATCCCGATTGCCATGTTATTTTACGTGGCGGCAAGCAGCCAAACTATGATGCTGACAGTATTAATCAGGCCGCTGAAGTCATCGCGAAAAGCGATCAGCCAGTCCGGCTTATGATCGATTGCAGTCATGCCAACAGCGGTAAAAGTCATATCAAGCAACCAACCGTCTGTCGTGAAGTCAAAGATCAGGTGGCAGCAGGCGACTCACGAATCATTGGTTTGATGCTTGAGAGCAATCTGGTCGGTGGCCGCCAAAATGCAGAGCCAGATAAGCCCTTGGTTTATGGCCAAAGTATTACCGATGCCTGCATGGCTTGGGATGACAGTGTGCCTTTACTGTATGAGCTTGCTGAAGCGGTGCGTAGTCGACGGCAGAAGTTAGCCTGATAGTCGGCGTATTTGCACCTGAGTCAGTGGCACTATCTCTCTGTGCCGAAAACTAAATTTAAATAAGAAAATCAATATTTTGCGTTATGAAAACACCGTTTTCTACGCTATAATTGACGATTAAAACAAGACTGGCTTGTTGATTGTCAATTAAAGGTTTTGCACTGATATGTATATAAATTTGAGGAAACAGACAGGTTAGTCAATGGCCGATTACGCGCTCATCTTGATTAGTACCATTCTGGTGAACAATATTGTGCTGGTTAAATTCCTCGGCCTGTGTCCGTTCATGGGCGTGTCTCGTAAACTGGAAACCGCCATGGGAATGGCCTTGGCAACCACGTTTGTGCTAACCCTGTCCTCTGTCAGCAGCTACTTGATTAATGCCTATTTATTGGCGCCGCTGGGTATCGAGTTTTTGCGCACCATCAGCTTTATTTTTGTGATTGCGGTTGTCGTGCAATTCACTGAAATGGTAGTTCACAAGACCAGTCCCCTTTTATACCAGGTATTGGGAATTTTCTTGCCGTTAATTACCACTAATTGTGCTGTGTTGGGTGTTGCACTGTTGAATGTTCAGGAACAGCATGGTTTTCTTGAGTCCGCACTCTACGGGTTTGGTGCAGCCATCGGTTTTTCAATGGTACTGATTATCTTTGCAGCCATGCGGGAACGTCTGGCTGCAGCGGATGTACCAGTACCATTCCAAGGTGCTGCTATTGGATTAATCACTGCCGGTTTGATGTCAATGGCATTTATGGGCTTTGCCGGGTTGGTTCGGGTTTAACGCATGTTGACTGCAATCATTGCTTTGACTTTGTTAGCGCTCATTCTCGGCCTGATGCTTGGCTTTGCGTCAATTCGGTTTCGGGTCGAAGGTGACCCGATTGTCGACAAGATCGATAAAATTTTGCCACAGACCCAGTGTGGACAATGCAGTTTTGCCGGTTGTCGCCCTTACGCAGAAGCCATCGCTGCGGGGGAAGTCGACATCAATCGCTGTCCACCGGGTGGCGAGTCGACAATTCAAGCGTTGGCCGATTTACTGGACGTTGAACCCAAGCCACTTGATGAAGCCTGTGGTGTCGAAAAACCCAAAATGCTCGCGGTGATCGATGAAGATCGCTGTATTGGTTGTACTTTGTGCATCCAGGCCTGTCCGGTAGATGCTATTTTGGGGGCAGCTAAACAAATGCACACCGTCATTGCGGCAGAGTGTACGGGGTGTGAATTGTGCGTTGAGCCTTGTCCAGTAGATTGTATTGATATGGTTGAAATGCAACCCGATCCGCATACATGGCGTTGGCCGGATCCGGCAACAGGTGTCCCGCAACGGGGCAATAGCTAATGCGTCGCCCTGTCAGTGATTTTCCCGGTGGTTTACATCTGCCGGGACACAAAAAGCGTTCAACGCAAACGCCGATCCGGAAAACACCGCTGAGTAAACAGCTGATTTTGCCCTTACAACAGCATATTGGTGAAGCCGCCATGCCAATTGTTGCTGTCGGTGACACTGTCCTGAAGGGCCAGCGTATCGCCCGTGCCGATGGTCATGTCTCCGTGTGCCTGCATGCGCCGAGCTCAGGTACAATCACCGCAATTGAAGAGCGACCGATACCACATCCTTCAGGTCTGTCAGCCCCCTGCATTATTCTCGAAACAGATGGCGAAGAAACGTGGATAGAACGCCATCCGATTCGTGATTTTTTACAACACTCAGCGCATGAGTTGAGACAATTAATCCGCGATGCTGGCATTGTTGGATTAGGTGGTGCCGGTTTTCCCAGTTTTATCAAACTCAACCCTGGCATCCATCACCATGTCGATACATTGCTCATCAATGGCGCAGAGTGCGAACCCTATATCACCTGCGACGCAATGCTGATGCGTGAGCGAGCCGAAGGTGTACTGGATGGCATCGAAATCATGCGTCATGCGCTGTCTGCGCGCGACGTTTTAATTGCCATTGAAGATAACAAGCCAGAAGCCATCACAGCGATGCAACTTGCCTTAGGCAGCCGCCAGTCACTCGCTGACGCCGATATTGTGGTGGTGCCAACACGCTATCCAACTGGCGGTGAAAAACAGCTAATCCAGGTAGTAACGGGTAAAGAAGTGCCGAGTCATGGATTGCCCATCGACATTGGCGTTGTTTGCCATAATCCGGCCACGGCCTATGCGATCGGCCGCGCTGTCATTCATGGTGAACCGTTAATCTCGCGAATCGTAACGGTCACTGGTACAGATGTGACCCATGCGGGTAACTTTGAAACCCTGTTTGGAACCCCCATAAAAGCCCTGCTGGAATATTGTCAGACACGCCGACAACCTGATGAACCCTTCATTCAAGGCGGGCCGATGATGGGCTACAGCCTTGCTGGAGATGAGCTGCCAGTCACCAAAACCGCAAACTGTATTCTGGTCGGTGTCGATGAAGCCGCCCAGACCAGTGAGCCTTTGCCCTGTATCCGTTGTGGCGATTGTGCCAGTGTCTGTCCAGCCAGCCTGTTGCCACAGCAGCTGTATTGGCATGCTCGCGCCAAAGAATTCGATCAGACTCGCGATTACAAATTATTTGATTGCATTGAATGTGGATGCTGTGACTATGTCTGTCCAAGCAAAATTCCGCTGGTGTCTTATTTCCGCTTTGCCAAAACCGAAATCATGAATCAAGAGCGTGAACGAAACAAAGCCGATCATGCCCGGGAGCGATATGAAAGTCGTCTTGCCCGGCAAGAACGCGAACGGCTGGAAAAAGAACAACGGCAGGCTCAACGAAAAGCCGCCCTGGCTGCCTCTAAAAAAGCCGCAGCTGCCAAAGCAGATAGGCAGGAAGCGCCGGTGCCACCTGCTAAAAAACCGGACATCGCCAAGGAAGGTCAATGACCAGCTTCAAGTTCAGTCCACCATTTTTGACTGGCGCCAATCGCGTTACCTTGCAAATGGTGCAGGTCATTATTGCTCTCATTCCAGCGATCATTGCTTTGGTATTTTATTTTGGCTATGGCGTTCTGATTCAAATCATCTTGGCCCTAGTGACCGCATTGCTCACTGAAGCGGCCATGCTCAAGTTAAGAAATCGGCCGTTGAAACCCTTTCTTAGCGATGGCAGTGCTGCTGTAACAGCCGTGTTACTAGCGGTGGCCATTCCCCCCTTGTCGCCTTGGTGGTTGACAGTACTCGGGGTCAGCTTTGCCCTTATTTTTGCCAAACATCTTTATGGCGGATTGGGGTATAACCCGTTTAATCCGGCAATGATTGGCTATGTTTTGCTGTTAATTTCTTTTCCACTGGAAATGACCACTTGGTTACCGGTGAGTTCGTTGGCAAGCCAGGTGCCCGATTTCAAGATGGCGGCTGAATTGATTTTTACTGGTCAATGGCAGGGTCAAGGTGTAGATGCGCTTTCCGGGGCGACACCGCTGGATCAAATGAAAACGCAAATCGGTCTAATGCGCTCGCCAGAGTATGTTAGCAGCCAACCCTTATTTGGTATGTTTGGGGGGCTTGGTTGGGAGTGGATCAATATCTGGTTTGCCATTGGCGGCATCTGGTTGCTCTACCGGAGAGTGATTAGCTGGCATGTTCCCGTAGCGTTGCTAGGCAGTTTGTTCCTTATCAGTACAGTCGTCTGGATAGTGGCGCCACAGGTTTCGGGCTCCCCCCTGTTCCATTTGTTTAGTGGTGGAACCATGCTGGGCGCTTTCTTTATTGCCACAGATCCGGTATCCGGTTCAACGACACTAAAAGGACGGCTGGTTTTTGGCGCTGGCGCCGGGCTGCTGATTTATCTTATCCGGATTTGGGGTGGCTATCCCGATGCCGTCGCCTTTTCTGTGATTATCATGAACATGTTGGTACCGTTGATTGATTACTACACGCAACCGCGTGTGTACGGAGCCAGGTAAATGGGTAAGCTTTGGCAAAATCCCGTTATTCGGGTTGGTCTTATGACGGCATTATTTGCGATTAGTGCAACCGCACTCGTGGCGTTAACAGAAAAAGCAACACGACAAACTATCGCTGAAAACGAATATCAGGCCTTATTAGACACACTGGAAGTCTTGATTCCCTCGGATCAGTTTGACAATGCGATTGTTAACGATACGCTGACATTACCACCGACACCGGCGCTAGGGACGACAACGCCAACACTGGTTTATCGAGCACGTCAGGCTAATCAGCCGGTCGCTGCTATTCTGAACGTTGTTGCTCCCAATGGATATAGTGGTGAAATTCGATTGCTGATGGGCGTCTATGTTGATGGAAGTCTGGCCGGCGTGAGAGTCATTCACCATAAAGAAACCCCTGGTCTGGGAGATAAAATTGAAGCGCGTCGAGATGACTGGATTTTACAGTTCGCCGGTTTATCATTAGATAAACCACCCGCAACAGAGTGGCAGGTCAAAAAAGATGGTGGGCAGTTTGATCAATTTACTGGGGCGACCATCACCCCTCGGGCAGTGGTCAAGGCGATTCGGGATGGATTGGCTTTTTTTGCTGCAAACCGAGGTAAACTGTTTGCCACGCAGGAGAACACACCATGAATGCTATGCGTCAAATTATCGTAGATGGATTGTGGAAGAATAACCCCGGCTTGGTGCAATTACTTGGCTTATGTCCTCTCCTTGCGGTGACTAATAATGTTATCAATGGTCTGGGTCTCGGCTTAGCGACCATTCTGACATTAGTCGCCTCAAATGGCACAATTTCACTGCTGCGCAACCATATTCCGGACGAAGCTCGACTACCGGTATTTGTGATGATTATTGCCTCGGTAGTTACCGCGATTGAACTGGCAATGAATGCCTGGTTTCATGAGTTGTATCTGATTCTGGGGATTTTTATTCCACTTATCGTGACAAATTGCGCCATTATTGGTCGGGCAGAAGCCTTTGCCGCGCGCAATCCGGTCAATCCAGCCCTGCTGGATGGGTTAATGATGGGTATTGGCTTTCTGCTGGTACTGGTGGCACTTGGCGGCTTACGTGAACTTCTCGGTAGTGGCACCCTGTTTAGCGATGCACACTTAATGTTTGGCGAAGGCGCGCGAGGATTAACCTTGACCGTTTTTGAAGACTATCGTGGTTTTCTGATGGCATTGTTACCACCTGGTGCGTTTATTGGCTTAGGGCTGATCGTTGCTCTCAAAAATGCCATTGATGATCGGCAAAAAGTACAACAGCCGAAAACGATCAAAGAAATGGCTGGTGCCCCGGCAGGAAACGCATGAATCGAGCCCAGCGCGCTGCTTTTTTTGCTCGTCTGCAAGCCGCAAATCCTAACCCCACGACCGAATTAATATATCAATCGCCTTTTGAATTATTGATTGCCGTGATTTTATCGGCACAGGCAACGGATGTGGGCGTCAACAAAGCGACAGCCAAACTCTACCCCGTCGCCAACACGCCAGAACATATTTTGGATTTAGGCATTGATGGACTCAAACAGCATATTAAAACTATCGGTCTGTTTAATAGTAAGGCCGAGAATATTATTAAAACCTGTCAGGTCTTAATCAGCAAACATGACAGTCAGGTACCCGATAACCGTGTCGAATTGGAGGCCTTGCCAGGTGTCGGACGCAAAACCGCTAATGTTGTGCTGAATACCATTTTTCGGCAACCGGTCATGGCCGTTGATACGCATATATTTCGTCTCTCAAATCGCACCGGCTTAGCGAAGGGAAAAAATGTGCGGGAAGTTGAGGATAAACTGATTAAAAATACGCCAAAGCCTTATTTGCTCGATGCGCACCATTGGCTGATATTACATGGTCGTTATGTCTGCACTGCCCGCAAACCAAAGTGTGGTGAATGTATTGTGAATGATTTGTGTGATGATTTCCGACACCAATCCAAAATGATGACCGCCCATTAAGCATGTTTGGACAAGATCGTGACAGCTTGCGCCGTTATTACCATGATGTTTGGCATAAATGGCAACATCAGCAACCGCTCACTATGCTAGAGCAACAAATTGCAGTGGTGATTCAAGAGCATCCTGAATACCATTCGACACTGTCGCATAAGCAATCTGTCCAGCAAAACTATTTTGTGGAAAGTGGTGACAATAATCCTTACCTGCATTTAGGTCTTCATCTTGCGATACGGGAGCAAGTGGCAACAGATCGCCCGGCAGGTATTCGTCATGTTTATCAAAAACTTTTAGCACAACATCAAGGCAATCAACTCGATACTGAACATCAAATGATGGACTGTCTTGCTGAGTGTATTTGGCAAAGTCAGCGCTCCAATCAGTCTCCTGACGAGACGGCCTATCTGGCAGCCCTACAGACGTGCTGCCATGACTAAAAATTCTGTCTAAATTAAATTCAGTGAGGTTTTCCTGTTATGCAGGCACTACAATTTACTCATGCAGCTGGCCCTGCCCAGCTTATTTGTCAAGAGGATGCCACACCTAGCGGTTTTGATTTATGGGTCGCGGTCAACGCGGTCGGGGTCAACCCGGTCGATAAAAAAATACAATCCACAATCACCGATACACCCAAAATATTAGGTTGGGATGCCTGCGCAACGGTTGTCGCGGTAGGCGAAAAAGTCAGCGATTTTCAACCTGGTGATCGGGTTTTTTATGCCGGTGATCTGACACGGCCAGGCTGCTTTGCCAGTCACCAGTTAGTGGACAGTCGGTTAGTTGCACATGCGCCGCAGCAACTCACTGAGTTGCAGACAGCCAGTTTACCGCTTATCAGCTTGACCGCATGGGAATTGCTGTTTAATCGCTTGAAAATCAGTCTGCAAAAGGATCGTGGCAAAACCTTGTTAATTATCGGTGGTGCGGGTGGGGTGGGTTCTATGCTGATTCAACTCGCAAAACAACTTGCCGGATTACAGGTTATTGCATCAACGGGAAGCGAACAATCCACGCATTGGTGTCAGCAACTGGGGGCTGACCATACGGTTAGCCATCACGGATCTTTGTCAAAAAACTATGAAGATGCTCAGTTGCCAGCCCCGGATTACATTATTTGCCTTGCTAACAGTGATGACTACTATCCGGTGATGGCGGCGCTTATCAAGCCACAAGGTTTAATCGGTTTAGCGGTCAGTTTTCACCACCCTGTTGATTTGAATTTGCTAAAAAATAAAAGCGCCGGATTGGTCTGGGAGTTTATGTTTACCCGTTCCTTATTCAACACAGCAGATATGGAACAACAGAAACGGATATTGCAACGCATCGCAGAACTGATTGATGCCGAGACACTAATCCACCCTGTTGGCCGGGAGTTCGACCAGCTGTCTGCCAGCACATTGCAACAGGCGCATGACCTCCTAAATCAAGGTAATCAACAGGGCAAAATTGTTTTGGGTCCCTTGGCTGGTGGCGACGGCAAATGAATGGCGTCATGAGGCTGTTCACCGTATAATCTCAGCCGTCAGCTTGTCAGAGGTCTAAAATGAAAAAAAATACATCATCAAAATTTTTTGTAGGCAGTCTGGTTGTTTTCGTTGTCTTGTATGCGGTTGTTCAATTTGTTTTGAGCAATATGTTGGCATTGGGTGAAAATGTGACACCGCCACCGAGTATGGACGATGACGCTATCACCGAACGGATTGCCCCTGTTGCTCAGGAACGTGTTGGTGAAGAGCCCATTGTGGTTGCCGCAGCACCAGCAGAGTCTGACGCCGCGGCAGGCGGCGAAAGTGGTCCCGGTATGGATGTTTACAATAGTGTCTGTATGGCATGCCATGCTGCCGGTGTTTTGGAAGCCCCAAAACTGGGTAGTGCTGATGATTGGGCACCACGTATCGAAAAAGGTATAGACACGCTCTACGACCATGCTATTAATGGCTTTAACATGATGCCAGCAAAAGGCGGTAACGGCGCGTTATCAGATGATGACGTAAAAGCAGCCGTAGATTATATGGTTGCAGAATCGCAATAAATATTGCGCTTAGCTAACATAAATGCCTGTCCGAAACGTAAAACGGACGGGCATTTATTTTGTCTTCACATTTTTGAACGACCAGGGAACCCAGCCTGTTCATGAATTTGCTTAACTTTAACCTGCCAGTCATTGCTCTGCTCCCTTTTATGGCGGCGCCATTGGCAGCCTATTGCGGTCGTTATCATCGCTTAGCACCGGCCTGGGTTTCCGGGATAACAACATTACTTGCATTGGCCTTGCTCTGGCCGGTTCAGTCCGCTGTGTTTAGCGGACAAACGCTGATTCAGAGCTGGTCCTGGTTACCCGCCATCGGTCTGTCTTTTTCCTTTCGTCTTGACGGGCTGGCAATGCTATTCAGCTTGCTTATTCTGCTGATCGGCTTATTAATCATTTTCTATGCCCGTTATTACCTGACGGCGAAAGATTCCACCAGCCGGTTTTATGCTTATCTATTGATGTTTATGGGCTCCATGTTAGGCATTGTGTTGTCCGAGAACATCTTGCTGCTGGTTGTTTTCTGGGAGCTTACGTCATTAACGTCGTTTTTGCTGATTAGTTTCTGGCAGTATCGGCAGGATGCCAGACAAGGGGCAAGGATGGCGCTCACCATCACTGGTGCTGGTGGTTTAGCCTTGCTAGCCGCCATGCTGTTGATTGGTCATATCGCTGGCAGTTATCAGTTGACAGACGTACTGGCCGCCGCTGAGACCATCAAAGCCGATCCATTATTTGTACCCGCATTAATCCTTTTTTTACTCGGTGTGTTCACCAAATCTGCACAGTTCCCATTTCACTTCTGGTTACCGCATGCCATGGCGGCTCCGACGCCCGTTTCAGCCTACCTGCACTCGGCAACGATGGTCAAAGCAGGCATTTTTCTATTAGCCCGATTTTTCCCCGTCTTTTCTGGGACGCCCGAATGGATATGGCTGGTCGGCGGTGCTGGCATGATGACATTATTGCTTGGTGCCTATGTGGCATTGTTCAAACATGATCTCAAAGGATTACTGGCCTATTCGACCCTCAGTCATCTGGGTCTAATTACGCTGCTTTTCGGTTTCAGCAGTGAGATGGCGTTAGTTGCGGCCCTATTTCATATCATTAACCATGCGACTTTCAAGGGCTCTTTATTCATGGTTGCGGGCATCATTGATCATGAGTCTGGCACTCGGGATATGCGCAAACTGAATGGCTTGTTTCGGATGATGCCACATACCGCTGTATTGGCCATGATCGCAGCAGCAGCAATGGCTGGTGTCCCCTTGCTCAATGGTTTCATCAGTAAAGAGATGTTTTTTGAACAAGCCCTGTCCGCATCCGGGGGCGATTGGACAGCATGGATTGTCCCGCTTCTAGTTACATTGGCAGCCGTCTTCTCGGTCGCGTATTCATTACGGTTTATTCATGATGTCTTTTTCAATGGTCAACCGATTGATCTGCCAAAAACACCCCATGAACCACCGCGCTTCATGAAAATTCCAGTGGATATTCTGGTCGTGCTCTGTCTGGTTGTCGGTATCGCTCCCATGCTGTTACTTGGGCCAATTTTAAGTGTCGCTGCTGCCAGCAGTCTGCAAGCCACTGCCCCCGCCTTCAGCTTGGCAATTTGGCATGGTGTGAATTTGCCCTTGATGATGAGCTTTATTGCTCTGCTGTTGGGCGTTCTGGTCTACACACAACGCCACAAACTGTTTGCTTGGCACGAAGCGACCCTGTTAAGAATAGAGGGGAAAAATCTGTTTGACTGGGTAATGCGCAAGCTGATTCGTATGGCCCGTCAGGTTACCGCTGCTTTTGACCGTAGTGCACTGCAACCTGCCGCATCGTGGTTAATCGCGGCAGCCCTGTTTATGGGCTTTATGGGATTTGCCCAGTTTCCAGCGCCACTTCTGGGTGACAGGGAATTGATGGCGGCGAATGTTGTAACCATTTTGTTAACGCTGATCTTGATTGCTGCCAGCCTGCTAACGGCTATCCTGCATCATCAGCGACTGCTGTCACTGATAACCGTTGGGGTTGTGGGTCTGCTGGTTGCCTTAAGTTTCGTTCTGTTCTCCGCACCCGATCTGGCGCTGACGCAACTCTCGGTTGAGGTTGTCACCATTGTCTTACTGCTACTGGCATTATTTTTCCTGCCTCAGCATACTCCGCAAGAGCGCAGTTTTGCCCGTTACAGTCGGGATGGGTTAATTTCAATTTTTTCCGGTTTAGCGGTATTTTTTCTCACCATGGCGGTTTTAAGCCGTGACTATCAACCCATTTCACAATTTTTTCTGGACAACGCCAAACCAGGTGGTGGTGGCACTAATGTGGTTAACGTCATTCTGGTTGACTTTCGTGGCTTTGATACCTTGGGTGAAGTTGTGGTTCTGGCACTGGCCGGTTTAGGGGTGTATGCCATGTTGCAAGGACTGCGCCTGACTGCGCCTGGTCATGATATTGCGGGTATTCCCTGGAGTCATGACCCGCATCCACCGATTATGCAAACTTTGACTCGACTGTTGTTTCCGCTGATGCTGATGGTGGCAGTATTTATTTTTCTGCGCGGTCACAATCTGCCCGGTGGTGGGTTTATCGCCGGACTCATTGCTTCTGTCGCTTTGATCTCTCAATATCTGGCAAATGGGATCGACTGGACCAACACGCGTCTGCGCGCCAATATGCATCACATTATCGGGGCGGGTTTGTTAATCGCATTCGTGACGGGATTTGTGCCAGTTTTACTGGACTTTCCCTTCCTGACCACGGCCTTCACCTATTTGCACTGGCCAATCGTTGGCACATTCGAAATTGCCAGTGCGATTGCCTTTGACTTGGGCGTGTTTTTGGTCGTTGTCGGTAGTGCTGTGATGATTCTGGTTGAACTGGGCAAGCTCAGTCACGCCGCTCACTTTATACAAACAAAGGAAGCTGACTGATGGAGTGGCTCATCGCCGCCATGATTGCTGTCATGACCAGCAGTGGTGTTTTTCTGGTGTTACGGGCACGCACTTTTCCTGTCGTGCTTGGACTGACATTACTGGCTTATGCTGTGAATGTGTTTCTGTTCGCGATGGGGCGGTTACAGATTGGCACGCCACCCGTAATCGATAAATCAGCTCTCGCCTATACCGATCCGTTACCACAGGCACTGGTACTCACGGCTATTGTTATTGCTTTTGGAATGACAGCCTTTCTTATTGTGTTGGCACTCAAATCACGCAGTGAATTAGGCAATGACCATGTGGATGGGGTGCATAAATCTGTTGACGAACGTGAAGCCAGCCGGCAGCAGGCTGACATGGGAGAACATCCATGAGTCAGTTCGCCAGTTTTCCGGTATTACTCCCCTTGTTCAGTGGCATTCTACTATTGCTGCTCCCTCAACGTAGTGTTGCTCTACAACGTGCTGTTAGTCTGCTATTAACCGTTATTTTGCTGGGTATGAGTGTGTCTGCCTTTCAGTTGGTGCTGAACGGTGATTACCATGTTATTTTGCTGGGTGACTGGTCTGCCCCTTTCGGGATTGTCATGGTGCTGGACAGTCTCTCGGCGTTAATGCTTGTAGTGACTGCAACACTGGCAGTGGCCGCGTTGTGGTACGCCATCGCCAGCAATACCGATCAGCAAGGCAAGTATTTTCATGTGTTATTTCAGCTGCAGTTATTCGGGCTGAACGGCGCATTCATGACTGGTGATTTGTTCAATTTATTCGTCTTCTTTGAGGTGCTGCTATTAGCCTCTTATGGATTGCTGCTTCATGGTGGTGGTCGGCTAAGAACGCGTGCAGGACTCCATTATGTTGTCCTCAATCTGATTGGCTCAACACTGTTCTTGTTTGCCGTCGGCACGTTGTACGGCATGCTCGGCACCTTGAACATTGCCGATATGGCGATTGCCGTTCAGGCCGTTGATGCTGAAGATCGCGGTATTGTCAGCGCTGCCGCGTTGATGTTGTTACTTGTGTTTGGCATTAAAGCGGCCATTTTTCCAGTATATTTATGGTTGCCGGGTGCTTATACCTACACCACAGCCCCGGTTGCAGCGTTGTTCGCCATTATGACTAAAGTCGGTTTGTACGCCATGATCCGGGTCCATGGCACCTTATTTAGTGAAGATGCTGGCATGCTGGCATTCATTCATCATGACTGGCTACTGGCTCTGGGACTGCTTACACTTTTGTTGGGTGCGTTTGGCGTGCTGGCGGCACGGATTTTCAGACAACAAGTGGCTTATCTTGTTCTGGCCTCAGTGGCCACCTTGATGGTCGCGATTGGCCTTACCAACGAAACCGCCTTATCCGCTGGTTTATATTATCTGATTCACTCAACGCTGATTGGCGCCGCTCTGTTCTTACTGGCCGATGTTATTCGACTGGCACGGGGGCATCATGCTGATACTTTTACCAAAGCGACGCCCTTAGCTCAGCCTGTTTTGGTAGGTAGTGTCTTCATGCTTCTAGCTGTCGCGGTAGCTGGCATGCCACCATTATCCGGTTTTTTTGGTAAGTTAATGTTATTGCATGCGGCGCTGGCACATCATTGGTATACCGCCATTGCGACAATCATCTTAACTTCGGGACTGATTATGATTGTGGCCTTAGTGCGAACCGGTTCGCTGTTTTTTTACAGTGTTCAGTCACAACCAGACAAACCGGCACCGGCGTTAAATAAACCTGCCTTTGCCGCGATTATTGGTCTGCTGCTGGTGAGTCCGGCAATGGTTTTGCTGGCCCAACCCTTGACCACACTGACCACGACAATTGCCACCCAAACAGGCAACCATCAGGCCTATATTAATGCAGTCATGCGTCAGCCGGAAAAAGCGGCGGTCATGCCATGATCTGGTCGCGTCTTTTCCCACACCCGGTGTTAACGATACTGTTATGGCTAATCTGGCTGCTACTAAATAATACAGCTAGTGCCGGGCACATGGTATTAGGGGCAATGCTGGCTGTCTTTATTCCGTGGTTTACTTCTGCTTTCTGGCCAGAAAAAATCATCATTAAGCAGCCATGGCGCTTAATCCAATATATCGCTGTTGTTCTCTGGGAAATTCTCGCTGCCAACGTGATTGTTGCCAAGTTAATTTTGAGAAGTGCGGATAAATTACAACCGGGATTTGTGCGTTATCCTCTACAGTTGCGATCGCCGGTTGGTATCAGTTTGCTAGCAAACACTATCTCACTCACACCTGGCACAGTCAGCTGTGATTTAAGTGAGGATGGTCAATTTTTACTTATTCATGCTTTGCATATGACCGACCCAGACAAAACGATCGCCGAAATTAAACAAAAATTCGAACAGCCTTTGCAGGAGATTTTTGTCGCATGTTAACAAACGCTATTCTGGTCGCATTTGCTCTGGTTGGTCTTGCTGTTTTGCTCAGTTTTATTCGTTTAATCAAAGGCCCGGACATGCCGGACCGAATTTTGGCATTGGACACTTTATATATAAATGCTATCGCTTTGCTTATTCTGCTAGGTATCTATCTAAGAAGCCCGTTGTATTTTGAGGCAGCTTTATTGATTGCCGTCATGGGCTTTATGGGAACATTGGCATTGAGCAAATATCTGCTTCGTGGCGACATTATGGAATAACCATGCTTGATATTCTTTTAGCCTTGTTAATCCTTTTGGGAAGCTTCTTTACATTAGTGGGCAGTATCGGCTTATTTAAACTGCCTGATTTTTATATGCGACTTCATGGTCCAACCAAAGCCAGTACATTGGGTGTCGGTGCCATACTGGTTGCTTCAGCCATTTATTTTAGTACACAAACAGGCCATCTTAGCTTGCACGAAATCTTGGTGACCCTGTTTTTGTTTATTACGGCGCCTGTCAGCGCTCATTTGATGGCTAAAGCTGCTATCCATATTAAAGTCAGGCAGATAAAACGGACACGTCAAACAGACGCCACAAAATGAACCAGGCTCAAATTTGGGTAGATGCGGATGCCTGTCCAACAGTTATCCGAGATATTTTGTATCGCGCAGCAGGTCGAACCCAAACGCAAACGACTTTTATTGCCAACCATTTTTTGCGTTTGCCGCCTTCGGATTTTGTGGATTTTATTCAAGTTCAATCAGGTTTTGATATTGCGGATAACGAAATTGTCCAACGCCTCTCCGCTGGCGATTTAGTGATTACAGCAGATATTCCCCTTGCTGCTGAAGCTATCCAAAAAGGCGCCGTTGCGCTGAATCCTCGTGGCGAATATCACACGAAAGCCACCATTCAGGCGAGATTAACCATGAGAGACTTTATGGAGACTATGCGGAGTAGCGGAGAAATGATCAAAGGCCCACCGGCCTTGTCACAAAAAGACAGGCAAACATTTGCTAACCATCTTGATCGCTGGTTGCTAAACAACATCAACCGCAAATAACAAACTGATGAAACATCGCCGAGTGGCTAACACGTCACGCCTACCGTACATCGCGCCCTTAAGTCATCTCAATTCACGTGACACTGCCTACCGTTAGATTAAGCTCATTTTCAGCACCAAGACGGCAGCTAGTGCTAACCGATCGACCACCACTTCCACACCCTCTATCGTTATAACCGTTTCATTTGCCAACAACAGCAAGGTAATTCCGATTGCAACACTCGTTAACGCGGCTAATATAAATCCGAGTAATTTACCGAAGTTAAAGAGACAAAAATTGCACTAATTCACCCAAGTAAGGGTTATGGAAAAAAATTAGTGGTGATGATGTCCCTGCCCATCAATTACGGTCACTAATGGTGCAGGATAATTTAATGTCGATGATTGAAGTTTAGCGTTTTTATGCTTTTCCGACTCAGGCTGCTGTTCAGGTGTTTGATTCCACTGTAATTCGCCCAAAACGCATTGTTGGTGAACTGGAAAATAAAGTTTACTTGTTGCTCCAACCGCTACAAGTCCAATGAATTCAAACTCATCAAAATGCTCATCTTTAAGCTCATTGCCATACCAAGTAATTTTATGCACATCATTTGTCACTGTTTTCCCATGTGACTCATAGGGCATGGCTAAGGGGTACTTTACAACATCAATCTGCCAACCTGCTTTTGGCATTGGTTTTGCGCCACGAAAACCAGGTGGAATCGTGATCGTAACTTTAGTTGTCGCCGAACCATCACAGCCATGGCCAATCGTCATCACACCTTTAAAATATTGCCCACTCTCTGCTTGCTGCGGCGAAATCACTGCGTGTGCCTGAGCTAGACCCGGCATTAACATCAGCCCCAATAATCCTTGTCTAATCATGCTCTATTCTCCTATTTTAATATGTCTCGAATATTGGATAAATGGGCTTTGCCGCGCAGTTTTCGCTCTTCCGGATCTGCTTGTGTTTTTTCGGTCATCCAAATCAGATCTTCTGCTGGCAACTCTCGCAAAAAACGACTTTCTTCACAGTCAACACGTTCTCCATAACGTTTTCGACTGTTCGCAAGCGTCATGACCAGACTGCGCTGGGCACGGGTTATGCCAACATAAGTCAATCTACGCTCTTCTTCAATCGTATCGGATTCAATACTATTGCGATGAGGTAGAATTTCTTCTTCCATACCAACCATAAAAACATGCGGGAATTCCAGCCCTTTCGCAGCATGCAGTGTCATTAAATGCACCGCATCAGCCTGGTTCTCGTCTTCTTGGCGATCTAACATATCCATTAATGTCAGCCGCGCCGCAATGTCGCCAATGGTTTTCTCTTCCATATCCTGTGTGATCATCCGCTCGATCCAACTGACAAGCTCCGTCACGTTTTCCATGCGACGTTCCGCTTTACGGGGATCACCGCTGGTTTCTTCCAGCCAGGCCTGATAGTCAATTTCTTCTACCAGATCTTTTACCGCTTCAAGCAAATTCCCGCGTTTAGCCCGGTCGGCAATATCAACCAACCATTCACTGAATTTCTGTAAATTCTGAACCGACTTAACAGGTAGGTTTTCTGCCAAACCTAACTCAAAACAAGCCCCAAACAGGCTGGTTTGGCGCTTACCCGCATATTCACCCAGCGCCTGCAGTGTTGAGGTGCCAATTCCCCGACGTGGCGTATTGATGACACGCAGAAATGCATTATCGTCATCCTGATTGGCCAATAACCGCAGATAAGCCATGATGTCTTTGACTTCGACCCGGGAAAAAAACGAGGTACCGCCAGTCAAAAAATATGGCACATTGTGTTCACGTAATACCTTTTCTAAAGAACGTGACTGATGGTTGCTACGATACAAAATGGCATAATCACGAAACGATGCCTGATGTTTGAGTTTGTGATAAAGCAACTCGGAAACGACTTTTTCAGATTCATGCTCATCATCTTTACAACCAATAACCCGAATTGGATCCCCCTCGCCCATGGCACTCCACAGGGCTTTTTCAAACACGTGTGGATTATGACTAATCAAATGATTCGCTACCCGCAAAATCCGTCCCATTGAACGATAGTTTTGCTCAAGCTTAATCAGTTTGAGTCGCGGAAAATCGGTTTGTAATTGGGATAAGTTTTCCGGCCGTGCGCCGCGCCATGAATAGACTGATTGATCATCATCACCAACAACGGTCAGCTTCTCTCGAATACCAACCAATTGCTTGACCAGTTCATACTGGCAACCATTTGTGTCTTGATACTCATCAACTAACAAATAATGAATGCGGGCCTGCCATTTTTGTAAGGTTTCGCGATATCCACGAAACAATAAAACAGGTTGCAAAATCAGATCATCAAAATCCAGCGCATTATAAGCTTTAAGTGCCTGAACATAGCGTGGATAAACTTGTGCAGCAAACTGTTGCTGCGCACCATCGGCAATCGTGGCGGCTTGCTCTGGCGAAATCAGCTGATTTTTCCATTCCGAAATTTGGCTTTGTACCTGCTGCGCGTGATCACTATCCGCAGCGAAGTCCCGCCCCATTAAATCACGCAAAACCGCTAAGGTATCCAAGGCATCAAAAATCGAAAACCCCGGCCGATAGCCCAGTGTTGTGGCTTCTTTGCGCAAGATGTTAAGGCCCAGAGTGTGGAATGTTGAAACCATCAAGCCACGCGTAGACACGGCGCTATTAGCCATCAGTTCTGCGACTCGACTCTTCATCTCTCGCGCAGCCTTGTTGGTAAAAGTAACCGCAGCAATATGACTTGCTTTGATTTCACATTTTTCGATGAGATAAGCAATCTTTCGCGTGATGACACGAGTTTTGCCACTACCTGCACCAGCAAGAACTAATAACGGTCCGTCAATGTAACGCACAGCTTCCTGCTGCTGCGGATTTAAGTCATTCACTAATTCAAGAAACCGTATCCAATCGCCGATAGCCAATCGCTTCGGTCAGGTGTGTTGTCAAAATAGCATCGCTGTCAGCCAGATCGGCAATGGTTCGCGCCACTTTAATGATTCGATGATAGGCACGTGCTGATAGTCCAAGTTTAGCAATCGCTTGTTCCAATAATGCTGCGTCGGCATCACTTAATCGGCAAAATTCTGCCATTTTATTTTGAGTCAGACGCGCATTTATTTGCCCGCCGCGTGCGAGCTGATGTGCTCTCGCGGCAATGACGCGCTGGCGAATTCGCTCACTAGGCTCAGGCATTGGCTCATCATCTGCCAGACGCAATAATCGATGCTCGACTGGCGGCACTTCCAATAAAATATCTAACCTATCCAGCAAAGGGCCGGAGATTTTAGCACGGTATCGACGTACCTGCTCAGCGCTACAATGACATCGGGACTGACCAAGATAACCACAGGGACACGGATTCATCGCGGCAACCAGTTGAAATTCGGCGGGAAATTCCGCTTGATTGGCGGCTCTGGACACCATAATGACTCCGGACTCGATGGGTTCTCGTAATACTTCCAGTACCCGCCGATCAAACTCGGGTAACTCATCTAGAAATAATACGCCTTGATGTGCCAAAGATATCTCGCCAGGTTTTGGCTGACTGCCACCCCCAACCAAGGCAACGCCTGAGGCGGTATGATGCGGTGAACGAAATGGACGCTGACGCCAGCGACCAACCTCAAAACCGTTTCCGGTGATGGATTGAATGGCTGCACTAGCCAAGGCTTCAGCGTCTGTCATGGGGGGTAAAATCCCCGGCAGCCGAGTAGCCAACATGGTTTTTCCTGTCCCCGGTGGTCCACAAAATAACAAGCTGTGTCCCCCCGCCGCGGCGATTTCCAATGCGCGACGTGCGCCGGGTTGTCCACGCACATCGCGCATGTCGGCGTAATCCGGCTCAACCTGAGACTGAATCACGTCATTTTCTGGCAAGCTTTGCTGACCATGTAAAAAAGCACACACAGACAACAGATCAGCGGCCACATAACTTTTGGCCTGTTGCGTCAGAGCCGCTTCTGCCACATTGGCTGCCGGTAATAACAATTCTCGTCCCGCCTTTGCCGTTGCCAACAACGTCGGCAAAACGCCTCTGACTGGCCTTAACTCGCCGGTCAAACTTAACTCACCGATGAACTCTATTGCCAACAGTCGTTCGTCAGGGATTTGCCCAGATGCAGCGAGAATACCGAGTGCAATCGGTAAATCAAACCGTCCGCCCTCTTTTGGTAAATCCGCTGGTGCGAGATTGATAGTGATGCGCTGTTGGGGAAATTGAAACCGACCATTAATAATCGCCGATCTCACCCTATCGCGACTTTCCCGAACGGCGGTTTCTGGCATACCGACAATCGATAGCGAGGGCAAACCGTTTGATAAATGTACCTCGATAGTCACTGGCGGTGCATCAATGCCTGCCAGCGCCCGACTATGTATTGTTGCAAGCGTCATAACCTGTCCTTGGTAAAAGCCTGTCGACACAGTGTAACCAAAAAAAGGAAAAAATAACTGAATTGGATATCTTGGGAATCTGCCATAAATCACAATTCGGAGCGGGTTTTGTTTTGGAGCAAAATGCGCATCATGTTAGAATCAGTTGCAAGCAACCTTTTTAAAATCAATGTTCGGAGTAACTATGTTAAAGCGCCGTATGCGTCCGCTTGCCTTGCTGTTGTCTGCTGTTTTTAGCAGCCAAGTCTTTGCCGACCAAGTTGTATTAAATGATGGAAGCCAGCTCAATGGTACAATCCAGCAAATTGCAGATGGCAAACTCATCCTGGATACCGCGTTTGCAGATGAAGTGACAATTGATTTCAGTAAGGTGACCAAGCTAACCACGGATAAGCCTTACATGATTCAGCTTGAGAGTAGTGACCGTATTGTCGGACAGATTGCGACAAACGCCAATGGACAGCATCAACTGACAGGTACCGCCTTTGGTGACGTTCCGCTTGACCCTGCCAATATTGAAACCCTGTGGCCAGCCGGAACAAATAAACCACAACTGTCGGCACTTGAAGCCGAGTATGAAGCAAAGCTCGCTGATGCCGAAGCCACCAAACAAGCAGAAGTTGATCAAATTCAGCAATCTTATGAAACTCAACTGCAGCAAGTGCGTGAGGAAAATACCGCACTGAAAGATCCTTGGCGCGGCAATCTTGCGATTGGTGTTCAAGGAGCGAAAGGAAATACCGAGCGCTTTGCAGCAACCGGACGCGGTGAATTGTTCCGTGAAACCGAAGCCGAGCGAATGGCGATGTATATGGAAATTAATTACGCTAAGGAAGACGGCGAACAAACTGAAAATGAGAAACTGGCCGGTATTTCACTAGAACGCGACATTAGCGAAAACTACTTCGCCCGGGGGAGTGCCGACTTCGAGATTGATGATTTTGAAGAGCTAGACCTGCGTGCTATTGCCACAGCCAGTATTGGTCGATTCTTCATTCGGGAGGAAGACTTAGTATTTAAAGGCTTCGCCGGTTTGGGTTATCGTTTTGAAAGTTATAGTGATGGCACCAACGAAAAGGACCCAACCGGGGTACTCGGGTATGACGTCAATTATAAGATGAACAGTCGATTACGACTGTTTCATGACTTAACGTATTACCCGTCGTTTAGCAGCCCGGGACAGAATTATCTGGTTGTGACAAACTTTGGTGGCGAAATGCCAATCACGGAAAGCGAAGCTTGGAAAGTTCGTGCATCATTGCGCAGCCAATATAACAGTCAACCAGCTATCGATGCTGAAAAAACAGACACCAGCTACCGTCTGAATTTAGTTTACGACTGGGATTAATCAGCCTTAGCTCTTAGCTGGCAACCAGGTCATGCGTTGTTGAATGTATGATGAATTCATGCTTTGCAGACAGCAAAAACTAATGCGAACCTTGCCTGACTCTCATCGGGTAAGGTTCGTTTCCTTCTAAAATACGGCCACGTATTACGTCATTTTCCGGGAAACTCCCGCTACCTCGATCAGTAATAAAACCAGCATGCCATTCCCGCTTGGCTAAGACGCGGTCAGATACAAAAAAGCCGTCAGCGTTTCGAACCGACGGCTTTTCAGAAACCTGGCTTCAGATTTTGTCTAATCCAGATAACTACAGCAATAATCCACCAGTGCTGAGATTTCAATATCAAATTCGGCATTAGCTGGAACATTAAACGACTGTCCGGCAACAATTTCATGCCAGGTCGTTTCACCTTGGAGACGGTAACGTAACTGGCCCGCTAAAATTTCCATCAGCTCGGCTTTTTCGGTACCGAAAGTGTAATTGCCCGGCATCATGATACCAAGTGTTTTATAACTGCCGTCCGAAAACGTTACTTTTCGGCTGGTCACTTTGCCATCAAAATAAATATTCGCTTCACGGGTAACCGTGACATTATCAAACGCAGACATAACAAAATTTCCTGTTAGAGACTTAAACTTGTAATAAATCGAGAAAGCGCCGGCGTTATCTATAATCCTGCATATTTCTAAATCCTTTTGGCACGTCGTACTGATACAACGTCTCAGTCCGTGTCTCCGTCCAGGTAGCTCCATTTCGGTCTACATAGTGAATCGTGTCGTCCTCAACACGCACAGCATAATGCACATAAGCACTGCTCGACTCCGGCCCACGGAAAATAAAGCCGCGATCAACCTGCAGGACAACATTACGATCTACATTATGCGAGTAGGTACCATAGCCAGGGTTGACCTGCCAGGAATAGTAGTCATAACGCGTTCCCCCATCTTTATATTCCACAGAGCGAATATGCTTTGTACCACCACGCTCGGCCTCTTCAAACCAATAGCCATCTAACTGCTCAGGACGAATGTTTGGTGCCGGAGTAAAGTGGAATTTATTTCTTTGGTAACTCACGGACTGGTTATCCCAGTCCACTTTTGCCTCAATCGTTTTCCCCTCTGTGGTTGGGGTTAGCAAAAGAACATCATTATCCTGCAAACTCAGCTCATAGACTTGCTCACGGCCCCAATCTGTACTGCTGGTAAAGGTGGCTTTATCACCTGAGATGGCCAGTGCCCCCCGGCCAGAGTTATCCACCCATTGCCCGGAAAGCGCTGATAAATCCTGTTTTGCCATTACCCCAAAAGCCGATAATAAAGAAACCGCGCCAACCACGGCTGATAACAATTTAGTTTTCATCATAATACTGTTCCAAATAGCTAATTTACTGATTCGAAGATGTCTGTTGTTCTAGTTCTGCGACACGCTTTTCAAGTGCTTCCAACTTTTCCCGTGTTCTTAATAGCACTTGAGATTGCACGTCAAACTCTTCTCTAGTCACCAAATCAAGTTTGTTAAATGTTGCCGTGAGGCCAGCACGAATATTTTTTTCTGCTTCTTCGCGCATTTGTAATATACCTGGCGGTAATGACTTGGTGACAGTGTCTACCAATTCATCAATTTTTTTTGAATCAATCATGTGCTCTCTCCCAATTTCGAGCTATTGTACGGCAAAAGCGATTAGACTCAATGCTCACCCTAAAGTTTGCTGAGAGAGATAGGTCAGGCTATGCTGTTATCTGACTTTATACTCAGGAAGCACTATGTCCGCGATTGAAATCACCGCTGTTGTTATTGCCCTTATCCTTGTCGGCATAATTAGCTTTTTTGCTGGCCGACGCATGAATATCGATACCCGTGATCTTGTTCGTCAATTGAACGAAGAGCACGAACAGCAATTATCTAAAAAACAGGCAGAACTTGATGCTTATCGCGACAAAGTCCACGCACATTTTGATAAAACGGCAGGGTTATTTGTCAACATGGCTGGCTCTTACAAAGATTTATTCGATCATTTATCCGCAGGTTACGATCAATTAGGCGAACTCGGTATCGATAAAAAATTGCCAGATCGAGCTGGCGCCTTGCTTGATGGTCCCGAAGCCGATGCACAACCAACGCAAACTCAGTCAGGTATGCCAGAATATAAAAATATGAATGCCACAGCCGGCGGTAGCAAAGACGATTAGGTCATTTTTTACCGAGTAACGATCCCAACAAACCGCGTAATAAACGCCGCCCAACCTGACTGCCCAAAGCACGCATCGCGCTTTTGGTAAAAGCTTCAAAAGCGGTATCACCGCGTCGGGTCCGTTTTGCCGCCTTTTTGACGGTTTCAGACTCAGCTTCCAAGGCTTTTTTCTGCATCGCTTCGGTTCGTTCAGAGAGCAACTCGTACGCTGACTCACGATCAACCACCTTCTCGTAGACACCGGCAACCAGTGACGTTTTTAGTAGTTGTTGTCGTTGTGATGCTTCAATCGGCCCAATTTGCCCTTTGGGTGGTTTGATCAGCGTGCGCTGTACCATTTGCGGCCGTCCTTTCTCGTCAAGCATAGATACCAGGGCTTCCCCCACGCCCAGCTGCGTTAAAACATCAATGCTGGAAAAAGCCGGATTATCGAAAAAGGTTTCTGCTGCAGCTTTGATTGCTTTCTGATCTTTAGCGGTATAGGCACGTAATGCGTGCTGGATACGGTTACCCAGTTGACCAAGCACACTTTCAGGAATATCCGTGGGATTTTGTGTAACAAAATACACGCCCACCCCTTTTGACCGAATCAAACGTACCACTTGTTCAATTTTATCCAGCAGCGCTTTCGGTGCATCATCAAAAATCAGGTGCGCCTCATCAAAAAACAAGACAATTTTTGGCTTTTCAGGATCGCCGACTTCGGGTAATTGTTCGAATAGCTCCGCCAAGAGCCATAATAGAAACGTGCTGTATAACTGCGGTGACTGCATCAGTTTGTCAGCAGCCAACAGATTAATCATACCGCGTCCATTTGCATCGGTTTGCATCAAATCGTCCAGATTGAGGACCGGTTCGGCAAAAAGTTTATCCGCACCCTGCTCTTCCAATACCAGCAACCGTCGTTGGATCGCTCCGACACTGGCTGCCGAAATATTACCGTACAGTGTTTGAAACTCAGCCGCATTCTCAGCCACATACTGCAGCATCGCCCGTAAATCCTTCAAATCCAGCACCAGCCAGCCATTATCATCAGCTACCCGGAAAACCAGGGTCAGGACGCCCTGTTGCGTATCATTTAATTGCATGAGGCGAGATAACAACAGCGGCCCCATGTCTGATATGGTTGTTCTAACTGGATGCCCTTGCTCACCAAACACATCCCAGAAACTGGTACTAAACCCCATAAATTGGAAATGATCCAATTGCATGGCGGTAACACGTTCCGCAATTTTAGGATGACTTTTGCCTGGTTGGCTGATGCCTGATAAATCGCCTTTAATATCGGCGGCAAAGACGGGCACGCCAATTTCGCTAAACCCTTCCGCCAAGCCCTGCAACGTCACTGTTTTACCGGTACCTGTTGCGCCGGCAACCAGACCATGACGGTTAGCCATTGTCGGTAACAAATACACCGGCGACTCAGCCAGTCCCATAAAAATTGGTGCAGCCATGAGCAGTCTCTTTAATTAATTTCAAAAAATGTTGTGTGAACTGACTAAGTATTAAAGCACGGAAGTCAGTTTAACTGAACGATCTCAGGCCAACGGCAATACTCAATGGGTTGTATTCGCTTCGTTATCCATAGCTTGCTTCATGCTGGTATTCACCGAATGCAGACCCACCGCCATAGCAAGCGCTAATAGTCCAGCCATTAACACCGTTGCCGCTGAAGCGCCAAGATATTCAAACCATTGGGTATAAAAGTGAATACCGCCAAAGACCACCACCGTATTAAAAACCCAGCGACGATTACGCCGCCATGCCCAAATTGCGGTGAGCATGATCGCCATTGCCCACAACCCGCTAAATACGCCGGCCGGAATGATTATTTCACTTTCTGCGCGCTCGCCCCATAAGGAGCCAATCCAAAAACCAAAATTCACTAAAAACACACTGGTTCTTGCTGAAACAATAGCGAGATTTTCATAGTCTGTGGTGAGCTTTTTGGAGCATAGATACAAACCTATCGCCAGAGCACTGAACAGTAAAATGGTCAACGTTGGTTCCTGAATGACCAAAAAGTAGCTGGCATGGTAATACCCCGTTCTCGCACCGATACTGGCGGATAACATCAATGTGCCTAACACGGCAAGCAAACTGCTTTTGGCAAAAATGCTAATTAAGGCAAGTAAACCAGTCACCGCCAAAATAGCAACCAGTGAACCATTAAACGCAGCAAGCAACCCGCCGCCGGCCATTAAAACGCCAACCAACATGCATATATTGGCCAGTAAGCGCCATTGTTCCTGGCCTGAACGCAATAACACCAGCCCAGAAATTAACGTCAATAGTCCAATGATTAATGCCGCCTGAACGGTTGGCATCATCGCCAAAGCCGCGCTACTGACCGCAATCACACCAAAACCAATCAATACATTAAAGGCCAATGCCCCTGTCGACGCTGCCGCCAAACGGTATAATTTCTGGTATTCCGCCTCGCTTATTTGCCCATCCCTTAGCAACTGTTCCAAATCCAGCGTGACTTTCATGATGCCTCCCTGTTTAGTTATAGGCTGGTTATGTCACGAAAAATTGGCGAAAGCAAGCGGTTACAATTGGCCAGACTTACTGTCAGCACCAATGTATTTACGGTTGAGGCGATTGACTGTTTATTCTGACAATTGTCGGCGTTATGTTTTTCAGTAAAGGCATCGTAGAAAACAGCAAAAAAAGCCATTTAACAAAACCTCTCGGAAAGGTGGAATAACCCAAGTCTGTAATGTCATGCGGTGCTGTAAACCAGTGGTTGAGCCTGCGAACAATGCTGTTCCTGTTGATACCCCATGGCATTTTGGGCGTCTGATAAGTTTCGGTTTTTTTCCAGCCTTGCTGCGACAGCGTCTTCTTCGCTATCCACTCTGGAATCGTGTCGAACATTAAGCACCAATCATCAAAAGCCTGTTCTATATCCTGCAACAGCAACTTGACTTCCTGTTCAGGGAAATACATAAACAGGCCTTGGGCGGTAATAAACACCAGTTTATTTTTTGGTACAAAATCAAACCAGCTACGATCAAGCGCAGAAACCGCAATATGCCGATAACGTGCATCGGGTTTAATAAACTGCTCCCTTATCGCTATCGCTTCCGGCAAATCGACACTCAACCAAGTTACTTGTTTCGCTTGGATTCTGAAACGCTGCGTTTCCAGCCCTTCACCAAGGTTAACCACGGTTGCATCGGGATATTGCGCCAGAAAAGCCCTGATTTGCCGATCAAAATCCAGTGATCTAATGGCATGCGATGCTTCTGCTTCGCCAAATTTTTTTACATAGTCATAGTCGATACTTCGATAAATCTTGACTGCCATGTCATCTTCAATAACGGCATCGTCACGCATCGCTTCAACAGCACGATTATGCAAAGTCCAAAGCATCGTTTCCGGCACGGCTTTCAGATTTGGTTTGATTGTCATCCCTTGCTCCCTGCTTACGTCAGATTTGATAAATTGCCGGCATCTACCCAACTCGGTGACTACCGTTTTATTCAACGCTAATATAGAATGATTCTCAAATGCATTTCACTTTTAATCATTTCAGGAATGACCATGAATCAATTTGCCTCCTATACTTTTTCCGCTTTCATTGCCTTGTTTTTAACACTCACCGCCCCTGCTGCGCTCGCCGACGAACAACCGATTCAGCACCGCCAAGTCGCTGACATAACCGACTTCGACGAAGCCAAGCAAGTCTTCAACGAGACCACGGCTGAAATCAAAAGCATCAACACACTGAATGCCGAAACGATGCATGAAATTCACATGATCACGTATTCGTTGGAAAAAGCGATTGCCTATTTCGTTGAAAATATGCAAGGCGCTCAGCAAAAATCCGCAGAAAAAATGGCTGCTGTGGTTGAACTGGTTCACCTAGGGTCAGAAAATAATCGCAAAGTTGAAACTGAAATCTACTTAGAAGAATATTTTTCTCTTGCTGAAGATTTTGCCGCCAAAATGTAATTTTCAATGATAAGCGTCAACAGTTACAATTTCCGAAACACAGCGCTTAATGGCTAGGCACCATGAGTCTAGCCATTAATCCCTAACTGTTCGGATAGGCCGCTTTCGCGATGATGACGGGTTTCGATTGTTTGTCTCAACGTCAGCTCGCTGCTCAAAAAGGCCACTTTCTCCCGCGCCCGTGTTAGCGCCGTGTAGAGCAATTCACGATTCAAAACAGGGCTAAACTCATCAGGTAACAGTACAGACACCTCATCAAACTCCGAGCCCTGACTTTTATGAATGGTCATAGCGAAAACGGTCTCGTGAGCAGGTAATCTGTTCAAACTAACCCATTGAAATGTCTCCGCCACTTTAAAACAGGCTTTGAGTTGACCTGTCTCGTCAGGTAAAACGATCCCAATATCCCCATTAAACAACTGTTGCCGATACTGATTCTGGGTTATTAAAATTGGCCTTCCGACATAATACGAGTCCGCAGCCCGCCATCCTCGCCGTCCCAAATAACGGCTCATCATTTGATTAATGCTTGCAACAGACTGTGGCCCTTGGCGTAGCGCAGATAACACGCGATAACGTTCAAAAGCATGGAGTATTTTCTCGTGTGATGCTTGGTTTTCAACCGTCTCAATATAAGCCTGATAACCGGCAGTCACGACTTCATGAATATCATCCGACGTGGTTTGCCGCCATGATATATCTGAATCAGGAAGTGTCAGAATATTGATAACCGAGCCACTGTCGCCTTGATTAATTAGCTGGGACAGCTTGCCAATCGCACTTTCATCAGAAAATCGGTAGCTATGTTTCAGTCTGACAAAACTATCTATAAGCAATTCGGGCGTGTTTGATGAAGCTTTTTCAAGGCCAAGACAAGAAAATTGCTCAATGAAAGTATCTGAAAAAACACCTTGCTGCCCCTCACTGAGATTGGCTAAAACAGCACCAGACTCCACAGAGGCAAGCTGTTGACTATCACCCAGCAAAATAAGCCGCGTTTGTTCAGACATTGCACGCATCAATTTTGCCATCAGGCTAATGTCAATCATGGATGCCTCATCAATAATGAGGACATCTAAAGGCAATGTTCGCTTATGGTTATAGCGACCAAAGTGATTCTGTTCCGTTATACCGAGTAGCCGATGTAATGTTTTAACCTCATAACCTGGTTGACGAATAGCCTGCTGAAGTCGTGCTGCTGCTTTACCTGTTGGGGCCGCAAGACCAATTTGAAGTGAATTGGATTGCTGCTCGAGACACTGCAAAATCTTTAATACGATCGAGGTTTTTCCTGTACCTGGCCCACCGGAAATCACCCCAAATTGGCGACTAACCGCCATAGCCACTGCGACTTTTTGCCAGTCAGTACCAACGGTATGTGACTTCCAGTTGATTAAATCTTGATTCAGTTGCGTGAAATCAACGTTTTCAACTGGCTTGAGCCGAAGCCTAATAAGTGAGGCAACATCACGCTCATCCAACCAAAATCGATATAAATAAACCTGGCCAGCATCTGTCAAAATCAGCGGTCTATACTCTCCCGGCTCCCCAACCACACGACTGGTTTTTAATATCTCAGTCCAGGTAGCGACCTGTTCAGGCAAATAATCGGATACCCCTTTGGTCACAGCAGGTACCTGGTGCAAATTCAGACAAACATGGCCTTGGGAAACCGCCTCGGTTAATAATCCTGCCGTCAAACTGGTCGTGAGTGGTTCACCTTGTGTTTTACGTTCGATAAAATCAGCAAATTGACAAGCAATCTCACTAAACCCACATTGGCGTAATAAGCTGAGCGCCCTAAACATCCGTCACCTCAATCATGCACCTGTCTAAAGCATCCAGTAAGGTGCTAGATGGCCGGTCAAAAAAGACGCCCGACTGCCCCCAGTCAGGCTGCATACCGCGGATGAACAAATAATAAACCCCACCAAAATGCTGGTCGGGATCATAACGACTTATGCGGGTCTTCAGGTAGCGATGTAGCGCCAAACTATATATCAGGTACTGCAAGGGGTAATGGTGCGTAATCATCGCCTCTTCGAGCGCGGCTTGCTGATATTGATTCGGATGATTGCCCAAAAAATTAGACTTGTAATCGACAATATAAAACTGTCCTTCAGACTCAAAAACCAAGTCAATAAAACCTTTCATAAAACCTTGCAACATCTTAAAGTTAAGTTGCGCAAGGACGGGTTTTAGGATTGGCATCGCATTGGCATGAGGCATTAAGGCTGCTTTTAGCCGGCCAACTGTCAGCGCATTAACGGGAAAATAAAACGCCATTTCATCCAATCGTTTCGTCGTCGGTATTGAGGCCAACGTCAAATGAGAAACCGGCGATAACGGTGTTAACACAACCGATTGCAGCCATGTCATGACCGTGGGTACCCATCCTTTTTGTATGCCATGCTGACGTAGATTTTTCGTGACAATTTCTTGCCAATCAGAGCCCGTATTTTGAAAATCCCAGTGCTCAAAAATACTGTGTAAGCAAGTCCCCGCCTGCGCACCTCGAGGAAAACTAAACTGATCAAAGGAATGCGTCACTTCAACATGCGATGCTGGCACGACAAAATCTGCATCATGATCAGGCTTTTCACTGGTAAAGCCGCGACTCAGCTGCGTAAAACTGCCAACCTGCCAAACTGGCTTAATCGAAGCGGTAAAACGTCGAGCCTGCCAAATCAAATCATTATCCTGTGATGCCAATAATGAAGTCGTTTTTGAAGACTGACTTAAGGCGGTCAATGTCATCGCAACCGGATTGCGAAGAATAAATTGCTGAAGCTCGTCTCGCATTTGTGCCGGTTCAGGCGTTGTATGGTGTGCATGTAAGAGTGAAAACAAGGCTGATTTTTCAACCTCTCTCACCGCCGCCCAATTAATGACACATCGCTCACGCGCTCGCGTCAGGGCAACATAGAGTAACCGTAACGATTCCGCTTTTTCTTCGTTTTCATAAGCCAATTCCGCTTGACTCATTTCTGGCTCACCAAATGCAACACATGCTTGGTTATCTTCTTCTCTATGAAAACTAATTACCGCCGGTTTCTGCCGAGGTTTTCCGACATGCCATAAAAAGGGGCAATAAACAATAGGATACTCCAGTCCCTTACTGGTATGGATGGTCACGACCTTGACTAACTGCTCATCACTTTCTAGTCGAATTTGCGTAGTCTCTTGCGTTTCCCCACTCGCCTGGCGCTGTGATGCCAGCCAAGTAAGAACCGCTTCCATGGCATGATTATGCCTACTGGCACAGATCTGCGTCAGTTCGGCTAAATGCAGCAAATTTGTTAACTGTCGTTCTCCATCCGGATTCGCCAATAAGCGACTTGCCACATTTTGTTCCACCATCAAACGACGAAACATGCTGATAAAGCCAGTTTGTTGCCATCGTTGATGCACCGATAAGAAATAATCGGTGACCTGTTGCCAGTCAGCTTCATTTTGCTGTTTGTGATAAAGCGTTAATGCCGTATCGGCAAATAAAGGGGTCGCTAACGCCGTTGAAATCAGCACGTCATCACTCGGGTGCGCTATCGCCATTAAGACTTGTTCCAGCATGCGAGCCTGTGGCGAGTGAAATACATTGTCACGAGATTGCAGTACGCTGTTCACCCCTCGCTTGCGAAGTGCTTGCTGTATATCAGATGCCTGTTGATGATTCCGCACCAATACCGCAATATCCCCACCATTTAAACGCCGCGACCTATTATCCGTTGTTAATTGAACTTTGCCGCTGGCTGAATCATTCAGCAACGCAGCAATGTCATCTGCCGTATGATCAGCTGCCCACCGCTGCATGCTCCCTTTATCTGCCACTTTGCCCCCTGTGTCATGCCACCAAAACGCTAAGGCCGACAAAGAGTGATCCGCATGACACAGGACCGAAGTAGGCTTTCTTTCTGCTTTGACGGGGATAAAGGGAATATCGGCATAGCGAAAAGGCGTCTCAACTTGCTGAAATAGTTGATTCACCGCGTCTACTAGTAAAGGGTGAGAGCGCCAATTGGTATCAAGGTTAAACTCGTTCGCTGAAGCGCGTTTTGCCTCCAAATAGGTAAAAATATCCGCACCACGAAAACTGTAAATTGCTTGTTTTGGATCACCCACGAAAAAAACCGGTAGCTCGCTTTTCTGAAAAAGACGACGAAAACAATCGTATTGCACCGGATCAGTATCTTGAAACTCATCAATGAGCGCCGCCCTGAACTGTTGCCGGATACGCGTAACAAGTTGACCGCCATGAACCCCATCCAAGGCTGACTGCAAATTAATCAGTAAATCATCAAAGGCTTGAACTTTATTTTGCCGTTTTCGCTTCGGCAGTTCTGTCATCAAATAATCTGCCAATTGCCGACGCAAATATTGCAGTTTCAACGACCAACTAGCCACGAGATGTTGATGGGAAGTTAGAAATTGCTCCGCCTGCTGCCAAAAGTCATTGTCCGGCAGTTTTTTTCCTTTTTTGAGTGCGGCTTCTAAACGACTAGGTGTAAACCGATCAAAATCCTGAAATAGACTTTCCGGTAACACTTCGCTTTGTATCATATTGGTCAGCGCTTCCAGCCATTTAGACACTGATGTCTTTCGGTATTGATTGCCATTCAGCAAATCAGTGTCAGAAACCGTCTGTACGACCTCATCTCGTTGCGCCCACCAACATTTTTTTAAGGCGATAAAATCGGTTTGGGCTTGACGGTAAGCAAATTCAACGTCCACCATTTGCAGTGGTAAAAATTTTAAAAAAGGCTTCCCTGATAAATGCCCTACAGCGGCAAGCAAGCTTTCGGGCGTTTGTTTTTGTTGCAGTAAGTAACGCGCAAAGGCCGGATCGACCTCGCTAATCACGCGACGCCAAAAATCATCCACAACGGTTTGTTTGATGGCCTGTTCATCCGTCACCATTTCCATATCAAAATAGTGACCACTCTCAAAGGCAAAATCTTGTAAAACCCGCTGACAAAAACCATGAATCGTATAAATCGCCGCTTCATCAAAGCTTTGGATTGCTACTTGTAATCTGTGTCGTTCGGTTTTAGTTGAAACATCCTGAGCCAAAAGCGCATCACGTGCCTCGACTAACCGCCGACGAAGCCTACTGCGTAACTCTTCCGTTGCCGCACGGGTATAAGTGACCACCAAAATTTGACTGACTTCGAGCTGCTCTTCAATAACGAAACGACAATACAACTCTGCCAAGGTAAATGTTTTACCGGTTCCGGCACTGGCTTCAATCAAATTACTGCCAGATAGATTGACTGTTTTCGCATCCAAGAGCGTCATAATTTGCCACCTTGCAAATGCGACACAATATCTTGATAAATTTGCTCGGCAATTTCTGTAAACAGGTCATCAAGCGGAGAGTCGGGATAAAGTAACTGGTAATAGGGGTCATCCTGTTCTGAAGTCACATGAAGATTGCCTGAGGACCAGACTTTTCTGGCTTGCTCAATGGCCGCGTCACCTTTACCCGCAATAACGCCTCTGAAATAAGCAAGGCTGGCCTTATCAAAAAATTTCAAGGGTTGGTGACAACCTTGCCAGTAATAGTCCAATAACTTATTGAGTACCGGAGTTACATTATTTACAGGCAGAAAATGCAGCATGTTATCTTCGGTAATCAATCTTGTTTCCAATGCAATACCCTCCGGATGCAGGTGATTTAACACCAAGTGATCCAGCCAAGCTGCCATCACATCTTTACCCTTTAATTTGGCCAACCGATAACGTAATAAGCCTTGTTCTGTGACCGCTTCTAGTTGTCCCTCAAGTTGGAAACGCTCAACACAAAATTCAAATGGTAAGGTAAACGCGACGGACTCTGATCGAAGCTGTTCAAGTCGCTCAGAAAAGTCCATCACCTTATCCACTTCCTGATCAAACCAGGCATCACCAATATAGCCATGAGGCAACACCCCTTTGGCCCTGACAATATCACGATACGCTGCGACCGGAGCCGAGGCCAAATTGACCTCGAGTAATTCTTGCCGTAGCTGCCAGCTACTCAGCCCATCAAGCTGAAAAGGTTCACGAGTTTCCAAGACTTGCTCATCCGGTTGCAACTGAATATGTAACCGTTCCCGTAGCAAAAATTTCGCTGGGTGAGCAAAAAACCGGGCTAATTGATCCACGCTGATATGTCGCCAAGATTCCTCAGCCTCAGGTAAGGGCGAGGCAAACCAATCTGCTTTTGGAGAAACTATTTGAGGTGGACACTGTGATGCATTAAAACTAAATAATTTGTCATCCATCCCATCAAAATACCGATAACTAAACGGCTGAAGCGGATGTTTGGTTTTTATTTGATCAAGAATATCGCCGCCTGACTGTGTTTCAAACCGCATTGAGAGAAAATCTTGAAAATCACTTAACAATACCGAAGGTGGGATATCATTATTATCGACAATACTCGCCCCGACATAACTCAAATAAAGTCTTTTTTTTGCAGACAATATCGCTTCCAGAAAAAGGTAACGATCATCCTCCCGGCGAGACCTATCCCCTTCACGATGATCTTGCGTCAATAAATCAAAGCTCAAACCCGGTTGTCGCCGAGGAAAGTCAGCGTCATTCATACCCACGAGACAAACAACATCAAAAGGTATACTACGCACTGGGACCATGCCACAAAACGTCACACCGTACCCCATAAATCGTTCGGCACCATTCAGCTCTTCTAGATGCGATGAAAGCCAACTATGCATCAATTCAATGCCAACCTCATCAGCAAAACTGGCTTGATCAGCACTTTCCAGCAGCTTATCAAGCTGTTTCCTAACAGCCATTAACTCAGCATCTAACTGCTGTTCATCACGGCCACTCGTATCAAAAAAAGTATCCAAGCAATGATTGAGGTGACTGTGCCAATCGAGAATAGTCTGCGGCTTGTCTAAGACTTCACGCCATAAGTTCAGCTTTTCAATGAATGCACAAAGTGCAGCGGCAACGGTCGCTTTTTCACCTTGAATGCCATCCAGTCCCAGCTCTCCATCAAACAATCGCACCGGTTGATTGGGCACGGTTAATGGCATAGCAAAGCCTAGCATCAGCCGATTTAGACCCGCACGCCAAGTATTTGCATCGGTTGCAGGAAGATTCAATCTCTGCTTATCTTGCTGATCAAATCCCCAGCGGATATGGGTATGTCGACACCAGGTGCGAACCCATTCAATTGCCGTTTCATCTAATAAAAACTGCTTTTGAACAGCAGGACATGCCAATGCAGACAGCACCATTTCAACATCAAGACGAGACGATGGCAGTTGCAATAAACTCAAAAAAGTCTGAATTAACTGACTTTCAGATTGGCTTTGATAATCTGTAATACTAAAAGGAATAAACTGATCGCCCTTTGCTGAACCAAATACAGCCTCAATCCAAGGTGCATAGACGCCAATGTCTGGTGTCATCACGACAATATCCGCTGGCGATAAGTCTGGATCGCGCTCAAACATAGCTAACAATTGATCGTATAGCACCTCCATTTCGCGCATCGGACTATGACAACTATGAACCATAATAGAATCATCGGTTTCTATAACGGGTGACTTTTCAGCCACCGTTAACCAATACATATCTGCCTGTAACTCTGCCAGCATCTGTCCTGATTCAGGAGGCTCAAAATAACTTATGGATTGGTGCTCGATCTCTTGTAGTTGTCGAAAAAATGTCATCCCTTGCTTACCAAGACTGGCTAACAAAGGGTGATCAGGCTCATAAGGAACAGCGTCCGGTGACTGCTGCAAGGCCACTCTGTGATGCTGTTTAGTCTCTATTAACTCCCCCCAGTAATATTCACTCGGCGACAGCGTATAGATCGTAATATCAATATATCGGGCCAATAATGTGAACGTTTGCAAGTAAACAGGCGGTAGCGCTGTCAAACCAAACAGGTGCAAACGCTGAGGTAAGCCTTCAGGGGGCGTGTTACTGTTTTTCAGTTTGTCATGTAACTTTTCGAGCAAGTAAGCGCGATGCTTCGGCTCAGTATCATGCTCAGTTAAGGCATACCATAACTGGCTTTGCCAGTTGTCAGTCTGACCTTTCTCCCATTGTCGAATCCAGTCTGGTCGAAACATGAGGTATTGGTCAAAATTATCCGCCAACCTTTCGGCTAATTGATAGCGCTTCAATGGCTCATTCGTCTCGCCCAAGTAGGTAGAAACTGACTCAAAGCCAGCAACATCACTATAGCGAGGTAATAATGCGTAAATACGCCAGACTAAAGCAGATTTACTATACGGTGAATCGAGTGGAATATCTGGCCACAGTTGCCTAAAAACACTCCAGATATACGCTGACGGAAAAGGAAAAACGAGATTCGCAGCAATCCCATGTTGCTGAGCAAGAAATAACGTCAGCCATCGGGATAATTTATTACTTTGTACCAATATGGTTTCTTGTTCAAATGGGGACAAAGGCGCTTTCAGCACTTGCTGGGCAAGATGCGAAGCAAGGTTTTGCGTATTATTACTGTAAACAATATTGAGCATCAGCTAATCCAACCCAGCATGGTTTGAACCTGTGTTAAGGGCATCCTTGGCAACATCGTATAAAGTGCGCATTGGCTTAACCAAAGGCGATAAATGATGCTGTTGGTTGATGACTAAATTAGGTGTATTTTCTGGTTTTCATTTTGGCAGATTCTTGGCACAAATGCAGACCCTTTGACACCTATGTAGTCTGTTGAACTGTAATTGAGCGTTGATGGAGATGACCTCGAATGAGTCACAATGACTTTGCCAAAAGGCTAGGCTGGTTTCTGGATAACAGTATTCGCCTACCTGGCGGTTATCGTATTGGTGTAGATGGGTTATTGGGACTGATTCCCGGCCTGGGTGATGCTATCGCCGGCTTGTTATCTGGTCTGATTTTATTTCAGGCCCATCGGGCTGGTATACCCACGCCTATTAAATTGAGGATGTTAATTAATATTTTGATTGACACCAGCATTGGCGCCATTCCTGTTTTCGGTGATATTTTTGATTTCGTCTGGAAAGCCAATCAACGAAATGCGGATCTCATCACTGCTTATCAACAGCACCCAGACAAAGTGAAACGGCATTCATTGGTAGGAAGTCTGTTGTTTTTGATTATCCTGATTATCGCTTTAGTGCTAATGATTTGGTTAGCGATATGGATAGCGAGCAACTTATGGTCACTACTTATCACCTCAGTTACTTAAGGAGATTTTATGGATTTTATACGTGTTCTGATTGCGATTTTATTACCACCGCTGGGCGTGTTTTTACAGGTTGGTTTTGCCGGTGCTTTTTGGCTGAATATCCTGTTGACCTTGCTGGGCTACATACCTGGTATCGTTCACGCCGTTTGGATTATTGCCAAACGATAATAATAAATTAAGGGGGAGGCATAAATTATACCTCCCCCTTTTTTATATCTTTACCAACGCATCATCCTTCGGACAATGCCATCATTTCGAAAAGCATGATAAACCGCCCCACTAATGTGTATAGCGACAAGGCCGAGCAATATCCAAGCTGAATAAGTATGTAACTCTCCCCAAAATTCATTCATCTCTTCGTCAGCAGGGAAAAGACGGGGAATATCAACCAACCACCAGACAGTTGTATCCCAACGGGTATGTGCTGATGACAAAAATCCAGTCACACAGACAGCAAGAATAAACACGTAGATAGCAACATGCCCCCATAGCGCTAACTTGTATGCCCAAGGCTTCATGTCACTATCAGATGGTTGAGCCGGTCTATACTTAAGGCGCATATAGAGCAGAACAGCTAATAATAAAATTAACGTAATGCCAATATTTTTGTGTAGCTGAAATGGAAATGCTCGAAATTGTAACTCTGCTGATGGCAAGGGTAACCCCATCATCCACCAGCTAGAAATAAATAAGAAAAAAATGGACACGGCGATAAGCCAGTGAACAATAACCGATGTTCTATTAAACCCTTCTCTTTGCATATTCTTCACCCGAAATCAATATGAGGTCTTCAAAAAGCGAGCAAACGCTCAACCTTTAGCCATTTCAGCATTTCTACCGGCAATTGCGCCTACCACCATCATGGCGTGCAAAATTAACCACAACAGCACACTCCACAAATACGCATCACGCAGAATTGGCCCTGTATTGACCACGACAGCAAACTGCAATAAATCAATTACTGCAAGACAGGAAAAGACCGAAATAGCCCCAACGACGGACCAGTTAGTGAAATTCACTAAAGCACCGCCAACGATAATGGATAAAAATGCTAAAACAACACCCGCGACTGACAGAATCATCATGGCACTTGGAAACCAATCTGGCATCGCAAGGGCGATACCAGCCACATGATCAACGAGATATTCACATTCAGCCAGAGTTAACCCTTCTTCCTCTAGCTCTTCTTCCGGGCAATCAGCTTCTGGCATTATCCCGGAAGCAGGCATATTGCCTTGAATGACCGATTGTTTCATTAATTCGTTACCGTGCATGCCTGTTAAAAAAACGCCGAGCATTATTGCGATAACGCCGAGAATACTGGCCCAGTTAGGGTTTCCAGCCTGACTTCGACTCTCTTCCATAAAACACCTATTTTTATAATTTATTTTTTATGTCCTGCGCGGACACATCTCTCACATTGAGGAACATTACCCAAGCAATAATGGATTAACAAGCTCCATTGTGTTTAACACGAGACTGTCTTTTATTACTCTGTGTTCCCTAGCTTAACTTAACAAAATTTGAGCAGATAGGTGATACCTCTTCACGAAATTCAGGAATATTTCCTAACAAATGTATTAAAAAAATAGGGATAAAAAATAAAAACCCTAGGCAAGGCAGTCAAAATGGTCAAAGAAGTTGGGAACAAATCATGACGATGCCATTGTAAGTAGCTCAGCTAGAGGCAACAGCTCAATCAGGAAAATGAAAGTGTGCGTTTAAGGGATTCTTAACGAATTCAGTTCTTGTCGCTACATCAACGAGACAATTCTTCTATGCCTATTTAAGTTTCTCAAGACCAAAAAACCGTAATAGAACTCGATCTATTTTTGTCGTCGTTATTCCGCGGCGCATGCAAAATAAAAAATATTTTTCAAAAAGAATTTTTATTGAACGAACCCAGCGGCCTTTTTTTACCCATACCCGGTTACGCGGCGGGATTTGCGGCACCGCAATAAAAGCCGCACCGGTGTGCCCAATATCTGCTAAACACACCGCATTCCAGCTCGCTTCGTAAGAAGCCGGCTGGCTGGCTATTTCGGCAATGATATTGTTGACTGCCGCTTTGGTCATCGTTTCAATCATGAAGCCGGTTTTAGGGACCCCGACAGGCAGCGCAGTGCCATTAACGGCCGGAATATCGATACACACGCCAACACCAAAAACATTGGAAAATGCCAGGCTACGCTGACAGGCATCGACTCTCAAAAAACCACGTGAATTGACTGCCGGTGCACCCAGTGCTGCCACACAAGCGACACCGCGAAATGCCGGTATCAACATGGTGAACTTGCTCGGCAACGTTACCCTGCGCTGTATTTTGGCCTGTTGGTCCAGTTGTTCAACCATGACCTTATCCGTGCTTAAATTAATGATGCGACTGTTATCAAGCCAGTCAATGTCGTTGGCACGAAATTCGGATTCAAACAGCGCTTTGGAATCCCCCACTCCACCAAGCCCAAGATGACCGATGTAAGGCTCAGAAGTGACAAACGTCATCGGTACCTTATCGCGCAGACCGGCTTTTCTGAGCGCATGGTTTACCATCATCACATATTCGTAGGCCGGACCAAAACAAGACGCACCTTGAACAGCACCAATCACGACCGGACCCGGATCAGCCAAAAATGTCTGCCAGTTTTTATAAGTGGTCTCAGCATGATCTACCGTACACACCGAATGGCTATAACGAGCCGGACCAAAGCCGGGAATAGCCTCAAAATCGAGTGCCGCGCCTGTCGCAACAATCAAATAATCGTAATCCAGTGTGCTCCCGTCGCTGAGATCAAGCTGGTTTCGTGTTGCATAAATACGATTGACACCACAATCATAAAAACCGATTTTCTTGGTCGCCAATACCGGCGCCAAGGCAAACTGAATGTCCGCTGGTTTTCGCCAGCCCAGCGCAACCCACGGATTACTGGGGACAAAATGAAAATTTGGTGTATTGCTGACAACGGTTATTTGATGTTGGCTGCCGAGTCGCGAACGCAACTCATATGCAGCCGGTAAACCACCTGTGCTGGCACCGATAATAATAATATGCGCCATCGCTAATCAGTGCAGTGTCTTGGAATCGCTTTGAATGGTCATTGGGTCACTAAATAGTCCCGCGACATCAACTTCGTCAAACTGATAATGGGTATTGCAAAACTCACAGGCGAGTTCGACGTAACCATTTTCCTGAAGAATATCGTCTGCTTCTGCTTTGCCCAGCAATTTAATCGTATCGGCAACGCGCTGGCGCGAACAAGTGCAGGCAAACTCCAACATGGTTGTGCTCAATAATCGCACCGTTTCTTCATGAAACAGGCGGTGAAGCAGCGTCACAGCATCCAGCTGCAACAATTCATCCCGTGTCAACGTGGCAGCCAGGTGATTGAGTCGGCGCCAGTCTTCATCGATCTTATTGGGATCCTGCTCCGGTAACTGCTGCAGCATCAAACCGCCCGCTGTTTGCTGATCTGTATGTAACCAGATCCGCGTATGTAACTGTTCTGATCGAGCAAAATAGGTTTCTAATGCCCCGGCGACGGAATTTTCATCAATACTGACAACACCCTGATAGGGCTGTTTGACACCATTTTGTTCAATTGTCAGCACCAGCGTGCCACCGGCAAGCATCGTTTGCAAATCCGCATCATCAGCAATATCGTCTTGCCAGTTGGCCAGTCCACGCAACGTATGATCGCTGGTGCATTCCACCATCAATAACGAAACGGGCCCTTCGCTTCGACATTGCAATACCAGCCGACCATCCAACTTGACTGTCTCGGCCAGCAAAGCCGCCGCAGCCAGCAACTCGCCCAACACCGAAGCAACTGCCGGGGGATAGTCGCGTTGCGCCTTGACCGTCTGCCAGGTTTGCCGAAGCTGAATCCACTCACCGCGAACGGCGGCAGAATCGAAAATAAAGCGTTGCAGATGGTCAGCCTGTGTGGCGTCGTCTTGCATGATAATGTCCTGATTTTAATCTGTTACCCTATTGCCAACAAAAAAATGCCGGCGCTATGACCGGCATTTTAACGTATTTGCGATACCGGGCGCAGACCCGGTCAGTCTCAGGCCTGTTGTAATAACATGGCGTTCAGTTTTTTGACAAAACTCGCCGGGTCATCCAACTGTCCACCCTCAGCAAGAAGCGCCTGGTCAAACAAAATGGATGTCCAGTCAGCAAACTTGTCTTCACTGTTTTCATCGTTCAACTTGACCACCATGGGATGCTCTGGATTCAACTCCAAGATTGGCTTGCTGGTTTGTACCTGCTGCCCCGCTGCTTTGAGCATCCGCTCCAGGTTACCACTCATATCGTAATGATCCGCAACCAGGCAAGCTGGTGAATCGGTCAAACGGTGGGTAATGCGAACCTCCTTGACCTTGTCACCCAGCGTGGTTTTAACGCGCTCAACTAATCCTTCGAAGTCTTTTTCGACGGCTTCGTGGGCTTTTTTCTCATCTTCATCTTCCAGTTCACCCAGATCCAGATCGCCTTTGGCAACGGATTGCAGATGTTTGCCATCAAAATCCGTCAGCGAATTGACCAGCCATTCATCAACACGGTCCGTCAACAGCAAGACTTCAATGCCTTTTTTCCGAAAGACTTCCAGATGTGGGCTGTTTTTGGCAGCGGCAAAACTTTCTGCCGTGATGTAATAAATCTTGTCCTGCTTTTCTTGCATGCGACTAACATAGTCCGCCAATGAAACTGTTTGCTCAGCATTGCCCGACTCGGTACTGGCAAAACGTATCAGTTTGGCGAGTGTTTCTTTGTTAGCAAAATCTTCGCCTGGGCCTTCCTTAATCACCTGACCAAATTCCTGCCAGAATTTGCTGTATTGTTCGGGCGAATTTTCGGCCATTTTTGTCAGTTCAGAGAGTACTTTTTTCACTGAGGCAGCACGAATGGTGTCGATGGTTTTGCTGCTTTGCAGAATTTCCCGGGACACATTGAGTGGCAAATCATTGGTATCAATCACCCCGCGAATAAAGCGCAGGTATCGTGGCATCAGCTGTTCGCTGTCTTCCATAATGAAAACGCGTTTTACATACAATTTGATACCGTGCATGCGATCCCGATCCCAGAGATCAAATGGGGCACGGGATGGGATGTAAAGTAGCGAGGTGTACTCAATATTGCCTTCGACCTTGTTGTGACTCCAGGTCAGCGGGTCTTCAAAATCATGGGCAACTTGTTTATAAAATTCATTGTATTGCTCGTCACTGATGTCATTTTTTGACAATGTCCACAGGGCGGTTGCCTTATTGACAGTTTCAAATTCGATAACACTGTCATCAACCTTGCCCTCTTCGTCCGGAACGGGCTCTTTGCGCATGACAATTGGCAAATTAATGTGATCCGAATATTTGCTGATAATGTTGCGCAAACGCCAGCCGTTGAGAAACTCATCTTCGCCTTCACGCAGGTGCAGGGTGATTTCGGTACCTCGTTTTGGCAATTCAATCGTTTCAATGGTGAATTCGCCTTCACCAGCAGACTCCCAAATCACGCCTAGGTCGGCTGATTCACCAGCACGCCGTGTTTTCAAAGTCACTTTATCGGCGACAATAAAGGCAGAATAAAAGCCTACCCCAAACTGGCCGATTAACTGTGAATCTTTGGCCTCATCACCGGTCAGCTTGCCAAAAAAAGCCTTGGTGCCACTGCGCGCAATGGTGCCGATATTTTCAATGACTTCCTGACGGGTCATGCCAATACCATTATCAGAAACCGTTACCGTGCGGGCATCGGCATCAAAATCGACATTGATTTGCAGGGTCGCGTCGTCTTCATAAAGCTTATCGTCAGATAAGGCTTCAAAACGTAATTTATCCGCCGCATCGGCAGCATTCGATACTAACTCCCGCAAAAAAATTTCTTTGTTGCTGTAGAGCGAGTTAATCATCAGATTCAGTAATTGTTTGACTTCCGTTTGGAAGCCCATGGTTTCTTTGTGCGCATCAATGCCCATTATTTTTCAGTCTCCATTTTGGCCATTTTTAAAACGATATGCCCCAAATGGGGTTAATCCATTTAAATATCAAGCCATTTTTTTAATGGCTTTGGCCAAGTAGTAAAAGACTTGATAAATTGATGCACAGAACCAATCTGCTTTAATTGAGTCAGCAAACCGGTCGGTCATTCAATCAACGAGGAGGAAAATGATGCGAGGAATTCTGGTGAGCAGCCTGTTAGTAGCCAGCTTTTCAGTGATGGCTAACACAGCAAACAAGAGCAGCATCCCCACGTCCAGCAACCAACCCGTACTCGGTCACGAAGAGAAAGCCATGTTGTATCCCGGTGGCATCGAAGTGCCTGCCCGCATAGATACTGGCGCGACGACCAACTCACTGTATGGCATCAATACCAGAGAAATCCAAAAGAACGGTACCCGGTATTTACGATTTACTTTTATCGATCACCACGGTGATACACATGAAATGACGCAACCATTACTGGATGAAATCACGGTGGTTCAAGCCAGTGGCGAACAAACTCGCTATGTCGTCGAAATGGGGCTATGTGTCGGGAATTATTTCGAAAAAACCCGCTTTACGGTTGCCGATCGAAGCCGGATGACTTTTCCGGTATTGGTGGGAAGAAATTATCTGGACAATACCTTGCTGGTGAGCTCATCAGAAAAAAACACCGTTACGCCGAATTGTGACGATCAGTTAGCTCTGCAGGATTAACATCCGTTTGCACTGATTAGAGCCTTGTCTAGCATTGACCGGTAATTGACGCTGTCATACGAATAAACCGTCTGAAATGCTAAAGTAGCCTTTTATAAGACTGACCGAGATCGCATGGCAACCAATCAGCTGCGCATACTGACTTACAATCTGCACAAAGGCTTCAATGCTGGCAATCGCCAATTTATTTTGCATCAGATGCGTGATGCGATTAATGAAACAGAAGCAGATATTTTGTTGCTTCAGGAGATTCAAGGGGAGCATTTAACCCATCAACAAAACCATCAGCGCTGGCCGGATTGCCCCCATTGCGAGTTTATCGCGCAGGATATCTGGCCTCATTTCGCTTATGCCAAAAATGCGGTTTACAACGTCGGCCACCATGGCAATGCGATTTTAAGTAAATTTCCGCTGGTGCGTTGGGAAAACATCAATATTTCACCCTACAGCTGGGCAAGTCGGAGTATTTTGCACGGCGTCATTAACCTGCCTGGCAGCCAAACAGAATTACACATTATCTGTATTCACTTAGGCTTAACTGCGGGTGAGCGTAGAAAACAATTTATTCAGCTGTGTGAACGCATTGATGCCCATGTTCCCCACACCGCACCACTGATTGTGGCCGGCGATTTCAATGATTGGGGAGAACAAGCCGAAAAACATCTGAATCAACACTTAAATCTGCAGGAAGCTTATCGCACGCTGCATAAACGTCATGCCCGCACCTGGCCTGCCTGGATGCCGATGTTCAAAATGGACCGAATTTACTATCGTGGTCTCGAACCCGTTTTGTGTGAAAGACCACCAAGGCGGGATTGGCACAATTTGTCAGACCATGCTCCATTAATTGCCGCTTTTGAGTTCTAAACAGCTTCCCGTGTTGCCAACACATCGTAGTGAAATCCTTTACCCAGCGGATAAAAGTGGGCAAAACCGGCATCTGCCAGTTGTTGACGAATCTGTTCAGGACAGGACCAACGCGCGTCCACTTCATAAAATACCGCCGCGGCTCGGTGCAAAACACCGGATTTAGCCAACTCATCGATCACGGTGTTTTCAAAACCTTCCACATCAATTTTGATAATGGCGCGTTCCACAAAACGAAACAAACTGCGCAAATTTGCTGCATTAATGCTGTGTATTGATTCGTAAAGTCGACTTTTGGGTGCAGATTGTGAGCGTAATGATGCCCCACCGCTGTGCCCCTTTTTCAGCGTTATCTGCATTTTTCCCTGCTGATTTGTGATGGCAGCCTGATAAGCCAAGGTTTTACTAGCTGCACCGTTCATTTTCAGATTGTCATTAAGATACTGAAAATTATCACTGACCGGTTCAAAAGCAAAAACCTGCTGACAACAGGCACTTCGGGCCGCCAACAAACTGTATAAACCCTGATTGGCGCCAATATCGATAAAACTGAAAGGACGACATTGGCTTGCCAGAAAATCGGATAAAGCCTTTCCATAAACACCAAGTATGCAAAAGTGGAAGGTGGCATCTGTCCAGCGTGTTCTCAGATAAACACCATATTGGGAACGCACGTAATGCTGTCGATCCACAATAACAAAGCGCGCCTGAAACGGCCCCGTTGGTTGCGCAGCGTTAGCCGGTGTTTCTGATGTTTTTTTTAAGCCGTTCAGCCAGCCAAACATTGCCCCGTCCTTTATTTAGAGGTAATCGTTATGCTAGCGTTGTTTTGTGACAGTTTTATGGGTTAAAGGACGCTTACGTTGCCGTGACCAACCAAGTCCTCAAATATCACGGCTTCCGGCTTGGTTGGTCAGCCAGCCCTTAAGGAGCGTCTTCATCGCGGCATTGGCTGCCTGATAAGTGGCAACCGGCGTATGACTCAGATCCTGACTGTTTTGGACAAATGTTCCGGGGGTGAGATCTTCATAGCAATGGTCTAATAATGCGTCGACCAGTTCAGGTGTGGTTTCCAGATGAAATTGCAAGCCAATGACATGCTGCTGGTAGCGAAAAGCTTGATGTTGGCAGCCGTCACTGCTTGCCAGCAGCGTTGCCGAGTCAGGAACATCAAACATTTCACCATGCCAGTGAAAGGCCGTGAAGGTCGCTGGCAGCACTGTCGTATCTGACTCACGTTTTACAGGCCACCAGCCAATTTCTTTGTGCGTTGATGGATATACCCGCGCACCGAGAACACTGGCAATCAATTGCGCGCCAAGACAAATACCAAGCACCGGTTTTCCCGCATCAATCATACTGCGAATAAACTGTTTTTCCGGCACCAACCACGAATAATGCCTGTCATCATTAGCACTCATTGGCCCGCCCATCACAATCAGCGCATCCACTTGTTCTATCTCAGGCAACGTAAACTGATTATTCAGATGATGCTGCGTAATATCATACTGTTGTGATTCAAGCCATTTCGCAATACTGCCAAGCCCCTCAAAAGGGACATGATGAAAACTATGAACCCGCATGTTCACCTCGCCACTCGCTTAATCCTGTTAACTGGATTATAAAAGCACAATTTGCCTGATTGGAACGACAACAGGCATACTCAATTTGCTTTTTAACATTAAACCAAGGATAAGCCCATGACTATTGCACTGACGCCTCTGCTCTCCCTTATCGCTGGCATTCTAATTCTGGTCGTGCCCAGACTGTTAAATTACATTGTCGCCATCTATCTGATTGTTATCGGTGTGGTTGGTTTATTTGGCGGTAATTTGAATCTGGGCGTTTGAAACCATAGTACAAATATAAGACGGGCCAAAACGGCCCGTTTACTGGCTGTTGTGGGTATCGCGGGTAATCAATTCACCTTCGATAATGTGACCATTTGTGCCATCTGGTTTTGCCGACGTGCCCGCACGGTGCTGCGCCATTGCACGCCGCCCTCGCCAGAGCATGATTGGTATCAATAACCAGCTAAGCAGTAATAAAAACAGCACGAAAAAGATGCTGAAAACCATCAGTGCCCCCAACAAAATCCAAGCGAAAAAACGTCTGATGCCGCTGGAGCCAGCGGGGTTGGTCAAACGTGACTGAAGCGTTGACCAGTATGTTTTTATTTGTGTGAAGTCGAACATGCTTCTCCTGTCATCATTGTTGAATACAGTGTAAGAAATCCCCGGAGGGAACAATCGGTAAATTCGTTACCGGCCAATTGTACAAATACACCCAAGCGGTCAGCATAGCACCGTCTAGCAGCTGGACTGGGCGTTGAACCCGACAGTATTCGTGTGGTGTTTGATACCGTGGCGAACAGGCTTCGTAGTCATCCAGTGACTCAAGCAAACATGACTCATTGATGATTCGATACACCTCTCCCGCAACCCTGTCATCATTGTCATCAGAATCAATAGCGCCCGGATATGTTGCTGGCAAATAAAGCTTGCCCTGCATCGTTGCTAGGCTGATAAACTCCGCTGCGACGGTCAGCCTGTTATGGTGAGATAATGATCGACGCAATGTGCCATAGACAAACAAATACGTTTTCATGAATAAGTTTTACTCCCACATGGCTGAAAACTGATTAAGTCAATTTTAACAACACAAGATGAAGCAAACCTTAAAATCTCGTCCTTATGTTGGTCGGTTCGCTCCATCGCCAACGGGTGAGCTCCATTTTGGCTCACTGCTGGCGGCAACGGCCAGTTATCTTGATGCGAAAGCACATCATGGCCAGTGGCTCGTGCGTATAGAGGACATTGATAAACCACGTGAAATTCCAGGTGCAGCGGATAAGATTTTGTTTCAACTCGACGCCTATGGTTTTCAATGGGATGGTCATATTGCCAGACAATCAGCCAATTTGGACGCCTACCAACAGGCGTTGACGCAATTGATCGCCGATCAACGTGCTTTTTGTTGCGGCTGTACCCGTAAACAAGTTGCTGAAGCAGGGTATCAAGGCATCGATGGTCCAGTTTACCCAGGCACGTGTCGTCAGGGATTACAAGGTAAGTCAGCACGCACATGGCGCTTTCAGGTTGATCAGACAGAACATGATTTTTCTGATCGTATTCAGGGACAACTGAGCCAGAATATTGCGCGGGATGTGGGCGATTTTGTTTTGCGCCGTGCGGATGGTTTATTTGCTTATCAACTTGCGGTTGTCGTCGATGATGCATGCCAAGGCATCACTGATGTTGTCAGAGGTGCTGATCTACTCGACTCGACGCCACGACAACAGTTGCTTCAAATAGCACTTGGCTATCCACAGCCTCGTTATGCACATTTTCCACTAGCTGTGAATCCACAACAACAAAAACTCAGCAAACAAAATCGGGCGCCCGCTGTTGCCTACCCTACAACAGGGGATTTATTAATTCAGGCTTTTCGCTTTCTAGGGCTGAACCCACCGATATCGCTGATCACAGCGACAATGCCGGAAATATGGCATTGGGGCATCGCCAACTGGCAAATCAACCAGGTACCGACGCTCAGACAGCGCGTGATTAATACCGAATGACAACGGAATCAACCCTATCCTTTGTTGGTGCCATTGTCGTTGTCGACATCTGCTAGACTCAATTGAAAATATTGCTGGAGATTTTATGGCTCACGAAGAGTTACACCTGAACCTGCGTAACCTGACGCTAACAGATTACGGACAGCTCAAAAACTTGATGGATATTGTCTATAACGATATTGGCGGCGCTTGGCCGCAAGCCACTATTGAAGGGTTGATTAGCCAGTTTCCTGAAGGCCAGATTTGTATAGAAGATTCCGGTGAACTCATCGCCGTTGCGCTCACCGTCATGGTCAGCTATGACCGGTTCAGCAATCCCCATACTTATGATGACTTGATCTTAAGTAACGAAAAAATTTGGCACAACGCAAAGGGAGACTCTTTGTATGGACTGGATGTGTTTATTCATCCTGAATATCGGGGTTACCGGCTAGGTCGTCGACTTTACGAAGCGCGAAAAGAACTCTGTCGGTCAATGAATTTACGGGCTATTCTGGCCGGTGGCCGGATTCCAAATTACCATAAATTTGCTGAGCAATTATCGCCAACCGAATATATCGAGCAAGTCTCTCGCAAAGAGATTTATGACCCCATTTTGACCTTCCAGTTATCGAACGATTTTCAGGTCACACGGCTGATGCATAAATATTTGCCCGAAGATGAAAAATCGCTCGGTCATGCCACCTTGCTCGACTGGAACAATATTCTCTATACCCCGCCGGAACTGGTGGTGAGAAGCCGAAAAACCCAAGTGAGACTTGGCGCCGTACAATGGCAGATGCGTGAATTTACCTCGGTTGAAGAAGTATTGAAGCAGGTCGAATATTTTGTCGACGCCCTCTCTGATTACAAAAGTGACTTTGCCTTATTTCCGGAGTTTTTTAATGCCCCATTGATGGGCTTAACGGATCAGGTCGATCAGACCCGGGCGATTCGTTTTCTTGCCGGATTTACCGAACAGTTTCGCGATGCGATGTCAGAGATGGCGGTCAGCTACAATATCAACATCATTACCGGCTCAATGCCTTTGCTAGAGGATGAACGCGTCTACAATGTAGCTTATCTTTGTCATCGTGATGGCCGCGTTGAAATGCAACGAAAAATCCATGTCACGCCCCACGAACGGCGCGACTGGGTGATTGAAGGCGGCACTGATTTTCAAGTATTTGATACTGATGCTGGTCGGGTAGCCATCATGATTTGTTACGACATTGAGTTTCCTGAACTCGGTCGCATCGCAGCTGATCAAAGTGTTGATATTATTTTTGTTCCCTTTTGGACAGACACCAAAAACTCCTATTTACGGGTACGCCACTGTGCGCAAGCTCGTGCTATCGAAAATGAGTGTTATGTGGCCATTACGGGGAGTGTCGGCAACCTGCCCAAAGTTGAAAATCTGGACGTCCAATATGCACAATCTTCTGTGTTTTCGCCGTCTGATTTTGCTTTCCCACATGACGCAGTGATGGCAGAAACGACACCTAATACCGAAATGATGCTGTTTTCTGATCTGGATTTGGAAAAACTCAAACTGGTTCGCAATGAAGGTGCGGTCACTAATCTAAAAAATCGACGACCCGACGTTTATGCGGCTATCACAGAACGTTACCCTGATAAATGAGCGACCAGCGCCATTTGAGCTGACTGTTGCCTGAAACCAGTATGTCATGATGACGTGATATCCTGAGGCGAGAGAGCAATGGTTCTGTTTCGACCTTTTGTCTTGGCCTGATATAGCGCCTGGTCAGCTCGCTCTATACATTGCTCAACCAACTCTCCAGGTTGGTATTCACTGATACCGGCACTAATGGTAACGCTCTCACTAATACTGAACTGATGGGTTTTAATCTGATGGCGAATATCTTCCGCCAGTTTTGACGCACCAGATAAACCAGTTTGTGGACATAAAATCAGAAATTCTTCCCCCCCCCACCGGCCTACCACGTCTTGAGATCTCAACAGTGACTCCAGCAACCGGGCGACCTCACAAATCACATTATCCCCGACGCCATGACCATAAATGTCATTGATTTTCTTAAAGTAATCCACATCAACCATCAATACGGAAAACGTCTTGCCCTGCGCTTTGACGTACTCCATTTCACGTTGAAATAACTGATGCAGACGATAACGATTAGCGATGCCCGTTAATTGGTCGTTATGAGACAGGTGTATCAGATGATTATTAATGGATTGTAATCGTTGATTATGACGATGCACATGCCAATAGCGATAACTCAAGATAGCGGTCAGCACAGCGATACCCGACAACAGAATCCACAGCCAGAACCAAGGCTTTGGCACGGTATAGTTAACTGATATCCATGATTTCAGAATTTCCTGTCGCTCTGTTTCACTCGTTTCTGAAATAACCGCGTTGTAAATGTCACGCAACACGGGCAACTGACGGCTAACACCAACAGACATCGCATACTCTTGTTCCAGAATGCCAGAAATTTTCAAATGCGAAATGCCATGCCGCAACATCTGATAATGAATGGTTGGCACTGTATCGATATAGCCATAAACGCGACCTGTTTCGACGAGTTTCAAGCCTTCTCTGGGCGAATCGACCGGATAAACTGTCACATCAGGGTGATGCTGCCTTAACACATCCACTACAGAATACCCTTCGACAACGGCAAATGTTTCATCCAGCGCCTGGCTGAGATCGACAATAAAATCCTTACCTGGCTGCGTGGCAATGGCAAAGGGGTAAAAAACAAAAGGGCGTGTTACTACCATGTAATTTCGTCGAGCCGGCAAATCCATTGCACTGGACAACACATCGCATTGGCCATCTCGCAAATAATCAAGCGACTGCTGCCAACTTACCGTTGGAACCAAATGTATTTTCACACCCAGCTTTTCTGCCCAAAGCTGGTGAAATCCGGCCATAATGCCAATATGCTGGCCTTTTTTATCAATGCCATCATACGGTAACCAGTCCGGATCCGCACAGAGCCGAATTTGCGGCATTTTTTGCAAAAATTCGGCTTGTTCTGTTGTCAGCATAACCGCAGATGCGTGAGAACCACTCAAGCTGAACAGCCAGAAAAGAAGTAAAATCAACTTCCGTGTTGACAGTCTCATCAAGTCACCCAGCTTGTCTCATTGTTGATCGCGAATAAAAGTCGGGCTGTTGGCTTGACTCATGGCTTCGCTGTAACGATACCCCTGACTGTTAAATGCGTTGAGTTCATCTGGATTATCAATACGGTTATCAATGATGTAACGGCTCATCAAACCACGTGCCTTCTTGGCGTAAAAGCTGATGATTTTATATTGTCCATTTTTCTCATCTTTAAAAACCGGCGTAATGATTTTTGCTGATAAACGCTTAGTATTTATGGCTTTGAAATATTCATTGGAAGCCAGGTTAATTAACGTATTATCACAGGTAAATGCCGAATCAGAAGAAAGGGTATCGGTGATTAAATCTCCCCAAAATTGGTATAAATTACTGGCGTTACCCGGCGCAAACCGCGTCCCCATCTCCAAGCGATAGGCCTGCATTAAATCCAAGGGTTTTAAAACACCATATAAACCCGACAAAATACGAAGGTGTTTCTGGGCAAAATCCAGTCCTTTCTGATCCAGACTTTCCGCCGCCAAACCTGTGTAAACATCACCTTGAAAGGCCAACACGGCTTGTTTGGCATTCTCAAGCGTAAAAGGCGTGTGCCAAGCCTGATAACGCGCCACATTTAACCCAGCCAGTTTGTCACTAATGGACATCAGACTGGCAAGCTCTTGTGCCGACAAGCAGCGTAATGCCTTAATCAGTTTTTCAGACTGGTCTAATAAGGCCGGTTGACTACATTTTGTTGTCGTTGGTACAGACTCAAAATCCAGTGTTTTGGCCGGTGAAATGATAGTTATCATAAATCTAAGTTCGTTCCATTAACGGCAAGGCGTGGATTCTACTCTTTTTCCCTGTCAGTCACATCTTGGTACTCTGCCGTGTAGTCTTCACCGCGACGCGGCGCTTCATCAATCTCATCATCAAGGGGATTGAAAGGATACGGCCGCCGCTCACGCTGATAAGTCAGAAACAGAATCAGCTGATGAATGTATTGCGTTAAATCCTTGGAAAAACCGTGAATTGCTGCATTAGCCCCCCCGGTAAACAGTGCGAACACAAATTGCACTACAACCACCACAACCAATACGATTAAGGCAAGATACAAGACCAAACCAAACAGCAACATATACAGCAAACGCATCAATTGTGTCCGTTCATTCTGGTTCGGTTTATCTGACGAATTTTGCATAATTTCCTCCCTTAAATTTGGTTTCAATCTACTTTAACACTTCTTTACTAAACACTGATCACAATTGCCAGCCAAAAGCGAACTGGCAGAGACCTGCTTATTTGTGGGAAAATTTTCCTAATTTGTTCCTGAGTTTATAAATCAATGTTAGCGCTCATATCTCGCTGGTTACAGCGAATAGATTATTTTACCGAACTAAGTGGTCGACTTATCTCTTGGCTCATCCTGCTACTGGTACTACTTACCAGTTATGACGTATTCATGCGTTATGTCTTCAGTCAGGGCTCAGTCGCCTTGCAAGAACTTGAGTGGCATATATTTGCCCTGATTTTTTTGCTCGGCGGCGCATATACGCTCAAACATGATGGTCACGTTCGGGTAGATGTGTTGTTTAACAGCCGATGGCTAACTAATCGACACCGGGCCTGGATCAATATTTTCGGCACTTTAATTTTACTGATGCCTTTTTGTGTGCTGATCATCATCAGCACTTGGCCGTTTGTACAAAATGCTTTTTGGTATCAGGAAGGTTCACCCGATCCGGGTGGGCTGCCCTATCGATTTCTGATTAAAAGCAGCATTGTCGTGGGGTTTAGCCTCTTGCTGATTCAAAGTATTGGTGAGCTTTTCCGCAATATTCTTGTTTTAAAACAGACTGGAGGCCAGTGATGGAAGTCTGGGCCTTATTGATGTTCGCCGTATTGTTTGCGCTGCTTCTGATCGGCTTCCCGGTTGCTTTTACGTTGGGCGCCATTGCCTTGCTTTTCGGCAGCGTCTTTCAGGGCATGGATTTCTTTGATTTATTGCCGATGCGTATTTGGGGCGTCATGACCAACTTTACGCTACTGGCCGTGCCCTTATTTGTCTTTATGGGCGTCATACTGGAGAAATCTGGTCTGGCTGAGGACTTACTCGCCACGATGGGACGTTTATTCGGCCAGCTTCGGGGTGGATTGGCAATCTCGGTTGTCATGGTTGGTGCACTTTTGGCCGCCACAACAGGAGTTGTGGGCGCTTCTGTCGTGACCATGGCCGTGATCGCTCTCCCCGCCATGTTACGTCATGGTTACGCACCAAGCCTTGCCAGTGGCACGATTGCTGCGTCAGGCACGCTGGGACAGATTATTCCGCCCAGTATCATTTTAATTCTGCTCGGAGATGTGATTGGGGTGCCGGTCGGTGAATTGTTTATCGGCGCGATCATTCCAGGGCTGCTGCTCATTGTTGCCTATATCGGCTATATCGCTTATGTCGCGTGGCGGCACCCGCATTTAGCACCGGCAGTAAAATCAGATGAGTCTGATAGTGTCGCTTTGTGGCAGTCCGTTTGCCGTAGTTTATTACCGCCGTTATTGTTAATTATTGCCGTACTCGGCTCGATTTTCATGGGGATTGCCTCACCAACCGAGTCGGCTGCGGTAGGCGCATTGGGTGCGCTATTACTGGCTTTACTCAATCGCAGACTGACTTGGGCTAATTTACAAGATGCCATGCAAAAAACGACACGTCTAACCAGCATGGTGTTTTTGATTTTTATTGGTGCCACGGCTTTTGGTATGGTTTTTGTCGTGATGGGCGGCGATAAGCTGATTCTGGATCTGTTTTCTGGTTTGCCGGGCGGCAAATGGACTTTTTTATTATTCAGTATGCTGCTGATCTTTGTGCTCGGTTTTTTTCTGGATTTTATTGAAATCTGTTTTATTGTCGTGCCGGTACTGGCGCCAGTCGCTTTAGTACTTGGTCTTGATCCGCTTTGGTTTGCACTATTGATTGCCATGAATCTGCAAACCTCTTTTCTGACGCCGCCTTTTGGTTTTTCTCTTTTTTATCTGAAAGCCAGTGCCCCACCTGAGTTGAAGCTTCAATCAATTTACCGGGGTATCGTTCCATTTGTTGCGATACAAATTTTGATGTTGGCGGTGTTGATTGCATTTCCGCAAATCAGTTTATGGTTACCGGGTTTAATGCAAAATTAATTTATGCCGTTTCAAACGGAATCGCTTGGACGGCATCAATATTGTCGACATCCATCAGTAGCATCAACAGCCGATCTAGACCAAGCGCAACACCGCTACAATCGGGAAAATCTGCCTCGAGTGCGGCGAGCAAATGCGTATCGATGGGCATCTCAGGTAATCCTAGTTGCTTACGTTGCACGTTATCCGCTTTGAAACGTCTGGCTAATTCATCAGCATCAGCTAATTCATGATAACCATTAGCAAGTTCCAGCCCACCCAAATAAAGCTCAAATCGTGCCGCGACAGGGTGACCCTCAGCATTAGCGTGGCAGGTGGCTAACTGTGCCTGACTGGCAGGAAAATCAGAGATCATGACAGGCTGGGACGCGTTTTTAAATGCTGGCTCAATGACCTCACTCATCAGTAGCTCTAACCAGCCATCTTTATCTCGTTGCCAATCTGTCGGCAGGCCAGCGATGTGTTGTCGGGCAAGCTGCCTTAGTTGCTGGCTATCTGCATAGAAGATGTCGACTGACAAAACATCATTGAATGCCTGCGCATAAGTCAAGCGTTTTGCTGGAGGACAAGCCAAAATGGACTGTATTAATGCATCAACCTCGTCCATTAAATCCGTTAATGTGAATCCCGGTCGGTACCACTCCAGCATGGTAAATTCAGGACTATGCTGCTTTCCAGCCTCGCCATGTCTAAACACCGGACAAATCTGAAAAATCGCACCACTGCCCGCGGCCAACAATCGTTTCATGGCGAATTCGGGTGAGGTCTGTAAATACAGGTTTTGTTGACGCTGACCAAGCCGGCGTGTGGTTGAAAAGCTATCCAGATAAGGTGCCGTCGGCGCGGCAAAGGACAACACTGGCGTTTGCACTTCGAGCACATGTCGCTGGTAAAAAAAACGGCGAACCGAATGGTAAAGTTCAGATCGCCGTTTCAATAATGTCGCCGTGGCGCTTAAATTTGTCATCTCTACATACGTTAAATTTTTATAACGCTGTGCTTGTCTGTCAAAGCCACTGAAATCAAATCTGGCTCGGTTTTAATCCTTCGCGCGCTCGACGTAAGACGCAGAGCGTGTATCAACCCGCAAGACTTCACCAATTTCAATAAACAGCGGCACACGCACGACAGCACCTGTTTCTAGAGTTGCCGGCTTACCACCCCCACCGGAGGTATCACCACGAACACCAGGATCAGTCTCAACAACAGCCAAGTTCACAAAATTAGGCGGCGTCACCAATAACGGTGAGCCATTCCACAACGTGACCGTGTAAGTGTATTGCTCTTTGAGCCAATCCTTGCTGTCAGTGATAGCATTGGCATCAGCTGCATACTGTTCAAAGGTGGTTGGGTCCATGAAGTGCCAAAACTCACCGTCGGTGTAGGAGTATTCCAAATCCATCTCAATTACGTCAGCACTCTCAACCGAGTCATTTGACTTAAAAGTCCGTTCGTTGACTCGACCAGTTTTCAAATTGCGATACTTTACCCGATTAAAAGCTTGCCCTTTTCCGGGTTTAACAAATTCGTTTTCGATAATGCTGCAGGGATCGCCATCCAGCATGAATTTCAATCCGCCTTTAAATTCATTGGTACTATAAGTTGCCATGCAAACCTCTTTTCGCGACGATCATCGTCTGGTTAACCGAAATAAAGCGCCCTATGATACCGCAAACCAAAGCTGTCGACATCACTCCTAACTGGCAACAGGAATTAGCAAATGCCATTCATGATCCTGCCGAGTTGCTCAACCGGCTTGGACTGAACCATCACACAGAAGTCTTGACCGCAGCACAGACTCGCTCGTTTCCTTTGCGCGTCACCCAAAGCTACTTAAGTAAAATGCGCTTTGCTGATATCACGGATCCATTATTACGCCAGGTGCTGCCACTCACTGACGAGACATTACCAGCTGAGGGCTTTTTAACTGATCCGGTAGGCGATAACGCGGCCATTAAGTCGGCCGGCATACTGCAAAAATACCACGGTCGGGCACTATTATTGATGACCGGTGCTTGCGCTATCCATTGCCGCTATTGTTTCCGGCGCCACTTTCCGTATAGCGAGAGTAATCCGCTGGCAAGTCAATGGTCGCAAACCTGTGCCGCCATTGCTGAAGACGACACATTGACAGAAATCATCATGAGTGGCGGCGATCCACTGGTCATAAATGACCGAAAATTAATCCAGATTGTGTCAGACCTAGAACAGATTCCGCATTTGAAGCGTCTGCGCATTCATACGCGTTTACCGCTGGTTTTGCCGAAACGCATTACACCCGGTTTATTGGACCTTCTTCGCACCACCAGACTTAAGGTTGTCATGGTTATCCATGCTAATCATGGTAATGAAATTGACCTGCAAACCGCTACCGCTTTGGGTCAGCTGAGAGAGGCTGGCTGCGAACTATTAAATCAGGCGGTACTGCTTCGTGGGGTTAATGATAATGCTAAAAGCCTGGTTGAACTGAGCGAGCGACTCAGTGATGCTCAGGTCATGCCCTATTATCTTCACCTGCTCGACAAAGTAGCCGGCGCCCAACATTTTGATGTGACAGAACAAGAAGGCATCGCCTTTATCCAGCAAATGCGAACAAAGCTACCCGGCTATTTGGTGCCAAGACTGGTTCGCGAAATAGCCGGTGAGCCCAATAAGACCATTATTGCCTGATTTATTTACTTGCCGCGCTTGGACATCGGAATGTAATCACGCGGACCGTGGCCGGTATAAATCTGGGTTGGTCGGTAAATACGGTTATTGGCAATTTGCTCTCGCCAATGCGCCAACCAGCCAGCGCTCCGAGCCACTGCAAACAATGCCGTAAATTGATCTTCTGGAATACCCATTTCTGAGTACAAAATACCGGAGTAGAAATCCACATTCGGATAGACCCCTTTATGGCCCAATCTATCTGCGCAAATTTCTTCGAGTTTCATAGCCGTGGCAAACATCTGATCCAAGTGCCCGCCACGTTCCTCAACTAATTGTGTGACCAGTTTGTGCAAGATGGTGGCACGTGGATCTTTGACCTTGTATTCCCGATGGCCCATCCCCCAAATCACTTCTTTATTGGCCAGTTTGTGATCGACCCAGGCTTCAACATTGTCAGGTGATCCAATGTCTTGCAACATACCAACAACACGTTGATTCGCGCCACCATGTAGCGGGCCTGAAAGGGTGCCTATCGCCGCAGAGATAACGCTGTATGGCGAAGCTAATGTTGAACCGGCAACCAATGCCGCAAAGGTCGACGCATTCAGAGTATGTTCTGCATGTAAAATTAGGCAGACATCCATAATTCGCGCCATCAACGGATCTGGCTCTTTACCGGTAAACATGTACAGCAGATTTTCGGCAACCGATAGATCATCTCTCGGATTAATCGGATCGTAGCCATGACGCATGTGTTGCCACATCGCCACCAGCGGTGCCATCTGCGCAATAATGTTGACCGTCATATTGCGAACGTAATCAATATCCTCGCAGGAGTCCGCATCGGTTAAACATTCCGTTCCGGGGTAAAACATGCCAAGACTGGATACTGCGGTTTGCAACATATCCATTGGATGACCGGTATGCGGAAAATGACGCATCATTTCCCGAATATGATATTTGATGCGATAGTTTGAGCGCAGCTGCATCAAAAACCGGTTTAAATTGGCCTTAGTAGGCAACTCCCCATCAAGCAATAACAAGGTTGTTTCTTCAAAGGTACTGTAGGTCGCCAGCGTTTCAAGCGAATACCCACGATAACTGAGAATGCCCTTTTCACCATCAATATAGGAAATAGCAGATTTAGTGGCTGGAACCCCTTCCAGACCCGGTAAAAAGTCGCTCATCTACAACCTCGTTTGTCATTCGGATTAGAGAGATTATCAAACCGTGGCCTAGTATCGCTACCCAAAGCATGATATCAATAGCATCAAACAGCGGTCTCAGGGCAACTCACCCAGCATGTCAGACCAGATATTTTCAGCCCAGCCCTGCGCGTAGCGGCCTTCAGTTTCGCTGTGTGTTTTTGAAACACCGCCACCATTCATGGTTCGCATTTCGCGGGTTTTCGCATCATAGCGGTACACATTGGCCACATGCATGGCCTGCTTATCATCAACAAAGCTATAACAGGTATTACTAAAAACCGGCTGGGGCTCAGGCTGTTCTTCACGTAGCAAACTGATCACGGCGGCAGCACAGACTTTGGCCTGTTGATTGGCAACGTGGCCTGACTTGGGTGTTTTTGCGGCGACGGCATCACCAATCACATGAATTGACGCAATCGCAGTTGATTCATAGGTTAAAAAGTTAACATCACACCAGCGCTGATCTATATTTACGACACCCGCCATCTCCGCCACGGCACCTGCTTGCTGTGGTGGAATGACATTGAGTACATCCGCTCGATAATCTCCAAATAAGGTTTCAACGGCCAAGTTATCTACATCAACCGAATCAAGCGCATGCGTGGGTAAATAATCGATTAGATTAGGATAAAGTGTTTGCCATGCCTCAACAAAGAGAGACTTTTTAGAAATAATGTCTGGATTTGCATCTAATATCAGCAACTTACCCTTCGGGTTGTGGCGTTTTAGATATAGCGCAATTTGACAAGCTCTTTCATAAGGCCCGGGCGGGCATCGATATGGTGCCTGCGGCACGGTCATGATGACCGTTCCGCCTGGCCGCATCGCCTGCAGTTGCTGCGCCAATAACTGCGTTTGAGATCCCGCTTTCCAAGCATGCGGCACTTTTTGTTGCGCGGTGGCAGATTGCAACATCGGCAAGTTGTGGTAATCCAGCGATACGCCCGGCGCAATAATTAGCCGATCATAGGATTGCACATCGCCTTGCGTTAAATAGACCTTTTTCTTGTCTGCATCAATCGCAGTGACTTCATCTTGAATCAATTGTATTGATGGCAATGATGCCAGCGTTTCGTATGAGTGCGTCAAATCTGTGAGTTGACGGCTACCACTCAGCACCAGATTACTTTGTGGACAGGAAATAAAGCGGGTCTGCTTTTCGATAAGGATAATCTCGATTTCAGGTGCCCATAACGCCAGATAACGCGCAGCGGTTGCCCCGGCATAACCACCGCCAATCACAACTACTTTGGCTTTTTTTGCTGACCGACAACTGCCCAGACTTATTGGCAGTGTCGCCGCCAGACCGCTCAAGGCAGCCGATTTAAGAAACTGGCGGCGTGAGTGACTCACCTTATTCGTAACCCATTCGCGGAATTTAACAACATTTGCATCAGCACATTGTACCTGAATAGCCACTTTTCAAAGGCCAATAATGCGTATCCAATTTGCCCAGATCCACTGACCGCATCTTAACGAAACTGACTTAGACAAACTAGGATTGTTCACCTCGATTTGAAGAGGTATGTTCCCGGTCCGCGCCGATTTCGACTCAAGCGTTATGTTACCGTGATGCTTCATTGTTCTCTTTCACGACAATGATCATGGTCTTTTGGCGCGCTGTTCAAAAATAACATGCTGATTTTGGACACAAGCCAATTCAAATAATGTCATGACATACTTTTCTAGCACAGCACATTGATACTCTTCTGCGAAGATCGGATCGTTATCGCCTAAAATCTGTCGTAAATACGTCAGGTCTGCTTTTTGCGTATTGCCAGCTTGGCTCAGAACAAGACTGGGGTTGCTGGCCACCCGTGTTTCAATCATTTTGACTATATCCAAAACACTTATGGGCTGGCATGGGCCGACAGGCAAAGTGATATTAGAGTGTTTTTTATTAATCAGCTGCTGGAGAACGCGCATCACATCCTCGACATCAATTAAGCTTCGATACGCCTGTGTCTGAATGACGAGATGTTCTTTTCTGGCGATGGTTCTGACAAGGTAATTAATCAACGTATCGTTGTTGGTAATACCCACCACCTGAGGTAAGCGCAAAATGATATAGCTTGCCGCGTTTTGCTTTATCAGATCTTCGATATATCGCTTGTGAACTGCGTAGTGACTTTGACCATCGGCCGCTAAAAAACTGCTGAAGTAGACCAGTAATGACATGTCTGACATCGACTTTTGCAGCAAGTCAATTTCTCTCTGATAAGCGGATTTTGCGCGCGCCCGAGAGTTAGAAACGCCAGAGGCGAAAACTGTCACAGGATACGTCGAATACAGTGCTGATGCCGCATTCGCCATCATGCCATTGCCAATCACCCTTATCATCAATCGAGGCGCCCAGAATGGTCAGTTTTTATTGGAAATATCATCACTATCAACCATCCATCATCTAAGTTTGTGGCATCAAAATCACAGAGACAGCAGAAATGATATTTCAGGCGTTCCAGGCTGTTTTTTATCCAATGCATTAAGCCATCGTTATCGATTATTCTCCGTTAATCAAGTCTTTAAGTGCTGAAAAATAGATTGTGCGTGACGTGATAAGACATCCGAGATGAAGATTTCAATAGCATTGAAATCTTCATCTCGGATTGAATGCTGATCGCGCTGCCAACCAATGCTTGACCGCGTTCGTCGTCCTTGCAAACAAAACTGCCGTCAGAAGACGGCAGTTTTGTTTGTGACGATGCTTTTAATTACAACCGATACTCAATACCAACATACGCGGATAATGGAGCACCTGGATTCAAGATAGCATCACTGCTAGCAGCAACCGCTCTGACACTGTGGCTGGCAATATAGTCTTTTTCAAACAAATTCCGCACTTCGGCAAACACATTGAAATTATCGTTTGACCAGCCACTTTTCAGACCAAACAAGGTGTAGGAATCCACTTTGTAGCTGTTGGCAAAATCAGCATAACGCTCGCCGACATAATCGACGGTGGGACCAAAATAAAAGCCGTTTTTATAACGGTAAAGCATTTCACCTTTGAGCGAGAACTTGGGCGCCGCCGGCAACGTGTTATCAGCAAAACTGTCATCGTCATCAAAGCGAAAACGGTTCCAGGTCAGACTGAGCAGCGGTGTCAGACGATGATCGCGATTTTCGGTTAGTGCAATATCAGCACTCAACAAAACTTCAATACCAGCATGAATGGTGTCGTCGGCATTACTGGTCAGGAAGGTGCCCAGTGCATTGGGATCTTCAACCGACAGAATTTCATTGTCCAGCTTGGCGTAATAGGCCGAAATATCCCAGCCCCACTCACTGTTATCGCTAAGGGCATGGTGTCCGCGGCTGCCAATTTCGAACACCTCGCCTTTCATCGCCTTCAGCGCATCATTACTGGTAGTTGTACCATCATCCAGTTGATAAGTTGTCGGCGGTTCGTAAAGACGGCTCAGGTTGGTGTACAGGCTGGTGTTCTGATTCAACTGGTAGATCAGGCCTAGACGCGGGTTGATGCTGTCATAGTCATCTTCAGTTTGTGCGACAGCGCCTGTGCCAGCGTTTGTTCCACGCACTTCACGGTTGGCTTTGACGGCCTGCGCACCGGCCACCAGGGTCCAGTCATCGGCAAACTGCCAGCGATCCAGCACCACCAGTTCCAGGGTGTTTGCATCGTTATCATTCACCTGCTGTTTAGCCCCTTTCACACCGCTTGACTGGAAATAATTCCCGCCATCAACCCAGGTGACGCCATAGTTCATACCAATCAACCAGTCATGATTGCCCACTTTGTGATGGTAACGGGCCATAGTACCGAGATTACGCTGACGGTTATCAATCAGCAGACTGAAAAATTGACCGGCGACAATCGGATGAAATAATTCCTGTTCTTCATAAGACACGCCAAACTCGAAGCGGCGGTTATTATCAATTTCCCAGGTGGTTTTATTGGCCAGCCGCCAGGTATCGACATCTAACTGGAAATGACCGGCATCTCTGCCATTATTAGCACCCGCCTGATCGCGATCTTCACGAACCTGGGCACGACTCAGGCTACCCGCCAGTTCTTCATCACTATCGAGTTTGGTGAAGTAAAAACGGGTCGATACATTATCACTGAGGCGCAGGCCACCGTTGGCATAAATCCCTGTCCGGGTATGCTTGGAGTGTTCCCGATAGCCATCCCACTGTTTGTTTTCAATGGTGACCAGACCATCCACCTGATCATTGAACACCCTGCTGGCCGTCAGACGACTCAAGCGTTCACCATGGCTGCCACCGGAAATGGATAACGTCAGCGGCGAAGTATCATACGCCGTACTGCTAATAAAGTTGACCGCACCACCTAAGGTACTCGCGCCATACTTCATGGCGTTGGCGCCACGGGCAAATACCGCGTATTTGGCGCTGAGCGGATCAATAAAACGGTTGTGGTTATTACCGTCAGCGGCCGTTACCGGCAGGCCATCCTGCAGCAGTTTCACGCCATTAGTGTCGTAGCCAATGGCATCGAGGTTAGAACCACGGCTGGACAGGAAAATACTATCGGTGCCGGTTGGACTGGTCGCCCAAACGCCCGGGACATAGCGAAAGGCATCTTCCAGACTGGATACCTGGCCTTCGGTCAACTGGTCGATATCAATCAGGTTGACACCGCCCGGTGTCTGGCGGATTTCCTGTTTATCGGCTTCAATACCGACTTCACCGGGTGCGACGGCATTACCTACCACTTCCAATTGCTGCAATCGCAGTGCACCTTGCTCAGCATGGGCACTAAGAGCCATGGCACTGAGACAGGCTACTGTGAGCGCCTTCTTGGGTATACGGGGAAAAGAAAGGGGCATCGAACTATCCTCAAAAAACCAAATTCAACTGTGCAGTCTAATGCAGCCAATCCAGCTAAAAATGGGGGATTTCGCTCAGTTTATGTGAAATCCCTCAAAAGGCTTCAGGCGCCTGTTTCAATTATGTCATGATCAATCTGATGCCGTCAGAACGTCTCACGAACTAATCTCAGTAACGTAGCGATTTGCTCACCTCTTTGTGAATCCAGTCTTTTTGAAATTATTCGAAATGACGCTGTTTTGTGGGCGATGAAGACGACTGTGCCTATTAAAACCAGGCTTTTCCGTTTAGCGGTGTGACAGGGAAATCTCACAAAGCGGATAACAGTAAAGCATGGCTCGCTTAATCTTTTCTTTTTAAATTCACAAACATACCGACACTTCTTAGCTAGCCACACTCTCCATCTCTTAAAGAAAATTTACAAACATTAACATCAATCAATAATGATTTACACATGCTAATTAAGTACAATTGCGAACTATTATCATTTTCAATTGTCTAAAAGGAAGCGTTTAGTCATGTTCCACACGTTGAAGAAAAAACCATTGTCCCTTTCAATTACCGGGGCGATATTTGCTTTAGGAGCCGCGTACCCAGCTTTTGCCGAAGACGAGACTGATGTTGAGTTAGATACCATTGTCGTCAAAACTGCAAAAGAAGAGTTACAGCAGTCACCGGGCCTGAGTGTTATCACCAGTGAAGTATTGGAAAAGCAGCCTGTCGCCAACGATATTTCTGAAATCGTGCGAAAAATGCCCGGTGTTAATTTGTCTGGCTCATCGGCTTCGGGGCAACGTGGTAACCAGCGCCAAATCGATATTCGTGGCATGGGGCCGGATAATACCTTGATTCTGATTGATGGTCGTCCCGTTACTGCGCGTAATTCGGTGCGTCCAGGCCGTGCTGGGGAAAGTGATTCACGTGGTGACTCACAGTGGGTACCACCAAGCGCTATCGAGCGTATTGAAGTCTTACGCGGTCCGGCAGCGGCACGTTATGGTTCAGGTAGTATGGGTGGTGTAGTTAATATCATTACCAAAGCCCCAACACGCAAAGAATTTTCAGTCACCGGCCACTATGAATTACCGGAAAGCGATCTGGAAGGTTCTAGCTGGCGTACCAATGTGAATCTGTCGGGTCCAATTACGGATAAACTGTCTGCGCGGACCACACTGGGTTATCACGAAAGCGAAGGCGATGACCCATTTATTAATGAAGATTACGCTAATAATGGCTCGCTTGCCGCCGGTCGTGAAGGGGTAGAAAACATTGACCTGCGTCAGTTGTTTGAATACGCCATTGACTCAATGAATCGCATCGGCGCTGAATTCAACTACAGTCAACAAGAAAATCGCTGGGCGGGCGACTCCCAATTCCAAAGTATCAGACAGAGCTTGGTGGATGAGTTGGAAGGGGAAACAACCAATGAACTGCGCCGCTATGGCATGGCCTTGACCCATAAAGGCGACTATGAGAACAGCCGCAGTAACAGTTATATCGAATATAACCGAACCAATAATCGCCGCCTGTCAGAGGGCGTTAATGGTGGTGGTGAAGGCCAAATCAATGATACGACGGCATGGAATACCAGTGTTTATGAGACATTAAACGCCAAGTCGGAATGGGACATGTTCTTTGATCGTCACACTTTGACAAGCGGTATTGAATTTCGTGGTGAACGACTGGATAACGGTATCATTGATGTCCAGTCCAGTTCTCCTATTGGCGTCGGAGTTGATCCTGTAGGTTCTCGAGATCCTGAATCGGATGCCTATTTAGTCGGCGTTTATGTTGAAGATAACTACGAACTGAATCCCGACTGGTATATTACGCCGGGGGTACGCCTTGACTACCACAGCGAAGGTGGCAACAACTGGTCACCCAGCTTGAACAGCACTTATTACTTCAACGAAAACTGGTCAGTCAAAGGCGGTGTCAGCCGTGCATTTAAAGCACCGAACTTGTATCAGCTGGACCCGAACTATATTTACAACACAAGAGGCAATGGTTGTCCCGAAGGTATTCCCGGCCCATGTAATATGTTGGGTAACCCCAATCTGGACAATGAAACCTCATGGAATAAAGAAATCACCATTAACTACGCCAATAATAGCGGTTTCAATTCTGGTCTCACCTACTACCACAACGACTTTGATAATCGTGTAGCTGCCGGTACAGATTTACTGACCGTTGATCCAGAAGGCAGAAAGATTTTCCGCTGGGAAAACCAAGGTGAAGCGATTGTCGAAGGGGTCGAAGGTTTTGTTCAGGTACCCGTTACTGAAAATATCAGTTGGTACACCAACCTGACCTACAATATCCGCTCTGAAAGCAAAGAAACGGGTGAACCGCTCTCACTGATTCCCGAATATACCATCAACAGCAACCTTGGTTGGGATATTACACCGAACCTGCATTTTAACTACAACATCAGCTATTACGGCAAAATTGAAGCACCGGAAAGATCAGTGACGACCGGTGATCCACTGGATTTAGATCAGTTGATTGATCGGGATCCGTATGCCATTTCCAATGTTAACCTTCGCTATGAGGTGACTAACAAGCTTGCTCTTGGCTTTGGTGTGAAAAACCTGTTTGATAAAAAGATAATGCGTGAAGGCACCAGTAACAATGCCGGTGCCAATACCTATAACGAACTAGGCCGTACTTACATGGTTGATGCACAATACAACTTTTAATCAGTTCGGTTAAATCAATAAAAAGGGCATGATCGGAATCGGTCATGCCCTTTTTTTGAAATTGTCACTCCATCTGTTACAGCGCAGGGTTAAATTCAGGACACACAGTCATGGAAGTCAAAAGACTTTTCGAAGTCTCCTACCCAGCCCCAGCCGGCTTCATGACGTGCAAGCACCCAGTACCTAGATCTGCTGACACCTGATACGCCATAAATCAGACTGAATATATTGCTGCTCTCAATTTAAAATTAAGAAACTTTTTTGCCCTCAGCTTGCAAATCGGCATGATAAGAGGACCTGACCATGGGGCCACTGGCAACGTGCTCGAAGCCCATTTGTTTGGCAACCTCAGCCAGTTCTCTAAATTCTGCTGGCGTCACAAAACGGCTGACTGGCAGATGATGGCGGCTGGGTTGCAGATATTGGCCTAAGGTCAGCATACGGCAACCATGATCTCGCAAATCCTGCATCACCGCATGCACTTCAGGAATCGTTTCGCCGAGGCCCAGCATCAGTCCCGATTTGGTAGGCACACTAGGGTGACTGGCCTGAAATCGTTTAATCAAATCCAACGACCATTGATAATCGGAGCCGGGTCGGACCGCTTTATATAAACGCGGGATGGATTCGAGATTATGATTGAAAATATCGGGTGGATTATCCGCCAGAATCGTCAATGCCGCATCCATCCGACCACGGAAATCAGGCACCAATACCTCAATTCGGGTCTGCGGAGACTGCCGGCGTATTTCACTGATGCAGTCAGAAAAATGCCCGGCACCGCCATCACGCAAATCATCCCGATCCACCGAGGTGACAACAACATGTTTGAGCTGCATCGCGGCAATGGTTTTGGCCAGATGGTTTGGCTCATTTTTATCTAATGGATCCGGTCTGCCATGAGCAACGTCACAAAATGGGCAACGCCGGGTGCAAATATTGCCCATAATCAGGAAAGTGGCGGTACCATGCGTGAAACATTCACCGAGATTAGGACAAGCCGCCTCTTCACAAACTGTATGCAGATTGTGTTCGCGCAGCATTTTTTTGATCCGCTGCACTTCCGGATGCCCTTGCGCCTGGGCACGAATCCAAGCCGGTTTGCGCTTAGGATCAGAAGGCACGATCTTGATAGGAATGCGTGCAACCTTGGATTCGCCTTTTAGCGCTTTGACATCTCTTTTTGGCTGAATATCAGTCATGTGGTTTCTTTTCTCAACTGCTGGGACAGCGCCTCAGCCAACGCGGTTTTGGCTTCGTTAATATCAAGTTCGGCATGTAATCGACGACAATCGGTTACCGGCATATCGGCATAGCCACACGGATTGATTCGGGAAAACGGCTGTAAGTCCATGTCAACGTTAAAACTGATACCATGATAACAGGCTCCGGCGCGGACTCGAAGCCCTAGCGCAGCAATTTTGCCTTGTTCGACATAGACGCCAGGCGCATCCCGACGCGCATGAGCCTCAATATTACGCGCTGACAAAATACCGATAATACTATTTTCCAATGTCTGCACCAATTGACGAACACTGATTTGCAGCCGACGAATATCTATCAAGGGGTAGGCGATCACCTGTCCCGGTCCATGATAGGTCACCTGTCCTCCCCTATCCGTCTGTACCACCGGAATATCGCCTGTTTCGAGCAAATGCTCTGGTTTGCTATTTCGACCCAAGGTAAAAACAGGCTCGTGCTCCAGCAGCCAAATCTCATCTTCGGTATTTGCATCGCGCTGTTGGGTGAATGCCTGCATGGCCTGCCATATGGGTAAATAGGGCTGTTTCCCCAAATCTTTGACGATCATCAGAGTGCGTATTTGACCCGTGGTTCAGCAGTCAGATCCTGATAAATCGCATCCAGCTGCGCTTTGCTGGTCGCTGTAATGGTAACGGTGACCGAGCTGTACTTACCGCCACTGCTTTGCCGGGTACGGACGGCATTATCGCTGACATCATCGGCATGGCGACGAATGATTTTGACAACCAAATCACTGAAATCAGCATGCGACTCGCCCATCACTTTAACCGGATATTGGCAGGGAAATTCCAGCAGTGTGTCGGGTTGCTCCGGTGTTGTCATGCCTGTACCTCTTGTTTCTTGTTTTGAAAACGCTGAAACAGATCCTGCCATACCGGACCGGGACTTCCAGATCCAACCCGTTTTCCGTCCAGTTTTGTGACCGGTATTAATTCTTTGGTAGAGCTGCTTACCCAGATTTCATCTGCGCGGTGCAGTTCAGCTTCTGTCGCCATTCGCAATGACACCTTCAACCCCGCCTCTTCAGCCAGCTGCAATACCAGTTCGCGAGTGATGCCGGCGAGGATTTCCGGGCCGGTATCAGCGGTAATCAAGACGTTATCAAGAAAAACATAAGTGTTACTGGCGGCCCCCTCAGTTAAGCGTCCTGCACGTAGCAAAAGCGCTTCTTGAGCGCCGGCGGCTTCAGCCTGTTGTTTCATCAGGCAGTTTGCTAACAGGGAAATTGCTTTGATGTCACAACGCTGCCACCGAATATCTGGGACCGTGATGGCATCAATACCTGTTTTAAGCCAATGCTCAGGAATCGGTTTCAAGGGGTTACTCATCATGAAAATTCCTGGTAGCACCGCAGGGGGAAAAACATGATCACGTTGCGGTGCACTGCCTCGAGTTATCTGCAAGTAAACAGCTTGATCCCCTCCCTGATTCCGGGCAATCAGATCCTGTATCAGCGTTTGCCAGGAAACATTATCCAGCGGATTTTTCAGATCGATACCATCCAAACTGCGTTGCAGGCGCGCTAAATGACCAGCCAGCAAAAACGCCTTGCCCGCATAAACCGGAATCACTTCATAGACGCCGTCACCAAACAGATAGCCGCGATCCATAACGGAAATCTGCGCGGCTTGTGCCGGCATAAACTGACCATTTAAGAAGACTTCTGACACTAGTTAGCCCCAGATCAACAATAAAATACTGTCAATCAAGCGACGCCACCAGCTGCCTTTTTCTGCTTCATTCAGCGCAACCAATTGTTGTTTAGTAATGATTTCTTCGCCCAGTTTTACTTCAACTTCACCCAACGAGGTACCTTTGGCAACCGGGGCAATAATAGGCTGTTGCAGATGACTGATCGCTTGCAGATCCTTGTACTGTCCTCTTGGAACCGTGACCCATAGCGGGCTTTCAACACCCAGATCAAGCTGTTTGCTGGCACCCTTCCAGAGTTTACTTTCAGTAACCTTATCGCCAGTCGCAAACAGTTGATGGGTTTCAAAAAAGCGGAAACCATAATTAAATAATTTTTGGATCTCTTGAGCACGAGCATTTTCACTGCGCGTTCCCAAGACGACGGCAATCAGACGCATATTGTCTCGTTTGGCCGATGCCGACAAACAATACCCGGCTTCTTCGGTGTGACCAGTTTTCAGCCCATCAACACTATTGTCACGCCATAACAATTTGTTGCGGTTGTGCTGGGTAATACCGTTGTAGGTAAATTCCTTTTCGGCATACCATGCATAATGATCCGGAAAATCACGAATCAATGCAGAGGACAACGTGGCAATATCTTGCGCTGTGGTGTAATGATCCGGGTCAGGCAGCCCAGTGGAATTTACATAATTGGTATCAAACATGCCCAACTGCTGCGCATACTGATTCATCATCTGAGCAAAAACTTCTTCACTACCGGCAATATGCTCTGCCAGAGCAACAGCCGCATCATTACCAGATTGCACAATCATGCCACGCAACAAGGCTTCTACCGGCACCTTCGTATTGACTTCAATAAAACTGCGCGAGCCAATCATGCGCCAGGCGTTTTCACTAATCAGGACTTCATCATCAAGCTGGATATTACCCGCATGCAGTTCGTGCGATACCACATAGGAAGTCATCAACTTGGTAATACTGGCGGGAGGCAGTCGCTCGTTTGCTAACTCCTCAGCGAGGATCTTGCCACTGTCGTGGTCAATCAAAATATAGGACTTGGCGGCAATAGCGGGTGCCACCGGATTGGGAACAATCGCACCAGCCAAGGCAACCTGACTGATAAAAAAGAAGAGAACGGCTGAAAATAGTTTTTGCATTAAACTCACCATGCTGTTTGTGTCTCGCTTAATTACGGTTACTCAAAAATCATACGTGTTTCGGCAAACCCGAGGTTTGCCAGCCTGTCGGCAATTTGGGTGCCGGCTTGTTGGCCCGCCAACGGCCCAACGCGAACCCGGTACAAGGCATTCCCACCCTGATTGAATGGCGTGATTTGTACGGGTTCGTCAATTTGCTGTTGGATTGTTTGTTTGATTTGTTCGGCTTTCTGGATGCTGCTAAATGCGCCAACCTGAATAAAAGTCTGCACTTTGGCGACCGTATCCGCTGGCATCGGTGCGTTTGTCTGCGTTGTCAATGCACTCCTGGATAAGGCTGCCTGTTGACCGCTTTGAATTGCTCGCACCTCAACGCGACCGGTACCTCTGGCGGTAATGCCTAATTTCGTCGCCGCACTATAAGACAAATCAATCAGTCTATCATCATGGAAGGGTCCCCGATCATTGACGCGAACAATGACTTTTCGGCCATTATCCAGATTAATTACTTGCACATAAGACGGCAGTGGCAAGGTTTTATGTGCCGCTGTCATTTTGTACATGTCATAAGGCTCTCCACTGGAAGTTCGACGGCCATGAAATTTATTGCCATACCAAGAGGCAATCCCTCTTTCCACATAGCCATCACTGCTATTCAGCGTGTAATACCTTTTGCCAAAAACTTCATAACTGGCCGGATTGCCATACCGGCTTGGAGCTTCGTAACGTGGCACGGCGTCTTGCATTTGTGATGCGGTTGGCAACTTATCCGGTGCACTGTCTTTTTCATATGCCGGAGCAGGCCCTTGTTTCACCGCTGGCGAACCGCCACATCCAACCAGAATCAAGCACAATAAACTTGCCGCGGACAGACTGCCTTTACGCATTATTGCTGACGCTCGTACTGCGTGCGAATCGCTTCAGCTAATTGAAATACCGCCATGGCATACATCCGGCTGTGATTATAACGGGTAATAGCATAAAAGTTGGGCTCACCCAGCCACAAGGATTCGCCATCCCGTTGGGTCAGACTGAATACCGTTAACTGGTTTGCCGAGGCGGGCAACTTTGCCAAGGACAGACCTGCCGCTTTGGCTTCTTCACGACTGATTGATGGCTTCAAGCCGCGTTCAATGAGTGCTTCAGGTAAGGTGCCATCTTTGCTCTGCGTTGGATACACGATACCTTCACCAGCCTGCCAGCCATGCCGTTTCAGATAATTAGCGATACTGCCAATTGCATCAGCACGGTTTGTCCAAATATCCCGGTGACCATCACCGTCGAAATCTACTGCATACGCACGGTAACTACTGGGCATAAACTGCCCCAGCCCCATTGCCCCGGCATAGGATCCAACCGGTTCAGCTGGCGACATGCCTTCTTCTCGGGTCAGAATTAAAAACTGTTGCAATTCCTTACGAAAAAAAGGGCTGCGCGGAGGGTAACGAAATCCTAATGTGGATAACGCATCGATGACACGAAAGCTGCCCATATTACCGCCAAAGCGGGTTTCGACTCCTAAAATAGCGAGAATAATTTCTGCCGGGACACCATATTCTTTTTCAGCTTTTGCCAAGGTTTGTGCGTGTTGTTGCCAAAAGCGAACACCAGCGTCAATGCGCGCCTGGTCAAGGAAAATATTACGATATTCGTACCAGGGTTTGGCTTTTTCAGCGGGACGGGAAATTGCCTTCAAAATACTGTCTTTGACTTCAACCTGGCTAAACAGACTATTTAGCTCTTGTCGGTCAAACTGGTGTTCTGTGACCATCTCATCAATAAATTCGTCCAATTCTGGCAGCGCTGGTTCAGCCCAGGCGCTTGATAACCACAAACCTAATACAGATAACACAATCAAATATTTCACGGTGACATCATCCTTCGGTGGGTGTGTATAGACATCAGAATACCGAAGCCAGCCATCAGGGTCACCATCGAGGTTCCCCCATAACTCACTAACGGCAAAGGCACGCCAACAACCGGCAATAATCCTGTAACCATGCCGATGTTAACAAATACATAAACCAGAAATGTAATAGCGATACTGCCAGCGAGCAAACTACCAAAACTGGTTTGCGCTTGAGAAGCAATATACAAACCGCGCGCAGTAATCACGAGGTACAACATAATCAGCAAGGCAACGCCTATCAGGCCAAATTCTTCGCCGATAACAGCAAAAATAAAGTCCGTACTGCGTTCCGGCAAAAACTCTAAATGTGCCTGGGTTCCCTGTAACCAGCCTCTGCCAGTTAAACCGCCATTGCCTATCGCAATTTTGGATTGAATAATATGATAACCTGCCCCCAGTGGATCGCTTTCCGGGTTCAAAAAAGTCAGCACCCGCCGCTGCTGATAATCATGCATATTCAGCCATAGTAAGGGTGCCGCAGAAGCACATATTGTGATAAATCCTATAATCAGCTTCCAGGAAATACCGGCCAGAAAAATCACGATTAATCCGGAGCTGGCGATTAGAATTGCTGTGCCCAGATCTGGTTGTTTCGCAATCAACACCGTCGGTACGGCAATTATGATTAACGCCACAATAATCCTTAAAAAGCTGGGCGCCAGGGGTCGCTCTGATAAATAGGCAGCTAATAACAGGGGCACGGCAATCTTCATGATTTCAGAAGGTTGAAAACGCATCACCCCTAAATCTAGCCAACGCTGTGCGCCTTTGCCCATATCACCGACCAACAACACCGCGACCAGTAATATCAAACCAACCCCATAAGCCCAATAAGCCAGCGCACGTAGCCGATCAGGCGATATTTGTGCGATAAATAACAACCCGATAAATGCCACAAACATGCGTATCAGTTGCCGCATCGATAACCAGATATCTTCGCCGCCTGAACTGTAAAGCACCACCATGCTCACCGATAGCAACGCCAGCAGACCCAGTATTAAAAATCCGTCCAGATGCGTATTGCGCAAATAATAACGCCAGTCGCGTTTTGGCTGACGATCTGGATAAGCGAGCAACTCACGCATCACTTTCTCCCTCAGTCTCAGCTTCAGGTTGAGTATCTGCTGGCAAGTCTTCGTTTTGCTGATTGAGATTGAAGTACTGCTCAATCATTGTTTTTGCCATAGGCGCGGCTTTTTGACTGCCACTGCCCCCATTTTCGACCACAACGGCCACGACAAATTCCGGGTTATCTGCCGGTGCAAATGCAATAAATAACGCATGATCATGTAACTTTTTGGCGATGGTCTCAGCATCATATTTTTCGTCCTGCGCAATGCCAAACACCTGAGCGGTGCCCGTTTTACCTGCGATTTTGAAAGGCATACCTTCGCCTATGTGTTTAGCAGTACCGCGTTTGCCATGGACCACTTCGACCATCGCATCCACTACCATCTGCCAGTTTTCCGGCGATTGCACTGGCACACTTTGGCCCTGTTCATTTGCCATCAGTTCCAATGCAGACTGACCATTTTCCCGGCTGCCACGAACTAATTGTGGTGGTTGTACCATACCGCGCATAGCAAGTATGGCAGTGGCATGCGCTAACTGCAGCGGCGTTGTCTGATTAAACCCCTGACCAATTCCTGAAATCAGGGTTTCCCCCGGATACCATGCTTGATTACGACTGCTGCGTTTCCATTGGCTGGATGGCAGTAAACCTTTGCTTTCATTCGGAATATCGACACCACTTCGCTGACCAAAGCCAAATTGCGACATAAAGTCGTGCATGCGATCAATGCCCAACGCATGGGCTAAATCATAAAAATAAACATCACAGGATTCTGCCATCGCCTCAATAACATTGGTATGGCCATGCCCCTGGTGTTTCCAGCAACGATAACGATGTGAATGGCCAGGCAGGGAATACCAGCCCGGACAATAGGTTTCACTATTTCGACTCACCACGCCGAGCTCCAACCCTGTCAGTGCAACAAAGGGTTTCAGGGTTGATCCCGGTGGATAATGACCTCGTATAGAACGATCGTATAAGGGACGTTCGGGAGAATCGCGTAACGCGGCATAGTCTTTGATGCTGATCCCGGACACAAATAAATTCGGGTCAAAGTCCGGCTGACTGACCATGGCCAAAATACCGCCATTGCGTGGGTCCATTGCCACAATCGATCCGTTATATCCGGCTAGTGCTTTTGCGGCAGTGCGCTGTAATGTCGTATCCAGATGCAAATAAATATCACGGCCTGGTATTGATGCCTGACTAGTCAGCTCACGGACGGTACGCCCTTGCACATTCGTTTCGACTTGCCGGTAGCCGACTTTACCATGGAGTAAGTCTTCGTACTGTTTCTCGACACCCGTTTTTCCGATTTGCAAAGTGCCTTTGTAATTTTGGGTATCAATAACCTGCAAATCCTGCTGATTAATTCGGCCTACGTAACCAATTGCATGCGCAAACAACGCGCCCTGAGGGTAATGTCTGATTAACCTGCCAACAACCTCAACCCCGGGAAATCGGTGCCGATTTACTGAAAAGCGCGCGACTTCATCTTCAGTTAACTGATAACGTAATGTCACCGGCTCAAAGCTACGCTGTTGTTGCAAACGCTCCTGAAATTTACTTAATTCATCTGCATCAACTGAAAATAATTCTTGCAGTGCGGTCAGGGTTGCCGGCATATCAGGGACTTTTTCAGGTACCAGTTCCAGACTAAACGTCGGCATATTTTCAGCTAGCACCACCCCGTTTCGATCGTAAATCAGGCCACGTTGTGGCGGCAGCGGCTCAATATCAACACGGTTTTTATTTGCCAAGGAATCAAAATGCTCATATTCCATGACTTGTAACACCACTAAACGAACAAAAATGCCAAGAAACAACAACACGGAAAAAATAGCCGCAAACACCAGTCGCGCATTAACCAAGCGACGCTCGCGCAGATGATCTTTCATGGTCAAGTGCGTGTTAATGGCCATCAACTGACCTGCAACCCACGACGGATTTTACGCAGTAAGGCATAAATGAAGGGCCACATCAGCGTACTACTGACCGCCGGCATCCAGATATGCCAAGGATTGGCAAAAGGGGCATTCATTACCGACACGACATGAACCAGAAATACCAGAGATAAAATAATAAAAGCCTGCTGCAAAAGCGGATATTGTCGCAACTGCAAATGCAGCCGACCAATGATGTAAATTGCCAGCGCATACGCAAATGCGTGCACACCCAACTGGCCACCCGTCGCAATATCCATGATCAGGCCAGTCACCCAAGCCGTACCAATACTGACTCGCTGCGGTAAGGCCATTGCCCAGTAAATTAAGGTCATGATGACCCATTCAGGTCGCGCCAGACTGACCACATCGGGTATTGGTACCAGCATTAACACCAGCGCGATTAATAACGTTAAATAAATGACCCAGATCTGTTGGGCGCGACTATAGCTGGCCATCACCGCGCATGTCTGAATTTTCGGTCGTTGGCTCCGAATCAGGCTCGCTAACAGAATCAGGCTGCGTCTCTGCTTGCATTTCCTTGTCAGGGTCAACAACCTGATTTTGTTCTAACTCAACAGCCAATTCGGCATCCTCTGCCACAGTCAAGCCAACATCGATTTTTTCACCAGGTAACACCAGCATGAGTTCTCGGCTGGTCGCCAATTGGGCAGCGGGTTCTACCGTGATTTGCGCAAACGCTTTGCCTGGCGGAAAGTTAATTGCAATCACTTTACCCACCGGATAGCCGACCGGAAAGCGCTCTCCCAAACCGGAAGTCACCAATAAATCACCCTCTCTGATATCTACATTGCGGGGTAAAAACTCCAGCTGTAAAGGCTCGCCAAGCCCCCTGCCAGTGGCAACGGCACGCAACCCATTACGGACAACTTGCACCGGCACACTATGGCTGGGATCCGTCAACAACACGACCCGACTGGAAAATTGACTGACTTCAGCAACCTGGCCCATCACGCCACGCGAATCCAAAACCGGCTGACCTTCATAGACGCCGAATTGTCCACCTTTATCAATGATTACATGTTGGTAAAAAGGGTCCAGATCCACGCTAACCAACTCGGCTATTTGCACTCGCTCCTGAAGACGAAATGAAGAACCCAATAATTCACGTAACCGGAGGTTTTCACGCTCCAGTGTATGTAAACGCTGCAAACGCACACTTTGTGTCAGATTTTGTGCCTCAAGCGCAGTGATGCGCTGCCGCAAATCATCTCGACTCTGGAATAAATCTTGAAGCCAATCACCAAACGTCACCGGGGCGGCGGCCAGATTTTGCACAGGATAAACTGCCGTCGCCAGCACCGACCGTATGGGTTTGAAAAAATCAAAACGACCATCAAGAAAGAACAACAACAATGCAGCCAGAACTGCCAGCAACATGCGTATATTCAGGAGTGGAGTTTGTGTAAATAACGATTTAATGACGGACTCCTAAAATGAAAAAACCTTCGCAAAATTACGGCATCTGCAAAGGTCAATATTCATCAGGTTTCGATGCTCATTACTCAAAAGTGAACACGTCAGTCCCCCGCTCATCAATCAATTCGAGCGCCCGGCCACCACCTCGCGCCACACAGGTCAGGGGATCTTCAGCAACAATCGCGGGTAAACCAGTTTCTTCAATCAAGAGACGATCCAGATCTTTAAGCAAGGCACCACCGCCTGTCAGGACAATACCGCGCTCAGCCACATCAGCCCCCAGTTCAGGCGGCGTTTGTTCCAGTGCGGTCTTAACAGAAGCAACAATACCCGACAGCGGATCCTGCAGGGCTTCCAGAATTTCATTACTATTCAGTGTAAAACTACGCGGAATCCCTTCAGCCAGGTTTCGACCACGTACTTCCATTTCCCGGACTTCATTGCCAGGATAGGCTGAGCCAATTTCTTTTTTGATCTTTTCTGCCGTTGCTTCACCTATCAAGGTGCCATAGTTGCGACGCACATAATTGACAATGGCTTCATCAAACAAATCACCACCGATACGAACCGATGCCGAGTAAACAATACCATTCAGTGAAATAATCGCGACTTCCGTGGTACCACCGCCAATATCCAAAACCATTGATCCGCTGGCTTCTTCAACAGGCATACCGGCACCGATTGCAGCAGCCATGGGCTCTTCAATCAAAAATACATCCCGGGCACCCGCACCAGCCGCAGACTCCCGGATTGCACGTCGCTCAACCTGCGTTGAACCGCAAGGTACACAGACCAGAACACGGGGACTGGGTTTTAGAAATCGTCCTTCATGCACTTTGCGAATAAAGTGCTGCAGCATTTTCTCGGTAACCGTGAAGTCGGCAATAACCCCATCTTTTAGGGGGCGAATGGCTGTGATATTGCCGGGCGTGCGACCCAACATGCGTTTGGCCTCAGAACCTACGGCTGCAATCGAACGCGGGCCGCCTGGCCCTTTATCCTGACGAATGGCAACCACCGATGGTTCATCCAAAACAATGCCGCGTCCTCGAACATATATCAGGGTATTGGCTGTACCCAAATCGATAGACAGATCGTTGGAGAATATGCCGCGCAAACGTTCGAACATTGAAAATCCACATCAGGAAAGGCTAAAAACGCTACTTTAGCAATGGCTGGGGCTGTTGGGCAAGCGCGTAATCATTTAAACTTCACACTTTACATTCAAAAATTGCCAATCTGGGATGATTAATGAGTTTAGAAAAGTCAGATATTGAGAAAATTGCTCATTTGGCGCGACTTGCCATTGACGAAGAGCGTATCCCCGACTATGCCCGGGATTTGAATAATATTCTCAATCTTGTTGAGCAACTAAGTGCCGCCAATACCGAAGGTGTTGTGCCAATGGCGCACCCACTCGATGCCTATCAGCGTCTTCGTGAAGACACGGTCACCGAGGTCGATCAGCGTGACGTTTTCCAAGCGATTGCACCTAAAACCGAAGAAGGGGTTTATTTGGTCCCTAAAGTCATCGAGTAAACAGGTAAAGTTTAAGTTATGCATAATAAATCTTTAAAACAGCTTTCCGATGCCTTACAACAGGGCAAAATAAGCAGTGTAGAGCTGACACGTCACTTTCTGGATCGTATTCATCAACATAATCCAGATTTGAACGCCTTCATTAGCGTGACTGATGAACTTGCTCTGACTCAGGCAAAAGCAGCGGATGAACGTTTGCAAGCAAAAACAGCAGGCCCGTTAACCGGTATTCCTCTCGCACACAAAGATATTTTCTGTACAAAGGGTGTCCGCACCAGTTGCGCCTCAAAAATGCTGGACAGTTTTATCGCACCATATAACGCTACTGTCGTCGAAAAACTCAATGACGCTGGCATGGTAACGTTAGGAAAGACAAACATGGACGAATTTGCCATGGGGTCTTCCAATGAAACCAGCTTTTACGGACCGGTTAAAAATCCTTGGGATACCGAGCGCGTACCGGGCGGTTCTTCTGGTGGTTCGGCTGCCGCGATGGCAGCACGACTCGCGCCGATTGCAACAGGGACGGATACGGGTGGCTCGATTCGCCAGCCATCCTCACTCTGTAACCTGACTGGCTTGAAACCGACTTATGGTCGGATTTCCAGATATGGCATGATTGCGTTTGCTTCCAGTCTCGATCAAGCGGGCCCGATGGCGAATAGTGCTGAGGATGCCGCTTGGCTAATGAACGCTATGTCTGGCTTTGATGAGCGTGACTCCACCAGCGTGGATCGTGATGTTCCTGATTACACAGCAACATTGAATGATTCGCTCAACGGACTGACGATTGGCTTACCCAAAGAATATTTTGGGGCCGGTTTGGATCCGCAAGTTGCACAGACCGTCGAATCAGCCATCAAACATTATGAGTCGTTGGGGGCAACGCTTAAAGAAATTACCCTGCCTAATACGAGCTTGGCGATTCCAACCTATTATGTCGTCGCACCGGCTGAATGTTCCTCAAATCTGTCGCGTATGGATGGTGTTCGTTTTGGTCATCGCGCCGAGGATCCCAAAGATCTCATGGATCTTTATACCCGTTCTCGCGGTGAGGGGTTTGGCGATGAAGTAAAACGTCGCATCATGATTGGCACGTATGCCCTATCCGCCGGATATTACGATGCCTATTACTTGAAGGCGCAGCAGTGCCGTCGACTGATTCGTGATGATTTTTTAAAAGCATTTGAAGACGTTGATGTCATCATGGGACCTACCGCGCCAAGCCCGGCATTTCGTTTCGGAGAAAAAACAGACGATCCGGTTGCCATGTACTTAGAAGATCTTTTTACCATTAATACTAATCTGGCTGGCTTACCTGGTGTCTCTATCCCTGCCGGGTTTGTGAATGATTTGCCTGTGGGTTTACAGATTATTGGTAACTATTTTGACGAAGCCCGCTTACTCAATGTGGCGCATCGTTATCAGCAAGAAACAGATTGGCATCAACGGACACCAAAAGCGTATTTATAAGCGGCCTGATTCGTTAGAACGCTAATTGACCTCATTGGTGAAAACTTCCCCAATCAGGATGCTACGCGGGTGCTTACCATTGCATTGGAAGCACCCGCATAGTCAAAAGCTTTGCTTGAGGTTAGTTTTCAAGTAACTGCTTGATTAAAAAAGCGTGAATTGCCTCAACCATCACATCCAGTCCCGCTTTCTCCAATGGGTAGTGACCTGCTTGCGGCAGGATGACTTTGTCCACCGGCACGTTGCTGATCTTGCTCAGGAACAGCTCGCTCAAGTGTAATGGGGTCCACCTGTCTTCGCCGGGCTGGGTCAGTAAGATAGGACAAACAGTAAAGCGCTGCGGCTCGATGTCAGGCTGGTATTGCATATAGGAAGTGAGAAATGCCATCGTCGCCCAGTTTCCCGCTGATGATCGGTCTTTCATACAGACTTTCTGCGCCGCCTTGTTATTGACCAGGGTATGCATCTTACCGGCCAGACACATGGGGATTTTCATGTTCGCCAATGATGTTTTAGCTGTGAAATTGGTTATCGGCCCCCAATTCTGCTCATAAACAGGTTCAACATCGTTTCATCCTGAACCTGCTGTTCCCTTTGATCCAAGAAAGTCATGCCGATAATGCCTTTGACCTTTTTATTTTTGGCCGCGACATGGTAAGTCAGCATGCCGCCAGCACTCAGGCCGTAAAGGAATACAGGGCGATCATCTTTCGCCAGCTCCAGATCAATCAGATCACTGCCGGCCTGCATCCAGTCATCGTATCTGACGGTTTTTCCCTCGGCGTCTTTGGTCACAGCATAGGTTGGCATATCAACGACAATCGTTTCAAAACCTCGCTTTGCCTGCTTCCGCTATGGCTACTGGTATGAAGATGCCATTACTGATGCTGTGCTGTGTGAAGCGAGCGCGGCAATTATTGGTTATTTGTCTCGTTTCATTACTGAAATATAATGTGGTGATGAATTAGAGCCCTGTGTTATTTCGAGGAAAGTACGAGTAGCAAATGATTTTCAAAAACCTTTCAGGGTTGCATTTCGTGATCTGCTATCTTTAAGGTTAATCGCCACGATGGCCAAGGACATGAGTGAATGAAAGCTGCAACATTGTTTGTCAAAGCATTAGAAAATGAAGGTGTCGATTTTCTGTTTGGTATCCCGGGCGAAGAGAATCTAGATATCATGGATGCTCTTTTGGATTCGCCAATTCAATTCATTACCGCCCGCCACGAGCAAGGTGCTGCTTTCATGGCCGATGTATACGGCCGGTTAACTGGCCGGGCAGGTGTATGTATTGCCACGCTCGGTCCTGGAGCAACAAACCTTATCACTGGTGTTGCTGATGCCAATATGGATCATGCTCCGGTAGTTGCAATAGCCGGACAAGCCTCGACCCGCAGATTACATAAAGAGTCTCATCAGGTGCTGGACTTAGAGGCCATGTTTTTGCCGATAACAAAGTATTCCACCCGCATTGTCAGTCCCGAAGTGATCCCGGAAATCATTCGTAAGGCATTTAAAGTCGCGCAAACGGAAAAAAGTGGCGCTTGTTTTATTGAATTTCCTGAAAATATAGCAGAAATGGAAACCCATGATTTGCCTTTACGGGTAAAACATGCCACGCCACCCGAGCCGGCAGCAGAACAAATTGAGCGGGCAGCTGAGATCATTTCAAATGCAAAAAACCCCATCATTCTAGCTGGTAACGGCGTGATCCGATCAGGTGCCGCCGAGGCATTGGCGGTATTTGCAGAAAAACTGAATATTCCTGTCGCCAATACCTTTATGGCCAAAGGGGTCATCCCCTTTCGTCATCCAATGTCTTTGGGCAGCGTTGGCTTACAGTCCAATGATTATGTGAATACAGGCTTTGCCAGTGCCGATGTCATTATCTGTGTGGGTTATGACATGGTTGAATACCACCCCTATCTTTGGCATCCCACTCGGGATAGAACCCTGATTCACATTGATACTACCCATGCTGAGGTCGATGCTTACTATAGCGTTGTTGTTGCCGCAGTTGGCAATATCAAACACAGTCTCAACCGGCTGGCGGCAATCACTACACCGCATACCGGAAAAGCCATGCGAACGCTGCGTAATAGCTTGATTAAAGAAATGAATTTGCACTGCGAAGATAATGAATTTCCAGTTAAGCCGCAGAAAATCATCTGGGATCTGCGTACCGCAATGGCTTTGAAAGACATTGTTATTTGTGATGTCGGCGCGCATAAAATGTGGATGTCGCGTATGTTCCGCTGCGAATATCCGAATACCTGCATCATCTCCAATGGTTTTGCCAGTATGGGGATTGCCGTGCCGGGGGCAATTGCCGCCAAACTGGCTTACCCCCACCGGCAGGTTGTCGCCGTTACGGGTGATGCCGGGTTTATGATGAATTCGCAGGAAATCGAGACAGCTATGCGGCTTAACGTCGCCATCGTCATATTGATATGGAATGATGCCAGTTATGGCCTGATCGAATGGAAGCAGCAAAACCAGTTTGGTCGCACCAGTCATGTGCAATTTACCAATCCTGATTTTGTAAAATATGCGCAATCTTTTGGTGCGGTTGGTGTCAGAATTGAGCAAACAGCAGATTTAATGCCAGCGCTCAAAGCCGCATTACAAAGAGAAACCGTTACCGTGATTGATTGTCCGGTAGATTATCGGGAAAATCTTAAACTGACCGAACAATTAGGCCAACTTACCAACCCCAGTTAAGTCATGAAAAAAATAATTCAATTTGTATTGCCCATTTTAGTCCTGAGTGTCGGTGCGATTTTTTGGTTTAACCAACATGCTGCGCAGCCAATTGAAGACCATGCTTTCCAAACTATTGATGGGCAAAGCATGAAAATCAGCGATTACGCTGGCAAACCCCTATTAGTCATTTTCTGGGCGACAGACTGTCCTGGTTGTATCGCGGAAATGCCAGCTTTGATTGCGTTGCATGAACAGTATGACGAACTGGGTATGCTGGGTATTGCCTTGCCACACGATACGCCCGCACAAATCAAGGCAATGCGTGCCGCCAAGTCTTTGCCTTACACTCTGACCTGGGATGCGGACAACTCGCTGTCAGCCGTTTTTGGTCAGGTCCGGGTGACACCAACGCATTTCCTGCTGGATGAGCAGGGACAGATTGTTATGCGCAAAATTGGCGAACTGGATTTTGCCCTTTTACAGCAAAGACTTGAAGAGATGGGACTCAGTCCAGCTTAAACAACAGATAACTATCACTTTACAAATAAATATGGTATAAAGTCTGGCTTTATAGATTTAGCAGGCGGCGTTATGCGGCGTTGTCTGGGGTAATATTTTCAGGAGCAGGTTTCACATGTCCAGAGTATGTCAGGTGACGGGCAAACGTCCTATGAGTGGTAACAACGTTTCGCACGCCAACAACAAAACAAAACGTCGTTTTCTTCCTAATCTTCACTCTCACCGGATTTGGGTTGAGTCTGAAAACCGCTGGGTAAAACTGCGCGTCAGTAATCATGGCCTGCGTATTATTGATAAACGTGGCATTGACAGCGTACTGGCTGATCTGCGTGCCCGCGGTGAAAAAATCTAAGGAGACTTGAGTCATGCGCGATAAAATCAGATTAGTGTCATCAGCGGGAACTGGCCACTTTTACACCACTGATAAAAACAAACGTAACATGCCAGAAAAAATGGAAATCAAAAAATTTGATCCTGTTGTTCGTAAGCATGTCATGTACAAAGAAGCAAAAATCAAATAATTGTGATTGCTTCTCCCTTAAAAAACCCGCTCAGGCGGGTTTTTTTGTACCTGAATTCACATTATCATGAAGTTCAATCTGACTTCCTAAGAACGCACTCACTGATATGGATATCCCTTCGATAATTTTGGCGAGGCAACCCATTTTTGATCGCCACCAAAAGGTTTTCGAATACGAATTATTGTTTCGCGATAATATCAGCGATGTTTCTGCCAACATTGCGCCAGAAGATGGTGATATTGCGACCACGCGCGTTATTAATCACACGTTTCTTGAATTAGGCGTAGAACGGGTTATTGGCGATAATATTGCCTTTGTCAATTTGACTCGCAGTTTTATTCTGAGTGATGATCCGCTCCCCTTTGCCCAGGATCGGGTCGTTTTAGAAATCTTGGAAGACATCGTTATTGACGCCGAATTGTTAGCCGGCGTTCAAAAACTGATTGATCAAGGCTATACCATTGCATTGGATGATTTCGTGTTTCATGAATCGCTTCGTCCATTGCTGGGCCTCGCAAAAATCGTCAAGGTCGATATTCTGGCTTTATCTGATGCTGATCTGGCCTCACATGTCACTTTGCTAAGCCAATATCCAGTCACACTGTTAGCAGAAAAAGTGGAAACGAGAAGCCAGTTTGTACGCTGCATGGCACTTGGCTTTGAATATTTTCAAGGCTACTTTTTTTGTCGGCCAGATATCATTACTGACAAACCCATTCCAGATAACAAGCTCAAATTACTTGCCCTCATTGAAAAACTGCAAAACCCGGATGTCCAGTTTGATGATATCGAAGCGATTATTTCACAAGATCCGATGTTGTCATACAAACTTCTGCGACTTTTGAATTCAGCCGCCATTGGCATTGGCAGAAGCATTGATTCATTGCATCGTGGTTTGATCATACTGGGATTAAAAGCGATCAAAACATGGGCAACGCTTATTATGGTGGCCGAGATGCACGCTTTGCCGGCCGAGTTATTTAATAATGCACTGATTCGGGCAAAAATGTGTGAGAACCTCGCCCAATATTATGACTGCGCTGCTGACAGTGGCTTTTTAGTTGGCTTGTTTTCCTTAATTGATGCCATGCTGGATAAGCCCATGCATGCCGTAATAGATACCTTACCGTTCAGCATGGAGATACGAAACGCATTACTTGAACGAGAGGGCAGGCTCGGTAAGCTGCTCAATGACGTACGAGATTATGAACAAGGGCACTGGGCAGAACTTGAACAGCGCCATGATGATTTTGCCCAACTTGGTCAAGCCTACATTGAAGCCACCGAGTGGACCATAAACGCCAAACTCGTTATTTGACATGTCTGAAGCACGGTGCTTACTTAAAACTGAAAAACTGACCCGCCAGTTTTCAGGCAAATTAGCCGTTAATGCGCTTAGTTTTGAAGTCTATCAGGGTGAAGTGCTGGGTTTTCTGGGCCCTAATGGCGCGGGCAAATCGACCACTATGAATATGCTGACAGGAAACCTGTCACCAGATAGCGGAATGGTCGAAATAAATGGGATTGATTTATTCGACCAGCCAGAGTCAGCTAAGCAACACCTTGGCTATTTGCCCGAAAATCCACCACTTTATCGAGAATTAACTGTCCGCGAATTTCTACAGTTTTGCGGCCAAATTCATGGTGTCAATCGCAAACACCTAACCACCCGAATCGATGACACACTGGAACAATGCGGACTGGCAACCGTGTCGAACCGACTTATTGGCCAGCTATCAAAGGGGTATCAACAACGTACTGGTATTGCGCAGGCCATACTGCATCAACCGGCCGTGGTTATTCTCGATGAACCTACTTCCGGGTTGGATCCAATTCAAATTCAACAAATTCGTCAGTTGATCCGCCACATTGCTGACCAGCATAGTGTGATTGTCTCAACGCATATCTTACAAGAAGTTGAGATGCTATGTGATCGTGTCCAAATTATGCGTCAAGGTAAGCTGGTATTTAGTGACAGTCTTGTTAACCTTCAGTCACTTCGTCAGCAAGGCGCCATCAAAGTCCGTTTTCACTCTCCGCCTGACACAATGACTTTAGCCAATCTTGCTGGTGTGACGGCAGTCGAAAACTTGGGAGAAGGCTATTTCCGTCTTCAATTTCTTCCTGATCACAATCCCACCGACAAACTTGTTCGTCAATCTGTCTCCGAAGACTGGCGCTTGATGCAGCTCATACCAGAACTAGATAGCCTTGAACAGTTATTTACCCAACTGGTGAATCAAGAAACTAATGGAGATGACAGCTAATGTGGCTTATTGCAAAGATGGAGTTTTATCGATTATTTATCACTCCGGTTGCCTGGGTTGTTATGGCAATTGTGCAATTACTGCTTGCCTATCTGTTTCTAAGTCAGGTTGAGTATTTTAGCCAAATACAAGGACAAATGGCCGCAATCCCCGGTGCACCTGGTGTAACAGAAATGGTGGTCGCGCCTTTTTTGAGCAATCTTGCTGTGGTGCTCTTGTTAGTCAGTCCGTTTATCACCATGCGAAGTTTTGCCGAAGAGAGACGTCATGCTACCCTGCCTCTGCTCATTACCGCGCCGCTTTCCGGCTGGCAAATTGTATTAGGCAAGTTTCTTGGTCACTATGCTTTTTTTGCGTTATTAACGGGTGTGACCATTTTGATGCCCTTGGCACTGTTATTAGGAAGCCCAATTGATTTAGGACAACTGGCAGCAGGTGTCATGGGGCTATTTCTTTATTTTGGTCTTATCGTTGCCATCGGTATTGTGATGTCATCTGTCAGTGCGCAACCTGCGCTGGCAGCGATTGGCACATTTGGCGTGCTTTTTTTATTGTGGATAATTGATTGGGTCGGAACAACAAGCCAAGGTGATGTAACGTTATTCAGCTGGCTAGCGATTCTCGGCCATCTGGAGCCGATGCTGGCCGGTGAAATTCGTACTGCCGATATCGCTTATTATGTGATCTTGACCGTGTCATTGTTGCTCATTACCATTCGCCGACTTGATGCCTTAAGGCGAAGTAAATGAAACGGCTTACAACATGGCGCCACCACCTGCAGCAAATTCTGTTTTATGGCTTGTTAATTAGTGCTATTACCTTGGCCGCAAAAATTACCATTGCGACTAATGCCAGCTATGACTGGACTCAAAATCAGCGCCATAGCTTATCTCAATCCACGATGACTCTGCTTGGCAATATTGACGCACCCATTACTATTCTGGTGTTTGTCAGTCCGAAGAATCAATTAGCTGAACCACTACAATTGTTGTTAACAAGATACCAACAATACGCCCCATCACTTACCGTTAACGTTATTGATCCTGTCAGCGCACCACAACAGGTAAAACAATGGCAAATTCAGCAGCAAGGCGAAACGATTTTGCAGCGTGGCGATCGGACCGAGCGTGTTCTGGATCTCTCTGAGCAGTCATTAACGAATGCACTGCTACGATTGCATCGAGATAGCGCACCCAAGATCGTTTTTTTAACGGGACACGGCGAACGTCAACCTGACAGCAAAGCAAATTATGGTTTGCAAGGCTGGGCACAAAACTTGGTAGAGCAAGGTTTTGCCATCCAGTCCCATCACTTAACACAGGGGCTCCCGCCGGATGACACCGACCTTTTGGTGATAGCTAGCCCAAGTCAACCCTGGCTATCCGGGGAGCTTGCTTTACTGAAAACCTATCTCAATCAAGGTGGCAACTTGCTTTGGCTTAATGAACCAGATTCGGCAACCCACCTTTCTGAGCTGGCTGACGAGATTCAAGTGCAATGGCTACCAGGTACGCTGATAGATCCAAATACCAGCCTGTTGGGTCTAGATGATCCCCGTTTTATGCTGATTAGTGAATTTGCCAACCATGAATTAACACATCAGTTACAACATATCCTGTTATTGCCGACCGCAGCGGCGTTACAGCTACCCCATACAACTAATACTGAATGGCAACGCACGCCATTATTTTTCAGTCAACAAAAAAGCTGGTCAGAACTCGGTGATATGCGGGCTGATGAACTTAAATACAATGAAGAATCAGATATCATGGGGCCACTGCCGGTCGCCGCTGCCCTCGCCCGATCCATAAAAAATATGGCGGCAAATCAGCGCATTGTGGTGGTTGGTGATGGTGATTTTTTAAGTAATCAATATCTGGGCAACGCGGCAAATCAGGAATTTGGCAGTCATCTGATTAATTGGCTAACAGCACAGTCGGAACATTTGTCGATTGCGATTAAAACCACGTCGGATCAGCAACTGAATTTGAATAATCTAGAAATACTGTTGATCGCGATTGGCTTTTTATTTGTGCTACCGACTTTTTTCATTATCAGCGGTTTGCTGATATGGTGGCGACGGCGTCGACAATGAAACGGCGTTATCTGACTAATATTGTCTTACTGATAATCGTCATACTGCTGTTTTGGCAGTGGCGCTCATTATCACCTCAAGTTGCCTTGCCCGACGTGATCGCACCAGAAATTGACCCCGACGCAGTAAAACAAATCCGCATTGAACGTGCCGATAAGGCTGACGTCAACCTCACAAGATACGATGATCGATGGCAAATTGAAGCGCCATTTAACGCCCCGGCAAATGCCAATCGCATCAAATTTCTACTCAATATCGTCACAACCCCATTCAGTGCCAAGTTCAGCATACATAATCAGGATTTAGCAACGTTAGGCCTGACTGCGCCTTTTGTTCGCGTCAATTTAGATGGCGCCCTGTTTAGCTTCGGTGACGTTGAACCGCTTAGTGGCCAGCGGTATCTACAATATCAAGAGGACGTTTATGTGTTCAATGACACCATAAGCCCATTACTCACCGCTAATGCTAACGGCTTAATTGAAAATCACTTACTGTTCGAAGAACCGACAATGACGGCCTTGAACTTGCCATTTCGTCAAAGCGACAGCCAGTTAGATCAACAACGTCTGACAATCCAGGCATCTGATGGGACATGGCAATCTTCGACGGTTAGTGCCAGTGTAGCCAGCCAGCTTGGACAAGCTTGGCAAAATGCATCTGCCATACAAGTTAACTTCATCGATACGACCTCTCTTGACGCATCTCAGCCAATACAGTTTCATTTTTCTGATAACACCAGCCTGGCTGCTTTTGCCCACTTATCATCACAGGGATTACGTATTTTTATCCCAGAAAGACGACTACAATATTATTTTCCAAGCCGTGCAGCGCTTGCCTTATTTCCTGCGTTAGCGCCAACCGAGTCTGACTGATGCCAGAATTACCAGAAGTTGAAACTACCCGAGTTGGTATTGCCCCCCATATTGAGGGCCAAATCATTGAACGGGTTATTGTTCGGGATTATCGTTTGCGCTGGCCGATACCTGCAGATATAGAAAAAATATTGACTGGACAGCAGATCCTTCAGGTACAAAGGCGTGCAAAATACCTGTTATTCAAAACCCCGACTGGCACCTTGATCATGCATTTGGGTATGTCGGGCCGTATGCGTGTTGTAGATACGCCCGTCAAACCGGCGAAGCATGACCATGTGGATATCACATTTCGTAATGGACTGACGCTACGTTTTACTGATCCACGTCGTTTTGGTGCCATGTTGTGGACAACGACGTCAACGGATTTACACCCATTAATTCATCATTTAGGGCCAGAACCGCTCTCTGAAGACTTCACTGGTGACTCCCTGTACCAGCGCAGTCGAAAGCGCCAAGTGAGCATTAAAACCTTTATTATGAACGCAGAAATTGTGGTCGGTGTCGGCAATATTTACGCAAGTGAAGCCTGCTTTTTGGCTCGCCTTCATCCTGAAATGAAAGCGGGAAAATTAACGCGTCCTCAAGCCGAGAGGCTGGCAACAGCAATTAAAACCGTGCTGGAAAAAGCCATTGCCGCTGGCGGCACCACCTTAAGAGACTTTCGAGACGCTGCCGGTAATCCAGGCTATTTTGCCCAGAAGCTTTTTGTCTATGCCCGCGCTAACCAGCCTTGCAGACACTGTGATCAAATCATTGTTCAGTGTCGTCAGGCCAACCGCGCCACGTTTTTTTGTCCAGGCTGTCAAAAAGGCTAGCCACGAAAATTGTGCGGGCTAAGCAAAATTATTGTCTTGAAAAATAATCGGCAAGCAAACGTATTTCAACATCAGAAAGACCACTGGCATGCTGATGCATCACGGTCACGTTTATATCACCCTGCTTGAAGGCGCGCATTTGCCTGACAATATAGTCAATTTCAAGCCCAGCTAACCCTGGCATAAACTGACTTTGACTATGACCTTGCGTACCATGGCAGGCAGCACAACTGGATGCCAGCAAGGGAACCGCCGTGTTCGCAAACACGGTAACGGGTAGAAAAAGTACTAATACCAGACCCAATTTCATGGTTGTTTTCCTGTTATTGCTCGGTAATAGCTGACGCTACGTTATAATACCAATTTTGTTCGCATCACATTTTCCATGGCTGAAATAATCAAACTCGACACGATCATTCCTGATGCCTGTTCAGGCTTACGATTAGATCAAGCATTAGCGCAACTTTTCCCTGATTTTTCTCGTGGCCAGCTTAGCAAATGGATCAAATCCGGCGATGTCCTGTTAAATAACAGCCAGCCAAAACCACGCGATAAAGTTAACAGCGGCGACAGCGTTCTCATTGAGGCCGAGCTTGCCGTTCAGGATAACAACTGGCAAGCAGAACAAATCTCTCTGAATATCATTTATGAAGATGAGCAGGTGCTGATTCTCAACAAGCCTGCAGGCATGGTGGTACATCCTGGGGCAGGCAACCAGGATGGTACGCTGGTCAATGCCTTACTTGCTCATGCGCCTGGTTTAACTCACATCCCTCGTGCCGGTATCGTTCACCGCATTGATAAAAATACCACCGGCCTACTCATGGTCGCAAAAACATTACCTGCCCACAATAGCTTGATAAACCAACTACAGGAACGCAGTGTCTTACGCGAATACCAGGCAATTATCACTGGCGTTCTCACGGCTGGCGGTACCGTGAATGAACCAATTGGCCGTCACCATATCGATCGAAAGCGGATGGCAGTAAGTGATAGTGGCAAACCGTCAATAACCCATTACCGCGTTGAAAAACGATTCCGCGCCCATACTCATATCCGTTGTAAATTAGAAACGGGGCGTACCCACCAAATACGCGTACATATGGCACATATTCGCCATCCGTTGGTGGGCGACCCGGTGTATGGTGGCCGTTTCAAAATGCCAAAAGGACTTACCGACTCGGCACGCGATGCGCTAACTGGCTTTAGACGCCAAGCCCTTCATGCTGGCTTATTAGGTTTTATTCATCCTAAATCTGGTGAAATGGTCAGCTGGCAAGTCCCGATTCCAGATGATATGCAGACTTTAATAACTACTTTGGATAACGACAATCAAGCTTCTGAACAGGATCATCAACTTTAATTGATCTTTTTCAACTGGTATAAAAAAAGGGACGATGAACGTCCCTTTTTTCTAGGCAAAAAACAGACTTACTTTTTGGCAGCCGCTTCCCGCTCTTTTGTTTCCTTGATAACCTCATCTGCGACGTTACGTGGGCAAGGCAGATAGTGCAGGAATTCCATTGAGAACTGACCACGTCCTGAAGTCATGGTACGTAAGCTACCGATGTAGCCAAACATTTCACTCAATGGGACTTCTGCTTTGATACGCACACCAGTAGCGCCCGCATCCTGTGACTTGATCATGCCACGACGACGATTCAAATCACCAATAACGTCACCAACATTATCTTCCGGCGTAAAGACGTCAACTTTCATAATCGGCTCCAACAGCTGAGGACCCGCTTTTGGAATCGACTGGCGGAAACCACCCATTGCAGCTAATTCGAAAGCAATTGCTGATGAGTCAACAGCGTGGAAAGCACCATCGAATAAGTTGATTTTAACGTCAAGCAGTGGGAATCCAGCCAACACACCGCGATTCATCATTTTCTTGAAGCCACCCTCAACCGCAGGCCAGAATTCACGTGGAACCGTACCACCAGTCACCGTTGATTCAAACTGGTAACCACTACCTGGCTCACCTGGCTCAACAATATAGTCGATACGACCAAATTGACCTGAACCACCAGATTGTTTCTTGTGCGTGTAGCTATCTTCGATACGTTGCGTGATGGTTTCACGGTAAGCAACTTGTGGCTCACCAACAATCACGTCAATGTTATGAGTACGCTTAAGAATGTCGACTTTGATATCAAGATGCAGCTCACCCATACCTTTCATGATGGTTTCGCCACTATCTTCATCGGTTTCAACACGGAAAGAAGGGTCTTCTTTAATCATCTTGCCTAAGGCAATACCCAATTTCTCGGCTGAGCCTTTATCTTTCGGTGCAATCGCAATCGAGATAACCGGATCAGGGAATACCATCGGCTCCAAGGTCGCCGGATCTTTTGGATCACATAGAGTATGACCAGTTTGCACATCTTTCATTCCCACAATCGCGATGATATCGCCAGCATGGGCATAATCGAGCTCATTACGATCATCCGCATGCATTTCCACCATTCGGCCGACGCGTTCGGTTTTGCCCGTGAAGGTATTTAAAATGGTATCGCCTTTTTTCAACTCGCCCGAGTAAATACGTACGAAAGTCAAAGCGCCGAAACGGTCATCCATAATTTTGAATGCCAATGCCCGCAGTGGACCTTTGATATCCACTGTCGCCACTTTACCGGTTTCGTTACCTTCCAGATCCACTTCAGGTTGAGGATCAACTTGAGTTGGGTCTGGCAGATAATCAACCACCGCATCCAGCACCAATTGCAGGCCTTTGTTCTTGAATGAACTGCCGCAATAGGTTGGGAAAAATGCCAGATTCAGTGTGCCTTTACGGATACAGTGCTTCAATTCATCAACAGAAGGCTCTTCACCTTCCAGATATTTTTCCATCAAATCATCATCTTGTTCGACGGCGGTCTCAATCAGTTTTTCACGCCATTCTTCGATTTGATCCGCCATCTCTGCCGGTGGCTCTTCGATGCTGTAATTTTCAGGATCTTTCTCATCTGGCCAATACCACGCTTTACGTGTCAGCAGGTCAACCACGCCTTTAAATTCATCTTCGATACCGATTGGCAGCACCATCACCAGTGGTGTGGCAGCCAGGACATCTTCGACCTGTTTGACTACACGATAAAAGTCCGCACCCATCCGATCCAGCTTATTGACATAAATCAGCCGAGAGACTTCTGAATCATTGGCATAACGCCAGTTGGTTTCTGACTGGGGCTCAACACCACCACTGCCACAGAAAACACCAATGCCGCCATCCAGTACTTTCAAAGAACGATACACTTCAATCGTGAAATCAACGTGTCCCGGGGTGTCGATAACGTTCAGGCGGTGACCTTTCCAGGCACAAGTGGTCGCAGCAGACTGGATAGTGATCCCCCGCTCCGCTTCCTGCTCCATGAAGTCCATGGTGGATTCACCCTCATGCACTTCGCCAGTTTTATGAATTTTACCGGTCAGCTTGAGGATACGTTCAGTGGTAGTGGTCTTGCCGGCATCAACGTGCGCGAAAATACCGATGTTTCTGTACTTGGATAAATCGGAGGCCATAATCCTATCGTCTCTTTGTATAAAATGAACCGATGCGCTTGGCATCAACTTGGCGTTAAACCCGCGAATTTTAAACTACTCTGTGCCGTCTTGCATCCCCCCCAATTACTTATCAGAGACAAAGACCACAAATAACGCCATTTCGGCGCAGTTAAAAATCCGAAATAAAAATAATGAATGGCAAAAGTTGACTAGGCTAGCGCACTTTCTTTTGCATCGGCAACCATTGATGACGATAGATAACCCCCATCACTGAGAAGGTCAGGAACAGGCTCAGGGTGGTGACAAAAAACTCCCAGTCCTGTTGATAAACATTACCAGCGTACTGCATTTCATAGCCGACACCGGCAAGCAACGCGACAAAGTAATACACCAGCGTTTCCAGTAATCGCCACCACGCACTTTTTTTACCTGATGCAAATTTCACCATTAAAAAAAGGCGCTCATTAACCCAAGGCAGGTTTGCCAACACTAAATACGTTAAAACCAACAACCAGATCATGTTTTCTCACACAAAAATTGAATTGCAAAGGCTAATCAACCAGCCTGGAAACAGCCCAAGACCAAGAACGAATAAGCCGTTAGCACTGAGTAAAACCGAAGTACCCGTAGGTCTCACCACTGTCAGTTCATTTAACGGCTTATCAAAATACATCACTTTAATCATCCGCAGATAATAAAAGGCGCCGACGACCGACATTAATACCGCAAAGATAGCCACCGTCAGTAAGTTCACATCGATGACAGATTTAATCACCGTTAACTTGGCATAAAAACCAGCTAAAGGGGGAATACCAGCCATTGAAAACATCAATAACAACATCATCAATGCCAGCCAGGGACGCTGGCTTGCCAGGCCACTGTAATCGCTGATTTGTTCTGCCTCAAAGCCTTGGCGGCTCATTAACAAAATCATGCCAAAACCGCCCGCGGTCATTAAGGCGTATATTAAAGCGTAAAACAAACCTGCGGCGTAGCCTTCCGCTGTCCCAGAAACAATTCCTAAAAATAAAAAACCGACATGCGAAATCGTGGAGTAGGCTAGCATACGCTTCAAATTGGTCTGTGCGATAGCCAATAAATTGCCGACCAGCATCGATAGCACCGCCAACAAAATAATCATATCCTGCCACTGGGCATGCAGACTGCCGAGCCCATCCACTAGTAACCGGATCAATAACGCAAATGCGGCCAGCTTAGGTGCTGTTGCCAAAAACAAAGTCATAGCAGTCGGGGCGCCATGATAAACATCTGGCAACCACATGTGAAACGGAACCGCACCAAATTTAAAACCAATTCCGATAATGATGAACACCAATGCAAAACTGAGTACCGTCAGCTCTGCTGATGACGCACTGACCGCTATGGCGATCTCTGACAGGACTAAGGATCCGGTCACGCCATAAATCATGGACATGCCATAAAGCAACATACCGGAAGCTAAGGCACCGAGAATAAAGTACTTCATCGCCGCTTCAGTAGCGATGCTTGACTCCCGGTGCATTGCCACCATCGCGTACAAACAAAGCGACATTAACTCCAGTCCTAAATACAAAGTCAGCATGGTATGACCTGACACCATCACCAGCATGCCCAATGTCGAAAATAAAGCCAGAACGTAAAACTCACCGCTACGCAAGTTGCGGTCTTGCAAATAGCCTCGGCAATAAGCCAGAACGGGCATATTTATCAAAGTAATAGCCAGTTTTAACAGGTCACTCAGTGGGTCTTTAATATAGTTGCCAGAAAACGACAGTCCCGTCTGCCCCAAATCTAGGTAAACTAGTACAGCGGTTGACAGCAAGGTCAATTGCGATAAACCAGAAACCAAGTTAATACGCTTGTTACCGCCGTATGCCACAACCAGAAGCACAACACACGCCATCGACAACAGCCAGATTTCCGGCAAGGCAAATGACATGTTAGCAACCTGAAATGGCATCTTTATTCCTTACAATTTACTCTGTGACACTTGCACTAACAGCTGCTCAACGGAGGCATGCATTACCTCCAGTAAAGGCGCCGGCCAGATACCGATCAACAAGACAATCAGGGCCAGACTACCTAATAACAAACCCTCTCTCGCATTAATGTCTTTTAACGCAGCAACCTCGGGGTTGGCAACCTCCCCATAGAAAACTCGTTTAACCATCCACAAGGTATATGCCGCCCCCACAATCAAAGTCGTTGCAGCAAGAAAAGCAAACCAGAAATCTGCCTGAAAAGCCGCGAGGATGACCATAAACTCACCAACAAATCCCGATGTGCCCGGCAAGCCAGCATTGGCCATCGCAAAAAACACGGCAAATGCCGCAAACTTTGGCATCGTATTCACCACACCACCATACGCCTTGATATTCCGTGTGTGCATACGGTCATACAACACCCCGACACTCAAAAACATAGCAGCGGCAATGAAACCGTGTGAAATCATTTGCACCATGGCCCCTTCAATTGCCAGCACCTCCCCGTTGCCAGCGCCGGGTAACAAGGACGCATTGGCAAAAATACGGAAAATAATAAATAGCCCCAAGGTCACAAAACCCATATGGGCAATACTGGAATAGGCAATGAGTTTTTTCAGATCAGACTGTGCCAAGGCCACGAAACCGATATAGACGACAGCAATCAAAGACAAACTAATCACCAGCCAGTCCAGCGCCATACTGGCATCGGGTGTAATTGGCAGGGCAAAACGCAATAGTCCATAACCACCAATTTTTAAGGTAATAGCCGCGAGAATGACCGATCCCCCAGTCGGTGCCTCAACATGGGCATCAGGTAACCAGGTATGCACTGGCCACATCGGGATCTTAACCGCAAAGGCAATTAAAAAAGCCAAAAATAGCCAGATCTGCTGGGTCATATCCAGCTTGACTTGGTGATAATCAAGAATGGCAAAACTGCCTGCCTGAAATTGCAGATACAGCAAAGCGATCAGTAAAAAAACAGAACCAAAAAAGGTATACAAGAAAAACTTCAGGGTTGCATAAACCCGATTCGCCCCCCCCCCAGATACCGATCACCAAAAATAACGGAATCAGCATCGCCTCAAAAAACAGATAAAACAGAATCGCATCCAGCGCGGCAAACACACCCAGCATCAGCCCTTCCATAATCAAAAAGGCCGCTAAATACTGTGCTATACGATCTTGAATACTTTGCCAGCTGGCAATCACCACCAGCATGGTTGAAATGGTGGTCAGTATCATCAACGGCATGGAAAAGCCGTCAACACCCAGCGCATAATGGATATTAAAGGCCGCCACCCAAAGCCGGTTTTCAGAGAACTGCATGCTGGCTGTGCTGCTATCAAAGCCGATATAAAGGCCAAAAGACAACAACATGGTCAGCAGACTGAAAAACAACGCCAGCCAACGTGCCGCATAAGTTCGCTTGCCGCAGATCAATACCGTCAAACCGCCAGCAATGGGCAGCCAGATTAATAAGCTCAGCAAGGGTAAATCAAACATGAGCTAAGCCTTTCATAACACAAACCAGCTTAATAACAGCCACACACCAATCATCATGACGAAAGCGTAGTGATACAGATAACCTGACTGCACATGACGCCCAAAACGTGCAGCCAGCCCAATTAACCGGGCACTGCCATTGACCAGTACGCCATCTATCAGCCGCTTATCGCCTAATTGCCATAGCAAACTGCCTAAGCCACGAGCCCCTCCCGCAAAGACCTTTTCATTAAAGTGATCAAAGCCATACTTATTATCCAGAATGCGCCATAACCACCTGCCCCAGTGCTGCAATCTGGCTGGCAGATCCGGTCGTCTGATATATAAAAACCAGGCTGTCACCACACCAGCCAACGCCAACCAGAATGGCGGCATTTGTAATCCATGCCATAAAAATGCCCAAACACCGTGATAACCAAGCATATTGAGAACATCTGTTTGCGGCGACACGACAATGGCATCTCTCAGCCAGTCACCAAACACCATTTGCCCGATGAGATAGCCAGCAAAAATCGATGGTATCGCTAACAAAATCAGTGGCACGGTAACGACAACCGGTGATTCATGCGGGGGATGACCATGCGCATCAAATCGGGATTGACCATGAAAGACCAGAAACAACAACCGGAAACTATATAACGCCGTCACAAATACCCCGATGAGTAACGCCCAATAGGCAAAACCGGCACCGGGCATCGCTGAAGCATGAACCGCTTCAATAATCGCATCCTTGGAAAAAAAGCCGGCTAGGCCAGGTGCCCCTATTAAGGCCAGGGTACCAATGACACTGGTCCAATAGGTGATGGGCAGATATTTTCTCAATCCGCCCATCTGCCGAATATCCTGCTGATGATGCATGGCCAGAATGACGGAACCCGCCGCTAAAAATAATAATGCCTTGAAAAACGCATGGGTAAATAAATGAAATATCGCCGCCGAATAAGCAGACACCCCTAATGCCACTGTCATATAACCCAGTTGTGACAACGTAGAATAAGCAATAACACGTTTGATATCGTTTTGAATCAGCCCTAAAAAGCCCATAAACAATGCGGTGATAGCACCTATTATCACGATAAATGCCAGTGCGGTTTCAGAGTAGGCATACAGCGGCGACATCCGCGCCACCATGAAAATACCTGCGGTGACCATGGTAGCCGCATGAATTAAGGCAGAAATTGGTGTTGGCCCCTCCATCGAATCGGGCAGCCAGACATGCAACGGCACCTGCGCGGATTTCCCCATGGCACCGATAAACAACAAAATGCCAATTACCGTCATCAACGACCATGATTGGTCACCCCAAATTGTAATATGTCGTTCTGCTAATGCTGGCGCTTGAGCAAAAACCTCCAAATAATTCAGACTGCCGCTGTACATCAAGACTGCGCCAATGCCCAGTAAAAAACCAAAATCGCCAACCCGATTCACCAGAAACGCTTTCAAATTGGCATAGATGGCTGTTGGTTTTTTGTACCAAAACCCAATCAGCAAGTAAGAAACCAGACCAACCGCTTCCCAGCCAAAGAACAGTTGCATGAAATTATTGGCCATCACCAGCATCAGCATGGCAAAAGTGAATAGCGACAAATAACTGAAGAACCGGCAATAGCCCGGATCCTCATGCATATAGCCGATGGTGTAGATATGCACCATAAAGGAAACGAAGGTCACCACCACCATCATCACGGCGGTCAGCGCATCGACCATAAAACCCACTTCGATGCTCAGGCTGCCCGCCTGCAGCCAGTGGTAAATGGTCGCATTAAAATATTGCCCGTCAACCAGCACCAGTTTCAGCACATACACTGATAAAGCAAACGCCACCGCCACCCCGGCAATGGCGACACGATGCGCATTGCGACGACCAATCTGCCGTCCTAAAAAGCCCGCAATAAGGCAGCCAAATAATGGCGACAAAACCAGGGCCAGTAACAGGTTTTGTGTCATCTGCTAACCTCTGAGTTTATCGATATCTTCAACATTGATGGTACTCAGATTTCTGAACAAAACGACAAGTATCGCTAATCCTATTGCCGCCTCTGCCGCAGCAACGGTCAGGATGAAAAATACAAAAACCTGCCCGGCAGCATCACCACTAAAATGGGAAAAAGCAATGAAATTCAGGTTGACCGCCAACAGCATCAACTCAATACACATCAACAGAATGATGATATTTTTTCGATTCAGAAAAATACCGGCAACGGAGAGACTGAACAGGATTGCCGCTAAAATCAGATAGTCGGATAGCGCAACCATCACTGAGATTCCTCATCACGCGAAGCCACCGGCATGGACACTAACCGCACCCGATCTTCGCGACGTACCCGTACCTGTTGTCCAGGGTCCTGTAACTTTCGATGATGCGGTCGCAACGTCAAGGTAATTGCCGCCACAATGGCCACCGTCAAAATCACTGCCGCAATTTCAAATGGATACACATACACGGTATAGAGCAACAAACCGAGCCGTCTCGTATTGCCACCGGCGTTCGCATCAACACTCGGTGCCGGTACTTGCTCCAGCCCAAACTGATGCACACCCAACACCGCAATCATCTCGACCACGATCAGCGCCGCAATCACAATGCCCAGCGGTAGATAACGGGTAAAACCTTCTTTCATGGGGGTCAGGTCAATGTCCAGCATCATCACCACAAACAAAAAAAGCACCAATACCGCGCCAACATAAACCAGCACCAGACTGATAGCCAAAAATTCGGCTTCCAGCATTAACCAGATTGCCGCACTGGTAAAAAAAGCCAATACCAGAAACAAGGCAGCCCGCACTGGATTACGTACGGTAATGACCATCGTCGCTGCAAACAACAAAATGGCGGCAAACAGATAAAACGCCAGTTTTTCCATAACAGCGCCCTAACGATAAGGCGCATCCGCCTCCCTGTCAGCAGCAATGTCGACTTCATACTTGTCGCCAATTGCCAGTAATTGATGTTTATGCATGATGTTTTCACCCCGATTTTCAAAGTGATATTCGAAAACCCGTGTCTCTACGATGGAGTCAACTGGACAGGACTCTTCACAAAACCCGCAATAAATACATTTAAATAAATCAATGTCGTAGCGCGTCGTTCTTCGGGTGCCATCTTCACGCGGCTCGGTATCAATGGTGATTGCCAGTGCCGGACACACGGCCTCACAGAGTTTGCATCCGATACAGCGCTCTTCACCGTTCGGATAACGGCGCAGCGCATGTAAGCCGCGAAAACGGGGCGATTGGGGCGTTTTTTCTTCTGGATATTGCACCGTGACTTTACGTGAAAAAAAGTGTCTGCCGGTAAGTCGCATACCCTGCACCAGCTCCCACAACAGAAAACTTTTAAAAAAGTGGATAATGGCTTGTCTCATACACCGCCTCCTAAACGACTCGACTCATTAAACCAAGGGCCAATATCGAATACCTGCAAGGTGGCGATAAGCACGATCCAGACTAGCGTGACCGGAATAAAAATCTTCCAGCCAAGTCGCATGATTTGATCATAGCGATAGCGGGGAAAGGTAGCGCGAATCCAGAGATAGATGAATAAAAAGAAACTGGTTTTGATTAATAACCAAAACAAACCCGGCACCCATGAGAATAATGGCTCCAGATAAGGAACACCCTCAAATGGAGATAACCAGCCACCCATGAACAAGGTCGCGGCCAGCATGGAAATCAAAATCATATCGGCATATTCAGCCAGAAAGAAAACGGCAAAGGCCATGCCGGAATATTCGACATGAAAACCAGCAACAATTTCTGACTCGCCTTCGGCAATATCAAACGGTGCCCGGTTGGTTTCAGCAACACCGGAAATAAAATAAACCACAAATAGTGGCAACAAAGGCAACCAGTACCAATGCAACATACTGCCAGATTGCGCCCGAACGATATCACCTAAATTGAGGCTGCCAGCCGCTATCAGCACACCAACCAATGCAAAACCCATTGCAATCTCATATGACACGACCTGCGCTGCACTGCGCATTGCGCCCAAAAAGGCATAACGGGAATTGGATGCCCAGCCGGCGATCACCACCCCATAAACCGACATCGAGGTGATAGCCAGAATGTAGAGTAAGCCAGCATTAATATCAGCTAGCACCATATCGGCATCAAACGGCATCACCGCCCAAGCGGCAAGTGCCGGACCAATCGCCAATACCGGAGCAAGCACAAACAGATATAAATTGGAGCGTGCTGGCAGAATTACTTCTTTCATCAACAGTTTCAAACCATCAGCAAGCGGTTGCAACAACCCCCTTGGCCCTACTCGGTTCGGTCCGATACGCATCTGGATATAGCCAATGACCTTGCGTTCTGCCAAAGTCAAATAGGCAACAGCCCCCATCAACAACAACACGATTAGCAAAATTTTGGCTACCGTTAGTACGATATCTTGGACAAACCAGTCAAGCATCAACCAGCGCCTCCAAAGCATGCAATGAGACCAAACCAAATGCACTACCTAATTGCTGGCTTAGCTCGGTAGCAGCTGCGAGATAGACACAGCCTGGGGCAATCGTTTTGTCGAGCATAAACGGCGCTTCAACTTGTTTCTCGCCCTGGCGAATCAAAACCTCACTTGCCTCAGCCAAGCCCAGCTTGGTAGCCGTCTCAGGGTGTATTCTGACGATACGATTCAGTCTGCTTTCAGGTGTTTTCTGCAGCGGCTCACTGCGCCTTTGTAGACTGTCACCGCAATACATGCCGACTTCAGAAATCAGCTGCAGCGTATTTTCATCCGTACTATCCGGTACTGGCTCATCGGGTAGAAACGAGGAAAATTTTTGTTCACTGGTGGCGATTTTCTGCTTCAGTTCATCTCGAACCTCGGTCGGCGCAACATAATCAAATCCAGTTAAGGCGTTGAGATTGGCGAGAACACGTAAGATTTTCCAGCCAGGGCGCGCCTCACCAAAAGGACTAACAGCACCATTAAACGATTGCCACCGCCCATCGAGGCCAACAAATGTGCCTGCCGTTTCCGCAAAACTGGCTAACGGCAACATGACATCCGCATAATCACGAATTGCATCCGACCAAAAGCGGTTGATTGCCACATTAAAGCTGGCCTGCTGCAATGCATCACAAAGTGCAGATGGGTCACTGCCGTCGTAAGCTGGCTCAACATCAAACAACACGTAGCCCCTGCGCTGTCGTTGCCATAAGGACGCTGGCGTTATAGCAGGGGTATCCGGGCAAACTCCAGCAAGGGTCAGGCCGCGGCTATTTGCGTCAGGTAGAATCAGTAACGTTGCCTGACTGAGTTCACAAATTAACTGCGCTAACGCACGAATTGTCGCCGCTTGGGGATGCTGATTCGCCACTGCGCCCACAATCAACTGTGGCTGTGTTGCATTAGCAAGCTGCATGGCGATATTTTGTTGGGTACTGTTTGGTTGAACATCGACCAACCACTGCTGCCAACCCGATGTCACTTGGTCATCGTTTTGCAGTAAAGTACGGGCGATTCCGGCAAGCAAGGCAACCAGCTGTTTAGGTGCGAGTAATACCTGATGTTGTACCGGCATTAATAAATCACGTTTCTGGAAGCCGACCTCGCTGACCAGAGCCCCTTGTAAAGCTGCTTGACGTATTCGGTGGGCGACAATTGGCGCTTCGCTGCGTATGTTGCTGCCAATAACCAGAATCGCATCACTGCTTTCAATTTCTGGCAATGTCATTGAGGTTGACCAATAGGCGGCTTGCGCATCATCAACTGACTGCAGGCGCAGACGATGATCAATCGCATCAACGCCTCGCGCCCGAAGCCACTTCTGAAACAAGTGTCCCTCTTCAAGGGTTGCTGTGGGCGACATTAATCCAGCAACCGCACTATCGCCATGCTTGGTTTGAACCGCGTCCAAGCCATCAATGGCAAATGATAAAGCGGTTTGCCAATCCGTTTCTTGCCAGACGCCTTGATGTTTGATCATCGGTTTTGCTGCTCGATCAGCATGCCTTAGCCCGAGATAGCTAAAGCGATCCCGATCTGAAATCCACGTTTCATTGACAGACTCATTATCTTTGGGGACAACGCGCATCACTTCATTGCCACGCACATGCAATTCCAATGCGGAACCGACCGCATCATGAGGCGCAACCGAAGCAAAAGACTGCATTTCCCACGCTCTGGCTTTGTAGCGGAAGGGTTTAGAGGTCAATGCACCAACCGGACACAGGTCAATAATGTTGCCTGATAATTCTGAAGCCAGACTGTGCTCAACATAAGTGCCGATTTCCATATGCTCGCCCCGTCCCGTAGCACCGAGTTCCTTAATCCCCGCAATCTCGGTGCCAAACCGAACACACCGGGTGCAATGAATACATCGGGTCATTTCAGTTTGGATCAGTGGGCCAATGTCTTTATCTTTAACCACCCGTTTCTTTTCTGAAAAACGACTGATTCCTTTACCGTAGCCGAGAGATAAATCCTGTAACTCACATTCGCCAGCTTGGTCACAGATCGGACAGTCCAATGGATGATTAATCAGCAAAAACTCCATGACGCCACGTTGCGCTGCCAGTGCCACTTTGGACTGAGTAAAGACTTTCATCCCCTCTGTAACAGGCGTCGCACAGGCTGGTAATGCTTTGCGCGATTTGTCGACCTCCACCAGACACATGCGACAATTCGCGGCAATCGATAATTTTTTATGGTAACAAAACCGCGGTATATCAATGCCGGCCTCGTCTGCAGCCTGAATAATCATCCGGCTTTCATCGACTTTCAAAGGAATGCCATCAATTTCAATATTAACCATATTGACGCAACCCTTCTGGTTCACTCTCAACCAAGCAACAACCGTGATCAATGTGGTATTGAAACTCATCCCGAAAATGCTTGATAAAGCTAATGACGGGCGCCGCAGCCGCATCCCCTAAAGCACAAATTGTATTGCCATCAATATTGCTGGCAACATCTACCAGTCGATCCAGATCTTCCTGACGACCTTGTCCATTTTCAATACGATGAATGACCCGATATAACCAGCCTGTTCCCTCCCGGCAAGGTGTACATTGACCACAAGACTCTTCGTAATAGAAATAAGCAATCCGCTCCAGGGCTTTAACCATACAGGTTGAGTCATCCATCACGATAACCGAGCCAGCACCCAACATGGAACCGGCCTTGCCTATACCGTCATAACTCATTGTGGTTTCCATCATCACCGTAGCCGGTACCACTGGCGTCGAAGAGCCACCAGGAATCACAGCTTTAAGCTGATGCCCATCTCGAACACCACCAGCCAGTGCCAGCAAATCAGCAAAAGGCATGCCTAGTGGCACCTCATAATTTCCCGGTTTATTAACATGCCCGGTCACACAAAAAATCTTTTGACCACCGTTGTTTGGCGTACCCAGTTCATGAAACCAGTCAGCGCCATGCTGCAAAATGACCGGTACTGACGCTAGGGTTTCGGTATTGTTAATGGTGGTGGGACGGCCATAAAGCCCATATCCAGCTGGGAATGGCGGTTTATATCGCGGCTGACCTTTTTTACCCTCTAAAGACTCAAGCAGAGCGGTCTCTTCACCACAAATATAGGCACCAGCGCCGGGATGCAGATATAAATCAAAATGAAAGCCGCTGCCCAATATGTCTTGCCCCAAATAGCCCGCTTCACGGGCTTCAATCAAGGCCTGTCGAAACCGGTCTATAGGTTCGAAAAACTCGCCACGGATGTAGTTATAGCCGGTGTTGGCACCGATGGTATAACCGGCAATGATCATGCCTTCAATCAGTTGATGCGGGTTATAACGTAAAATATCTCTATCTTTACAGGTACCGGGCTCACCTTCGTCAGAATTACAGACAATATACTTCGCGCCCGGCATACGGCGCGGCATAAAACTCCATTTCAACCCCGTTGGGAAACCCGCTCCACCACGACCACGCAATGCTGAATTCTTTAATTGCTCAATGATCACTTCCTGACGAGTTTTATCACGCAAAATCTGCTCTAAAACCTGATAGCCACCGACTTTACGGTAATTTTCCAGCGTCCATGGCTGGTCAAACTGCATTGTGCGGAAACAAACCTGATTTAGCTGTTGCATCACGTTATCTCGTCAAGAATGGCATCAATTTTCTCAGGGGTCAGATGCTCATGATACTGTCGATCTAATAACAACATCGGCGCACCAACACAGGCCCCTAAACACTCCACTTCCGCTAACGTATACTTGCCATCTTGTGTCGTTTCGCCAAAGCCGATCCCCAGTTTTTTTTGAATATGCTCGGCCATTTTTTCCGAACCGCATAACTGGCAGGAAATGTTGGTGCATAGACAAATTTTGTGCCGGCCCACCGGCGATAAATCAAACATGGTATAAAAAGTGGCGACCTCGTAAACACTGATTTCAGGTACATCCAGATAGAGAGCCAGTGCTTGCATCAAAGGCTTGCTCAGCCAACCATCATGATGGGATTGCAAAACATGCAAACAGGGAATTAAGGCCGACTGCGATTGACCTGCCGGATATTGTGCTATCCATTCATCCAACTGTTGGCGCACAGCTTCGTTAAAAAGGTCTTCACGAAGCCCGGATAATTGCATTTCCGTCATCGATCAATCTCCCCGAACACAATATCCATCGTGCCAATGATTGCTACAACATCCGCCAGCATATGACCTTTAGCCATCTCATCCATTGCCGCCAAGTGCGGAAACCCGGGCGCCCGAATTTTGACTCGATACGGTTTATTCGCACCATCAGAGACCAGATACACCCCAAATTCCCCTTTCGGATGTTCAACAGCAGCATAGACTTCGCCCTCGGGCACGCAATAGCCCTCCGTGAACAATTTGAAGTGATGTATCAATGCCTCCATATCATCTTTCATATCCGCCCGGTGTGGCGGAGCAACTTTGGCGTTATCAGTAATCACTGGCCCTGGATTCACCCTGAGCCAATCAATGCATTGCTGCATAATGTTTGCCGACTGACGCATTTCTTCTACTCTGACCAGATAGCGGTCATAACAGTCCCCTTCCTTGCCAATGGGAATCTCAAACGCTAATTGATCATAAACTTCATAAGGTTGCTTGCGACGTAAATCCCACTCAATACCGGAGCCGCGAAGCATCGGTCCGGTAAAGCCCAGCTGTAAAGCACGTTCAGGGGTGATGACACCGATTCCTACCGTGCGTTGTTTCCAGATTCGGTTATCGGTGAGTAACGTCTCGTACTCATCCACACACGCCGGAAATCGCTGGACAAAATCCTCAATAAAATCCAGTAAGCTGCCTTGGCGGTTGGCATTTTTAGCATCAACCTCTTTTTGACTGTGCCATTTTGATGCTTGATAGAGGGGCATTCTGGCGGGTAAATCACGGTATACGCCGCCCGGACGATAATAGGTAGCATGCATACGAGCGCCAGAGACGGCCTCGTAACAATCCATTAAATCCTCACGCTCACGGAAACAGTAAAGGAAAATGGTCATGGCCCCGATATCGAGCCCATGTGCACCCAGCCACATCAGATGATTCAGAATCCGAGTCATTTCATCAAATAACACACGGATGTATTGCGCTCTGAGTGGCGGTGTGATGCCCAGCAGTTTTTCAATGGCCATCACATAAGCATGCTCATTACACATCATCGACACATAATCGAGCCGATCCATATAACCAATACTCTGATTAAAAGGTTTGGATTCGGCTAGTTTTTCTGTACCACGATGCAACAAACCAATATGTGGATCAGCGCGTTCAATAACCTCGCCATCCATTTCCAGGATAAGACGCAACACACCATGCGCGGCCGGGTGTTGCGGACCGAAATTGAGTGTGTAATTTTTAATCTCGGCCACTAATTTGGCTCCTGACGATAGCGGTTATCATCACGAATAACACGAGGGACCAAGGTTCGTGGGTCAATACTGACTGGTTCATAAATGACCCGTTTCTGCGTTTCGTCATAACGCATTTCTACGGTGCCGATAAGCGGGAAATCTTTTCTAAAGGGATGACCGACAAAACCATAATCCGTCAGAATGCGCCGCAGATCAGGATGGCCGCGAAATAAAATACCGAACAAGTCAAAGGCTTCACGTTCATACCAGTCTGCACATCGCCAGATTGTCATGACAGAATCGATGACCGGCGTTTCAGCTGTGAGGTGTACTTTTAGTCTTAACCGTTGGTTTTTGCGCACAGACAATAAATGGTAAACCACCGCAAAACGATAACCTTCTACGACATTTTCGTTTTCATTTTGTGGCTCTCTGGCCCGGCTAAAACCGTGTTCGGAGGCTTGTTTGGTTTCCCAACCACTGTCCCCGTAGGCAACATAATCAACGCCACACAAATCGATTAGTTGAGTAAAGCCAAACTCATCACGCAATTGTGTACAAACACTGCAAAGTTGGTCGGCTTCTAAATAAAGCGTCAGTTCACCTCGACTGACTTCACAGTCAACTAATGCCTCGGCAAAAGCCTGCTGCAATGTTGCTTTAAGTGAAGCAATCATGCCGGCGTCACCTGCTTAGCAATCGTATTGGTGCGTTGGATTTTCTTTTGTAATTGAATGATACCGTACAACAAGGCCTCCGCTGTAGGCGGACAACCCGGCACATAAATATCGACCGGAACGATGCGATCACAACCGCGAACCACAGAGTAAGAATAATGATAATAACCGCCGCCATTGGCACAAGATCCCATGGAGATGACCCATCTCGGCTCAGACATCTGGTCATAAACCTTACGTAGCGCTGGCGCCATTTTATTCACCAGTGTCCCGGCCACAATCATCACATCGGACTGGCGAGGGCTGGGCCGAAAAACAATACCGAAACGGTCCAGATCATAGCGGGCTGCCCCGGCATGCATCATCTCAACCGCACAGCAGGCAAGGCCAAAAGTCATCGGCCACATCGACCCCGTGCGCGCCCAGTTAATCAGTTTATCGGCACTGGTCGTGACAACCCCTTCTTTGAGAATCCCCTCTACTCCCATTCAAGCGCCCCTTTTTTCCATTCATAGACAAAGCCAACGACCAAAATGCTTAAAAAAAGAAACATGGCCAGTAAACCAAACACGCCAATGTCATCCAGCACAATTGCCCATGGAAATAAAAATGCGATCTCGAGATCAAAAATGATAAATAGAATAGCCACAAGGTAATAGCGCACATCAAACTTGCCGTGCGTATCTTCAAAAGGCGGGAACCCGCATTCATAAGTTGAGGTCTTTTCCGCGTCAGGACGACGCGGTGCCAGCACAAAACCAGCCAATAACGGAATAATGCCGAAACCGACACCAATAAGAATAAATAATAATATGGGGAGATAGCTCTCCAACATCGACACTGCCATTCTCTCTTTCCAATTTACGCCACCTTAATCTGGTGATCTTATGGATTGTCCCAGCAGGGATTCATACTCATTTATCTTGATAGTACACATTTAACGCGGGCATGAGAAGCCGTAAGCCACTTGCGACTTTAGAGACCTAAAATGAGCCGTTTATCCATTAAATTTTGCGCACAGACCATCCTCCAATGGAATTTATCAAGCAAAATCCCGCGACATTCCTGAGGTTTGGGATTGGACCAGATTTAATAAAACCAGTTTGACGCGTCACTGCTATCATCTTGCCTAGACAAATCTCGTTATCCAAACGCGATACGGATACATCATCCTCAGCATCATGAAACCAAACTGATATGACAAAGATTTTTCAATGCACGGACTGATCCTGGCTATTTCGGCTTATCTTATCTGGGGTGGATTCCCGCTGTTTTTCCATTATTTAAGCCATGTTGCTGCTACAGAAGTACTGGCTCACCGTATCGTATGGTCGTTTATGGCTACCTTATTGCTGGGTTTGATATTAGGCCGGGGACGGACATTACGCCGCTTGATTAGCGATGGCCATCAAATGCGTTGGCTGTTTCTATCCGCCTTGTTAATTGCAATTAATTGGTTAATTTACATCTGGGCGGTCAGTCAGCAACGGGTACTGGAGGCCAGTCTTGGCTATTTTATTACCCCCGTGCTCAGTTTATTACTGGCTCGCCTGATTCTGAAAGAAACGCTGCATCTCCTGCAATGGTGGGCAGCCGCTTTTGCCGGACTGGCGATCGCCTGGGAATTAATCAGTCTCAAGACCTTGCCCTGGATTGGACTATCCCTGGCGATTGCTTTTGCACTTTACGGACTGATTCGTAAACAACATCCCGTTGATGGCTTAAACGGATTGACTGCTGAGTGCCTGACCTTACTTCCCTTAACCCTGATATGGTTTATCTGGCAAATCAGTTTTTATCCGGCAACATTAGCATTTGGTCATAACGCCTTTAACACAACAATGCTGATCAGTGCTGGTCTGCTTACTGCATTACCATTGGTTTTATTTGCAATGGCGGCAAAACGCGCTGATTTGTCAGTCGTTGGCTTTTTTATGTATCTCAATCCGACTGTCCAATTTTTGATTGGGGTATTTGTTTTACATGAGGCTTATCCACCAGAAAGGCAGATTACATTTATTTTGATATGGATTGGCATGCTGCTGTTTATTGCCGGCATGTGGCGACAACGCCAGCAGCGGCGTTCGACATAAAAAAACCCGCCAGACCAGGTCAGGCAGGTTTCATCAATTGGTGCCGTCGGCCGGAGTCGAACCGGCACACCCTAAGGCACTACCCCCTCAAGATAGCGTGTCTACCAATTTCACCACGACGGCTTTTTTGAACGGGAGATTTTACGGGATTTCAGGCAAGTCTGCAGGCATTTCTTCTGGTGCTGCTTCTTCTGTTACAACAGACCCTGACGCACCGGTACTGCGTTCAACGTTACCACCCGCCATATAAGCCAGAGTTAAACTGGTAATAAAAAACACCGTTGCCAAAATAGCGCTGCTACGACTCAAAAAAGAAGCCGATCCTCGACTACCGAACAGGCTGCCAGAAGCACCACCGCCACCGCCACCACCAAATGCGGCACCAGCATCAGCACCTTTACCATGCTGAATTAATACCAGCCCGATTAAAAACAGGGATACCACGATATGGATCACCAGTACGATTGCGTTCATGTCACTTCCTAAGATTGTCTCGCTGCTTGGCATATTTTAACGAAATCGTCCGCATCACGCGAACTGCCCCCGATTAAGCCACCATCAACATCGGGTTTAGCAAATAATGGGCCGGCATTATTACCTTTTACGCTGCCGCCGTAAAGGATTTGTACATTCCGAGCGACTTCCGGGTTATGTGACGCGATACGTTTGCGCATTACAGAGTGCACCTCCTGCGCCCATTCAGGTGTCGCCGTCTTGCCCGTTCCGATTGCCCAGACTGGCTCATAAGCCAACACGGCATGCTGCAAACTATCGGCTCCCTGGTGGGCAATGATGGTATCTAGTAAACGAATCACGACTTCTTCGGTTTGGCCCAAGGCATGTTCTTCCGGACTTTCACCGATACAAACAATTGGCGTTAACCCAAATCGCAAGGCCATTTCATACTTTTCGGCGATAATATGATCCAGAAAATGCTGATCCAGATTTAACTCGGCATAAAGGCAACGTCGCTCAGAATGCCCCATCAATACATATTTTGAACCAAAATCACGACACATTGCTGCCGAAATTTCGCCAGTGTAAGCGCCGCTTTCAAACTGGGATAAGTTCTGTGTACCCCAGTGTAATTCTGTGCCTTGCAGTGCAGTCTGCACTTGTTGCAAATACACCGCTGGCGGGAACAAAGCCACATCAACCCCTTTAAACAAGTATCGCTGATCCAGAATGGCTTCCAGCAAGGCCTGATTTGTGGCTCGGGTACCTATCATTTTCCAGTTGCCAGCAATAAGCGGTTTACGCACGCAATGAGATCCTTAATCTTTGTCTACCGTGAATTCAATTGTCAGCGCTGAGTGGAACTAACCAGACGTTGAATCAAATCCGCCAGCCGCTTGGCCAGTTTCTCTGTGAGTGGCGCATCACGTCCCTCAACCATCACCCGGATAACCGGCTCGGTTCCAGATGGTCGCAGCAGCACGCGTCCTGCATCGCCAAGTTCACGCTCAGCATCGGCAACCGCGGCTGCTACTTCTGGAAACGTATCGATATCGACCATTTCAGATAACCTGACATTGATAAGTTGCTGCGGATACTTAATCACGGCAGATCGTAAATCATGCAAGGAGCTGCCACTTTGTTGCACCTCGGCCAGTGCTTGCAATGCCGAAACAATGCCATCACCAGTGGTAGTTTTATCAAGACAGATAATATGCCCCGAGGCTTCACCACCAATTTTACCGTCTACCTGCTTTAATTTTTCCATGACATACCGGTCACCCACTTTAGCGCGATGCAAAGTAATGTCATGCTGTTCCAGTGCATGCTCAAGACCAAGATTTGACATCTGTGTACCGACGACATGCTTGCTTGTTGCGCCTTCACGCTGACGCGCACGGGCAATAATAAACAGTAAATCGTCACCATCAACGATTTGCCCCTGATGATCGACCATGATTAATCTGTCACCATCACCATCCAGTGCAATGCCCATATCCGCTCGATTTTCAAGAACCGCGGCTTGTAGCATCCTGGGATCTGTTGCACCGCAATTTTGATTAATGTTCAATCCGTCAGGATCCGCACCAATCAAAATCACGTCTGCCCCCAATTCTCGAAATACATTCGGGGCGATGTGATAAGTAGCACCATGCGCACAATCAACCACAATTTTCAGGCTGGACAAATCGACACCACTTGAAATCGTGCTTTTACAGAATTCAATATAGCGGCCGGCGGCATCGCCAACCCGAAACGCCTTGCCCAGCTGTTTTGATTCAACCGTCGTTAACGGTTGATCCAGCATTGCCTCGATTTCTAACTCAACCTGATCCGGCAACTTGGTGCCCTGTGCAGAGAAAAATTTGATGCCGTTATCGTGATAAGCATTATGCGAAGCACTAATGACAATACCTGCCTGCGCGTGAAAGGTTCGGGTCAAATAAGCGACTGCCGGCGTCGGCATAGGGCCCAGCAAATAGATATCGACTCCGGCAGCAGATAATCCAGCTTGAAGCGCAGATTCAAACATGTAGCCGGAAATACGGGTATCTTTGCCAATCAACACTTTGCTGTGTCGTTCTTTAGCTAAAACACGGCCAACCGCCCAGCCAAGTTTAAGTACAAAATCGGGCGTGACAGCCCCATCCCCAACCCGGCCACGAATACCGTCTGTGCCAAAGTAACGTCTTTTTTTCTCAGTCAAAGTCTTCAACCTGTTTTACATGCTGGCAAAGCTGAATTGCCTGAACGGTCTCACCAACATCATGACTGCGAATAATACTCGCACCCTGCCATACCGCAATGCTGGCCAAAGCCAAACTGCCTGCCAGCCTCTCATCGACAGTAACATTCAGCATTTTACCAATTATAGATTTACGTGAAACACCGACTAACAGCGGCAGACCTAATTCTGTAAAGGCAGTGAGATGCTTCATCAATCTCAAATTATGTGTTGCTTTCTTGCCAAAACCAAAACCCGGATCCAAAATCAGATTTGATCTCGATATACCTGCCGCCTCACAAGCAGCCACCTGCTCCAGTAAAAAATCTTTCACTTCTTGCACAACATCCGTGTAATGCGGGTTTTGCTGCATGGTTTGCGGCGCCCCCTGCATGTGCATCAGGCAAACCGGTACTTTTAATGAAGCAGCAACCGCCAACGCTCCCTCTGCACGGAGTGCATTCACGTCATTGATCATCGCCGCACCGGCCTCGACCGCGGCCTGCATCACCGCCGGTTTCATCGTATCAATTGAAATGGGCACAGCCAATTCAGCGGTAATCGCTTCAATGGCAGGCACAACTCGTTGGATTTCAGTTTCTTCATCAACCGGTTCCGCACCTGGACGGGTTGATTCACCACCGATATCGATTATTGCTGCACCGTCAGCAACTAGTTTTCGTGCCTGTTCAAGCGCTTTATCTGCTGCAAGGAAACGCCCACCATCAGAGAAAGAATCCGGCGTGACGTTAACAATGCCCATAACGCAAGGCGCCGACAAGTCCAGAGACTTGCCGGCAGAAATAGAGATGGTCATGGTTACTTAGTTAAGTTGATCGGCCGGTTTTCCTGACGGCGCAGGATCATCCCCTTCTGACGCCGCAGAAGGCGGTGGTGAAGAACGATCAGTCCAGTCTTTTGGTTCACCGGGTTCACGACCTTCCATGATGGCATCAATTTGCTCACTATCAATGGTTTCGTATTTCACCAAGGCTTTAGCCATGATGTGCAGTTTCTCAATATTATCTTTAAGCAGTTGCTCTGCACGAGCATAATTACGGCTGATAACCGCCCGGACGTCTTCATCAATCTGCTTGGCGGTTAAGTCAGATACCGCTTTATGTTGCGTGACACTTCGGCCAAGAAACACCTCGCCCTCGTCTTCACCATAAGATAAAGGACCCATATTATCGGAGAGCCCCCATTTGGTGACCATGTTATGAGCCAGTTCTGTGGCACGCTGGATGTCATTGGATGCGCCAGTTGTCACCGCTTCGGCACCAAAAATCATTTCTTCGGCAATTCGACCGCCATACAAACTTGAAATATTACTTTCCAACTGTTGTTTGGTATAACTGTATTTATCTTCTGTCGGCAGAAACATTGTCACACCCAGAGCACGCCCACGCGGGATGATACTCACTTTATAGACCGGGTCATGGCCTGGCACCAGACGACCCACGATGGCATGGCCGGCTTCATGGTAAGCCGTCAATTCTTTCTCTTTATCACTCATCACCATGGAACGTCGCTCGGCGCCCATCATGATCTTGTCTTTAGCCAGCTCCATTTCGGTCATGCTGACTAATCGTTTATCCGCCCTGGCCGCGAATAAGGCCGCCTCATTTACAAGGTTGGCTAAATCCGCACCAGAAAATCCGGGTGTACCACGAGCGATGACACTGGGTTGAACATCCTCTGCGGCCGGCACTTTGCCTAAATGCACTTTCAGAATCTGTTCGCGACCACGAATATCAGGTAATGGCACCACCACTTGACGATCAAAGCGTCCAGGTCTCAATAAGGCGGGATCCAATACGTCTGGACGGTTTGTCGCGGCAATAACGATGACACCTTCATTGCCTTCAAAGCCATCCATCTCAACCAACAACTGATTCAGAGTTTGTTCACGTTCATCATTGCCTCCGCCCAGTCCCGCACCACGGTGGCGACCCACAGCATCAATCTCATCGATGAAGATAATGCATGGCGCATGCTTTTTAGCCTGCTCGAACATATCACGAACACGTGAAGCACCAACACCAACAAACATTTCGACAAAGTCAGAACCTGAAATGGTGAAAAACGGCACTTTCGCCTCACCGGCAATCGCTTTTGCCAACAGGGTTTTACCGGTACCCGGCGACCCTACCATCAAGATACCGCGTGGAATACGACCACCCAGTTTCTGGAATTTGCTTGGGTCACGAAGAAAATCAACTAATTCGTGAACTTCTTCTTTAGCTTCTTCAACCCCGGCGACATCTTTAAAGGTCACTTTTACCTGATCTTCATTCAGCATCCGGGCTTTGCTTTTACCAAATGACATCGGGTTCTTTCCCCCACCGCCTTGCATCTGGCGCATGAAGAAAATCCAGACCGCAATCAGCAGCAACATCGGAAACCAGGAAATAAAAATCTGCATCAACAAACTGGTTTTTTCTGCCGGTTCCGCCTTAATTGCGACGCCGTTATCGAGTAAATCTCCAATTAATCCGGGATCATAATCCGGGCTGTAGGTCGTGAACTTGCTGCCGTCACTCAAAACGCCCGTAATAGTCCGTCCTTGAATATCGACACTATTCACCGCACCATCTTTAACACTACTGATGAAAGTCGAATAGTCCATTTCGCTTTGCCCCGACTGCTGCGGACCAAAATTATTGAACACAGACATCAACACCATGGCGATGACGACCCATAAAATGATATTTTTCATCATGTCACTCAACGTTCTAACCCTCTTGCCACGAATATGTGGGCATTACCGTTTGCCGCGGCCAAGCAAATAAATTTCCCGACTGCGCGCTCTCGACGCATCCGGCTTGCGTGATACGACCTTTTTGAAAGTTTCTCGCATGGCTTTTAAATATGCCTCGAAACCTTCGCCTTGAAAAACTTTGACCAGAAAATCGCCATTTTTACTTAAATGCTGTTGTGCAAAATCCAGCGCCAACTCGACCAAGTACATACTTCCCGCCTGATCAATGGCATCTACACCTGATAAATTGGGGGCCATATCTGATAATACAAGATCAATCGACTGGTCTGCGACCACTTCTTCCAACGCATCCAGCACCGTTTGTTCTCTAAAATCTCCCTCAATGAAATGCACCCCTGTCAAAGGCGTCATTGGCAGGATATCCAAGGCAACCACGGTTCCAGACTCACCGACTTGATGCAGTGCATAATCTGACCAGCCACCTGGTGCCGCTCCCAAATCCACGACAACCATACCTGGTCGTAATAATTTATCTTTTTGATTAATTTCATCCAGTTTAAACGTCGCTCGCGAACGATAACCTTTCTGATGCGCCTTTTTCACATAGACGTCATCAAAGTGCTCTTTGAGCCAGTTTTGGCTGGATTTACTTTTCGCCATGCCACTGTGCTGCAGATTTTTTGTCTGCGGTGAGTACTAAAATTAAACCGAGCACACTCAGCATTAAATAGAGGTTTTCACTGATACGATGCAACGTCTGAAAAGAGGCCAACAATGTGTCATCGTCACGCCAACCAGCTACTTCTTTAATCTGCGCCATTTCAGGTTGCAGATACGCCATAAAGAATAAGGTTAAACCGAGCATTAACAGCAATATCCAGAACCGCCATGATCGTTTAAACACTTGTTTATCCATAAAGAGACGGCCAAGTATCAACATGCTACCCGACACTAGGCCTATGATATTTACAGCATAGAAAAGACGCGCTGCATAGGCTGCGGCAATTTGCACTTCAAGTGAAGCGAAAGCCAAGGGGACAGCCAGGTAACCAAGCGCCCAAATACTGCCAACCCACAAAGTGAGGAGTAGACGTTCGCCGGCAAATTCAGCGTAATGCAATGTGATTATCCCTGATAGCGAATACCTGTAATTTCATACTCAATCGCACCACCGGGCGCTTGCACTGTCGCCACATCATCAACCTCTTTACCAATAAGCGCACGAGCAATAGGTGATGACACTGAAATACGATTTTGCTTAATATCCGATTCGTAATCGCCTACGATTTGATAAGTGACGGTTTCATCCGTATCAATATTCAACAGATCAACCGTGACGCCAAAAACAACCCGACCATCCTGCGGTAAACTGGCAGGATCAATAACTTGTGAGTTGCTTAACGTCGCTTCTAATTCCTGAATCCGGCCTTCAATAAAGCTTTGCTGCTCACGCGCCGCATGATATTCCGCATTTTCTTTGAGGTCACCGTGTGCTCTGGCCTCAGATATGGCGGCTACGACGGCTGGACGCTTCACACTTTTTAATTCTTGTAACTCAGATTTCAGCGCATCGGCACCACGTAAGGTAATAGGAACAGCCATTACGCAAGTTCTCCATGTAAAGTCTGCAAACGATTGACCGACACATTATCTTGGTTGTTCAATGCCAGAATAGTCGCTCTCGCCGCTGCAAGCGTTGTGGTGTAGTTCACCTGATGTTGTAACGCAGCACGGCGAATTTCCCGAGAATCAGCAACAGATTGACGTCCTTCTGTTGTATTCACGATTAAGGCAATTTCATCATTTTTGATCATATCAACAATGTGCGGCTGGCCTTCGGCCACTTTTCGGACACGCTCACATGCCACGCCTGCTTCTGTCAATGCCTGCTGGGTACCGCGCGTCGCTAAAAGCGCAAAGCCAAGCTTATGTAAATCTCTGGCGATCGCAATAACGGCCTGTTTATCTGCTTCACGAACAGAAATAAACGCTTTACCACCGACTGGCAGGGTCACAGAAGCTGCTAACTGTGATTTAGCGAACGCCTCACCAAAACTGCGTCCGACGCCCATTACCTCGCCCGTGGACTTCATTTCAGGGCCTAAAATCGGGTCGACGCCCTGGAACTTGATAAAAGGAAAGACAGCTTCTTTAACCGAGTAATAACTCGGGATAATTTCTTTGGTAACGCCTTGCTCAACCAGACTTTTCCCAGCCATACACCGCGCCGCCACTTTGGCCAGCGCTACCCCAATTGATTTGGATACATAAGGCACTGTCCGTGATGCACGTGGATTGACTTCAAGAATAAAGATCCGGTCCCCTTGTATTGCAAACTGCGTATTCATCAAACCAATCACGCCAAGCTCAATGGCCATTTGACGAACTTGCTCGCGAAGTTGGTCCATGATGGCGGGACTTAAACTGTAGGGTGGAATCGCACATGCCGAGTCACCGGAGTGAACACCAGCCTGCTCAATATGCTCCATGATGCCGCCGATAAGTACATCCTTGCCGTCGCAAATCGCATCCACATCCACTTCAATCGCATCGTCCAGAAAACGATCCAATAACACTGGCGAGTCGTTCGATACGGACACTGCCGTCAGCATGTAACGCTGAAGCTCTTCCTCGTTATAAACGATTTCCATCGCACGTCCACCCAACACATAGGAGGGTCGAACGACCAAGGGATAACCAATTTCTGCGGCAAGCGCTACAGCGCCATCAACTGAATGTGCTAAGCGATTAGGTGGCTGTAATAAACCGAGCTTATCGACCATTTGCTGGAAGCGCTCCCGATCTTCTGCGTGATCAATGGCATCTGGAGAGGTTCCAATAATTGGCACACCCGCTGCTTCAAGCGCTCGCGCTAGTTTCAGTGGTGTTTGACCACCAAACTGAACAATAACCCCTTTGGGTTTTTCAAGCGCAACCACTTCCAACACATCTTCAAGAGTGAGAGATTCAAAATAGAGTCGATCTGACGTGTCATAATCGGTTGAAACGGTCTCTGGATTACAATTAACCATAATGGTTTCGTAGCCATCATCCCGTAATGCCAAGGCAGCATGAACACAACAATAGTCGAATTCGATGCCTTGACCGATACGATTAGGTCCGCCACCCAGAATCATGATCTTATCGCGATCACTTGGATTTGCTTCACACTCCTCATCATAACTGGAATACATGTAAGCCGTTGTCGTGGCAAACTCTGCCGCACAGGTATCGACACGTTTGTAAACTGGTCGCACGCCTAGCTGATGACGATAACTACGTAACTGTTTTTCCGTTTTATGTAACAATTTCGCCAAGCGGGAATCTGAAAAGCCTTTGGCTTTGAGTTGCCGCATTTCCAACGCTTCTATCTCATTCAGTGAACGTTCTTTCAGCGAATTTTCAATCTCAATAATTTCCTGAATTTGAATCAGAAACCATGGATCAATGTGTGTTAACTGTTGGACTTCATCAAAGCTCATACCATAACGCAGGGCATCCGCCACATACCAGATCCGATCCGAGCCTGGCAGACTCAGTTCACGCCGTAAGGTCTCTGCGATATTCGGATCTTTCAGGTCGAGGATGTCGGTAAACCCATCCCGGTCGATCTCCAGTCCACGCAATGCTTTTTGCAGAGATTCCTGAAAATTACGCCCTATCGCCATCACTTCACCGACTGACTTCATCTGCGTGCTGAGGCGATTATCGGCGAGCGGAAATTTTTCAAAAGTAAAGCGAGGGACTTTGGTGACCACATAATCAATGGTGGGTTCAAATGAAGCCGGTGTCGCCCCACCTGTGATTTCATTTTGCAACTCATCCAAGGTATAGCCAACTGCCAACTTGGCCGCGACTTTAGCAATTGGGAAACCTGTTGCTTTAGACGCCAATGCCGATGAACGGGAAACACGCGGGTTCATTTCAATGATAATGAGCCGACCTGTCTCGGGGTTGACGGCAAACTGGACGTTAGAGCCACCGGTCTCGACACCAATCTCGCGCAGTACAGCCAACGAGGCATTGCGCATGATTTGATATTCTTTATCTGTCAGCGTTTGCGCTGGTGCAACGGTAATGGAATCCCCGGTATGGACGCCCATCGGATCCAGATTTTCAATAGAACAGATAATGATGGCGTTGTCTTTTTTATCGCGCACCACCTCCATCTCATATTCTTTCCAGCCAATGATGGACTCTTCAATCAATAACTCAGAGGTTGGGCTGAGATAAAGACCGCGCTGGCAGATATCAATAAAGTCTTCGCGGTTGTAAGCAATACCGCCACCACTGCCCCCCATAGTGAACGAGGGCCGGATGATGACCGGGAAACCAAATTTTTGTTGAACCTCAAGTGCCTCATCCAGACTATGAGCAATATCAGACTGGGGCATATCCAGACCAATTTTTCGCATGGCTTCACGGAATAAATCCCGGTCTTCTGCTTTATTAATGGCTTCACTGTCTGCGCCAATCATTTCAACGCCGAACTTTTCCAGTACGCCATTTTTTTCCAGATCCAAAGCACAGTTCAACGCGGTCTGACCACCCATGGTTGGTAGAATGGCATCTGGCCGCTCAGTTTCAATCACTTTGCTCACCGACTGCCAGTTAACTGGCTCGATATAAGTCGCATCTGCCATGTTTGGATCGGTCATGATGGTCGCCGGATTAGAGTTGACCAAAATGACCCGATAGCCTTCCTCACGCAAGGCTTTACATGCCTGCGCCCCGGAATAATCGAATTCACAGGCCTGACCGATAACAATTGGACCAGCGCCAAGAATTAGAATGCTTTGAATATCTGTACGTTTAGCCATCGTGTGTTATTTACCTGTCGCTTGTTCGAGTAGGTCGATAAAGTGATCGAATAAGGGGGCTGCATCCTGCGGGCCTGGACTCGCCTCCGGGTGTCCCTGAAAACTGAATGCAGGCTTGGTCTTATGATGAATGCCTTGTAAGGTGCCATCGAAAAGAGAGCGATGCGTAGTTTCAAGCGTCTCTGGCAGCGATGATTCATCGACAGCAAAACTATGATTCTGACTGGTGATCATGACCAACCCTGCCAATTTTTCCTGAACCGGATGATTTGCGCCATGATGGCCAAATTTCATTTTTTCTGTTTTTGCACCGCAGGCCAATGCCAGTAATTGATGTCCCAGACAAATACCAAACATTGGTACATTTTTGTCCAGGAAGTACTGAATAGACTTGATTGCATAATCACATGGCTCAGGGTCACCCGGCCCATTCGACAGAAAAATACCATCCGGGTTGAGCTTTTCTACTTCCTCAGGTGGCATCTGTGCTGGAACAACTGTGAGCTTACAGCCCCGCTCCACCAGCATACGCATAATATTTTTCTTAATGCCGTAGTCATACGCAACGACATGAAATCGTGTTTCAGCCTGCTTGGGTTGGCCATCTAACTGCCATGTGGATGACGTCCACTCATAGCTGGTTTCGGTACTGACTTCTTTAGCTAAATCCATGCCTTTAAGACCGGCGAAACCGCGAGCCGCATCAATGGCAGCATTTACGTCGATATTATCGCCAGCAACAATACAGCCTTTTTGCGCACCTTTTTCACGCAGCAATCGGGTCAATTTTCGGGTATCAATACCTGCTAATCCGACAACGTTGTGTTTTGCCAAGTACTTATCGAGAGCCGCTTCACCACGCCAGCTTGAAACAACCGGTGATAACTCTCGAATGATTAAACCGCTACAGTGAATTTGATCAGATTCTTCATCATCCGGATTAGCACCAACATTGCCAATATGAGGATAAGTCAATGTCACAATCTGACGACAGTAAGACGGATCGGTCAGAATTTCCTGATACCCGGTCATGGCTGTATTAAATACCACCTCGCCAACAGATTGTCCGACCGCGCCAATTGATTCGCCGTGAAACACGGTGCCATCTTCAAGAGCCAGTAGTGCTGCAGTGCGCAAGGGGAACCTCCACGATAATAACGAATGGGGAAGCTAGGTGTTCTCCCCGGACAAAATCTTTGTGATTTTAACGCATCTGTCGTGAGTGCGTCCACGGCAAAAACGATGACAACTGGCACTGTCAACGGTACTATGAGCCGCAGCTTCTTGTGAACATGGCAATTTCTATGACTCGGCAGTTTTTTGATTTATCCGCTTTTCCCAGACAGCGGCCCAGACGAATGCGCAAAGATGCCTTCTCGCGTCGGTTAATGCAGGAGCATCGACTCAGCAGTGCTGATCTGATCTATCCGTGTTTTGTACTTGAAGGAGAAAAACAACGCGAGGCCGTCCCCTCTATGCCCGGCGTTGAAAGATTAAGTCTTGACTATTTGTTAGAGGAAGCGCGGCAATTAGTCACCTTGGGCATTCCGATGATGGCTTTATTCCCGGTTATTGCCACTGAAAAAAAATCTTTAGATGCCGCAGAAGCCTACAATTCAGAAGGGCTCATTCAACGTACGGTGCGTACCTTAAAATCTGCCTTTCCCGAGTTGGGCATCATGACAGATGTTGCGCTGGACCCCTATACAACGCACGGTCAAGATGGTCTGATTGATGATGACGGCTATATCGTGAATGACGAAACGGTTAGCGTATTGATAAAACAGGCCTTATCTCATGCGCAAGCCGGTGCGGATGTGGTTGCGCCTTCAGATATGATGGATGGTCGGATTGGCGCCATCCGAGAGGCATTAGAAAACCATCATTATATCCACACGCGCATCATGGCCTATTCTGCTAAATATGCCTCGCAATTCTATGGTCCGTTTCGTGATGCCGTTGGCAGTGCAGGTAATTTAGCCGGTGGCAACAAATATAGTTACCAAATGGATCCAGCTAACACCGATGAAGCCTTGCATGAGGTTGCCTTGGATATTCAAGAAGGTGCCGATATGGTGATGGTCAAACCCGGCCTGCCTTACTTGGACGTTTTGTATCGTGTCAAAACAACCTTCCAAAAACCCACTTTTGTTTATCAAGTCAGTGGCGAATATGCCATGCTGCAAGCTGCTATCGCGAATGGTTGGCTTAATGAGCAAACCATTTTAGAAAGTTTATTAAGTTTTAAACGTGCCGGTGCCGATGGTATTTTGACCTATTTCGCTAAATATGCGGCGGAACAATTGAGAAACCAACATGACTGATCAATATGCTGTTATCGGCCACCCAATCAGCCACAGTAAATCGCCTAAGATTCACCAGGCTTTCGCAAAACAAACAGGGCAATCCCTGGAATATCGCGCGATCGATATTTACCCCGATGATGTCGCTGGTCAGATCCAGCAATTACACAATGCACTCAAACTTAAAGGACTTAATGTCACCGTTCCTTTTAAGGAAACCCTATGGTCGCTGATTGATGATCTGAGTGAGCGCGCAGATCGCGCTGGTGCCGTTAATACGATTGTGATTAGTGAGTCGGGCAACTTATTTGGTGATAATACCGATGGTGTCGGCTTATCCCGAGACTTATTAAGTAATCATGGTTTAACAATAAAGGATAAACGCATTTTGCTGTTGGGCGCCGGAGGCGCATCACGTGGCGTGATTGCACCACTGCTTCAAGAAGCTCCAACAGATTTATTCATTGCAAATCGTACGGCTGAAAAAGCGACAAATCTCGCTAACGATTTTCAGGATTTAGGCGCCATTTCCGGTGGAGGCTGGTCTGATATCAAAGGAAAATTTGATATCGTCATCAATGCCACTGCTGCCAGTTTACAAGGTGAAGTTCCGCCAATTTCAGCGGCATGCCTAGCCGATGAAGCCGCTTGCTATGACATGATGTATGGTGACCGCGATACGGCATTTGTTACTTGGGCAAAGGCACATAACGCCGCTCACGCCTTGGATGGCTTGGGTATGCTGGTAGAACAGGCTGCGGAAGCCTTTTTCTTGTGGCGCGGAATCCGACCTGAAAGTCAGCCGGTGATTGCCATGCTTCGCCAATAATGAAGCCACGCCGATCACCGGCGTGGCTGATTTGCTTAAATTTATTCTTTATCCGTTTTCTCTTTACGCTTTTGTTTTTCAGCCATTTTTTCCAACAATTTTTGTTGTTGAGATTCAGTTAACACCTGAAAAATGGCTTGATTCAATGCCGCTTTTTTAGACATTGCATCCGCTTGTGCAGCCGTTGTTTTTTCAATCAAATCGTCTAGTTTCGCTTGATCAAACTCATTACTAAAACTTAATTGGCGCATCGCTTGATGACGCTCCCACCCGGCTTTCATTGCCGCTTTATTTTCCTGCCAAAAAGTTTTACGAAGTGATTTGATTTCTTCTTTCTGCTCGTCTGTCAAATCTAAAGATTTAAACAACCGGTGATCATGCTGATCCGGCTTATGCCTTTTATCCGCTTTTTCACAGGCTTTGCGGTCTGCTTTTTTATCGTGATCTTTTGCTAATGTCGGTGTTGCAATCATTAACGCAGGCAACACTAAAAGACTTAACCATGTTTTTTTCATCGTTTCACTCCTGACATAAAATAACGGCTCATTCGCGCATTACGCTTGATGCGAACTTGGTACACAGTATCGACTGAAACAATGTTAATGGGCGTTTTAACGTGTAAATTCAGGTAAATATAGTGATAACCGATTGGGCTTTGCCCTCCGACAACCTATGATAGTCATCAAAAATGTTGCTGAGGTAGACAATGCCCCATATTTTGATTATTGACGATGATGAAGTCTTGGCAGGTCTATTTGAAGATTATCTTCGAGAAGAAAAATATGACGTCACAACGATATTTAACGGCTCGGCGGGACTTGAGGCAGCCTTAACCAACAACTATGATCTGGTTGTGCTTGATGTCATGCTTCCAGATATGACAGGTATTGCCGTGCTAACCGGAATTCGCAGCAAAAGTCAGATCCCCGTATTGATGTTTACCGCGCGTGGTGATGATGTCGACCGAATTTTAGGTCTTGAAAACGGAGCGGATGATTATGTGCCGAAACCCTGTACCCCGCGCGAACTAATCGCCCGGATCAGAGCGATTTTACGTCGCAGTCAGGCTGAAAGTCGGCATGAAAAGAAACTGCAATGTGGCCCCTTACAAATCTGGCCACAACAACGCAAAGCCATCTGGCACGAAGCACAACTTTCTTTGACCAGTACCGAATTCAGTTTATTGGAAGTATTAACCCGACATGCCGGGCAGGTCGTCGATAAAAATACCTTATCTGAGCAAGCTCTGGGCCGGCCGTTAGCAAAATTTGATCGCAGTATTGATGTACACATGAGCAGCATCCGGCAAAAACTGGGCGTACAACAAGACGGCCACGGTTATATTCAAACCATTCGTGGCAAGGGCTACTTACTGGTCAAATAGGCATTGATGATGGGTCGCTTATTCTGGAAGTTTTTTTTCGCATTCTTGTTGGCCTTGCTGATTGCCGGCTTAGGTGTTGGCACAACCATGTGGCTACATCAGGAACAAATCAATCAGCGACTAACAGACGCGCCAATTCAGATAGGAAAACTCGCCAGTATTATCGTTTCCGATGCTGCAGACATAGGACAGTATGGGGGAGCTCAAGGGTTACGCCAATATTTGACTGATCAACAACAAAATGGTGTTGCCCGAGTCTATGCCTTCGATGACAATGATCAAGAACTGCTTGGTCGCGATCTTGAAGATGGCCAGTTAGATGCTGTCCGTCAACTTTACGATAAAGTACCCCATTTACGCTCTATTCGTCTGTTGACCCCTGAATCTGATGGCTCGTTATTACTGTTTATTCCAGCCAATGTTGTCGCTCCTTTAAATGACTACCCTCCTCATGGACCGAAACCGCCAAAGCCACTCATTACACTGATGATTGCTGGCATATTCAGTGGTCTTTTTTTCAGTGCCTTTTTAGCTTGGTGGTTTACTAAACCAATACGTCATTTACGTGGTGCTTTTCAAGCAGTGGCCAAAGGCCAACTCGCTACCCGAATTGGTCCAGCAATGGGACGTCGAAAAGACGAACTTGCCGAGCTTGGCCGACACTTTGATGACATGACCGCCAAACTGGAAAATCTAGTCTCCGCTCAACGCAACTTATTGCATGATGTCTCGCACGAATTACGTTCTCCACTTGCCAGAGTTCAAGCAGCGATTGGTCTGGCAGAGCAACGGCCGGAAAAAACTCCCGAAGTCATGGCCAGACTGGAAAAAGAATCCGAGCGAATGGATTACTTGATTGGCGATTTGCTGAACCTGTCTCGCCTCGACTCTTTGGCTGCAGATAAAGCTGAACAAGCACTATTTGAACTCTCGCCGTTACTGGACGAGTTGCTCGATGATGCGCGCTACGAAGCCAATCTGTCACAGATAACAATTACCGCCAATATCTTGGCACCACTCTGGCTTTATGGTAAGCCTGTTTTAATCTTGCGCGCGTTGGAAAACGTGCTGCGCAATGCGATCAAATTCACCCCTGAAAATGGCGCAGTTTTATTTCAGGCAGAAGCGATTGAAAAACACGTCATCATTCACATTCAGGATAGTGGCCCCGGCGTCAAAGCCGACGAATTGCAGCACCTGTTTACCCCCTTTTTCAAGGGCGAACAAGGTCGCGAACACCAAACAAGTACCGGACTTGGTCTAACCATTGCGGAACGGGCTGTTAAAGCACATCGTGGCGAAATTATCGCCAAACATGTCGATAAAGGCGGCTTGCATATCGAAATTCGCTTACCGAATGCAAAACGGCCAGACTAGCCTGCATTGGCAGTGTTATCTACTTCAATTCAAAACATGCAGGGACTGATTAGGTAGGCCTATCCTGAGTAAGTAAGCCATGTTGTTACCTCCATGTAACACTCTTTCAAATTCAAACTGTGACTATTAGATAAGCTATTGATTACATAAAATATCAAGGGGCTGCCCACTCAGCCCCTTGATTCGTGGTTAAGCACACATAGGTTGATCTTTGTCTGGCCGTCTATTCACGGCAACTATATCGTTTGCTTAGTCTCCCGCCGTGCCGCCAACCAGCGGCAGACTACATAAAATACGGGTGTAAAAATCAAGCCAAAAAAGGTCACGCCCAGCATTCCAGAAAATACCGCCGTCCCTAAGGCCTGACGCATCTCCGCACCGGCGCCGGTGGCCAAAACCAAAGGCACAACCCCCAGAATAAAGGCCATTGAAGTCATCAAAATTGGCCGCAGTCTTGTTCTCGCCGCATCAACAGCCGCATCCAGACGACTCATACCACGATCTTCTGCCTGCTTGGCAAACTCGACGATGAGAATCGCATTTTTCGAAGCAAGACCAATTAGTACAATAAAACCAATCTGAACCAGAATATTATTGTCCATCCCTCGGAATGCCACACCACTGATGGCAGCTAACAGACACATCGGCACAATCAAAATGACCGCCAAAGGCAATAACCAGCTTTCATAAAGTGCGGCCAATAGGAGGAAAACAAAAACAACCGCCAACCCGAATGCGATAAATGCCGTATCACCTGCCAGTTTTTCCTGCAATGCCAACTCGGTCCATTCATAGCCCAAACCATCCGGCAATGTCTCCGCCAAAATTTGTTCCATTGCTGCAATTGCCTCGCCACTTGAGAAACCCGCTGAGGTATCACCTTGAACTTCAATTGCAGGATAGAGGTTGTAATGCGGTACACGAATAGGCCCCGTGATTTCTTCAAATGTCGCTATCGAACCAATCGGCACCATTGCACCGGATTCTGAGCGCGTTCTCAGCTTGGCAATATCATCCTGCTCATCACGATATATGCCATCTGCCTGAGCAACCACACGGAAAGTACGATTCAAGAAATTAAAGTCATTCACATAACGAGAGCCAAGATAAATCTCAAGCGTATCAATGACATTCTGAACTGGCACATTCAACATCTCCGCCCGTGTTCGATCAACATCGGCATAAATACGCGGTGTCGCCGAATTGTAGAATGTGAACACAGCGCTGAGCGCATCCGCTTGATTGGCAGCGCCAATTGTAGCCTGCGTTGCTGATTCAAGCTGTTCTGCGCCCAGACCCGTCCGATCCTGAATATAGAGCTTCCAGCCTCCGGCATTACCCATCCCCCTGACAGGCGGAGGTTTGATAGCAAATGCCATGGCGCCCGGTACTTGCGATAAGGCTTGTTGTGACGCAGCCTGAATATCATCAATTGTCAGCCCCGCAGCGATTCGTTCCTCGAATGGATCAAGTGGCGTGAAGATCACGGCCGCATTCGAGGCATTGGTGAAAGTCGCCCCATCCAAGCCGACAAACTGCACCGCATGCGCCACACCAGGCACCGCGCGTAAACGTTCTGCCGCGTCTCGAACTGCAACGTCAGTTCGGTCTAATGTTGCCCCAGGTGGCAGCTGCATAACATTGATCAAGTAACCCTGATCTTGTTGTGGAATAAATCCGGTGGGCACTTTGTTGAAACTAAAACCGGTTAAGACGATCAAGCCTAAATAGACAATTAAGACTAACGCTGCCACTCGCAACAAACGTCGTGTCAGTTGGGAATATTTTTCCCCCAACCAATCAAAGCTACGGTTAAAGCCTTGTCCGAAGGCACGGACAGGCCTGCCAAGAACGCCCCACAAACCGCGAGGTGGCGGCGCATCCGGATCATGTGGTTTTAGCAATAAAGCGGCCATTGCCGGTGACAGTGTCAATGACACAATGAGTGAAATAATCGTTGCGGTCGCAATCGTCAATGCAAATTGCTGATAAAACGCGCCCGAGATGCCGGTAATGAAGGCAGCCGGTATAAATACTGCAGATAGCACGATTGCAATCGCAATCAGTGCTGTCCCGACTTCATCCATTGTCTTATGCGCCGCTTCATTCGGGCTGAAGCCCTCGCGAATGTACCGCTCAACATTTTCCACCACAACAATCGCATCATCAACGACAATACCGATAGCGAGAACCAGGCCGAATAATGACAAATTATTGAGTGATACCCCCAGCGCGGACATCACGGCAAAAGTACCAATCAGCGATACCGGAATCGCAACGATTGGAATCAGTGAAGCCCGCCAGCTTTGTAAAAACAGCATGACAACTAGAATAACCAGTAGAATGGCTTCGATAATGGTGTGATAAATCTTCTCGATAGATTTAGCAATAAACTGTGTTGGATCGTAAATGATCTGATATTCGAGACCAGGCGGCATTTGCTTGGCAATATCCTGCATTTCAGCCCGCAATGCCTCTGCCGTTTCTAACGCATTCGAACCCGGTCGCTGGAAAATAACAACTGGCAAAGCGAGGTTATCGTCTAAGTAACCAATATTGTTGTAATCTTGAGCCGCAAGTTCGATGCGCGCCAAATCACGCAAGCGAACGACCCGACCATTTTCACCCCTTTTCACAATGATATTGCTAAATTCACTCTCGTTGAGCAGGCGTCCTTGAGTTTCAACACTCAGCTCAAAAGCCCCTTTTGTCTCAGTCAAAGGTTGCTTATTAATCACCCCCGCAGCGATCTGGGCATTGTTTTGTCTTAAAGCCGTGATCACTTCATTGGCGGTCAGATTAAACGATTGCGCCCGCTCGGGATCAATCCAGATACGCATGGCGTAGGCCCGCTCAGCAACAATACGTGCTTCGCCCACCCCATCAATACGAGCTAATCTATCGACTACTTGTGTCTTGGCAAAATTGGAGACGTAGAGATTGTCCCGGGTTCCATCTGGCGACAATAAATGGATAACCATCATCAGATCGGGCGAGTTTTTACGAACATTGATACCTTGCCGGGTCACCTCTTCCGGTAGCAGTGGTTCTGCAATGGCAATCCGGTTTTGCACCAGTACCTGAGCCGTATCCAAATCGGTCCCTTGCTCAAAGGTGATGTTAAGCGAGGTCACCCCATCGGCCGTATTTTCTGACTTCATATACAGCATGTTTTCCACGCCGTTTATTTGCTGCTCCAGCACCGTCGCTACGGTATCTGCTGCCGTTTCTGCCGTAGCACCGGGATAACTTGCCGTCACCGAAATACTGGGCGGCGCAATTTCCGGATACTGGGCGACAGGCAACGTAAAGTAAGCAATACTGCCAATCAGAACAATGAGTACCGATACCACCGTGGCAAAGATAGGACGATCAACAAAGAAATGGGTAAACCGCATTAGTTTTGTTCCCCATTATTGCCCTCTTCAAATGGCACCGCATTCACTTCACTTCCCGGGCGCGCTATCATCAGCCCCTGAACAATCACGCGATCTTCAGCAGAAATGCCTGACTCAATAACACGCATACTATTTTCTTGTAATGAACCTGGTTGAATAGGGCGTGGTTCAACAATACCTTCGTCATTCACCACTAACAGAATTTTGGCAGCCTGATCGGAGACAACAGCACGATCAGGCACCAACAAAGCCTCATGTGGCTCACTTACCGGCATTCTCAATCGGCCAAAAATACCGGGACGCAGCAGGCCCTCATCATTTTCCACCTTAACGCGCATCCGCAGCGTACCGGTAAATTCATCAATACGATTATCAACAAAATTAAGTAGCCCTTCCCGTGGCCAGCCTTGTTCATCCAATAAGCGCAATTGGGCGGTAATTTCTGTTTGGCCATTCAGCGCGGCTTCCCCACCGGCAGCACGCGCAAGCTGCAAGTATTCCGCTTCAGAGACATCGAAGACAAAATGCAAGGGATTGGTTGTGACAATCGTTGTTAATGGCGTGGCGCTTCCTTCAGTACTCACTAAATTTCCCACGTCAATTTGCCGGCTGGAGATCCGACCGGTAACAGGCGCCACAATTTTGGTGTACTGCAAATCAAGGGCGGCGGTCTGAACAGCAGCCTGACTCGCAGCCACATTGGCGTTGGCTTCCTGATATCGTGCTCGGCGTGTGTCTACCTCTTCAGCAGCGATAGCTTTTTGTGTCAACAAACGCTCGCCCCGCTCCAGTTCCAGCTGCGCTAATTTTAATTGACTCTGCACCCGGGATAACTCGGCTTCAGCCCGAGCCAGTGCCGCTTTAAAAGGCCTTGGGTCAATTTCGAACAGCAAATCGCCTTTTTCAACCTGTTGACCATCCTTAAAATGGACGGCGTCCAGATAGCCTGAAACCCGCGCACGCAAGGCAACATCTTCAATAGCTTCAAAGCGGCCAGTAAACTCTTTGCGTTCAATTATCTGTTCTACTTTCGGCGTCATCACCTTCACCTCAGGCAATGGTCTTTGCTCAGCGGCAGCATAAGACACCAGAAAAAAGGAGCTGGTAATGAGGTAACAAAGTGTCGGTAATAAACGCGATTTCAGCATAGTGCAGTCCCAGGCAATGACAAGATTCGGAATATTGCTTTCCAGAAAGATAAAACCTTAACGATAAATTATCTTTCTAGCAAGTTAATTTTTTTGTCATAATCTAACCTTCGGTAATGAAGGAACTGATGTGAGCGATAAAATAGCCCCAATCGAATCGATTATTGAGCGGATGAAGGCAAATCTGCCGGCCGATAATTTACCTGCCGCCGCCACCGTCAAACGCTTGTACTGGGCGCGTGAACAATTATTCAGTATGAGTAAACAGGTGATGGAAAAAAATACGCTTAGTGCGGGGGAATATGATGCGCTCGGCTCATTGCGGGTCCAAGGCAGTCCATTTGAGCTGACACCGTCGGATATTTGCCAAAACAATATGTTGAGCTCGGGCGGGCTGACCAAGGTACTCAATAATCTGGAAAAACGCGGCTTGATCTCACGCCATGCCTGCCATGAAGATCAGCGCAGTCGAAAAGTTCGCCTAACCCAAGCGGGCCAGAACTTGATTGAATCCGCTTTGTCGGAAGTGTTCGCTGATTATGAAACACGTTTGGCGAAAACATTGTCGGCGTCTGAGCGGCAACAATTAGATAACTTGCTGGGCAAACTTAATCAACCGGGTAACGAATAGGATAGCCCCCACAGTGCCGATGCGAACGGGGTTCTTGAACCAGGAGGTCCAAGAGTGAAACCGCATGGGACTGGCAAACTTCCCGTCAGAGCGGGCCTGTTTTTCAATCCCGAAATTTTGGTTTCGGTAAGCATTTGCTTATCGGCTCAAGACAACACATGTCGCTGTCGAACACCGCAGGGTTAAACACATCATACGCGTTTAAACTGACTTTGTGGTGATGAAATTCAGAGTTCTAACTGTCGATCTTCACTTAAAAAAGCACCAACACGTTCCGTCAGCTGATTTAACTTTTCGTTGATCGAAGACAAGTCTTGCGACTCATCCTGCTGCAAAACAATCAAGTCATGCGCAATATTTAACGCGGCCATAACGGCAATACGATCAACGCCAACAACTTTACCACTGGCACGGATTTTTTCCATATTCTGGTGCACCATACGCGCTGAAGCAAGTAGCGCGTCTTTTTCCTCATCGGGGCAAGCAACTTGATAGTCCTTACCAAGAATGGTCACATTAACCGCTGTACTCATAATTCTTCATCCAGCTGTTTAAGACGCATCACCATTTTATCGATTCGGCTTTTGGCAATATCTGTTTTTTCAATTAGTTGCGCCCGCTCACTGAGCCAAGCAGCTTGTTGGGATCGCAGTAATAAATTCTCTTCGCGCAGACGGCGCCCCGCACGCAGCAGCTGCTCAATCTGCTGTTCCAATTGTTGTACCGGGCTTTTATCCATTACTATGCGTCTTGGCTGTGCGAAAATAATGGTTAACTATAGTCGTGGGCCGTTGACCCGGTCAATAAGCGACGTCGCACAATTTAAAAATCAGGCTAAAACCTTATGTCTCAATTATATTTTCCATCGCTGTCACCCAAAAATATGGCCAATGATGGCCCCACTACCGAAGCAGAACTTCAAGGCGCACTATGCGGGCTGTTATGTATGGATCCGCAGGCGAGTCGATACGGCTGGTATCACGTTTTATTTGAAGATTATCAGCCCGGAGCAGAAGAGCAACAAAATTTAACCTTACTGTTCGATGAAACCATCCAAGCCTTAAATAGCCTCGATTTTGCGCTTGACTTATCGCTGCCAGATGATGATTCACCACTCGGTTCACGTGTCGTAGCCATGGCAGACTGGTGTCAGGGTTTGTTGTACGGTTTGGCAGTTGCCGGACTGACAGACACAACTTCTTTATCAAAAGACTGTCAGGAATATGTGACCGATGTTATCCAGATAAGTCAGATTAATGATGTCGATCTGGATGAGTCCGAACATGATGAATCTAATTTTGCAGAATTAGTTGAATACTTGCGGATGGGGCTTTTTCTCTTATTTGGCGAACTCAGCCCTGACGAAAATCAAGATGAGCAAACAGAACACTAATGACTCGACAAGAATATGCTCGGCGCCGTCGCCGACTGATGGAGATGATGGGACAAGACAGTATTGCGGTGCTGCCTAACGCGCTTGAACTGACGCGTAATCGCGATGTGCACTTTCCGTTTCGAAGTGATAGTCACTTTCACTATTTGACCGGTTTTGACGAACCTGAGTCCGTAGTGGTGTTAGTGCCTGGTCGGCCGCATGGTGAATTTATTTTGTTTTGCCGCGAGCGCCATTTAGAAAAAGAAATCTGGGATGGCTATCGAGCAGGCCTGGAAGGCGCAATTCAAGATTTCTCGGCAGATGATGCCTATCCCATCACCGATTTGGATGAAATTTTGCCCGGTCTGATGGAAGACAAGGAAAAAGTGTATTACACCATGGGCAGTCAACCCGCTTTTGATCAGCGTATGGTCAATTGGCTGCAACATTTACGGCAGGCATCGCGCGGCGGCAAACATTCACCGACTGAAATTATTGAGCTGGAACATAGCCTGAGTGAGCTGCGATTATTCAAGAGCAGTCAAGAAATCAAGGCCATGAAAACGGCTGCTGACATATCAGTCAAAGCCCATATCCGGGCCATGCAACACACACAACCAGGTAAATGGGAATATGAAGTCGAAGCAGAGTTGCTGCATGAGTTTATGCGGCATGGCTGTCGCAGCCCAGCTTATCCTTCAATAGTGGGTGGCGGCGAAAATGGCTGCATTTTGCATTACATCGAAAACAACCACAAGCTGAACAATAACGAATTATTGTTAATTGATGCCGGTGCGGAATATCAATTTTATGCGGCAGACATTACTCGCACCTTTCCTGTAAGCGGTAAATTTACTGACGCACAACGTGATTTATATCAAGTTGTATTGGACGCCCAATACGCCGCGATTGATGCCGTCAAACCCGGTAATCATTGGAATCAGCCACATGAAGTAGCCGTTAAAGTACTGACTGAAGGTTTAGTCTCTCTTGGCTTATTATCGGGCGACGTTGATGCTTTAATTGAATCCGGCGCTTACCGTGAATTCTATATGCATCGTACCGGCCATTGGTTGGGTATGGATGTTCACGATGTGGGTGATTACAAAGTCGGTGACACCTGGCGTTTACTAGAACCCGGCATGGTGCTGACTATTGAACCTGGCTTGTATATTCGCGATCAGGAAAGCGTCCCCGAAAAGTATCATTTTATCGGTATTCGGATTGAAGATGATGTCCTGGTGACGAAAACCGGTCATGAAGTGCTATCTACAGGCGCACCAAAAGAAATCGCTGATATTGAAGCGTTAATGGCGGCTGAGCATTGATTTAGATGACAACGGTTGATTTTGACTTATTGATTGTCGGGGCTGGCCTGGTTGGCAGCAGCTTAGCGTTAGCGTTAAAAGACAGCCAGCTCCGCGTCGGCTTGATTGAAGCCAGTCCAATCGAAACCAATGCGCAGCCTAATTATGATGACCGAGGCATTGCGCTTTCCTACAGCTCAGTGTTGATTTTTCAACAGCTCGGCTTATGGTCTGATTTATCTGCTTTTGCGACGGCTATCGAACAGATTCATATTTCAGATCGGGGACATTTTGGCGTGACCCGGCTGCGTGCTGTCGATGCCAATGTCCCCGCTCTGGGTCAGGTTTTGACAGCTAAGCAACTTGGCCAGCAACTTAATACTGCTCTATCAAGCCAGCCACGAATTAAATCGTTCTCACCACACACCGTTAAAGCTGTTATGCCACAGACGGATTACGTTGCCGTAACCTTAGAAGACGGGCAAGTATTGCACAGCCGACTGCTGGTCGCTGCTGATGGTCAAAATTCCACGATCAGCTCGTTACTGCACCTCACGTCACAACAACAGCATTATCACCAAACCGCTATTACCACGAATGTTACCCCGCAACGCGCGCATCAAAATCGTGCTTTTGAACGATTTACCGATACCGGCCCGCTGGCACTGCTTCCACTGTCTGAAAATCGTTGTAGCCTGATATGGACAGTGAAAACAGGTGAGGAACAGGCGCTGCTCAATTTGCCTGATCAGGTCTTTTTGTCGCGATTACAGGAACGTTTCGGATTTCGGTTGGGTTATTTTCAACGTACCGGGCAACGACATCACTATCCACTTACTTTAAAACAGACTTCGCAAACTGAGCCGCCGCGCGTTATTCTCATCGGCAATGCTGCCCAAAGCCTGCATCCCATCGCAGGTCAAGGCTTTAATTTGGGCTTACGAGATGCCGCCGTACTCGCGGAAGTTGTGAAGAAACATACCGCGGACTGCGGTCACCAACGTTGCTTACAAGATTATCGTGACTGGCAGCAACCTGAGCGCAACAGGATTGTGAACTACACTGACGGCCTGGTTCGTTTGTTCAGTAATGACCAAACCTTATTAGGGCACGGTCGTGCAGCAGGGTTAGCCATGTTGGATTGCCTACCACCACTCAAAAATCAACTTGCCCAACATTTTATGGGCTTTTGTGGTCGCCAAAGCCGTTTGGTTCGAGGACAACCCTGATGGCACGCCATACCGATATTTTAATTGTGGGTGGCGGTATGGTTGGCACCGTTCAAGCATTGGCTTTAGCACAACAAACCCAGTTGTCCATCACGCTTTTAGAAAGTGATCCGGTAACCGAGTTTACCGTAAATCAGCCAACAGAGCTCAGAGTGAGTGCGCTTAATAGCGCAAGTCGAGCGTTGTTATCGAAATTAGGTGTTTGGCAGCAACTTCATACAAACCGAATTGGCCATTTCGACACGATGACCATTTTTGATCAGCACGCGAGCCTACAATTTGATGCGGCTGAAACAGGACAGACTGCGCTAGGCTATATTGTCGAAAACTGCCATTTACAATGGGCTGCCACAGAGCTTATCTCGCAATTTTCTCATATTCAGGTGCTTTCTCCAGCCACCGTGACGGCACTATCGGGGCAGACGGTCACGCTATCTGATAAACAATCTCTCTCAGCCAAATTAATTATTGGTGCAGATGGCCAACACTCCGCGATTCGCCAATGGGCTGGTATTCATCGACAAACGCTACGTTATCAACAGCACGGTTTGGTTGCCATTATTCATTCGGAAAAACCACACTTGAACTGTGCTAGACAGCGATTTGTTGACGGCGGGCCCGTTGCATTTCTGCCTTTGGCTGATCCGCACCAATCAGCCATTGTCTGGAGTTTGCCTGTGGCAACCTGCCAGGAATTATCTACCTGTTCTCCTGCCGCGTTCATACAACGCCTCCACGAGATTGCCAATATGGATTTGGGTGAACTGCAGTTATTGTCCGCCCGTGCGGCATTTCCGTTGCAATCTCATCATGCTGATCATTACGTCAAACCAGGGATAGCATTGATAGGTGATGCAGCGCACGGTGTGCATCCGCTTGCTGGGCAAGGCGTTAACCTGGGTTTTCAAGATGTTGCTGCTCTGACTAAAGTTGTCAGCGAGGCCACCCATCGACAACGTCATTTTGCAGACGTAAACGTTCTACGACGTTATCAGCGCGCCCGTCGGGCAGAAAATCTCGTCATGCAACATAGTTTGACGGGGCTACATCACGTTTTTGGGTTTCGCCCCCCCCTATTTAATCAGTTAAGAGCATCGGGGCTGCATTTATTAAACCAATGCCCGCCAATTAAAAACTGGTTAGTGAAACAGGCCGCCGGCAAATTAGATCGGTAAAAAAGCCATTGAGGCTGCTTGAATAACGACCGTTTTAACCATCCGCCCTTGCCTTGTCGCAATGATTTGCGACAAATTTTCCTGTGTTGTGATCATGCCGCCAATCAGGCGTTGAAAACTCAGGTTTTGTTCCAGAGCCGCAGTGCTGTCACTGAGGAGAACCCGGTTACCCTGATGATCGCGGCGGGTCGCCAATAGCCAGGCAGCAATTTCGATGTTACGGGCACTGTTATAGAGTTTTTGAGCATCAATTTCGGTCAGATAGTAAAAATCCGTTTTGTAGTCATAGGAAGCCATCAACATCCGGCGCATACCAACCGTAAAGGCCAGCACGCGATCCCCTTCATACTCGGGGCTGAGTGCATCACGCAAAATATCGGTCGGTTTGGTGTTTTTCCATTTACTAAAGCCAGCCAACGCTGGATAGTTAAACAATCGTGCCACACTCTCTTCTAAGGTCCGCTTGCCGCGATCATGCCGCTCATTAGGATTACGGCGATAGAGTTTCAAGGTCAGCGTTTTTAAATCCTGAATCACACGTTGCTGATGTAATTCGATGATTTCATCTATGGTGCTTTTGCCAAACTGATTTATCGATTTCGGTGGCTTGGCGCTGCCACAAGCGGTCAGGCAAAAAATCATCAACACCAAACTAAACCCTTTCATCAATTAATCCTGTCTTGGCAGTGTTTTCGCTCAAATTGGCAATTTGCAGATAGGCCTGTACGGGCGCCGGTAACGGCTTTGACTGGGTTGAAAAATAACTGGATTTGTCCAGTTGCGCGAGGGTCCTGACAATTCGCGCTTGTTGAACATCGTGCAGCTCGCTGGAGCCAAATACCTGCTGGCTAGGCCGCGTTAATAAGGTGGGTTGGGCTGGCGTTTGTCCAAATGACGTTGCATTCCCCGGTTGTGACGGCGGTAACGTCTGTTTTGCCGGTATGACCGGCAATTGATTAGGACTGATTTGCATCCGGTTTACTTACCGATTGCTTTGGTTTTCGCCGTGAGCGCGGCCGGCGTGTCGCGTTTCTTGTCTTATCTGATGAGCCGGTTTTAAGCTTAGGGGCTGATTTGCGTTCAGGCTTGACTGCTGGCGCAGGCGTCGCCAATTGTTCGTCAGAGGCTGATGACACCGGAATTTTGTGTTTGATGTAGCGCTCAATATCCGGCAATGAAAAGACATACTCTTCGCAGGCAAAGCTTATTGCCGTGCCACTAGCCCCTGCTCTGGCGGTTCGTCCAATACGGTGAACATAATCCTCACTGTCCTGAGGTAAATCGTAATTAAAAACGTGACTGACTTCCGGAATATGTAGCCCCCGCGCGGCGACATCGGTTGCAACTAAAAATGGAAACTCGCCATCCTGAAAGTGTGTAAGCAATCGTTCACGCTTTTTTTGTGGCACGTCTCCTGATAACAACGCGGCTTTATGTCCGTTACCTTCCAGAAATCCCCAGACCAGATCAGCAGTGTGTTTGGTATTGACAAACACAATACTGCGTAAGGGATTGATACGCTTGATTAACGCCAGTAACAAAGGAATTTTTTCGTCATTTGCCGGATAGTAAACCGTTTCTTCAATGCGATCTGCGGCTACTTTTTCGGGCGCAATTTGTACTTTTTCCGGATTATTCATGTGCTCATAGGCCAACTCCAGCACTTTGTAGCTGAGCGTCGCAGAGAACAACATGCCAAGCCGTTTACTTGGCTTGGGAATCCGGCGCAGAAAGTAACGCACATCTTTGATAAACCCGAGATCAAACATACGGTCCGCTTCATCCAGCACCACCGCCTGAATTTGCCGCAAATCAAAAACCCGTTGTTTGTGATAGTCCAATAACCGTCCCGGCGTCCCAATCAGCATGTCACAGCCTGCGGCGATGGCATCGCGTTGTTTTTGGTAATCCTTACCCCCATGCGCCAAAGCAATACGTAAATTGGCATACTTATTCAATAAAGCGGCATCTTTCGCAATTTGAATCGCCAATTCACGCGTTGGCGCTAAAATCAGTGCGCGCGGTTGCTGCGGATCGATTTGTGCTGGTTGGGATAATAGTCGCTGAAAAGTTGCCAGCAAAAAAGCAATGGTTTTGCCTGTTCCGGTTTGCGCCTGTCCAGCAACATCCTTGTTAAGTAATAGTAGTGGTAAGGTCTGCGCTTGTATCGGAGTGCAAAAAGCAAATCCGGCGTCAGCCAGTCCACGCTGCAGGTTCTCATGAAGGGAGAGTGTTGAAAAGGCGGTGTCGGTGAGGTGGGCACTCATATAAATACTTGCATTACCTGAACTGATAAGAAAAAATGTCTTGTACTGATGGTCTGCGAGTATAGCGGCCTCATACATTAGTTACCACTGGAGATACAACATGAGCAAGAACGTCACGAATGTGACCGATAGCGACTTTGACAGTCAGGTACTGCAGTCAGAATTACCTGTGCTGGTTGATTACTGGGCCGAATGGTGTGGTCCATGCAAAATGATTGCGCCGGTACTGGAAGAGATCAGCTCAGAGTACGAAGGCAAACTGCGTGTTTGCAAACTGAACATTGATGAAAACCCTGACACCCCACCGCGCTATGGTATTCGTGGTATCCCTACCCTGATGCTGTTCAAAGATGGTGAAGTTGAAGCAACAAAAGTAGGCGCACTGACCAAATCTCAGCTCGCCGCTTTTCTTGACAGTAACATCTGATTGCAACGTCTTCACGATACTGACCTAAACTATCCCCGCACTCAGCGGGGATGTTTTTTTATTAGCCCTTCTCTTTGCAGATAAGCAAACCGCTGCCTGATGGATGTATCCGAACTTTTAAACGATCTGAATAAACCGCAACGTGACGCAGTGGCCGCACCACTTGGTCATGCTCGAATTTTGGCTGGTGCGGGCAGTGGTAAAACGAGGGTATTAGTTCATCGCATCGCGTGGTTGATCCAAGCCGAAGGGTTATCATCGGCAAACATTCTCGCCGTCACCTTTACCAACAAAGCAGCTGCCGAAATGCGTGGCCGTATTGAGGAGATGCTGGGTTATCCCATAGGCGGTATGTGGGTTGGCACCTTTCATGGGCTAGCACACCGCTTACTGCGCCTGCATTGGCAAGATGTCAATTTGCCGCAAAGCTTTCAAATTCTTGATAGCGATGATCAGCAGCGCTTGTTAAAACGGCTGATTCGGAGTTTAAATCTAGATGAAGCACAGTGGCCAGCCAAGCAAGCGCAATGGTTTATTAATGCACAAAAGGATGAAGGCCTTCGTGCTGCAAACATCCAGGTCGGCAACGATCCCTACTCTAAAACCATGCAGCAAATTTATCAGGCATATGAACAAGCCTGTGAACGAGCGGGAGTCGTTGATTTTGGCGAGTTATTGCTGCGATGTCATGAGTTATGGTTGAAACGTACTGACATTCTTGCCCACTATCAGCAACGTTTTTCTTCCATTCTGGTTGATGAGTTTCAGGATACCAATACTATCCAGTATGCCTGGCTTCGTTTACTGGCTGGTGAGCAAGGCCATTTATTTATCGTCGGCGATGATGATCAGTCCATCTATGGCTGGCGTGGCGCCAAAATCGAAAATATTCAGAAATTTCATCAAGATTATCCTCAGGCCAATACCGTTCGTCTGGAGCAGAACTATCGCTCTACCGGCAATATTCTGGCAGCCGCCAATGCGGTCATCGCCAATAATAGTGAACGTCTGGGCAAACAGCTGTGGACTGCGGATGATGATGGTGATCCGGTGCAGATTTATCAGGCTTTTAATGAACGCGATGAAGCCCAATACCTAGTACAAATGGTTCAGCAATGGGTGAACCAAGGTGGCGAACGCAGTCAATGTGCGGTGCTGTATCGTTCGAATGCACAATCGCGTGTCATTGAAGAAGCCTTAATGCAAGCTGCCATGCCCTATCGGGTTTATGGCGGACTGCGTTTCTTTGAACGCGCCGAAATCAAGGACGTGCTGGCTTATCTCCGTCTGATTGCAAACCGACGTGATGATGCCGCTTTTGAACGCGTCGTCAATACCCCCACACGCGGTATTGGTGCTGCAACTCTAACCCAACTACGCCAAATCGCCAGAGAAACCGATCAAACCTTGTGGCAAACCGCCACCGATATGGTTGAACAAAATAGCTTAGCCGCCAGAGCAGCGAATGCATTATCAGGTTTTTTGACCTTAATTGACTCGCTAACCCCCATTGATGACAGCATGGCATTACATGAGCTGACACAACTGGTTATTGATGAAAGTGGTTTGAAGGCGTTTTACAGTAAAGATAAATCGGAAAAAGGTCAGGGTCGGCTCGAAAATCTGGACGAACTTATCAATGCGACACGCGAATTTATGCGTGCCGATACAGAAGAGGACATGCCGCTTTTAGATGCCTTTTTGGCGCATGCCGCGCTTGAAGCCGGTGAAATGCAAGCCGGCGCATGGCAAGATTGTGTCCAACTGATGACCTTACATTCGGCGAAAGGACTGGAATTTCCCGTTGTCTTCATGGTTGGTATGGAAGAAGGCTTATTTCCTGGACAAAAATCAGCCGAGGATCCAATGCGTCTCGCTGAAGAACGTCGCCTCTGCTATGTTGGCATGACGCGGGCCAGAAAAACGTTATATCTCATGCATACCGAATCACGGTACCTTTATGGTCAAGAAATGCATCCTCGACCATCGCGTTTTCTGGCAGAAGTACCGGTTGAACATTGTCATGAAATTCGGTCACGGCAACCTGCTGGGCATTTATCTGGCCTGACGAGCCGACAGCAAACCGTCAGTGAAAATGGCTATCATCCTGGCCAACAAGTGATGCATCAAAAATTTGGGCCCGGTGTGATTCTGGATACTGAAGGTAGTGGCACTCACGCCCGTGTTCAGGTTAATTTTAAACAGGCAGGTAGTAAGTGGCTGGTACTTGCTTACGCCAATCTGGAAACGCTTTGATAGCGGAGAAACCGAGAATGAAATGTATCTCGCTGAAATGGCTGGCAATGCCGCTTGCCTTTTTGTTACTGACAGCTTGCGAACCGCCTGACGCCGTTAATGAAGATGGCAGTATTGATCTAACTAAGGTTTACCGCTGGAAAATGGTCACAACGTGGCCGCCAGGTTTTCCCGTACTTCAAGAAGGTGCTGAGCGATTTGCAGAAAGTTTGGCAGAAATGTCTAATGGTCGACTGCAGGTCAAAGTGTTCGCTGGGGGCGAATTGATACCCGCTTTGCAAACCTTTGATGCCGTTTCCCAAGGCACCGTTGAAATGGGCCATGGCAGTGCCTATTACTGGGCGGGAAAAGTGCCGGAAGCACAATTTTTTTCCACCGTTCCTTTTGGCATGAACCCACGCGGTATGAATGCATGGCTTTACTCAGGCGGCGGGCTGGAACTTTGGAATAAGGTCTATGCACCCTATCATGTCAAACCCTTTCCGCTAGGCAATACTGGCATCCAAATGGGTGGCTGGTTTAATGAACCGATTCACTCTGTTGCGGATTTGAATGGCTTAAAAATGCGCATACCGGGACTGGGTGGCAAGGTTTTTGCGAAAGCAGGTGGTAATCCGGTTTTATTGGCGGCGAGCGAAGTCTACACGGCGCTTGAACGAAATACTATCGATGCTACCGAGTGGGTAAGCCCATATCACGATCAACGGCTAGGTCTTTATCGAGCAGCAGATTACTATTACTACCCTGGCTGGCATGAGCCAGGCGCGGTGCTTGAATTAAGCATCAATAGCCGTGCCTGGGCAACCCTACCACCAGATTTACAAAAAATGGTTGAGCAAGCGGCCATGGCTGAAAACCTGCGAATGGCTTCCGAGATGGAATATTTGAATGCGGTTGCGTTGGCAGAGCTTCGTGAACGCGGCGTGGATATTCGGGCTTTTCCTGATGATGTCATGCAACATCTCAAACAACTCACCCAAGAAACCCTCATGGAAGAAGCTGCTGCGAATCCGAAATTCAAAACAGTGTATGACGCCTACAAGACTTTTCGAGATCAAGACAAAACGTGGACTGACATTTCCGAAGATGCTTACCTGTCAGTAAACGAATGATCGGTATTATTCTAACCCTGGAAGGCCTACAACAATTTTCTGACAACATCACGTCAGAAACAACGCTTTGGGTTAATCCTGCCATCGCCGATAATGCCAGTCAGTTTGCTTTCCAGCAGGCCCCAGCGGCAATTCGAGTGCTGCCGCAGACTTATCCGGCGGATAAGGAAAAATCCGTTCTCGCCGCACTTGATTATGTAGAGTCACAGACAGACGATCCTGATGTTTTTATTGAATATCCGTAATTTTCTCCTCAGCAAGGCTTTTTTCATACTGCTGATTCCCCCTTCGGCCTTAAGTAGTGAATGGGATAAAATCCAAACAACCCTGCAAAACCCAGTTCATATCACCGTTTACCGTGATGCACATTGTCAGTGTTGTCATGCCTGGATTAAACATCTCGAAACACATCAATTCGAAATTACCGATCGCATCCATCCGCAAATGGCTATGGTAAAACGCGAACTTGGCCTGCCAACCAACATGGCCTCCTGCCACACAGCGGTCGTTGAGGGATATGTGATTGAAGGGCACGTTCCTGCTGAAGATATCAAGACGCTTGTGACTCATAAACCGGAAAACATTCACGGTTTATCTGTACCGCATATGCCAGTCGGCACGCCGGGCATGGAAATGGGAAAACGCAAAGATCCGTTTACCGTTTTCCAATTTGATAAGACGGGTAATGGGTCGGCCTTTAGCCACTATCAAGTTAATGAAAACAATCAGTACGATCTGATCGACGATACGCCATAGTCTATGGAATTAGTCTGGTTGGTATTCCGGATGCTGGCGTCCGTATCAGCAAATGTTTTTCAAAAGAAAATGGGCCATCGTGGCTTGTCGCCTTTGTATATCACGCTTGGTGCCTATCTGGTTTTAACGCTCATCAGTCTGCCACTGTTGAGTCTGCTCAATTTTGACGCGCTGAGATCCGCATTCTGGGTAAATATCGTACTTGCAGCATCGCTTGATATGGCAGGTACGCTATTACTGGTAATGTCACTTTCGAAAACCGATCTCTCTGTTTTTGGTCCGCTTAATGCCTATAAAGTTGTCTTCTCCGCCCTGCTCGCGTTGATATTCCTTGGTGAAGTGCCGAGCTGGCAAGGCGGGACTGGCATCTTTATCATTCTGCTCGGCAGCGTGATGCTGTTTCCACCCCAAAATGGTGGCAGAAATCGTTTGTTAGAACTCTTAATCAAACGTGGTGTGCAATTACGTTTTTTGTCGATCTTGCTCTTTTCAATCGGCACGCTGCCATTAAAAAATGCGGTCATTATCGGCGGTCCATTAGCAACCACGTTATTCTGGTGTTTATTTGGTTTACCGCTGGCAGGGCTGGCCTATAGGCTATTCCGACAACAATCATTTCCCGTAGTCTGGCAAGCGCATGCCTCGCGATATCCTGATTTTATCGGGTTAGGTGTGCTGATTTTTATAATGCAAATGACCACCATGATGCTGCTTGAAGGCATGCTAATCGCCTACGCGTTGGCATTATTTCAGTTAAGCATGATGTTGCAGGTGTTTCTTGGTTATCGTCTCTTTCAAGAACAACATTTAGCAAGAAGGTTAGTTGCTTGCACTATCATGATCTTGGGCTGTTTACTGGTTCTGACAACCTGAGATTTTTTATTGCCGTCCTGTTAAGATGCCTTTCCGGTCGGCTACACAGCCTTGCCATTTGAAGTGATAGAAATGCAATTTGATGATTTATTCCTAGATGATGCCCTGCTGGATGCACTCCAGCGCCAAGGTTTCACTCATGCAACGATGGTGCAACAAACAGCCATACCAGCTCTGCTATCCGGGCAGGATGTTTTAGCCTGTGCGGCGACAGGTACGGGAAAAACAGCGGCCTTTGTGCTACCCATTTTGCAGAAATTGATGGATGAGCCTAATACCAGTGGCAAGGCGCAATTTTTGATTTTTGCACCAACACGTGAATTAGCCTTCCAAATTCAACATGTCTTTCACCAACTTGGCAGTGCATTCAAACCCATCATTACGATGTTGACCGGTGGCGCCTCACCTTGGGCGCAAGTGCAGCATGCAGAGACAGCTGGCGCCGATATTATTATTGCCACACCAGGCCGAATCTTAAGTCTGGTCAATAGTCATTCCATTGATTTGACTGGCATTGAAATGGTCGTCATTGATGAGGCTGATCGCATGTTGGATATGGGACAGGGACCGGATGTCCTGCATAGTCTCGCCAAAATAGGTCACCCATTTCAGGCCGGATTATTTTCCGCCACACTCGCTGGCAGTGGGGTTCGCTTGTTTGCAGAGTCCTTATTAAAAGACCCACAAGAAATTCTTTTACAGGCGGCCAATCAGCAGGCTCAAAATGTCACGCAAGAAGTCTATCTCTGCGACAATCAGGAACATAAGCAAGCAATTTTGTTGTCATTTCTGGCTCAGGAGGATTGCACAAGAGCCCTAGTCTTTTGTAATAAAAAAATACGTGCTGAGTCAGTTTGTGACTTTTTACAATCCCAGAATATCTCTGCGCAGTTATTGCATGGCGATTTTGACCAATCCGTGCGGCGGGAACGAATTCGCAAGTTTCGAAGCGGTCAAATCCGGGTTACGGTTGCCACGGATGTCGCGGCGCGCGGTCTGGATGTAGCCGATATCAGTCACGTCATCAATTATGATGTGCCATTTCGAGGTGATGCCTATATCCATCGCATTGGGCGTACAGGCCGTGCCGACAAATATGGCCTCGCCATCAACTTGGTGGAACCGCATGACCATAAAAATCTGCAACGAATTGAACACCATGTTGGTGGCAAATTACCTATTCGAAAACGTAAAGGCCTTGCGCCGAAAAGTAAAAGCAACAAAGCCTTCTCAAAGCCGAAAAACAAGCCACGCTATATAGCTAAAAAAGAGCGCCAAGGTTAATTTCGGGCCTTGTTTTTGTTCGACCAGCGAGCCAAAAGTTTGGGTTGTTTTAGCCGGTATTCCGCATTCCTTGTGAAATGGCACTAATCGTCCGCAGCAATGTATCTCTGAGCACAGCCATGTCTTGACCATCTGTCTCCGCCAATCGATACCGTCGTAACAACATGACCTGAATATGATTGAGCGGGTCCAGATACGGGCTGCGACGTCGTAATGACAATGCCAAAACCGGATTTTCTACCATCAGCTTGTCAGCCTCAACCAGTGATAAAACCTGATTAATGGTTTGTTCATATTCATTTCGAATAATGGACAACACGTCGAGTGCTGGCAATGATTGTTCACAGAGCATGGCATATTGCTGTGCGATGCCCATATCGGCCTTTGCCAAGGACATTTGCGTATTACTCAGTAAGGCTTTGAAAAAAGGCCAATCGCGACTCATCTGCTGCAATGTTTGCTGCGCCTCGGGGTGAGCCTGAAGCCATTGACTAATCGCTGTACCAATGCCGTACCAGGCAGGTAACGTGTGTCGCGATTGTGCCCACGCAAACACCCAGCCAATTGCGCGTACAGAGGATTTTGATCTATCGCCCGCCTTGCGATGAGACGGTCTTGAACCAATATTCATTAAGCCGATTTCGGTAATTGGGCAAGCTTCGTAAAAGTAATCCAGAAAATACGGTGTCTGTTCCGTCAACTGACGATATTGTTGCTCGCCAAGGCTTGCCAGTTCGCGCATAACGTCATGATATGCTGCAGGTTCACTTTTTGCCTGCGTGACAAGGCTTCGACTTGCTTTAAGCAAGGCAGAGACGCCCATACCCAGCTCATAGGCGGCCGTTTCCGTATTACCATATTTGAAAGACAACACCTCGCCCTGTTCAGTGAATTTAATTTGTCCCTGAACTGTGCCCGGTGGCTGCGCCAGAATCGCGTCATGTGTCGGGCCTCCACCACGACCGACGGTACCACCTCGCCCGTGAAACATACGACAGGCAATGCCATACTTTTTCGACAACTCACCGACTTTTTGTTGTGCCTGATACAAGTGCCAGACAGAGGCTAGAATCCCGCCATCCTTACAGGAATCGGAATAGCCCAGCATGATTTCCTGACGGTTACCACTCAGCATCAACCGGTTGCGGTAAACCGGATTCTCGAACAATGCCGTCATCACCGGTTCAATATGAGCAAGGTCAACAACTGTCTCAAACAACGGTGCAATGTAAATATGACAATATTGACCTTGCTCATTTTCACCAACCAGTCCCGCAAATCGTGCCAAAAGCATGACTTCCAATATATGACTGGCCGCATGAGTCATTGAAATCACGTAATGCCCAAAGGCTTTATCACTGACGTCATGACGTAATCTCGCCATCAATCGCATCACCGCCAATACTTCGTCAGTTTCTGGCTGCAAATCCCCATAAATTTCCGGTAATTGTTGCTGGTCGATGAGTTCCGACAACATGGTCATTCGCTGCGCCTCAGACAATGCCTCATAATCTCGACATAAGCCTGTATTTGCCAACACCTCGGCTACTGCTTGCGTATGTCTTGTCGACTCTTGGCGCACATCCAGATGATACAGATAAAAACCAAAAGTCTCGGTAAGCCGGATCAAGTCGGTCAGATCCGTGGCGGCGATCATCGTATCGCCATTAGCTTGCAATGACTGTTTCAGCAACTTCAGATCTGCCAAAAACGCCTGCTCATTTTCGTAGGCAGTCCCGAGTGAAGAAACTTGCTGTTCTGGACGAAAATAGTGCTGCAACAGCCTCAGGTTATCTTCCAGCCGATGTCGCATCATATATAGCTTACGACGGTAAGGCTCATTGATAAAACGCTGCGCATTGGTATTAAAAGCACTGCCAAATCTCTGTTCGCTATCAGCCAGATCGGCCGCAAATTCGTTACTGACCGCACACAGTGGTTGTGACTGCGTCAATGAAAACATTAACTTGGTAACGTCATCCAGATAACGGCGCAGTATCGCCCTTTTTTGCAACATGACAGCCATTTCAGTGGTCTGGGCCGTGACATAAGGATTGCCATCCCTATCACCGCCGATCCACGAACCAAACTGAATATAATGGGGAATATGAAACGGCGTGCCCGCGTCAACTTCGTCTGCGTAGACACGACGGATAGCATTCTCCAGATTTCGATAACTACGTGGCACCGCGTCAAACAAACTGACATTAAAGTAATAGAGTCCGTTTTTCACTTCATCGCGCACGGTAGGTTTAACTGCACGAACCTCATCGGTTGCCCATAGTAACTGGATCTGCTGTTTTAACTGGCGCCGAATCTGTTGTTCGTCGTAAGACGTTAAATCCGGGCTGGTGAGTTGTTCATCCAGCAAAAACACGCGACGCAGAATTTCCATCACTGTCCGACGCTTTGATTCGGTCGGATGTGCTGTAAAAACGGGCATATAAACTAACTGATCCAGCATCGCTTGCAGTTGCGTGAGTGTCACGCCTTCAGCCTTTAGCTGGGTTAACGTGTCATGATAAGAGCCATGCCACAAGTTACCGCCATTACGGAGCTGCAACATCCGATTATGATGATGAAAGGCCTCTTCAGCCGTATTAACCAAACTAAAATATAAGTTAAACGCCCGAATAACTTCACGAACTGTGAGAGGATCCAGCTCACCTAACTGCGCCATCAATTGGTTACGTAGCAGCGGATCATCTTGCTTGCGAAGTCGAATAAAGCCTTTACGGAGTTGTTCTACTGTCTCGAATACCGCTTGTCCAGAACGTTCTACGATAACCTCGCCAAGCAAATCGCCCAGAAAGCGGACGTGACGACGTAAATCAGCATCTTCAAGCAAGTTTAAGGACTCGCCTCGCGAAAATTGGCTTTCCATCAATTCAGCCTTTATTAATTGATTTTTTGATAGAGGTTGACGTATTGCGCGGCACTGCTCGCCCAGCTCACATCTTGTAACATGGCGGTTAGCATGACACGACGCCACAGTCGCGGATGGTCATAGAGATCCATCACCCTGCGCAACGTTGCGGTAAGGTCTGATACCGTCGTACCAGCAAAAACAAACCCGGTGGCGGTATGATTTTTTCGATTTTCGTCACTGGCATCAATGACCGTATCGGCCAAGCCACCCGTTTTTCTCACTATTGGTAGCGTACCATAGCGCAGACTGTATAGCTGATTCAGGCCACATGGCTCAAACCGTGATGGCATCAAAAACGCATCCGCACCGGCTTCTATCTGATGTGCTAACGCTTCGTTATAACCAATCTGCAAAGCAACCTTATCCGGATAGTGCGCTCGTAATTCCTGCAATGCAAATTCCAATTCTGGTTGCCCTGCGCCCAGACAAACCAGCTGTATATCCGCTTGTTCTTCCAATAGTGTCCGGATCGCGGCAATCGAGTGATCAATTCCTTTTTGCTCTACCAGACGACTAATAAGGCCTATCAGCAAGGTCTTTGGCGATACTGGCAATCCGCAATCTTGTTGGAGTGCTGATTTGTTGGCCGCTTTAAGACGGATTTTCGCAGCAGAATAAGGTTGATTAATCGCACTGTCCGTCGCCGGATTCCACTGCTCCGTATCAATACCATTGACAATCCCGGTCAATTCACCCTGCTCATAGCGCCAAGCCAACAGGCCAGCCAGACCATAGCCAAATTCAGGCGTACAAATTTCCTGTGCATAAGTAGGGCTGACCGTGGTCAACTGATCTGCATACGCCAGTCCGCCTTTCATAAACGACCACTGCCCCCAGTATTCGAGCCCTTCCATTCGCCACAGCACATCAGGTAAATCCAGCCGGTCAAAAACCTGCCGATCAAAAATGCCCTGATAAGCCAGATTATGAATGGTAAATACCGTTTTAGGGCGTTGCGACTGCAAGCTCAGCAGTGCCGGAATCAGGCCTGTTTGCCAGTCATGACAATGCACAATATCGGGCTGCCAATGCAAGCCGGCCTGATTTAAGGCAATCGCTACAACCACACGACAAAACAACGTAAATCGAGCCGGATTGTCCGGCCAGTCGCCATCACGATTGCCGTAGGGGCCGCCATCCCTATCAAAAAAGTCGGGCGCGTCAACTAACCAAAAACATACCGAAGTACCGGGCAAGGTCGCCTGTAAAATCCGGACAGGTTCACCATAGCCATTCACATTTATTTCTGCGACGGTTTCAGCCTTTTTTAGCTGACTTACTGCACTGCGATAGGCAGGCATAATAATACGGACATCTTGGTGATTTTCAGCCAGCGCCGCTGGCAAGCTGGCTGAGACGTCTGCCAATCCCCCCGTTTTGACAAGTGGGGCGACTTCACTACTGGCAAACAGAATTTTTCGCACGTTTGACTCCAAAATTGTACAATCTCTCAATTATATACGCTCAAGAGCACTGTCACAGCCTGCAACGGGAGAAAACATGCAACCTTGTACCATCATTATTTTTGGCGCCACTGGCGATTTGTCACAAAAAAAATTACTGCCGGCGTTGTATCACCTTGATGCCGAAAATCGGCTCACACCAGAAACCAAAATTGTTTGTATGGGGCGCAGAGAAAGCACCCAACAGGATTGGCACGCCAAAGTCACTGACTATATTTCTGCCAAAGCCCGTGGCGGTGTTGACAACAGTTTATTAGACCGCTTTCTTGCTCGTGTTAGTTATTTTCAAAACGATATCAACGATACGGCAAGTTATCAGGTCTTAGCGGATACCCTCAATGATTCCGCCAATGGTTTTCCTGAAAATATCGTTTTCTACCTGTCAATCAGCCCATCGCTGTTTGGTGTCGTCGGTGATCAATTATCTGCGGTCAGGCTAAACAAAGAAGACAAAGGCTGGCGTCATCTGGTTGTTGAAAAACCGTTTGGCTACGACCAAAAAAGCGCTGCTGAACTCGAAGACACCCTGCGCCGTAATTTCACTGAACATCAAACGTATCGTATCGATCACTATTTGGGTAAAGGCACCGTTCAGAATATTTTTGTCTTCCGTTTTGCGAATTTGTTGCTGGAGCCTTTGTGGAATCGCAACTATATCGATCACGTTCAGATCACCCACGCTGAGCAGCAAGGCGTTGGCGGTCGTGCCGGCTATTATGATACCTCTGGCGCATTACGCGATATGATTCAGAGTCACTTGTTACAAGTGATGGCGTTAGTCGCAATGGAGCCGCCAGCTGATCTGGATGATGAATCATTACGTGACGAAAAAGTGAAAGTGTTGAAAGCGATTCGCCCCATTACGGAAGATATCGTCGATCAACATGCTTATCGTGGTCAATATGCGGCAGGACAAGTGAATGGTCAGACCGTCGAGGGCTACCTGGACGACGAAGATGTGCCCAATGACAGTGTCACTGAAACCTATGCTGCCATGAAAATTTATATTGATAATTGGCGGTGGCGCGATGTGCCGTTTTATCTGCGAACCGGTAAATGCATGCCAGAATCAAAAGCAATGATTGCCATTCGCTTCAAAAAACCACCTCAAGAATTGTTCCGTGACACCAAAATTGGTGATAGTCATGCCAACTGGATTGTCATGGGCTTACAGCCAGACAATACGCTACGTATTGAATTACAAGCCAAACAGCCTGGACTGGAACTAAAAAACCATACGGTCGCATTGGAAACGGTCGAAAGCGATGACAATAAGCATAAACTGGATGCTTATGAAGCGCTGATTCTGGATGCTATCCAAGGTGATCGCTCCCTGTTTCTTCGTTCTGATGAGGTTAATCTGGCTTGGCAGGTCGTTGATCCAATTTTGGAAAAATGGGCTAAAGATAAATCGCAAGTTGATACCTATGAAGCTGGTACTTGGGGCCCTGAGGGTGTTAAACAACTTCAGGATAACGATTGCCATACCTGGCGCAACAATATCTGATCACCTGAATTTAGCGCATCAAAAAAGCCGGCTTTGCCGGCTTTTTTATTTGCTTTACTCAGTCAGTGCATCCCCTAACCGAAGTGACTGCGAAGCAACCAGTTGCGGTAACCAGACTGGCGCCGTTTTGGGCAACAGCAAGATAACTGTTGAGCCCATATTAAACCGTCCCATCTCCGCCCCTTTTTCGAAGCTAAACACTGAAGTGTCATACAACCAATTCCTTACCTTTTTGCCATAAGGCGGCGTAATCTCACCGGACTCCCAAACGGTTTGCATACTGCCAACAAAAATAGCGCCCACTAGAATCAGTGCCATTGGTCCAAAGTCTGTCTCAAACCAACAAATCAGTCGTTCATTACGAGCAAACAAATCCGGCACGCTTCTAACCGTACTCGGATTTACGGAAAATAACTGACCAGGCACATAGCGCATTTTCTGAAGCTGGCCTCGGCAGGGCATGTGAATACGGTGATAATCTCGGGGCGATAAATAGATTGTTGCAAACTGTCCGCCCTCAAATATTTCAGTCTCAGCGTACTGTCCTGCTAACAAAGTCTTTAAAGAGTAATCTCGCCCTTTCGCTTGAACCAAGGTCTGTCCCGTTATCGGACCAATTTGACTGATCGCACCGTCAACTGGTGACACCAACTGCGAGCTGGCAAGAGGTCTTATCTCAGGTTTGAGTTCCCGGGTAAAAAAGGCATTGAAATGTTCATACTGTGTTACGTCGGGCTCAGCAGCTTCACGCATATCAACATCATATTGACGCACAACGAATCGAATCAACGCATTTTTTAACCACGGCCAGCGACAACGACATAATCGATGCATCAATTTCGATAAAGTGTGCTGTGGTAAGCACATTTGCAACTGACGAAAACATTTATCAGCCCATGAAATTGATGGACTATCGGCTTGTTGCTTATTGGATGTTGGCAAAATGCCCCCTTTCATCGTGGTTTTAAGCTTGTCATAATCGGGCTTTGCCCACCCAGCTGACAGGAGTATAGCAAGCGATGAGACGCCGTTTCGTGATTTGGGGAATCTTTCTTGTCAGTACGTTTCCGGTGATCGCCGCCGAGCAAGCGATTTCAGTAACGCCTTATTATGAAATTGAAGATCCTTTCACCATCAACTTTCTCAGGCAAAGTGAACAACAGGCAAAATACTTACAAATTAAAGTTGCCTTAAAATCGGACGACCCCGAGATTATAGCGCATGCAGCCACGCACTTGCCGATGATTCAGGACAGTCTGCGTTTACTGTTTTCAGATCAGGACATGACCAAAATCAGCAGTATCGAAGGACGGCAAAGTCTCCAATCAGAAGCTTTTGATGTGATAAATGAGATATTTGTCAGTGAACTCAATAACGCTAACCTTCAGGAGATCTATTTTACGCGGTTTATCTGGCAGTAGCAGGCACAGTTATTGCTTTAATGAGTTCAGCGTATAGGAATCTGACACATGGCAGAAAAAAAAGACGATATTGAAATCCAACCCGCGCAAAACAAAAAAAAGCGTTTGATTCTGCTGTTAGCAGTCGGCGTCTTAGTTGCCTTAATTGTGGGTGGTTTAGCGTTCTGGTTGTTGGCCGGAGATCAAGCCACTTCGGATGAAACAGCGGTTGCTGAGACACAAAAAGCGGATCCCATTTACCATGCGGTCACCGACCCCTTCATTGTTAACTTTGCAAAACAAAGTAATAACGCGGTGCGCTTTTTACAGATAAAAATGAAGATAATGGCGCGAAATCAACAGGCAATCTCAGACTTTAAAACCCATGAGCCAGCTATCGTTCATGAGTTGTTGCTGTTATTTTTTAGTCAAAATTATGACGATCTGAATACCAGTGAAGGCACACGTGCCTTGCAAACTGAAACATTACAGGTTGTGAACCAGCAACTGGCCAACCTTGCTGGTAATCAGGATGGAATAGAAGCCGTTTACTTCACTAGCCTGGTGATGCAATAACATGGCTGTCCACGATATTTTATCTCAGGATGAGGTCGATGCCCTGCTTAATGGATTGGGTGACGGTGATTTGGATACGCAACAGCCGGAGTTAGATGATAGAGGCCATCCACGCCGCTATGACTTTGGCAATGAAGAGCGCATCATCCGTGGCCGCATGCCCACGTTGGAAATGATCAACGAAAGATTTGGCCGTTATCTGCGTATCAACCTTTTCAATATGTTACGTCGCTCAGCCGAAATATCGGTCGGTGGCGTTCAAGTAATGAAGTTTTCAGAGTATGTTCACACGTTGTTTGTGCCTACCAGCCTGAACTTGATTCATCTTCAACCGCTCCGTGGCACTGGCCTGATTGTTTTCGAACCCAAACTGGTGTTCACGTTACTCGATAATTACTTTGGTGGAGAAGGTCGATTTCCAGCGCGTATCGAGGGCCGTGAATTTACCGCGACAGAGTTGCGCGTGATTCGCATGGTACTCAATCTGTGCTTTGCTGATCTGACTGAAGCCTGGGCACCGGTCATGCCAGTTTCTTTTGAATTTTTGAATCACGAGGTAAATCCACAATTCGCCAACATTGTCAGTCCCAGTGAGGTTGTGGTGATTTCAACCTTCCACATTGAGCTGGATGGCGGCGGCGGTGATTTACATGTCACGTTGCCCTACGCCATGCTGGAACCGATTCGGGAGTTACTCGATACCGGGCTCCAGAGTGATCGCAGCGGCGATGATGGCCGTTGGAGCAAATCCATGCGTGAGGAGCTCATGCAGGCAGATGTGCAATTATCAGCTATTCTGGCTAAAGCACGGTTAACACTTGGACAAATTCGTCAACTCAAAGCAGGCGACATCATTCCTATCGAGATGCCCAAAGAAGTGACTGCACTGGTTGAAGACGTGCCGATGTTCCGTACTCAATTTGGCGAACATAACGATAAAGCCGCGTTAAAAATAACCGGATTTGTCGAGCATCCTAAAGAAAACACACCGCAATACCCGATGAAAAAGGTCACAAAATCATGAGTGAAGATACCAAGCAAACGGATCAGGATCTGGCTGACGAATGGGCAGCCGCATTGGAAGAGCAAGATGACACACAAAGTGACAATGCGGACTGGGATGATGCGCTGGCCGAACAAGCCGCTGCTGAAGAAAGTGCTGAACAACTGGCACAAACGGCCAAGATGGAAAAATTGAGCGATAATGGACACACCCGCGCCGATGTCAATCTAGATATGGTGCTGGATATTCCTGTTACCATTTCCATGGAAATTGGCCGCACACGAATCAGCATCCGCAATCTGTTGCAGCTCAGTCAAGGTTCTGTCGTCGAACTGGATCGGTTGGCTGGAGAACCGATGGATGTGTTAGTAAACGACACCTTAATTGCCCACGGTGAAGTCGTGGTGGTAAATGACAAATTCGGTATTCGGCTGACCGACGTCATCAGTGCTGCCGAGCGGATCAAAAAATTACGATGAAATACCGGATCGTACTCCTCTTGCTAAGCCTGAGTCAGACAGCAATAGCAGCACCATTAACGCAAGCCAATCCAGGCGTCGATACTGGCAACCTGTTGCAAACAATACTGGGACTGGGACTGGTGTTGTTATTGATCTGGGGAATGGCTTGGCTATTAAAGCGTAGTCAGCAGTGGCATGGCAGTGGACAACAACAATTTCGGGTTGTGGCTGCGGTGGCATTAGGACCTCGCGAAAAAGCTGTACTCTTGCAGGTAGGTGAAAATCAATTGCTGGTTGGGGTCACACCACAGCAAGTCAACCTATTACAGACACTGTCTGCCCCACTCAATATGGATAAGCAAGGCGTTGCGATTAACGCTAATTTTGCGGACAAATTGCGCCAATACCTGCAACCTGGACAAGAAAAATGAGTCGGCTGTGGTTACTAGTGGGGCTGTTACTGATGCCGTTTGTCGCTAGCGCAGACCCCGGGATACCGGCATTGACGCTAACTACTGATGAAAATGGTGGCCAAAGTTATTCGCTAACATTACAGATTCTGGCCTTAATGACTGTGCTGACACTGTTGCCAGCCGGTTTGATGATGATGACATCATTCACCCGCATCATTATTGTTATGGCCATACTAAGACAGGCACTCGGCGTCCAATCCACGCCATCCAATCAGGTGTTATTAGGGCTGGCTTTGTTTCTGACTATTTTTATCATGCACCCGGTTTTTGGCAGTGCCTATGAAAACGGCGTGAAGCCATACATGGATGGGGGAATGCAGCCTACCGAAGCCATTACCGCGGCAAGCGCACCTTTTCGAGATTTTATGCTGGCACAGACGCGGGAAACCGACATTGCATTGTTTGCTGAAATTGGTGGATACGCCCCGCTGCAATCTGCAGAAGACGTTCCATTCAGCTTATTGCTCCCCGCATTTGTCACCAGTGAACTGAAAACGGCATTCCAAATTGGTTTTTTAATTTTCATTCCTTTTTTGATCATTGATTTGGTTGTTGCCAGCGTCCTGATGGCCATGGGGATGATGATGTTATCCCCGATGTTGATTTCACTCCCATTCAAACTCATGCTGTTTGTATTGATTGACGGCTGGGCACTACTGATGGGCACCCTCGCCTCCAGTTTTTATCTTTAAGACAATGACGCCTGAAACAGTCCTCACAGTGTTACAACAAACATTGGAAATCATCATTCTGATGTTGGTGGTGATTCTGGTCCCAGCCTTGGTTGCAGGGTTGATTGTCAGCATGTTTCAGGCAGCCACCTCAATTAACGAACAAACCTTAAGCTTTGTTCCCAAGTTACTGGTCACGATTTTTGTCTTAATGTTGGCTGGCCCTTGGCTTCTCAGCCTGGTTACCAATTACGCCTTACGTTTGTTTGAAAATATCCCCTACCTGATAGGTTAATGATGACGTTGTCGCTGGCCGAACTCAGTGCCCTCATCGGAACTTATATGTGGCCTTTTATTCGGATTGCTGCGATGGTCATGGCGGCACCGATTTTCAGTGCCAATTACATCAACACACGCAGTCGTTTACTGCTCGCTCTGGTGATTACCTTTGTCGTGGTACCCACAATCTCCACCCCGATGCCACAAGTCTTTATCCTGAGCAGTAGTGGCTTACTGTTACTGCTACAACAAGTGCTGATAGGGATTAGTATCGGTTTTATGCTGCAACTGATGTTCAATGCCTTTATTGTTGCCGGTCAGATTATTGCGATGCAGATGGGGCTAGGGTTTGCGTCATTGGTTGATCCACAGAATGGTCTCAACGTACCAGTCATCAGTCAGTTTTATCTGATTTTCACCAGTTTACTGTTTGTCAGCCTGAATGGGCATTTGATTCTCATCCAGGTATTGGCGGAGAGTTTTATCACGATGCCGGTTGGCAGTACCGGTCTGCAAATTACCCATTTTCATGATATTGCTCTGCTGGGTAGCTGGCTTTATGCAGCCGCAATTTTGATTGCGTTACCCGCAATAGGTTCGCTGACCATGGTGAACCTGGCATTTGGCATTTTGTCTCGGGCGGCCCCCCAAATCAGTCCTTTTACTATTGGTTTTCCCATGACCATCGTGCTTGGCTTTGCCATCATGTTCTTTACCCTGCCGCTGGTAGGTCAACATCTGTTGGCGCTATCTGATGAAATGTTGCAAATGATTCGTTCGCTGGTGACCAGTGGCTGAGCAGGACAGCGCTCAAGAACGGACCGAAGCGCCTTCGGCAAAACGATTGCAGGAGGCGCGAGAAAAAGGTCAGGTGCCACGTTCTCAAGAACTCAATACTGTGATGGTATTGATGGCCGGTGCTATCGCGATGTTTTTTGTGGGACAAGGCTTGATTGAAAGCTTGACCGAGGTACTGAAAGAAACCCTAATTCTGGATCGCAAAGTGATCTTTGATACGCAGGCGATGATCGACAAGCTGCGTCAGGCAATTGGCATCGTAGCCTGGGATTTAGGATTATTCCTTGCTGTGACTATTTTGGCGGCGTTGGCTGCACCCGCCTTGATGGGTGGCTGGAATATTTCAGCTCAGGCGATGGCACCAAAACCTGAAAAATTAAGCCCTCTCAAGGGGCTAAAACGTATCTTCGGCCCACAGGGTTTAGTTGAGTTGGGTAAGGCTTTAGGCAAGTTTTTGCTGGTTGGTCTGTTTGGCAGCTTGATTTTGTGGAGCCTGCGCGACCAATTATTGACACTGGGGCAGCAAGAAGTGCTGCCAGCGATGGCAGAGTTGGGCTATCTGGTTATCTGGGGCTTTTTGGCGATTTGTGCCAGTTTGATTTTGATTGTGCTTATCGATGTCCCGTTTCAAAAGTGGAATCATCAACGTCAATTGAAAATGACCAAGCAGGAAGTCAAGGATGAGCACAAAGAAACGGATGGTAGCCCAGAGGTCAAAGGACGCATCAGACGGATGCAAATCCAGCTATCTCAGGCCCGCATGATGCAAGATGTGCCAAAGGCTGACGTGATTATTACCAACCCCACACACTACGCCGTGGCACTACGTTATGACCAGAGCAAATCCGGGGCACCGATTCTGGTTGCCAAAGGTGCTGACTTGATTGCCCAGCAAATTCGAATGGTGGGTCAGCAACATGATGTCCCACAATTATCCGCGCCGCCATTAACTCGCGCCATTTTTTACAACACTGAAATTGGTCAGGAGATCCCATCTGGTCTGTATATTGCAGTAGCCCAGGTACTGGCCTTTGTATTTCAGTTACGTCGCTACCGTAAACGGGGTGGACAAAAACCGCATCTGAATACTGAGGAACTACCAATACCAGACGAATTCAGACGAGACGAGTAGTAAATGGAAAATGTAACCATGACGCGCCGCTTGGGAAGCATGATAAGCGGCAATATCGCCACACCGATGTTGCTTGTGGCATTGCTGGCCATGGTTGTCCTGCCCTTGCCCGCCTTTATGCTGGATATGTTGTTCAGCTTCAACATCGCCTTATCGATGGTCATTGTCTTGGCCAGTGTTTACGTCAGAAAGCCACTCCAGTTTGCAGCTTTTCCCAGCATCTTGCTGATCGCCACCCTGTTGAGGCTGGCTCTTAATGTTGCCTCGACTCGTATTATTTTGCTGGAAGGTCATAGCGGCACCGCCTCTGCCGGTCAGGTCATCGAAGCATTTGGTGAGTTTGTTATTGGTGGTAATTACGCCGTCGGGCTTGTCGTCTTTGCCATTTTAGTCATCATCAATTTCGTCGTTGTGACCAAAGGGGCGACCCGCATTGCTGAAGTCAGCGCACGCTTTACCTTGGACTCCATGCCAGGCAAGCAGATGGCGATTGATGCCGACCTCAATGCGGGACTGATCGATCAGGAAGAAGCGCGCCGTCGTCGTGATGAAATCATGCAGGAATCCGACTTTTATGGCTCGATGGATGGTGCCAGCAAATTTGTCCGTGGTGATGCGATTGCCGGCATTCTCATTCTGTTCATTAATATTATCGGTGGTCTAATTATCGGTATTGCACAGCATAGTCTGAGTTTTGCTGAAGCCGCTCATAATTACACCTTACTGACCATTGGTGATGGTCTGGTTGCACAAATTCCCTCCTTGTTGCTGGCCGCCGCCGCAGGGTTGCTGGTCACGCGTTCTACCGCAGATCAAGACATGGGGGAGCAGATTGTTGGGCAGCTCTTTAAAGAACCCAAAACTCTGGCTATCACCGCCGGTATTATTGGCGGCCTTGGTCTGGTGCCGGGCATGCCGACCATTCCCTTTCTATTACTTGCTGCAGCAGGCGCTGGCAGTGCCTGGCTAATGGCGCAACGTCAAAAAGCCGCCGTTGCTGCCAGTACCCCGCAAAATCAGCCGGCGCCACCTAAAGAACAACGTGAACTCAGCTGGGATGATTTGAGCCCTGTTGATCCAATTGGACTTGAAGTCGGCTATCGACTCATTCCGCTGGTCGATAAGAATCAGGGTGGACAATTAATGAACCGCATAAAGGGCATTCGGAAAAAAATCTCTCAAGAGATGGGTTTTTTAATCCCACCGGTGCACATTCGCGATAATCTGGATCTCACCCCAACGGCTTATCAGATAACCCTGTTCGGCGTGACTTTCGGCGAAGCCGAGATTTATCCCGATCGCATGCTGGCTATCAATCCAGGGCAAGTATTTGGTGAATTAGAGGGTATCCGAACTCAAGATCCGGCTTTTGGGCTGGATGCTGTCTGGATCGAACCGTCCCAGCGCGAAACCGCGCAAGCGCAGGGCTATACCGTGGTTGATGTCGATACGGTTATCGCAACGCACTTGAGCAAAATTCTGCAAAATCACGCCCACGATTTGCTTGGCCGGGAAGAAGTTCAACATCTTCTGGATAATCTTGCCAAAGTCGCTCCCAAACTGGTTGAAGGACTGGTGCCAGACAGTGTACCGCTGGGGTCAGTCCAAAAAGTGCTACAAAATCTACTGCAAGAAAATATTCCAATCCGTGATATTCGAACCATCACTGAAGCTATTGCTGAGCAAGCTACCCGAAACCCGGATCCCGAAGCGATTACGGCTGCCGTCAGAATGGCATTGGCGCACTCGATTGTTCAGCACATCAACGGCACTCGAAATGACCTGCCAATCATCACACTCGACCCTGAACTGGAACAGATATTGCTAAAAACACTGCAGGCATCTGGAGAAGGTGGCGCCAGTCTGGAACCCGGTCTTGCAGAAAACATGCATCGTAATTTGCAAGACGCAGCACAACGGCAGGAAATGGCCGGTGAATCAGCGATTCTTGTGGTGCAAGCGGGTTTACGCAGCTGGATTTCACGCTTCATCCGGAATGCGATACCGGGATTACACGTGCTGTCCTATAACGAAATTCCGGATGACAAACAAATCAGAATTGTCGCCAATGTTGGCCGCCAGTAATTTGAGGTTAGCTTATGAAAATTAAACGTTTCCAAGCAGCAGATGTCCGTCAGGCCATTCGGGAAGTTCGAGAAGTGCTTGGCCCCGATGCCGTTATTCTCTCGAACACCCGCGTTGATGGAGGTGTGGAAATTGTGGCGGCCACTGATTATGACGCCAGCCAGTTTCGTCAACCTGAGCCCGCCTCACACCGACAACAAAAGACGCCAAGTGTCGAAATTGATCCCCAAACACCGCAGCCATCAGGCCCGGCTCGCCAGGAAAATATCTGGTCACAAGAGCCAACGCTAGTACAAATGCGCAAAGAAATCGCCAGTCTGCGTGACATGCTACAAAATCAGCTTTCGGATTTGGCTTGGAAAGATATGGCACGTCAAAGCCCCACTCAGATTCAACTGCTTAAACGGCACTTACAAATGGGTACCGAGGTTGAATTGGCTAAAACACTGACTCAGCAAGCCGCTCATATCGATGATTTGGAAACCGCATGGCGCCAGTCTCTTGGCCAGTTGGCTGGGCAAATTCCACTTTGGCAAACAAATTTTCTGGATGAAGGTGGCATCACTGCCTTACTCGGCCCGACCGGAGTAGGCAAAACGACGACCATTGCCAAACTGGCCGCGCGCTGCGCGCTCAAACATGGCGCCCGCCAAGTTGCCTTGATTACTACCGACTGTTATCGCATTGGGGGGCAGGAACAACTGCGCACCTATGCTCGAATTCTCGGTGTGCCAGTCCGCGTGGCACGCAATCATGACGAACTTGCCACCACCTTGAGTGAGCTAGTTGATCGGCGTTTCATCCTGATTGATACTGCAGGCATGAACTCTCGAGATATTCAGCTCACACAAAAATTTGAATTGTTGCGTCAACGCGCGGCCCATATTCGGCCGTTATTAACACTTTCTGCAACCACACAAAACAGCGCACTCAATGATATGATTAGTGCGTTTTCACACTTAAATTTAGATGGTTGTATTGTGACGAAAACCGACGAAACCAGTGGTCTGGGCGGTATTATTTCCGCGCTGGTCCGACATCAATTGCCTTTGGCATTTGTTTGCAATGGCCAACAGGTTCCAGAAGATTTATCACTGGCCAGACCCAACACCCTTGTCAATCAGGCGAGCGAATTGATGCAATCATCTCAACACACACCGGACCCGCAGACCGTGTCCAGTTATGGAGGTTTTGCCGCCTATGGCTGAAGTACCCAAGGATCAGGCAGCCGGCCTGCGTGATATTCATCAGGCTGCTCGACCCGTTAAAGTCATCGCTATTGCCAGTGGCAAAGGCGGTGTTGGTAAAACCAACGTCACCGTTAATCTCGGTGTCGCCCTTGCTGCTATGGGCCGGCAGGTGGTGCTGTTAGACGCTGATCTAGGGCTTGCCAATATTGATGTGATTCTTGGCCTGCACCCTCAGTACAACTTGCAACATGTTTTACATGGCGAGAAGTCACTGGCTGATATTATGGTATCCGGGCCGGCCGGCCTGCAAATCATCCCGGCCGCATCGGGCGTCAAAAAAATGGCCGAACTCAGTCCCAGCGAACATGCGGGCATGATTCAGGCTTTCAGCGAGTTGGAACAGCACATTGATGTGTTACTCATTGATAGTGCTGCCGGCATCGCTGACAGTGTTATCAGTTTCAGTAAAGCTGCGCAGGAAATGGTTGTGGTGGTCTGTGATGAACCTGCCTCAATCACCGATGCTTATGCCCTGATTAAATTACTTAGCCGGGAGCATAACGTCGAACGTTTTCACGTCATCGCCAATATGGCGCGTAATGTTCAGGAAGGTCGGGAATTGTTCGATAAAATCGCACTTGTTTGTGACCGGTTTCTCGATGTTTCACTCGATTTTATGGGGATTGTGCCTTTTGACGAAGATTTACGTCGCGCAGTTAAAAATCAACGCAGTGTCGTCGATTATCTGCCACGCAGCAAATCTGCGGCTGCCTTTACCCATCTTGCCAAAAAAATTGATTTCTGGCCGGTTAACAAACAGCCCAGTGGTCATATGGAATTTTTTGTCGAACGTTTGATTCGTGCGAGCATGGAAGCCAGCGACTTATGATGAATGTGTCGATGTATGATCAACCTGCAATATCCTCTCAAAATGAGCTGATAACAACCCATGCAGCACTGGTCAAACGCATCGCCTATCACCTTATTGCGCGCTTACCCCATACTGTCGAAGTTGAAGACCTGATACAAGCTGGCATGATTGGTTTGCTTGATGCCGGTCATCTCTACCAAGCCAGTCAAGGTGCTAGCTTTGAAACCTATGCTGGCATCCGCATTCGTGGCGCGATGCTGGATGAAATAAGACGCAATGACTGGGCACCCCGCTCTGTTCACCGTAAAGCCCGGGAAATAGCTGATGTCATGCAACAACTAGAACAACAGCACGGTCGTCCCGCCAGCGAACAAGAAATAGCCCAAGCAATGGGCCTGTCTCTATCAGCCTATCATCAACACCTGCAAGACGCTTCTGGACATCAGGTTTTCAGTCTGGATGAACTATCTGATCATCAACTCTTGGACACTGATGGGCTTGGTGAAAAACCGGCGACACCAGGATCGGAGACTGAACAAATGGGGTTTCGTCAGGCTTTGACAAATGCCATTGATAGTTTGCCTGAGCGTGAGCGTTTAATGATGAGCCTGTACTATAATGAAGAATTGAATTTAAAAGAAATTGGCGAAGTGCTGGGGGTAAGTGAGTCCCGGGTCAGTCAGATCCACAGTCAAACAGTGACGCGACTGCGCAGCAAACTTCGAGACTGGTTACAGTGATTTTGGGAGAATCATCTTGGACAAGAACATGAAAATCCTGATTGTGGATGACTTTTCCACCATGCGCCGGATTATCAAAAATCTGTTACGGGATCTGGGATTTAACAACACTATCGAAGCCGATGATGGCCTCACTGCCCTACCCATTCTGCAGGCGGGCGGTATTGATTTTTTGATAACAGACTGGAACATGCCGGGCATGCAGGGCATTGATCTGCTCAAAACCGTACGTGCTGATGAAAATATGGCGACGCTACCCGTATTGATGGTGACCGCAGAAACCAAAAGAGAACAAATCATCGAAGCCGCTCAGGCTGGGGTTAATGGTTATATCGTCAAACCTTTTACGGCTGCCACCTTAAAAGAAAAAATTGAAAAAATATTCGAACGCATCAATGCACAATAACCACGCCAGGATGACGACATATGCAAGCAAACAATCAAGCCGCCCAAATTACGGCTGCCAAAGCCTTGCTGACCGCACTGGAAAGCGGTGACGACAACGCTGCAAAACAGGCACTTTCCCAGCTTACCGAGCAACGAGATAATGCGCTGTTTCAGGAGGTTGGCAAACTCACCCGCGAATTACACGAAGCCCTTAATAATTTTTCCATCGACAACCGTTTGGTAGATTTAACCCATAACACGATGCCTGATACGCGTGATCGGCTTAATTATGTTATCGAAACAACCGAATCCGCCGCCCATAAAACACTGGGTTTTATCGATGATACGTTACCCCTTGCTAATGAATTGCAAGCCTCTGCCGCTAAACTGGATGCAAGCTGGCAACGATTTCGAAACCGTCAGATGACAGCCGATGAGTTTCGTGAACTCAGTCGAGAAATTGAAGCTTACTTGCCAACCGTCAGCGAACACGCCGAACAGATTCACCATAACCTTTCGGAGGTGACGCTGGCCCAGAGTTATCAGGACTTGACCGGACAGGTGTTGCGACAAGTGATAGAGCTATTGGAAGAAGTTGAAGACAATTTAGTCAGGCTGGTTAAACTCGCCGGTAAATCGAGTACGCCAACGACACCAGCTTCGACCGATGCCTTAAAAGCAGAAGGCCCTCAGATCAAGCCAAAAAGCAACGTTATCAATGACCAGGATGATGTTGATGATTTATTGTCCAGTCTTGGCTTTTGAGGAAATAAGCGATGACACTCGATACAGAAGACGAAATCCTTAAGGATTTTATGATTGAGGCCGAAGAAATTCTCGACGGCCTGAATGAGCAACTTGTTGCTCTCGAGAGTCAACCACAAGACAAAGAACTTCTGAATGCCATCTTTCGCGGATTTCACACTATCAAGGGCGGTGCCGGCTTCCTCAGTTTAGAAGCCATGGTCACATTATGTCACCAAGGTGAAGATGTCTTTAACCTGTTGCGTCAGGGCGAGCGCCAGGTCGATGCGGACATGATGGATACCTTCCTGAAAGTGCTGGATAGCTTGAATAGCATGTTTGATGAACTCAAAGCGGGACACTACCCCAGTCCCGCTGAGCCAGTGATTTTGCAACAATTATCCGCTTATCTGGATCCAAGCGCTCCAACGCCAACACCGGCCCCAAGCCCAGTACCTGAAGCCGCATCAACTGCCACTGATGAAGACATTACCGATAGTGAGTTTGAAGCCTTGTTGGATCAATTGCATGGTACCGCAGCCCCCGGCAGCCAACCTGCTGCATCGTCCCATGCTGACACGGGCGCGCCGGCCCTATCCGACTCAACTGAAGGAGATATGACCGAGGAAGAATTCGAAGCATTACTGGATGAATTACAAGGTAAGCGTCCAACCCCGGCCAACTTGGAAACGAAATCTGAACCCGTGCAGCCTGTCAGACCTGAAGCAAAACCTTCTGAGTCTGTTGTTAATCCGCTGCCTGCCGAAAACAAAGTGCAGCCTCAATCCACAAACAAACCCGCAGCGCCCTCCGTAGAAACCAGCGTTCGAGTCGATACGGCACGTCTGGACGACATCATGAATATGGTGGGTGAACTGGTGCTGGTGCGCAATCGTATCAACACGCTGGAAACCGCTTTCGAAAATGAAGAAATGGCAAAAGCGGTAAATAATCTGGCGCTTGTCACCGCTGATCTTCAGACCGCTGTCATGAAAACCCGCATGCAACCCATTAAGAAAGTGTTCGGCCGGTTCCCGCGCGTAGTCCGCGATCTTGCTCGAAACCTGAAGAAAGACATTAATCTTGAGTTGCGTGGCGAAGAAACCGATCTGGATAAAAATCTGGTTGAAGCGCTCGCTGACCCATTGGTGCACTTGGTTCGTAACGCGGTCGATCACGGTATTGAAATGCCAGATGTGCGTGAAGCAGCGGGTAAACCACGCACTGGTCAGATTGTGCTTGGCGCCGCACAGGAAGGCGATCATATTTTACTGACTATTGCTGATGATGGCGCCGGTATGAATCCCGAGGTGTTACGGCGCAAAGCCGTTGAAAAAGGCATGATGGATGCCGATTCCGCAGCGCGTCTGACGGAGTCGGAATGTTTTGCGTTGATTTTTGCACCCGGTTTTTCCATGAAGCAGGAAATCTCCGACATTTCAGGTCGGGGCGTTGGCATGGATGTGGTGAAAACCAGTATTACCAAACTCAATGGCGTGATTGATATTCAGTCAGAAATGGGCAAAGGGACAACCTTATCAATCAAGGTGCCGCTGACGCTTGCTATCATGCCAACATTGATGGTGATGCTGGGTAAACAAATCTTTGCCTTTCCGCTGGTCAACGTTAACGAAATCTTTAATCTGGATTTACGCCATACCAACACGGTTGATGGTCAACAAACTGTCATGGTCAGAAATAAAGCCCTGCCGCTTTTTTACCTCAGAAAATGGCTCACTCGTGATACTCCAGATGCGGTTAAGCCCGAAACAGAGCATGTTGTTATCGTAAATATTGGTACTCGTAAAGTCGGTTTAGTTGTCGATCAATTGATTGGACAGGAAGAAGTCGTTATTAAACCGCTCGGCGCACTACTGCATGGTATTAAAGGGCTGGCTGGGGCAACCATTACCGGTGATGGTCGAATCGCGCTGATTCTGGATTTTCCGGAGTTAATGGCGTCCTATGCCAGTCGCAGCTATTAAGGATTGTGGTGACCATCAAAGTTTTGATTGTAGATGACTCGGCTTTTTTTCGGCGCCGATTGTCTGAAATCATTGATGCAGATCCGCGACTCGAAGTAGTTGGCACGGCATTAAATGGTCAGGATGCGATAACCCAGACGCGGCATTTCCGACCAGATGTGATTACCATGGATATCGAAATGCCGGTCATGGATGGTATTAGTGCAGTGCAACATATCATGCGTGACTGCCCAACCCCAGTGCTGATGCTTTCCACCTGGACAACGGCAGGTGCTAAAGCAACGCTTGATGCGCTGGAAGCAGGCGCCATGGACTTTCAGGCCAAACGCTTTGACGAGTTGACTGATGATAAGGTCGACGCCCGGCAAAAACTCTGCGAACGAATTTACCTGCTCGCCACCCATGCCAAACTTAAACGCATCCCCAATTTGCCTAAACCACCGCCAGTAATATTAGCTAAATCTCACACAAACTGGGAATTAGTGGTCATTGGTACTTCAACAGGCGGGCCGGTGGCATTGCAAAAAGTGCTCAGTCAGTTGCCCGCGCAGTTTCCTTACCCGATTCTGCTACTGCAACATATGCCAGGCAGTTTCACTCCCTCGTTTGCGGATCGGCTCAATCAACAATGTCAGATTACCGTCAAACAAGCTGAACACGGTGACTTACTTCGTGCTGGCACGGCTTTACTCGCCCCCGGAGGGAAACAATTGCAAGTCACTGGCCGAGTCGGTTCTTTATCCGTTGTCATTACTGATGGCAGCCCAACAGATACCTACCGGCCCTGTATTGATAACACGCTGACCTCGATAAGTCAGATTTGCCCAAGTACGACCTTGGCGATTATTCTGACGGGTATGGGCACGGATGGATGTGACGGTAGCAAACAATTATCCGCTGCAGGCGGTACGATTTGGGCACAGGATGAACAAACCAGTACCATTTACGGCATGCCAATGGCGATTGCACGTGCCGGTATCGCCAGCAAAATTCTGTCGCTAAACGATATTGGCTCAAAACTGGCAGCATTGTAACTATGGATATACTGAGTATTCTCGGCATTCTAATTGGCTTTGGTGCCATCGTCGTCGGCCAACAGTTAGAAGGCGGACACCTTAATACGATTTTGAATGCGGTTGCTTTATTAATCGTACTAGGCGGCACATTGGGTGCTGTCATGTTGCAAACACCGCTGGCGACCTTTGTGCGCGCATTAAAAATGACGGCGTGGGTATTTCGGCCACCCGTTTTAGCACCAGAAAAACAGTTGAATAAAATTCTTGAATGGAACCAGCTTGCCAGACGTGAAGGCTTGCTAAAACTGGAGTCTATCGCACTTGAAGAGCCAGATGGCTTTACCCAGAAAGGCCTTCAATTAATTGCTGATGGTGCAGAACCGGACATGATTCGTGAAATCCTTGAAACTGATCTGGACCTGATTGAAACCCGAGATCTGGCTGCCGCTAAAGTTTATGAAGCAATGGGCGGGTATGCACCCACAATCGGTATCTTGGGCGCCGTATTAGGCTTGATTCACGTCATGGGAAACTTGGCAGATCCGTCTTCGCTGGGTTCCGGTATTGCTGTCGCATTTGTGGCGACAATTTATGGTGTCGGTCTGGCTAATTTGTTGTTTTTGCCTATCGGCAATAAGCTGAAAACGCTGATTCAGCGCCGCTCTCAAGTCCAGATGATGCTGATTGATGGGCTCATCAGTGTTGCAGATGGCGACAATCCTCGGAATATCGAAAGTCGGTTACAGGCTTATCTGAATTAACATGGCTCGTCGTCACCAACGTCATGAAGAACCCGAAAGCCATGAGCGCTGGTTAGTCTCTTATGCGGACTTTATCACTTTGCTGTTTGCCTTTTTCGTCGTCATGTACGCGATTTCGTCAGTAAATGAAGGCAAGTATCGGGTACTGTCGGAAAGCCTTGAAGAGGTCTTTACCAGTACCAGCCGAAGCGCGGATCCCATTCAGGTTGGTGAAGTCAGTCGTGGCAACAGTTCTCAAGTAGTCGATGCTGGTACGCCGGTTCTTCCGGTTATTGAAACTCGCTTACCTGATGTGTCGCCATTTCCATCCCCTATCGATGATGGAAATGAACAGACAGCGGTCAAACAGATTGATGATGTTGCTGAGCAGCTAAACAACGCCCTCGTATCTTTAATTGATAACGAGGATGTCAAAATTATCGAGGGTGAGGACTGGCTGGAAGTCGAAATAAAATCCAATTTTCTTTTTGCCAGTGGTGATGCCCGTATGGCGAGCGAGGCAATCCCGGTGATTGGTCAGATCGCTGACGTGTTGTCGCCCATCAATAATCCGATTCAGGTAGAAGGATTTACCGATAACATCCCTATTAACACGCCGCAATTTCCCTCAAACTGGGAATTATCAGCATCGCGCGCCGCTAGTGTCGTTAACATTATGGATCGATTTGGTGTCGCCCCTGGCAGAATGTCGGCAATTGGATATGGGGAATTCAGGCCCGTTGCAGATAACGATACCGAAGCTGGTCGTCAGAAAAATCGGCGGGTTGTCTTGGTGGTGCTTGGCAACGAAAACAGCCGCCGTAATCTTGACTTAAACCGATCTAGTTCATTGCCACTTGATGCGTCAGTAATGCCGCCGATATCCCCAGAGGATATAACGGACAACAGCACCACAGCAGATTTAGCGGCTTCGCCATAGACTCAATTGAGTTACTTATTAGCTCAGGGGTTATGGCCGCATTACGGCTTACCACTGCCTAATGCTAGGCTATTGGCAGCAGCAAAATAATGGCATAAAGTCTGCATTACCCATAGTAATTGTCATCGTCATTTTATTGACGGTTAGTTTTAGTTCGAAGTTGAGGCTGAGCGCATGAGCAAAGCGGAAAAAGTTGATAATGAAGATCCGGTGCTGCAGTGGGTCACCTTCCACTTGGCTGAAGAAATTTATGGCATCAATGTCATGCGGGTGCAAGAAGTACTGAGAACAACTGAAATCGCGCCTGTGCCAGGCGCAGCTGACTATGTGCTCGGCATTATCAATCTTCGAGGCAATGTCGTGACCGTGATTGATACCCGACTACGATTTGGATTGCCGGCGACACAACCAAATGACGCGGCACGCATTATCGTTGTCGAAGTTTCCGGTAACGTTATCGGTATGCTGGTCGATAGTGTGACAGAGGTAGTGTATTTACGTCAGTCTGAGATCGATACAGCACCATCGGTCAGCAGCGATGATGTATCTCGATTTATTCAGGGTGTTTGCAGTCGCACTGATAATTTATTGATCCTCGTCGATGTCAATAAGCTGCTCATTGATAATGACATAGCAGAAGGTATCCATGCTTAGGTTGTTATGGCAGACGACATCAAACCCTTGGCACCAACTGAACCAGGCAAACCGCCGGTACAGGGTGGTGATGAACAAGGTGGACAACCACCAACATCGTCTCCCAATCAGTCGAAACACCCCTCCCCAAATTCGCCACCTAAGCCGGCTGATGATGGCTTGATTGATGAATATGTATGATTTCTAAGGAGTCCAGATAATGTGGATATACAGTGCATTGGGGCTAATTGTCCTGCTTTTTTCGATGAGTTTATACCGTCTTTACAAACTCCATAAATCGCAGGCCAACGAAATCTTGACATTACAACAGCAATTGGCTGGGTTATGTGCTGCGGCCGTTGGTTCAGACGAGCGTGTGGTGGCTTTTGAACGCACCTTGCATCAATTAAAAGAACAGCACGCGTCGTTAGCCGCCGGTAATTTGCATCAACAAGGCTTTGATCACGCTGTTCGATTAGCTCGTAAAGGAACCAGCGTAGGTCATATCATGGAAAGCTGTAATCTGAGCGACGAAGAAGCCCGATTAATCAGTCGTCTGCATGGTCAGCAAAAAACGGTGTCCGATCTGCATTGATAGCTGTCGGTAACTCACTTTGCGGTTTGCCAATCAGATAGCCCTGAACATAGTCCACGCCATAACTTTGTAACAAAGCCAATGTGGATTGCCGTTCGACAAATTCGGCGACGACTTGCTTGCCCAGACTGTGCGCAATATCAATCATTGATTTGACCAGCAGTTGATCGACCGGGTCATTATCCAGATCGGTAATAAAACCACCGTCTATTTTCAAAATATCAACCGGAAAGTGCTTTAAATAGCTATACGAATTAAAACCGGCCCCAAAATCATCCAGCGCAAACCGACAACCGAGTTGGCGCAGGCTGGAAACCATTCGCTTGGCCTCTTCATAATTGGATATGGCGGAGGTTTCGGTAATTTCGAATACGACCCGCTCAGGGGCAATACCGGTCTCGGTCAATTTACGTTGCACTAGGGGATAGAACTCTTGATCCAAGAAAATATTGCCAGATAAATTGATAGCAAAAGACAACGCCGCTGGCAGCGTTTTCATCAGTTCAAATGCCTGATTCACAACCCAGAAATCAATTTGCTGAATGAGTCCCATGGCTTCAGCGACGGGAATAAACTCCGCAGGATAAAAAAGCATATCGCCATCACCGCACATGCGAATAAGGCATTCATAATGATTAATTCGCTGCTCATCCAGCGCATAAATTGGCTGAAATTCCAATACAAACTGTTCTTGCTTTAAGGCCGCACGGATCCGGGGTGCCCATTCCACACTATGTCTCAAAGTATGCATTTCCCGATCATCAGGGCTATAAACATGCACCCGATTGCGGCCGCGTTTTTTAGCCGTAAAACAGGCCTGATTCGCATGTGACAGGATCTCGCCCGAGGTAAGTTGCTCGTCATTTACGATACATTTCACCCCGATACTTGCAGACAAATGATACTGATGCCCATGATGACTAAAGCTGTATCCATCAAATAAATCCCGCAAACCTTCTGCCCGATTCATCGCAATTTCAGTGTCAATATTGTCCACCAGCACAGCAAACTCATCGGAACCAATGCGAACCAGCGTGTCGTGTGTTTTGAAAAATCGACGCAAAGAGTTCGCGACCTGAACCAGCAAGGCATCGCCAGCTTCATGGCCTTCAGCATCATTGAGTACTTTGAAGCTATCCAAATCAATATAGAACAGCGCGCTGCTGGTCTGAAAATGACGAACCTGCGTCAAACTCAGATCCAGTGCCTGTTCCAGTCGGCGTCGATTCGATAGTCCGGTCAAATCATCATGGTTAACGGAAAATTGCAGGCGTGCTTCCATCACCCGAAGATTGGCATTTTCTTCTTCAAGCTGTTGCTGACGTTGATATTGCTGATCCCGTTCGTGTTTTACCGCCAGTGCCGTCATCACCGTTGGCGGCATGGCTTCTGCAGTCAGAGGTCGATACAGCAGGGTTGTGACACCATGACCAAGATCCGTTAATAATTGCTGGTGATCCCAGTTTGTCTCCGGGCTAAGCGCAATGATGGGAATCAGACGCCACTCGTCGAATTGATCCAGCATCGACCTTAATTCTCGAGGCGTGGTGCCATGCAAATGACTATCCAGCACGACCAGATCAATCTCACAATGATCTGCACTAATGCCCGTGCGCAAGGCCTGTAATAATGCCTCATTCCCCTGCGCTGTCTGTATCTGACGAAAGCCACTCAATGATAACAGCGTGCTTAAAAACACCAGTTCTGCAGATTTATCACCGGCAAGCAAAATATGTTTTTCCAGCAAAATATCGGCATCTTTAGGTGACAACGGCCCGGTCAGCGTTGTTAACGCATCACTGTCGATCTGGGTTGTCGGCGTGTGATCCACTGGTATTTCGGCAACATAAAGAAGATATTGATACCGAAAATAGCTTTTTTATATATTAAAATCAATACTTAATATTAATTATATAAAGCAATTTATAAGTTTTATGCAGCGACAGACGCTAACGTTGGCTAAATTTCATCGTGCGCTGAATTAGCATTTTTAGACTGACGCTCGGGTACTTTTCCTGATACCCAATAAGCATAGGCCAGTACTTCGGCTATCACTTGATACAAAACCGGCGGAACCGACTCGCCTAGCTCCAGATCCTTTAATAATGCGGTCAAACCACTATCCTGATGTAATGGAATATTATGTTCGCGAGCAATTCGAATGATTTCCTCCGCCATAGCACCCTCACCCGCTGCCGACACGGTTGGCGCGCTATCACCATCGTAATGTAAGGCGATTGCCCTCGTTGGTTTTTGACTCATATTGTAATATCGACCAATGCGTTACCTTGTTGACCCAGTTCCGCCGCATCCAGCCAATCCACATGACCTTTGCGACAAGTACATTTCGTCACGGTTAAACCCAGCTCGGTCAGTCGTGTTTGTAAAATGGCTAAATCCTGCGTTAACAAGTCCACGACCGCCGTTGTTTCGGCTATCAAAATCAATTTCAGATAGGGCATTTGCAAACTGAGATTGGCCTGAATTCGACCTAACTGTGCGGTATCCAGATTGACACTAATCTCCCAGTTATCCTGCTGATCCGATTCTGCCTGACCTTGCTGAAAATACAGCTGTACCCAATTAAGTTGCTGTTTATCACGGACCGGGATATCCAGCAGCCATGGCTGCCCCCCCCCTGTTGGCGTATTTTCTGCTTCACGAACCATGGTTAACTGATTAAGTTGAATCCGGCTCAATGTCTGCCCCGTCTCGCGTAATAGCAATTGTAAACGGGCCAGTTCTGTGGCCGCATTCACGGCTTGTTCAGCACCACTTGCCGCTGTATTTGCCGATCCGACAACACCTTGCATTGGGGCTGTCAATTGGCTTCCGAGTAACTGCGTTAATAGTCTGATCGGTGCCTGCCCTTGTTTTAACCAGTTTTCCCGAAATTGTGTCGGCAACGTGTTTAACAACTGGGGCTGACTTAACAGTTGAATTAATCGATCCCGCACTTCGACAGGCAACGTCCCTGAAAGGGTCTGTGTTTGTGCACGTTGTTGTTGAATTGCTTGTTCAACTGCGGCGGTCAAGCGCAGTAAATTACCTTTGAAGTCTTGACTAACCGATTGTTGCTGACTGAGTTGACTCTCCAGAAATACGCCTGAGTGTTGAATAGCCTGCTGTAATTTTCCCGCTTCGCTAATCGACATTGGATTCGGCAGTGATTGGACTAGCTGGCGAATCACAGTCTGTACCGGTGAACCGACAGTTGTTGAGGACAATGCATTCCCACTGGGCGTAAAAAGACCCCGCAACGTGGGTGGTGGAGAGACAAACTGACTCAATAACTGTTTATGCAACGTCTCCACTATGGTGACCGCCGGGCGTACAGCAACCGATAAAGGTTCGGTTCGTAGGATTTCCAGAAGTAACGGGCTACCCGAACGCAACAAGGCGGTTGGCATCGTGTCTCGTAATCGACTGATATCTAGTTGTATTTCATCTGGTAAACCCGGTTGTGGTGAGCGCAAGCGGACCAAAACCTGATCCCCAGACAATATTTGACTAATCTCAACGGGCAACTGTAATCCAGGTTGCAAGGTCAGTGCTTGGCTGACCGGTATGGGTCGCCCTGTGGCCGTTAACAATAATATCTGGTTTGCCGACGTCCGCTCCAGTATCAGTGACTGTCCAGGCTGGAGCGGCAATGCAGAACGGATCTGCAATTGACGATCTGCCAACTGTAATGTCACGAGGTTGCCTTGCTCGATCAGGATAACCCTCGCTTCACGTTGCTCACCAATAGCAATACCACTCAGGCTACGCTGGGTATTTTCAACCTGAACCAGACTGGCGGCGGTAGGCTGCGATGTCACCTGCATGCTATTCACCTGAAAACTATGACAATGCTAGTATAGCAAGGGTCAGCGTTAGTGAAGACGCCCTTATGCATCGATTACAAGGCAAGTGGTTTACCCGACATTCAGGTGAAGTCAAAGGCCCTTTCACGATTGCTTTGTTAAAAAGCAATCTGTTACTGGGCCGTCTGACTGGTGAAACGGAAGTCAGTCAGGACAACGTTAACTGGCAGCCATTGCGTGACCTACCGCAACTGGCTGAACTCGTTGACGTCTTTCCTGACGATGTTCCTTCCAGCCAGGTAGCCAAGCATCATGATGAGCGGGATGGCTTTGACCGGCGAAAGTCAGCAACGACCGCAGCACAACGACAACTCCGAAAACAGCAGCGTCGAATGCAGGAGCCATTAGATCGCATTTTACAACGGCAGCTTCGCACCCGTCTGCGAAGACATTTTCGTCCCAAGCCCCAACGCTGGCGATTGGCAGCGACAGTCTTCAGTTTGCTGGTGGTCAGTCTGTTTGGTTTGGCCTGGTTGTATCCGGCGCCATTCCCAGTAAGCGAAAGTGATTGCCTGACGCCTGCGGAGCCGGGTGTGAACTGGGAAAACTGTGTTTTTGCGGCACCCGATCTCTCCGGTAAAAATTTACAGCAGGCAAATTTACGCAACAGCGTCTTTGCCACTGGCAATTTTATGAATAGCAATTTGCACTCAGCTGATCTGATGTACAGCGATTTAAGTCGAGCCGACCTGAGCTACACAGATCTACGGGCAGCCAGACTCAAAGGCGCAGATTTACGACAAACCGATTTGCAAAACAGTCAACTCCAGAGCAGTGATTTGAGTTTTGCAGATTTAACTGGTGCCCGCATTGGTGGTGCTGATTTCACTGGTGCGGTGCTTTCCGGCACCATCTGGATTAATGGTCAGACCTGCCATCAGGGTAGTGTCGGTGTGTGTTTGCCCAGTCCAGACAATTAACAGTATTAATGTAATGTCTGCGGCATGGCCAATGTGAAGGCTGGAATGTCCACCGCGAAGCGAACCCCATCATCATTGAGCATCGTATACTGGCCCTGCATCATCCCTACGGGCGTATCCAGCATCGCAGCACTGGTATAGGTAAACTGTTCCGTCGGCGCCAGGTAAGGATGTTGACCCACGACACCATCACCTTCAACCTCCTGCTCATGACCATCACCGCCGGTGATTTTCCAATATCGAGACAGCAAGCGTGCGGGTATTAAGCCCACATTTTCAATGGTAATCGTGTAGGCAAATAGGTATCGAGACCGAGCCGGATCAGACTCAGACTCAAGATAGGTTGTTTTTACGGCTACCCGAATTTGATTACTTTCATCAGTCATAGAGTCGATTATACCGCGCTTTGCCGCGCATGCATGGCTGCACCCAACAAACCAGTATTCTGTTGCAGGATAAGGTAAACCGGGATCGCTGCCATTATCGGTTGCATTCTGCCTTTGGCCTGAAAATGTTTAATAAAATCACCTGTCTCAAAAAATGTGTGATTTTTAGCGACAATACCACCAGCCAGAAACAAGCCACCCCGCGGCATAATAGTGAGCGCCAGATTTCCTGCCTGAGCAGCATATAACTGAACAAATAAGGCCATTGCTGCTTTTGACAGGGGATCATCCTGATGGGCAAGCTCACTGATTTGCATCGCCGCATCCCGGTCTGCATCCAATGACGCTGACAACGGATACTGCTTGGCAAGAAACGCATAAATTTCCTGAAGCCCCGCACCAGAAACTAACCTTTCATTGGAAACATGCGGCCAGCGTTGCCACAATGATGCCAACAATGCCTGTTGCTGCGCATCAGCCGGCGCAAAGTCAGTATGACCACCTTCCGTCGCCCATACCTGCCAACCATTTGCATCAGGCGTCATATAGGCCTGCCCTAACCCTGTTCCTGCGCCGATCACGGCTCTAGGCGCACTCAACGCTACGTCACCTGTCTGCAAAATCCGTAAATCATCCGTCGTCAATTGCGCAATACCCGCTGCAACCGCAGCAAAATCATTCATCAGCTCAACCTGCTGTATCGGCCATTTTTGACGTAATCTTTCTGCATCCAGTTGCCAAGGTAAATTGGTCACGTGAGCAACTGTTTTGTTAACCGGCCCGGCAACCGCAAAACAGGCAACCCGAATGGGGAGTAACGTCGACTCGATACGACTAAAAAAATCGGCCAAAAGTGATTCAAAGTCGGCAAACTCAGCGCTAACGTAATAGTGCTGTAATAACACCTGTTCCTGGCTATCGAATAAGCGCAGTATCGTTTTTGTGCCGCCAATATCTGCTGCCAGAAACGTTGCCATCGACTACTGACCTGATGCCGCCTGGTCCATATACCAATAATAATCCCCACTTGGCGCAAGTTTTTGCACGGGTAAGCCAGTCACAGTTTGCGTTGTAATATCATGCACAATGGCCGCTTTTGCCTCACCGGCAATAAAGACAATCACTTGTCTGGCAGCATTAATCACGGCATAGGTCAACGTGACGCGCCATGAGTCAAACTTTTCAACGTAGAGGTCGGTGGTGATCGTATCGGTGACCGTCAATGCCGGTGTATCCGGAAACAGGGAGGCAATATGGCCATCCGGTCCCAGCCCCAATAAAACGAGATCAAATGGCGCTGACTGCATGGTTTGCTTGATCGTTTCTGCATAAGCGACGGCAACCGCTTTCGCCTCACCCAACTCGGTTGGCATACGATGTACATTTGAATCAGGCACAGGTAATGCATCCAACATGGCCAGACGCGCCATTTTAAAATTACTGTCATCATGATCTGCTGGCACACAACGTTCATCACCAAAGAAAAAATGCACTCGCTGCCAATCGACTTGGTCACGATAAGGAGATTGAGCCAATTGCTGATACAGCCCCTTGGGTGTCGATCCTCCCGCCAAGGCCACATAAAAAACGCCGCGTTTGGCAATGGCATTGCGTGCCGTACTGACAAATTGCTCTGTTGCAGCAATGATAAGTTGGTTACTGTCGGGCAGCACTCGGGTTTGCGGTTTCATAGCATTCCTTCTTAATTTTTTACTTTTTGCGATCGGGGTACATGACAGCCCCGGCGAGATACGTTAATTTTGCAATGGTAACCGCATTGCGGCAAGTCATAAGACTGTTTTGTATTTTCGTGGAGCCCCAAATGATACGTAACCTACTGTTTTTAATTACTCTATCGATAAGTCTGCCAGCATGGTCGGAACCGGCGTTAAATTACAATCTGATATCGCTTTCTGCGAACGCTAAAACGCAAGTCAGCAATGATGAAGTCACTGCAACCGTGCAAATAATGCGCAATGGCGGCGACCCGACCCAACTCAGTAAAGCGGTTAATAGCGCAGCGCAGGAAGCTCTCCGAATTGCCAAAGGCTATGCGTCAGTGTCATTGCAGACTGAAGGGTATCACAGCCAGCCACGATACTCGGATGGCAAAATCAAGAGCTGGTTGGTCAGCCAACGCCTTAAGTTAACAGCCTCCGACTTTACTGAAATGAGTGAACTGTTAGCAGCCATTCAAGAACATGGCAATCTGGTCTCCATGCAATTTACTATTTCCGACGAAGTCTTGGAAGAAACGCGTCAAACCCTGATACAGAAGGCCATCGCTCAGTTTCAAGCCCAAGCAAGCGATATTCAACAACAATTCGCCGCCAGCGGATATCGCCTCGTTAATTTATCTGTTAACCGAGGTGGCTACGCACCACGGTATATGGAAACCATGGCGATGCGCAGTGACAGCATGGTCAAGTCGGAACCCGTGGCGATCGAAGCTGGCAGTAATGAAGTGAGTGTTGACGTGCATGGTCAAATTCAACTGATTATGGACTCAACCCATATTTCGGAAAACTAACGTAAAAACAGCTGATAGGCCGGATTATCCGTTTCATGCCAATAGGTGTAGCCGAGTGTGTCGAGAAATTGTTGAAATTGCCCGTCATGCTCGGCGGCGACCTGAATACCAACTAGCACGCGGCCATAAGCTGCGCCATGATTTCGATAGTGAAACAGGCTAATGTTCCAACGCTGACCAATATGCGTCAAAAAACGTAATAGCGCGCCAGGCCTTTCAGGGAATTCAAACCGATATAAGCGTTCGTTTTCAACTTGTGGCGCATGGCCGCCGACCATATAGCGCACATGCAATTTGGCCATTTCGTTATCGGTAAAGTCCACCCATGAATAACCGGCGCCATCCAGATCAGCAAATAGCTTTTGCCGCTCAGCCTCAAGACCACTCATCCGCACGCCAACAAACACCTGTGCTTCGGCATCATTGGCATAACGGTAATTAAACTCCGTAATACCGCGATCTGACAAAATCTTGCAAAACCGCTGAAAACTACCCGGTTTTTCATCAATCGTGGTTGCGAACAGTACTTCACGTCGCTCACCAATTTCGGCGCGTTCGGCAATATAACGCAGCCGATCAAAATTGGTATTGGCGCCACTATTAATGACCACGAGCGATTGATCGGTCAGCTGGTTTTCAGTGATGTATTTTTTTACTCCGGCAACCGCCAGCGCCCCCGAAGGCTCCGCCACACTCCGCGTATCTTCAAAGATATCCATGATCGCGGCACAGATTTCGTCACTATCTACGGTGACCACTTCATCGACGGTTTCCCGGGCAATTCGAAAAGGCTCGACGCCCACCTGCCGAACCGCTGTCCCATCCGCAAACAAGCCAACCTGTTCCAGTTTGATCCGTTCATCCGCCGATAGCGCTGCTTTCAGACTAGCCGCATCCGCGGGCTCAACCGCAATAATTTTGATCTGTGGCCAGAAAGCCTTGATAAACGCAGACATCCCCGCCAATAAGCCGCCACCGCCGCAAGGAATAAACATGGCATAAACAGGGTCGGGCTGCTGGCGCATGATTTCCATGGCAATGGTGCCCTGTCCTGCAATCACATCCGGATCATCATAAGGGTGGATAAAGACTCGGCCTTGCTTGGCAACCGCCTCTTGCGCATAAGCATAAGCATCATCGTAGCTATTGCCATGCAAGGCGATTTCAGCACCCAGCGCACGAACCGCCTCGACCTTAATAGGTGGCGTTGTTTTGGGCATGACAATCAGCGCTGATAGATTCATTTTTTTGGCAGCCAATGCCACGCCCTGCGCATGATTTCCCGCTGAGGCGGCCACCACGCCACGTTTTGCCTCTTCCACCGTCAGGCGACTCATCCGATTATAAGCACCCCGCAGCTTAAAGGAAAACACCGGCTGCAAATCTTCTCGCTTTTGCAAAATGGTGTTGCCAAATCGCGCACTAAGCCGCGGCATTAGCTCCAGTGGTGTTTCATGCGCCACATCATATACCCGTGCTTTCAGGATTTTTTCAACATATTCAGTGAGCATCGGCGTGGTCATGGTTGTCGCTTATCATGGCAAAGCGCTTACGTTACCATTGACGACACTTTATCTCTATAATTGCCGGTTAAAACTTAGTTTATTTAAATCAAAAAAGGACACAGCATGACCGCTGATGAATTGAAAAAACAAGCTGCCTGGGCAGCATTGGAATATGTCACCACGACGGGTGTCGTGGGTGTTGGCACGGGCTCTACGGTCAATCACTTTATTGATGCACTGGCCAGCATCAAAGGCCGTATCGAAGGCGCTGTATCTAGTTCAAATGCTTCATCAGATCGTCTGAAAGCACATGGCATTCATGTCTTTGATCTGAATGAAGTGAGTGAGGTCAGTATTTACGTTGATGGCGCTGATGAATCCAATCATGGTTTACAACTTGTCAAAGGTGGTGGCGGCGCGCTGACACGCGAAAAAATCATCGCCGCCGCAGCAAAAGAATTTGTCTGTATTGCTGACGAAAGCAAGCTGGTTGATGTGCTAGGTAAATTTCCACTACCCGTGGAAGTCATCCCGATGGCGCGCAGCTATGTCGCCCGTGAAATTGTCAAACTGGGCGGCCAACCCGTTTATCGGGAAGGCTTTATTACCGATAATCATAATGTCATTCTGGATGTGCATGGCCTGGATATCATGGAACCTATCCAGCTGGAGAAAACATTGAACGATATCGTTGGCGTAGTGACCAATGGTCTGTTTGCTATGCGCCCTGCCGATGTTTTATTGCTGGGTAGTGCAAGCGGTACCAAAACGGTTCACGCTAAATAATTTATCCTGAATATTGCCGGCCTTCGGGCCGGTTAGACTTGAGTCGACTATGTTCCGACCATTGAGTATTTACATTGGCGCCCGCTATACCAAAGCGAAACGCCGTAATCATTTTATTTCGTTTATCTCGCTGACTTCGATGTTGGGCGTTGCGTTGGGTGTTGCTGCCTTGATTACGGTTTTGTCGGTAATGAACGGCTTTGAAAAAGAGCTCAAAGAACGCATCCTTGGCATGACATCTCATGCCTGGGTTACCGGCGCTGATGGGACGCTTGCTGACTGGCCGGCTTTGGAGCAACAAATCAACGACCTGCCCCGCGTGCTGGACTCTGCGCCTTTTGTTGAAGGCCAGGCCATGCTCAATCGAGGCAATAAAGTGCGGGGAACATTGGTCAGGGGGATTGACCCAGACATGGAACCCCGAGTGTCCATGATTGGCGACAAAATGATTCAAGGGCAACTCACCACATTACAAGCTGGCGAGTTTGGCATTATTCTTGGTAAGGATTTAGCGATTGCAATGGGCGTTGCGGCTGGCGACAAAATTACCGTTATCACACCGCATGTTACCCCAACACCGGCAGGTGTCATCCCTCGTTTAAAAAGGCTGACCGTTGTCGGCATTTTTGAAATTGGTATGTATGAATACGATAGTGCGCTCGCCGTAATGCATTTACAGGATGCCGCAACGCTGTTTCGTATTCCTGGAAAAGTCAGCGGTTTGCGATTAAAACTGGATGATGTCTATCAGGCGCCGCAAATCACCCGAGACATTCTGAAACAGTTGCCTAGTCAATACCGTGCTGCTGACTGGACATATCAACATGCCAATTTTTTCCGAGCGTTAAAAACCGAAAAAACGGTAATGTTTGTTATTTTGATGCTGATTGTCGCTGTTGCTGCCTTTAATATCGTTTCAACACTGGTCATGATGGTCACAGACAAACGGCCGGATATTGCCATTTTGCGAACACTGGGCATGTCACCGGGCGGCATTATGGGTATTTTTATGGTGCAAGGTATTTTAATTGGTTTGGTAGGCACATTGCTTGGCGTCGTTGGGGGCGTGGCATTGGCACTGAATATTTCAGATATTATTGCTGGCGTTGAACGCTTGCTTGGTTATCAATTTTTGCCTGCCGATGTTTATTACATCAGTGATTTACCTTCGCAGTTGCAATGGCATGATGTAACGGTCATCGGCATCACCGCATTTATCTTATCTGTATTGTCGACAATCTACCCCTCATGGCGCGCGGCTCAGGTGCGCCCAGCGGAGGCACTGCGTTATGACTGATAGCACGGTATTAATGTGCCAGAATCTGGCGAAATGTTATCAGGATGGTGGTCTTTCAACTCCGGTATTGAGTGACGTCAACCTTAGGGTTAACGCAGGAGAGCGCATTGCTATTGTTGGCAGTTCCGGTTCTGGGAAAAGTACACTGCTGCATTTGTTGGGCGGATTAGATACACCGACGAGTGGCGATATTACGATTCAAGAACAGTCATTACACAAGTTGTCAGCACGACAACTCAGTCGACTCCGCAATCGCTCATTAGGATTTGTTTACCAGTTTCATCATTTATTGCCAGAGTTTACCGCAACCGAAAATGTGGCTATGCCCCTTGTCATTGGCGGACAAAAACCCGCCACAGCCAAGCAAGCCGCTGAAGCCTTACTGACTCAAGTCGGTTTAGATCACCGCCTCGGCCACAAGCCCGGCGAGTTGTCTGGCGGAGAACGACAACGCGCAGCATTGGCCAGGGCATTAATTACAAGGCCTGCCTGTTTACTGGCAGATGAGCCTACAGGCAATCTCGATCATCGCACAGCCGAGGGTATCTTTGAATTGATCATGTCCCTCAATACCAGCTTCAAGACGGCGCTGGTCATTGTCACCCATGATCAGCAGCTTGCGGCCAAAATGGACAAAACCTATACCTTAATTGATGGTCAACTTAGTCTTTAGCGGATTTTTGTTTTGCGCGTTGCAACCAGCTTCGAATCACCACTAAACGCCAGATAATTCGGACAAAAACCACGCCGAGCAAGGCGACGATAGTGGCACAAATCAGTGATCCAAGCAGCAAAGGCTGCCAGATCATTGAAAACTCCCTGCTAAACCATTCCCAGCTCAGGGTAAAGGCATACTCCCCCAGTAACGGCATCTCCAGCAATAACGCACCCAGCTTGTATTCGAAATAATAAATGGGCGCGACGGTTAGTGGATTTGTGATCCACACGCTCATGACCGCAAACGGTAGATTTGCCCGGAGCAGAATAGCTAATGGCACAACGATTAACATTTGCAATGGAATCGGTAATAGCCCAATGAACAGGCCAATTGCCAACCCTGTCGCGACACGTTTACGATTTAGGTGCCACAGTTGTGGATCCAAAATACGTTGACCAAACCGTTGCAAATGCGGATGTTCGCGCATTGCGTGGTGATCTGGCATGATGCGTTTTAGGAATTTACGAGGCATTGCGACGTGGTTTTCACAGAACGACGCAGCCATTATAGGGATATATGGTTTACTCTGCCATCGCATTTTTACTGGGCTGTATTGGAATTTTACAGTTCAGTTCTTCTCCCGGCTGGCCAGTTTGGGCTGTAGCTGTCGTTATCCTTTTATCTGCGCTGCGCTATCGTCAATATTGGCTTGTGGCATTTATTGCTGGCTGCCTCTGGGCAGGCATGCAAACTCAGAGCAGACTTGCCGATCAACTCTCTTCCGACCAATCAGGAAAAGACGTCACCATTACCGGCTACATCGCAGATATTCCCCAAGTTGAAAATCAACGGCTTCGCTTTTTATTTGAACCTGACCCGCACTTTAATCTCGCCAACAAGATTCGACTAAACTGGTACTTTCCCCCTGCAAAGAAACCCCGTACTGGAGAATATTGGCGACTGACAGTACGGCTAAAATCACCGAGGGGCATGCATAATCCGGGCGGATTTGATTATGAAGGCTGGCTATTTCAACAGGCCATTGGCGCGACAGGCTATATTCGCGAACCAGATACTGCCGAGCGACTGGCACGCGCCCCATCCTGGCACCTAAGTGCTTTTCGTGAAGGCTTATTACAGGATTTACAGACCGCCACTTCTCGTCAGCACCAGGCATTAATCGAAGGTCTCACCTTGGGGGTGCGTGACAACATGACTGCGCAGCAATGGCAAACGCTGCGTCACACCGGCACCGCACACTTATTAGCGATTTCTGGCCTGCATATCGGCTTAGCAGCCATGTTTGGTTTCTTTATTGGCGCTGGTCTGTGGCGTATTATGCCAACGGCGTGTTTGCGACTTCCAGCACGTCAGATCGGTGCCATATTCGCCCTGATTTTTGCACTTTTCTACACCTTGCTTGCCGGTATGTCGGTGCCAAGTCAACGTGCCCTGATAATGATTAGCGTCGCCATGCTTGCGATTCTCTGCCGACAACGTTTTCGCAGCTCTCACTTACTGGCGTTAAGCCTGATACTGGTGCTGCTTGTCGATCCACTTGCCGTCATGGGTGCCGGATTTTGGCTGTCTTTTGCTGCGGTGGGAATTATCCTGTACGTCAGTCAGTACCGCCATCCTAGGCCACGTTTTCATTGGCTGGGCATTCATGTCTGGATTGCGCTCGGTTTAACACCACTGTTGTTATTGTTCTTTCAAAGCAGCTCCATCATCTCGCCCGTTGCAAACTTGCTTGCCGTACCACTGGTCAGCCTGATTGTGGTGCCGTTATTGTTGGCTGCCAGTTTGTTGCGCATGCTCAGTGACAGTCTGGGCAATTATCTGTTTGAATTGGCGGATCTGGCACTCACGGGGTTATGGAAATGGTTAACGTGGCTTGCTGAACTGCCGGCAGCACACTGGCAGGTACCCGTCCTCCCGGAGTGGATAATTATTTTCACTACCCTGGCCGTGACTCTCTTATTGGCACCAAAGGGGCTGCCCCACCGCTGGCTTGGCTTGCTCTTCCTGTTACCGCTGTCGACTTACAGTGCTCCCCGACCGGAACCCGGGGAATTCTGGTTCGCTTTGCTGGATGTTGGTCAAGGCTTATCAGCAGTGGTGATCACCCAACAGCACACCCTGGTTTTTGATACGGGTCCGGCATTTGGTGATTTCAATACCGGTGACGCGGTGGTGAAACCTTATCTCCAATATCTTGGCCGGAACCAGATTGACAAACTCATCATTAGCCACGGCGATAATGACCATATTGGCGGTGCTCAAGCTTTAATGACAACCCTGTCAGTTACCGATATTCTCAGTAGCGTTCCGGAAAAACTGACTCCTGCAAGAAGCTGTGAGGCAGGTCAAAGCTGGCAATGGGATGGGGTCAATTTTGACATGCTGTATCCATCGAAAGGGGATGACGGTAGTAGCAATGACCGATCCTGTGTCTTAAAAGTCGGTAATGCGAATGGCCAGTTGCTGTTAACAGGAGACATTGAAGCAATTTCCGAACATCGGCTGGTAAAACGTTTTGGTTCACAGCTGGCAGCATCGGTTCTGGTTGTCCCCCACCACGGCAGTCGCAGTTCATCAACAGCAGCCTTTATTGACGCCGTATCGCCGGACATTGCTTTATTTGCCAACGGTTTCGCCAATCGGTTCGGATTTCCAGCAGCACAAGTGAAACAGCGCTATGCAAAACGGCATATTCTGACATGGCAGACTGCCAATAGTGGTGCCCTGTTGTTACGCTTCGATGCACAATCTGATCGTCGTCCTGTCGAATGGCGACGTCATCAACGTCGTTTATGGACGGCAACCGCTACTGACTGATGTTATTTTCACGTATCATGGCAGCAGATTTGTGCCTGCAGGATAAGAATTATGCTGGAATTTTTAGAAGCCGGTGGATGGTTAATGTTGCCATTGTTAGCCTGTTCGATTGTCGCTATCGCTATCATTGCTGAACGATTCTGGAGCTTGCGAAGCAAGCGTATCGCGCCGCCGGAACTGATTACTCAGATATGGCAATGGTTGCGCTATAACCAAGTTGATGAAGACCGCATTCGTAAACTCCAAAAAAACTCACCGCTGGGCCGAATTCTGGCCGCAGGGTTACAGGAACGCAATGCGGCCCGCGAAATCACCAAGGAAAGCATTGAAGATATTGGCCGCCATGTCACCGCGGCACTGGAGAGGAACCTGAATACCCTTGGCACCATTGCTGCCATTTCTCCTTTGATAGGTCTTCTTGGCACCGTCGTCGGGATGATTAAAGTGTTCGCGACGATCACCGTTTCAGGTGTTGGCAATCCGGAAACGCTGGCTGGGGGTATTTCTGAAGCCTTGATCACGACAGCGGCCGGCCTAGTCGTGGCCATTCCTAGTGTCATTTTTTATCGTTATTTCCGCGGTAAAATTAATCGGCTAGTGGTGAATATGGAAGAGCAGGCGCTGCAATTAATTGAAATTCTACATGGTGACCGGGCATTCGATCCGGATGAGGCCAAGTTGCCATGAAGCTGTTACCCCGTTATTCAGAAGAGCCGGATGTCAATCTCACTCCCATGATTGACGTGGTTTTCTTGTTATTACTGTTTTTCATGATTTCTACCAGTTTCATTCGCGAGAGCTCATTGAAAGTGGATCTGCCACAGGCGACAGGTGAGACGATGCAGGAACAAGCTGAACCCATTGATATTGTGATTAATGCCAATGGCGACATCAGTATCAATGACTTGGTGGTTGCATCAACGACTGCCAGCGATGTCCGCGCCGCGTTAAGGAGTGCAGCTGGCAATGAGTCCGACCCACACATCATTATCAGCGCCGATGCCAGCGCCGCCTACCAACTGGTTGTCACGGCAATGGATGCCGCAAGCTCGCTTGGCTTCGCCAGACTGACACTCGCCACCCGCCAAACATCCACTGCCAATCCATGAAAAAACAATCGCAAGAAGTCAGCGCTTTTCAGCTATATAAGCGCTTATTGTGTTACGCCAAGCCGTATTGGCGTTTTTTTATCGTTGTCGTTTTGGCAATGGTGGTCTATGCGGCAACCGAGGCAGGGATTGCCATGATCATGAAACCGCTCATGGATGAAGGTTTTGTTGCACGTGATGCTGAAGTGATCCGTTTGATTCCCGTTGCGATTGTCGGACTGTTTATTATTCGGGGTCTGGCTGATTTTTTCACTACCTACGGTCTGGGTTGGATAGCCCGCAATGTCATCAAAACGTTACGGGAAGAGAGTTTTGAAAAACTGCTGGTATTACCCGCTCGCTTTTATGACCATGGTAATTCTGGTCAATTAATGTCGAAATTACTCTACGATGTGGAACAGGTCTCTTCCGCGGCAACGGATGCGGTACTCACCATTATCCGCGATAGTCTCACCATCATTGTCCTCCTGGTTTGGATGATTTATCTCAGCGGCTTTTTAGCATTATTGATCATGTTTACCGTGCCTTTTATTGCCTTGCTGGTTTATTACGTCAGTATTCGCTTTCGCCATATTAGTAAACAAATCCAGAATTCAATGGGCAGCGTCAGCCATGTTTCTGGCGAAATTATTGAAGGTCATCGAGAAATCAAAACGTTTGGCGGTCAGGAATATGAAGCGCGACGCTTTGAGAAAGTTAATGAGCGAAACCGCCAACAACAAATGAAAAAAATCGCGACCGATGCCATCAGTCAACCGCTAACTGCCCTGATTGCCGCGATTGGCATTGCCATCGTGGTGTACATCGCCACGCTGCCACGCATGCTGGAGCAGATTACGGTTGGTGATTTTATCTCTTTCATCACAGCGATGATGATGCTACTTACCCCGATGAAACGGTTGACCAAAGTGAATGCCAAACTGCAAGCGGGAATTGCCGCGGCTGAAAGCATTTTCGGTCTGCTTGACGAATCTCCCGAAGCTGACAACGGCCAGATTGCACTGGATCGGGCTCGCGGTGAGGTAAGCTATGAGCAAGTTAGTTTTCGTTATGATTCAGACAGTCCTGCGGTTTTGAATCAGGTCAGCTTTCAGGTTAAACCCGGTCAAACGATTGCTTTTGTCGGACATTCGGGCAGTGGCAAGACTTCCTTAGTCAGTTTGTTACCTCGCTTCTACAATGCGACCAGCGGCCGTATCTTGGTTGATGACATCGACATTCAAACATTACGATTGCGTGATTTGAGACGCCAGATTTCTTTCGTTAATCAACAGGTTATCCTGTTTAATGATACGGTTGCCAACAACATCAGTTATGGTCAACCTAATGTGACTGAAGCCGATATTATTGACGCAGCCAAAGCCGCGCATGCTTGGGACTTTATTCAACGCCTGCCCGATGGCCTACATACCGACGTTGGGGAAAATGGCGTCTTGCTGTCAGGGGGGCAACGGCAACGCCTTGCTATTGCCAGAGCACTGCTCCGAGATGCACCAATACTCATTCTTGACGAAGCGACAGCATCACTCGATACCGAAGCCGAACGTCACATTCAGGCGGCGCTCGAGGGACTAATGCAAACTCGCACCACGCTGGTTATTGCACATCGATTATCAACTATCGAAAAAGCCGATCTGATTTTGGTCATGCATAACGGTGATATTGTTGAGAGTGGGACTCATCAGGCATTACTGGAACGCGGTCAGCATTACGCCGAATTGTACCGACTGCAATTTCAACAGGGCTGATCGATGCAATGGTTAACTGACAGCTGGTATCAGCGCCGCTGGTGGACATGGTTGCTGTGGCCCTTGTCTGGGCTATTCAGACTGGTGGTTGCCTTGCGTCGTTTTGCCTATCAGACCGGCTTGTTTAGGCGGGTTGCGTTACCGGTTCCGGTCATCGTTGTCGGCAATCTGACTGCCGGCGGCAGCGGCAAAACACCGCTGGTGTTATGGTTGGCGGAACAACTGCGTGAGCAGGGTTGGCAGCCTGGCATTATTAGCCGTGGCTATGGTGGAAAAAGTCCGCACTACCCGCTTGTTGTTACGGAAAATACCAATGCCGCTCATTGTGGGGATGAACCAAAATTGCTGGCAATGCGCGCAGGTTGTCCCGTCGTGGTCGGTCCAGATCGCGTCGCCGCAGGTCAACAACTGTTAGCAACCCAACCTTGTAATGTGTTGCTTTGTGATGATGGTTTGCAACATTATCGCCTGCATCGCGATATTGAAATTGCCGTTACCGATATGCATCGTGGATTTGGTAATGGCTTTTGTCTGCCAGCCGGTCCGCTTAGAGAACCAATATCGCGTCTAAAACAAGTGGATTATCATGTAGAACATGGCGCGGCCAAGGCCTTATTTGCCATGCGATTACAACTAACTAAAGCCATTAATCTCCGCACAGGTCAACACAAGGCTTTATCCGCGTGGCAAGGCAAAAAAGTGCACGCCGTTGCCGGGATTGGCCATCCGCCACGTTTTTTTGAGCAATTGCAACAGTCGGGGCTCAATCTCATCGCCCATGCTTTTGCGGATCATCACCGTTATGTTGTGGAGGATTTTCACTTTAATTCTGATCTGCCGGTGCTGATGACTGAAAAAGATGCGGTAAAATGTCGTTCTTTTGCGCAGGCAAACTGGTGGTATGTGCCGGCAGAGACCGAGTTATCGCCTACATTGTTAGCTGCTGTTATCACTCAATTAAAGGATGTCGCGAATGGATGAAACCTTGTTAGCCATGCTCGTTTGTCCCGTCTGTCATGGTCCGCTGACGTATCAAAAAGAAACCAATGAGCTTATTTCAACAACCAGCCAATTAGCCTATCCGATACAGGATGGTATCCCGGTCTTGCTAGTCGATGCAGCGCGACCATTGTCGCAGGATGAAGATTAAGCATGACTTTTCGCGTCGTCATTCCGGCACGTTATGCTTCAACGCGACTGCCTGGCAAACCGCTCCGGGAAATCGCCGGCAAACCCATGATTCAACATGTTTATGAAAGGGCTCGGGAAAGTGACGCCTCGAGCGTTATTATTGCCACGGATGATCAACGTATTGCTGATGTGGTGAGTCAATTCGGTGGTGATATCTGTCTAACCCGGGCTAATCATCAGTCTGGGACAGATAGACTGGCAGAAGTGGTCAACCTACGGCAGTTTGACCCGGATGACATCATCGTCAATGTACAAGGGGATGAACCCTGTCTGCCAGCGGCGCTGATAAATCAAGTTGCCCATGATCTTGCCGAACATCCTAAAGCAGCCATAACCTCATTATTCAGTCGACTCAGTTCAGCCGAACAGATTTTTGACAGTAACATTGTCAAAGTACTGGTGGATGCACAAGGCTATGCGCTGTATTTCAGTCGTGCGCCGGTACCTTGGCTGAGAGGCATCTTTGGCGAGGACAAGCCGTTACCTGCCGAGCTGCCCCATCGGCGCCACATTGGCCTCTATGCCTATCGGAGCAGTTATTTACAGCGCTATACCGATTTCAGTCCCTGCGATCTGGAACAGTTTGAGTCGCTTGAACAGCTGCGCGCTTTATACCATGGCAATGCCATCCATCTGACAGAAGCAACAGAGGCTGCCGGCCACGGCGTCGATACGGAATCCGATTTGTTGATCGCCGAGCAACTATTGCGGCAACAGTAATCTCGCAAGGCCAGTGGCAATTAACTCCGGATGTAGCTCACCACGTCCATCAAACACCGGCAAAATGAAAGTTCTCGGTACAGGGCGATGCCCCTCGCCATACTGCGTTGGCTGAATACTGCTGTCTGTATCCAAGACCTGAAGCACTAGCTCACATCCATCCAATAACTCTATCACTTCACACGGATGCTGATGGTAATGCACCTGCTGACCAATCAGGATCAGCAGGGCTTCATTGCTTAGGTTACTTTTCGCTGGCATCACTCTCGACGGTAGCCTCCGCGACACGGGTTGCCGGTTTTTTATTTTCATTATCAACCGGCGTATCACTTTTGGCTAGCGTCTTTTTTTCCTCACTGCTGTCCGCAGCTAATGGTTTATCGGAGCGGCGCCGGCGATTGTTACTGCCGGACTGGCTGCTCCTGCTACGTCTTGGCGGCTTCGCCGGTTTGACCGAGTTACCATCTGCTTCTGCCGGGTTTTGGCTGGATTTCTTAACGTTGCCATTAATCTCGGGTTCCGGCGACGGCAGTGCATTGCCATCGACTTCCTGCTTGGCAGGAGGGAGTCGATTACCAGCGTCATCGGAGACAGGTGCCGCTATGTTGGAACCGCCCTCATTGTCCTGACGGCTGCTACGCCGACGACGTCCTCCCCGACGAGATCGACGACTATTTCGAGTACGCTCTTTATCCTGGTCAGTTTCTGTAGGTTGAGAAGCGGTATCATTCACGTCGGTGACTTCATTGTTTTTGTCGACGCTATCTTTGTCACGGCGACTACGACGTTGACGTGATGGTTTTTCGTCCTGTTCCTTTGCCGTTGTCTCATTATTGTTACTTTCTGGCGATGACTTTTCCTGACGCTGCTGACGATTACCGCTGCCTCGGCGATTTTGATTACGGCCACCACGAGCACGACGATTAGTTTGGCTGCGTTTATCACCATTTGTTTCTTCGGTATCAGCAGACTGTATAACAGCATTGTCTTTTTCAATCGCATCACTTTGACCAGTCAACACACCGAGCAAACGTTTCAGCAAACTTGGCGGACGCGGTGTGTCGGCCGGTTTTGAAATGATAGGTGCCGGTGCTGATGGCGCGACACCGGTTACCGCCGGTTGCTCCATCGCAGGTTTATCTTTTAATACGGCCGGCAACTCTGGTTCCGGAGTATTCAACATTTCGTGGCTATTTGCGCTGCGCTCACTGCCTTCACGGACACGTTCGATATCATAATGTGGTGTTTCAAGATGTGGATTCGGTATCAACATCAGACGGACATTATGACGTTTTTCAATGATGTCAATTTGATGACGCTTTTCATTCAGCATGAAGGTAGCAACCGCAACCGGTAGTTGCACGACGAGTTGCGTAATTTTGTCTTTGCTCGCTTCTTCTTCCATCAATCGTAATACCGCGAGCCCAAGTGACTCAACGCCGCGAACATGACCTAAACCAGCACATCTTGGACACACTTCCTGGTGGGCATCACCCAAAGCAGGACGCAGTCGCTGCCGTGACATTTCCAGTAGACCAAAACGAGAAATCCGCCCGACCTGCACCCGAGCCCGATCGGCCTTCAAATGCTCACGAAGTCGATTTTCAACTTCGCGCTGATGGCGACTTGGCCCCATATCAATAAAGTCAATAACAACCAGACCGCCTAAATCTCGCAAGCGTAATTGCCGTGCAATTTCTTCCGCTGCTTCAAGGTTGGTATTGAGCGCCGTTTCTTCAATATCGCCACCCTTGTTGGCTCTGGCTGAATTCACATCAATGGAAACCAATGCTTCGGTTGGATCGATGACCAAGGCGCCCCCCGAAGGCAAACGCACTTCGTGCCGGAAAGCACTCTCGATCTGGCTTTCGACCTGATAGCGCGTAAATAAAGGGACGCGATCCTGGTACAGCTTGAACTTACTCAGATCATGCGGCATGACCATGCGCATAAAATCATAGCCCGTTTGGTAAACGTCGGGTGAGTCGACCAGAATTTCACCAATATCCTTACGCAGATAATCACGCAACGCACGAATAATGATGTTGCTTTCTTGGTAGACTAAAAATGGCGCTGGTCGGTCTTTTGTTGCCGTATCAATTGCCGTCCATAATTGCAGCAGATACTCCAGATCCCACTGCAACTCTTCAGATTGCTTGCCTACCCCAGCCGTTCGCACAATCATGCCCATGCCATCCGGAATATCCAGCTGTCGCAGTGCTTCCTGCAATTCAGCCCGATCATCACCTTCTATGCGGCGAGAAATTCCGCCAGCACGTGGACTATTAGGCATTAAAACAAGGTAACGACCAGCCAGACTGATGAAGGTAGTCAGCGCTGCCCCTTTGTTACCACGCTCTTCTTTTTCAATTTGAATGACCAGTTCCTGGCCAACAGAAAGCACATCCTGGACATTAATACGTCCATTGTCTTCACTGCTGTTTTTACTGGGTCGGAAATACGCTTTGGCAATTTCTTTTAGTGGCAGAAAACCTTGACGCTCAGCACCGTATTCGACAAAAACAGCTTCCAAGCTGGGCTCAACGCGGGTGATTTTCCCTTTATAAATATTGCCCTTTTTTTGTTCTCGGGAGGGAGTGTCGATGTCCAGATCGAACAGTTTCTGGCCATCAACCATCGCGACACGCAACTCTTCTTCGTGTGTCGCATTAATTAAAATTCGTTTCATGCATAAACCTCTTTAAGGAGGTTCACACGGTCACCAGCATTTAAAAAGCGGTTTGGCATGCAGCCGCAACGGAAGGTGCGAACAGACTGCACGGACAACATAATCAAATCTATAACGGGCCTGGCACGGTAACCGACCTGCCGGCAAAATATCACTTCGTGTTTACTGCAAGATGTGGTTGCAGTCGTTTCGTCACAAGACTGCCCTCAGTCACTGACGTTGATTATTATTATCTTGTCCTGCCCACTGCATATCATTGTGTTTGAGCTATTGCCGGGACGTGGGAACCATCAAAATCTTAACCTGCCCGGGTTGCCGGGCGACGTGCTGAACCCCTGTTCAGCGTCATAAATTCGTTTCATTTCCATCACCGCATCGACCTTCAATTGAAGGGAGCGGCGTTGCTATATTCCGGCCTGCATTCGGAAAAAAAGGTATACTTCATCTATTTTCAGGACAGACCAATCGTCGAATATATCAGTCGCCGGCGCTGTCAGCAAGCAATTCACACTATCCAAACTATGTCGAACCCACCGCAAAAATCGTCAGGCGTCCAGTTTATTCGCATTCGCCATGAACAGGCTGGGCAACGTATCGACAATTTTTTAATCACACTGGAAAAAGGCGTACCGAAAAGCCGCATATATCGTGCTTTACGCAAAGGTGAAGTTCGCGTTAACAAGGGGCGCATCAAACCTACCTACAAACTTCAAGCTGACGACGAAGTCCGGATTCCGCCATTACGGGTCACAGAAAAACCCGTGATTCATGTCAGTGACAGCCTTGCCCAAACACTAAAGCAACAGATCCTGTATGAAGATGCGCATTTGCTGGCGATTAACAAACCCAGCGGTTTGGCCGTTCACGCTGGTACTGACATCCAGACTGGCGTGATTGAAGCATTAAAAACCCTGCACCCTGATACCCTATTCTTGGAGTTAGTGCATCGTCTGGATCGGGATACGTCAGGTTGCTTGTTGGTGGCCAAAAGTCGACAAGCGCTACTGCACATGCAAAATCAAATGCGGTCGCAAAGCATGGACAAACATTATCTGACGCTGACCGCAGGCCACTGGCAACAAAAACAGACCATGGTTGATCTCCCATTGAAAAAAAATACCGTGATTGGTGGAGAGAATATGGTGACTGTAGACGAAGCAGGTAAAACAGCCCAAACCTGTTTTCTGATCGAACAGTCATTTCGCGATTGCCAGTTGATGGCCGTCAAATTATTCACGGGACGTACGCATCAGATTCGTGTCCATGCTGCCAGTCAGGGTCACCCCGTAGCCGGAGACAGTAAATATGGCCAGCGGGATTTCAATAAATTAATGAAAACATCGGGATTAAATCGTATGTTCTTGCATGCTTGGCAATTGACGCTGACCCACCCGGAAACTGACCAACCACTCAAGTTAGTGGCGCCATTGCCTTCTGAGTTACGGCTTTTTCTTGACCATTTGAACACAAGTTTAGCGACATGAATTACGCACTCATCGTATTTGACTGGGATGGGACCCTGATGGACTCGACCGGACATATTGTTTTTTGTATGCGGGAAGCCATTGCACAGCTTAAGCTCCCCCCCAAACGGGATGCGGAGATCAGTCATATTATCGGTTTAGGTTTACCTGAAGCTGTGTTGACACTTTATCCTGATAGTAGCCCCGCCGCGGTGCAACAGTTAGCTGATAGCTATCGACGCATTTGGCTTAACCACCCGTATCAAGCCCCCCTGTTTGAAAATGCACAGGCGTTGTTGAATAGATTGTCGCGCCAATGTTTTTTGGGCGTCGCAACCGGCAAAAGTCGACGAGGATTAAATAAGGTCTTGGCAGAAACCGGTCTTGGCCCCCTGTTTACTCAGACACGTTGTGCGGACGAGAGTTTTTCGAAACCACATCCACAAATGTTGACAGAAATTATCGATTTCTGCGGCGTATCGCCGGCTGAAACACTCATGATTGGCGATACGGTCTTTGACTTACAAATGGCAACCAATGCCGGAGCCGACTGCCTCGCTATCAGTCATGGCGCACATCCCTCAGCACAATTACAATCATGCGATCCGCTCGCGATTCTGCCAGATTTGCATGCATTGGAAAGCTGGCTGGATAGCAGTGTTGCCGTCATTTGATATGATGTCCCTCTAATTGACTTTCAGGAAACTTACGAATGGCCACTTTCGGCGATTTTCCCCCACAGCAAAACACCTCGACAACCTCGGAAAAAGACAAGGCTGATCTGCAATGGGAACGCCAAACCCTCCGAGATATCGCTTTTGCGGCTATTCGAGAACAGCGCAATAGTCGCCGCTGGGGGTATGTATTTAAAGGGCTTATTCTGCTTTATCTGTTTGCCTTCTTGTTCCTGATGATGCCGGGTGGCAGCACCGAGTCGGCTGGCAAGCCGCATACCGCATTGGTTGAAATTAGCGGCCTTATCAGTGCTGATAGTGAAGCAAATGCAGATCGGATTGTAACCGGCATTCGTAATGCGTTTGATTCGACGCAGGCAAAAGCGCTGATCCTGCGCTTAAACACGCCTGGCGGTAGTCCAGTTCAGTCTGGCATTATCAATGATGAAATTCGCCGCTTACGTAGCACAAGGCCTGACTTTCCTGTCTATGCGGTGATTCAGGACATTTGTGCGTCAGGTGGCTACTACATTGCCGTTGCAGCGGATGAAATCTATGCCGATAAAGCCAGTATCGTGGGGTCAATTGGCGTTCGTATGGACAGTTTCGGTTTTACCGAAGCGATTGATAAATTAGGTATTGAACGTCGCTCACTCACTGCTGGAGAAAACAAAGCCTTTCTTGATCCATTCAAACCGCTACAACCCAATGATATTGATCATGCCAACGCCATGCTGCAAACCATTCACCAACAATTTATTGACGTGGTGATTGATGGCCGTGGCGAGCGTATTAACGCCAATAATAGCGAATTGTTTTCAGGATTGTTCTGGTCAGGTGAGCAATCGCTTGAACTTGGGCTGATTGATGGCTTAGCCAGTAGCAGTCAAGTTGCCAGAGACAAGGTAGGTGCGGAAGAAATTATTGATTACACACCGCGTCCGAATTACCTTGATCGATTTGCTGGCACGTTGGGGGCAAGTATTGGCAGCACATTACGCAATACGGCGAACTGGAGTCTACAATGACCGTTGCCATTCCAGAAAACACCTTCGATGAGGAACAGTTGGCCGAACGGTTAGAGTTGTTTCGTTATACCGATATGACACAACCCTTGATTCAGGTGTTATTTCCGTTGCAACTTCCCAATGATAATACGAGTGACTCAATATGACATTGACGGCACAATCGTTGGTCAATCAATCTCTGGAACTGGTCTCGGCGCCAACAACCTATGCACGCCTAGACGCTTTGATCCGGGATCCCAACAGCGCCATCGATGATATCAGTGACGTCATTCATACTGACCCCGCATTAACGACCCGCCTGCTTAAGATCGTCAACAGCCCCTACTATGGTTTCCCATCCCAAATCAATACCTTATCGCGTGCCATCACAATCATCGGCACTCGTGAACTGACGAATTTGGTCTTGGCTACCACGGTAATGAATGCGTTTCACGGTATCCCAAAAAATTTGATGGATATGCAGACCTTCTGGCGACACAGTCTGGCCTGTGCAATTACCGCACGTTATCTGGCGGAAGCACTGGCACTCGAACACAGTGAACAATATTTTATTGCCGGGCTGCTTCATAATATCGGCAGCCTAGTGCTGTATCAGTCTGCCCCAGAACTTGCACGTGAGTCGATCAACCGCGCCCGGTTTGGACACGAAGTCCTGCACGAAGCCGAGCAAAGGCTGTTAGGGTTTCATCATGGGGATGTTGGCGCCATTTTATTGCAAAAATGGCGACTCCCGGAGTCTTTGGTGGTGGTTGCGCAACATCATCACACCCCATCTCTGGCAACAACGTACCAATTAAACGTCGCACTGATACATGTTACTGATGTGATGGTCAGTAGTGTGCCATTTGGTCACAATGGGGATCGACACGTTCCACCTTTGGATCCAAATGCATGGACCACATTGGCGTTATCCCCCGAGGCGATGCCAAGCTTGCTATATCAGGTCAATCAGCAACTCGATACACTGGCCGATTTGATGCGGACAGAAAACTAAGATTTATGACTTAATTGAAGAGAGAGAACGAGGCAATCATGAGAACGGTATTATTGGGCGCACCGGGTTCCGGCAAAGGCACACAGGGCGTAGTTTTATCCCAGCAATTCAGCATTCCGCAAATATCTACAGGGGATTTATTACGTGCTGCCGTCGCTGCGGGAAGCGAGTTAGGTATAAAAGCGAAATCAGCAATGGATGCCGGTGCACTGGTCTCAGATGACATCGTGATTGGTCTGATTCGCGAGCGCTTATCAGAAAGCGATGCGCAACAAGGCTATATTCTGGATGGCTTTCCACGCAACATTGCTCAAGCCGAAGCACTGGATACCATGCTCAATGAGTTGGGTCAGCCATTGCAAGGCGTTGTACTGCTTGATGTGCCATTTGAAGAGTTAATGCAACGTTTAACGGGGCGTCGTACCTGCAAAAACTGTGGTGCGATTTTCAATGTCCATTTATCCCCACCCAAAACTGAAAATATCTGCGACAAATGTGGCGGAGAACTGTTTCAGCGTCAGGATGACAATGCCGAAACCATTAGTAATCGGCTCAAGGTATATCAGGATCAGACAGCGCCATTGATTGGCTATTACCAGTCGCAACAGAAGCTGCATACGGTTCAAGGTACCGGTAATATCGATGATATCACGCAGTCTGTGAGCAATATTTTTAGCGATATCTAGGCCACGCCGTTATTGTGGCGCGAGTTTTATCGGTTGGCATTACGACGCTGGACATTATCAACCAGGTCGCCGCTTACCCCTCTGAAGACGATGAAGTCAGAGCCCTATCCCAAGTGCAGCGGCGCGGCGGTAATGCGGCTAATTTAGCCGTTGTACTCAGCCAGTTAGGTCATACTGTTGATTTCGCCGGCGTGTTAATCAATGAGCCTGATCTGGCACTGATTCTAACTGAGTTTGATCAGTACCAGATTGGTTACGCACATTGTCCTCGTCTGCAAACAGGCAAAATGCCAACCTCGTATATTACCGTCAGCAGCCTCAATGGCAGTCGGACCATTGTTCATGTTCGTGATTGTCCAGAGCTGACTTTCGATCAGTTTGCTGCAATCGACTTATCGGGCTACGACTGGATACACTTTGAGGGGCGCCATGTCCCCGAAACCAAGCGAATGCTGGCTTATGTGGCACAGCACCATCCACACCTCCCTCGTTCGGTAGAACTGGAAAAGCCCCGTGAAGGGATTATGTCACTCACCGAACAGGCTAGTTTGGTGATGTGTTCCAAGCCTTTTGCTCAGGCCATGGGGCACAATGAACCAGAATCGTTTTTGCAAACGCTCACTTTGGACAACGTCACGTGTAGTTGGGGCGAAGCCGGTGTCTGGGGAAAGTCTGCCCAACAAATCTATAACGTGTCCGCTGTGCCCTTAAACAAGGTCGTTGACACCTTGGGCGCCGGTGACAGCCTGAACGCCGGCCTCATTCATGGTTTTCTGCAAAACAACACATTACGAGATAGTCTGATTTTCGCAAACCAACTGGCTGCACTTAAGTGTCAACAACATGGTTTTTCAGGTTTGGGACGCATTCTGGATAGCCACCATGACTGATCATTTTTACATCGGCCACGCGGCTGATCTGAAAGAAAACCAAGCGCGCGAATTTGAAATCACGGTGGATGACAGTCAAATGGCCGGGTTTGTTATGCGATTTGAGGGCGTTATTTATGCCTATTTGAACTTATGCCCACATCTACGTGTACCACTTAACTGGAAACCCGATACTTTTATGTCGCTAGAAGGCACTCACATTGAATGCAGTGTTCATGGTGCGTTGTTTAACCCAGATGATGGTTTGTGTATTTCTGGCCCCTGTCGAGGCCAATCATTAACCCGATTAAATATAGAAACAGACAACAAAGGCGATGTGTATCTAGTCCGGCATCAGCAACGCTGAGTGTTGTCGTAACTGACTGAGTAGCGTCTTATACCCGCTTAATTGATGGTATCGACACACATCCGTGATCGGTTGCTGTTGGAGTAACACCTGAATCAGCATGGCCTGCGCTGAGGGAGAACACGCCGTAAACGCCGCCGTCGGCAACTGCTGCCACAATCGTTTTCGAAGCGGCACAAAGCTATATTCCAATGCGCGTTGACCGGTTACAAAGCTGCTAATATCCGCTTTATCCGCCTCGGATAAAGACTGCGCTATTTGGGGTAAATCAGTGGTGATTTGTTTGACTAACTCGCAAGGCAAATCCGCAAAATAACGGGGCAATAACTCTGGCCATTGTTCCGCAAAACGTTGCTGCAATCGCGCAATTAGATCGTCACCTGCCACTGAACAGGATTTGAGCATAATGACGGCCCGTCCCGCACTCATGGTGTCTTCATGCAATCCCAATCTAACCGGCACAAAACCGAGTTGCTGCCAAAAACGATAAATACCCGCCTGTAAAGCAAAGCTACAACCAATCAAGTCGGTATCGGATGGCAATTTGGACAATAGTTGACGCACCAGATCGCTGCCACGATTTTGTCGCTGATACGCTGGATGAATGGCAATCCGAATAATACGTTGATAACGCAAATTGCCAGCCTGCCTATCACCCGCATGCGTTAATAAACTTTGCGGTAACAGCTCGCCCGGCAAGCGGCGCAGGCCTTTATGAACGGCTTGCGTCAACGCCTCATCGAGCGGCCCTTCACGATTTAGCCAACAAACCCCGAGACATTGCCTGGCATCACGCAGCACCCAAATGGTCCGATTTTCATCATCCAACAAGGCCTGTAAATCCGATGGTCGCGTACGATAATGCGCCGAAACTAACAGCGCAAATATCTGCTCCATCAGCGCCGGATTGGTGCTCAATTCGGTTGAGGTTACGAGTTCGCAAGATAACTCAGCTTGCAAATTAACCGCCTGGTGGCTTCTTTCCAGTTCGGTACTTAATAACAATGCTCGATAGCTGAATTGTTCGAGTGGATCTCCAGCCTGCCAGCGAACAGGAGTGATGAGTTTCTGTTGCTGCCAGCCTGGCACGTCTCGATTTAAAATTTGACTAAATTGCGTTTTAAAGCCGAGACCAGAGCCTTCATACCCCTGCAAAGTGGTGGAAAAAATAATGCGGGCGTAATGCTTAAGCCAACTTTGTAGCAAAATTTGTGGTAAGGCCGCCGCTTCATCGACTAATAACACATCCGCTACTGGCAGCGTTGCTTGCAACTGATCTGGCGCAATAAACTGCAACGCCATCTTGTTGTTATCAGACCTGGCACCCTGCGCTTCCAACTCACGCTGATAATGTTGCAGAACCGTTTTAACAGCCAGTTTAGACGGCGCTGTCAGTAATAATCGAGATTTTCCCTGCCTCAATAAACTCGCAGCCGCAACACCCAATACAGCCGATTTGCCGCGCCCCCGATCTGCCATCATTAACAATGGTCGCCGCCGGTGTCCAAATGCAACCTGCTGGATTGCTTGTAAGGCATGTTGCTGATCTTGCGTTAACTGAAATTCGGTTTGCGTCAGCGGCGTCAGACGTATTTCTGGCCAAGGTGCGTCAGACTTGCAGTAGATGATTTTATCTGTATGCCTGCTTGCCTGTTCAGCAAGCTGCTTGAAGCGCCGCATCCAACGGCTGGTTGTTTCTATTGGCAACAGCATAATAAAAACGCCGCCACCTCTCAGCGTCCCCAAAGCTGCAGCTAAAGCATCAGCCCGACAGATCTCACTGGCATCAAAAATAAGCAGATCGGTTTCTTGACCAAGATATTGGCTTGCCTGAGACTGACTGAGAATATTTTGCTGCGGATGCGCTTTGGCGGCAAACCAGACTATTTTCGCCTGATCGGGATAATCGCGAAGCTGTTTGATACGCTGACCAAGCGACTCACTATCCCCTTCGCAAAATAGACTAAATCGATGGACGGCATCCGACATCAGAGAATCAGTAGTGTGGTGGCGGTGATTCGTCAGCCTGACGAATTAACTGAGCTTGATGGAGATTTTCAACTTGCCCACTCAGCTTTTCCAATTGACGTTGCAAACGATCAATTTGAATTTGCTGACGCGTCACGACCTGATTCAACTGATCGATGATGCCATCTTGAAAAGCAAGTCGGGTTTGCAGCTCAATAATGTCGTCTTGCATCAGTCACTCCCATCATAAGACAAAGCGGGTGCGAGCCAGCGCTCAGCAGTCGGTAAATCCCAGTTTTTACGACGGGCATAATCGACCACTTGGTCTTCATTGATTTTGCCAAGACCGAAATAACGTGCATCCGGATGCGCAAAATAAAAACCACTGACCGCTGCGGTTGGCAACATCGCATAACTCTCTGTGAGGGTCATACCAATGTTTTCCTCAACAGACAATAACTCCCAAAGCAGGCCCTTTTCGGTGTGATCCGGACAGGCTGGATACCCCGGCGCCGGGCGGATGCCACGATACTTTTCGTTAATTAACGCGTCATTATCGAGTTGCTCATCCACAGCATAGGCCCAAAACTCTTTGCGAACCCGTTCATGGATGCGTTCTGCTAATGCTTCTGCAAGTCGATCAGCCAATGCTTTGAGCATGATGCTATTGTAATCATCATGATCTGCTTCAAATCGCGCAATATGTTCCTCAATGCCGATCCCCGCCGTGACCGCAAAGGCGCCAATGGTATCGGCAACGCCACTTTCTTTCGGTGCAACAAAATCCGCTAACGCCGCATTGGGACGACCCGGCGGCTTCTCGGCCTGTTGTCGCAGTGAGTGCAGGGTCATCCTGACCTGCTGGCGACGGGTGTCGGTATAAACCTCAATATCATCATGATCGATACTATTGGCTGGAAATAAGCCAATCACTGCCCTTGCTTGAAGCCACTTTTCTTCTACGATGCGTTGTAACATTTCTTGCGCATCACGAAATAATTGCGTGGCATGCTCACCGACGATTTCATCTTTTAATATCCGTGGGTAGCGGCCTGCCAGCTCCCATGACTGAAAAAAAGGTGTCCAATCAATCCGATCAACTAACTCCGTAAGTGGGTAGTCATCAAAAATTTGAATACCAGGATGGCGTGGTTCAATGGGTTGATAATTCGCCCAGTCAATCTGCGTTTTATTTTGACGAGCGGCTTCAATTGATAGAAAGCGGCGCGAGGATTTACGCCCTTGGTGTTGCTCGCGTTTGTTTAAATAATCCGCTTTGGTTTTACTAACAAACGCATCACGAGCACTTTTACTCACCAGGCTTTGTGCCACCCCGACCGCTCTCGACGCATCTTTAACGTAAACAACAGGACCTTGATAGTTGGGATCGATTTTAACTGCCGTATGAATCAAAGAGGTGGTCGCGCCCCCAATCATGAGCGGTAATGCAAATTCTAATCGCTGCATTTCTTTTGCTAAGTGAGCCATTTCTTCAAGTGAAGGCGTGATAAGCCCAGACAAACCGATAATATCGACTTGTTCTTTTTTAGCCGTATCGAGAATCGTTTGAGCCGGCACCATCACACCCAAATCGATAATCTCAAAATTGTTGCACTGTAAAACGACACCGACGATATTTTTACCGATATCATGAACATCCCCTTTCACCGTCGCCAGTAGAATCCGTCCATTATTTTTACTGGTGTCATTTTCTTCTTTGGCTGCTTCAATGTAAGGCATCAGATAAGCAACCGCCTTTTTCATAACCCGTGCTGATTTCACTACTTGTGGCAAGAACATTTTGCCCTCGCCAAACAAATCACCCACGACATTCATGCCGTCCATCAGTGGCCCTTCAATCACTTCCAGGGGTTTGTCATATTGTTGACGCGCAGTTTCGGTATCTTCATCAACGTAATCGGCGATGCCTTTAACCAAGGCATGTTCAAGTCGCTTGGCAACCGGCCACGCACGCCAGGCTAAATCTTCTTTTTTCTCGGTTGCCCCCCCGCCCTGGTACTCCTCCGCGATCGCTAACAACCTGTCCGTCGCATCATCACGGCGATTGAGAATGACATCTTCTACATGATCACGAAGCGTTTCCGGCAGATCATCATATATAGCCAATTGCCCGGCATTAACAATGCCCATATCCATACCGGCCTTAATGGCGTGATATAAAAAAACAGCATGGATAGCTTCACGAACCGGATTATTACCGCGAAATGAAAACGAGACATTGGATACCCCCCCACTTACCCGAGCATGTGGCAAGGTCTGTTTGATATCACGGGTGGCCTCAATGAAATCCACCGCATAATTATTGTGTTCTTCAATACCGGTGGCGACGGCAAAAATATTCGGGTCAAAAATAATATCTTCTGGCGGGAAATGAAGCTTTTCCGTCAAGATTTGATAGCTTCGCGTACATATTTCCAGCTTACGTGCCCGGGTATCAGCCTGACCTTGTTCATCAAATGCCATGACGATAACAGCCGCACCATAACGTCGAACCAGTTTGGCCTGCTCAATGAACTTGTCCTCTCCCTCCTTAAGACTGATGGAATTGACAATGCCTTTACCCTGTATGCATTTCAGTCCGGCCTCGATGATCTCCCATTTCGATGAGTCGATCATGATTGGCACCCGGCTAATATCTGGTTCTGCCGCAATTAAGTTGAGAAAAGTCACCATCGCTTCCTGCGAATCCAACATGCCCTCATCCATGTTGATATCAATGACTTGTGCGCCGTTTTCAACCTGTTGACGAGCCACATCCAGTGCCGTGTCAAAATCGCCTTCCTTGATAAGGCGGGCAAACCGCAAGGATCCCGTCACATTCGTCCGTTCACCAATATTAGTAAACAAGCTGTCCGGCGTTAGATTGAGCGGCTCTAATCCACTGAGCCGACAATGATGTTGATTTTCTGGACGTTGCCGAGGCGGCAGATCAGACACAGCATCCGCAATCGCCTTGATGTGGCCTGGCGTGGTGCCACAACAACCGCCAATTATATTTAAGAAACCGGACTCGGCCCACTCACGAATGTGGCCAGCCATCGTTTCTGGCGATTCATCATATTCGCCAAACTCATTGGGCAGGCCAGCATTAGGGTGCGCACTGACATAACTGGTCGAAATGGTTGCCAACTCTTCAACATATTGGCGTAACTGCTCGGCACCTAATGCACAGTTCAAGCCAATAGACAACGGTTGGACATGTGCTAATGAATTCCAAAAGGCTTCTGCTGTCTGACCTGACAGCGTTCGGCCACTGGCATCGGTAATCGTGCCGGAAATCATGACCGGCAAATGCACCTGATGCTGTTCATAAAATGTATCAATCGCGAAAACCGCTGCTTTGGCATTCAATGTGTCAAACACCGTTTCAACCATCAGCAGATCAGCGCCGCCATCCACCAGCCCCCGAATGGCTTCAAGATAGGTGTTCACCAGCTCATCAAAATGTACATTTCGAAATCCTGGATTATTGACATCCGGCGAGATACTGGCGGTACGGTTAGTGGGGCCCAGTACCCCCGCGACAAAACGCGGTTTTTGTGGGTTGGCCAGAGTAAATTCATCGGCTATTTCTCGGGCAAGCTGCGCTGAAACTTTATTCAACTCATAAACCAGGAATTCCATCTGGTAGTCCGCCATTGCGATAGCGGTACCGTTAAAAGTATTGGTTTCAACAATATCTGCCCCGGATTCAAAATAGGCACGGTGAATATCACGAATAATTTGTGGCTGGGTCAGCGACAACAGATCATTATTGCCTTTTACGTCACACGGGTGATCGGCAAAGCGTTCACCGCGAAAATCAGTTTCACTGAGCTGATAACTTTGCAACATGGTGCCCATGCCACCATCCAGAACCAGAATACGCTGTTCAAGCAGTTGCTGTATTTGTTGAGAAACCGTGGTCAAATGCTTTTCCTGTCAAAATATAGTGTTGAAAATGCCGCTGATTTTAACATACCCGCTGCTTTGCAAAGCGCTTCAATCAGCCTAAAACAAACGCATCCCGACTTTTTGAATCTTGTCACCATCGACTTCATTCACGACCCAGTGAATGCCATGCCAGTCCACATCATCACCGACCACAGGGTGCCCACCAACGCGACGCGATATAAACTCCGCTAGTGTGGTTTCTTGCTCGTTGTCACTGACAGTTAAACCATAGGCTTTGGCAACATCACGTAACAAGGCATCCCCATTCAGCACAAAGGCTCCAAAAAAGGCTTCAGCCTGACGCAACTTCGCATCGCCATTAAAGAGTTGATTCAGTTTTGGCAGGTCTTCGCTCCGACTGATAACACACAGCGTGTCGCCCAGTTTCAGTGTTGTACTGCCCTTGGGATGCAACATGTGATGCTCCCTGAATAAAGCTGAGATCAAGGTGCCAGAAGGAAACCGTAATAATCGGATTTGCTGCTCATCCAGTGCCGGGTTATCGACTTTGTATACGAACATTTCAAAATCATTTTCAGGCAAAATCCCTAATGCACCGCGTTGATCTGGTGAACGTCCTCTGGGTACAGCAACCTGTAACCACCGGGCAACCGGCGATAACGTTGACCCTTGCACCAGCAACGACAACAGCACGACGGCAAACGCCACATTAAAATATAACGCGGCATTATCAACACCACCGATAACCGGAAAGATAGCCAATACAATGGGTACCGCACCACGTAGCCCAACCCAGGAAATAAAGCCAATCTCCCGCCAGCGAAATTTAAAAAAAGGTTTGACGGAGATGAGTACGGCCAGCGGCCGGGCAATGAATATCAGTGCTAAAGCAATAAGCACAGCCGGAACAGCATAGGTCAACACCTCGCTTGGTGTGACCAACATGCCCAATACCAAAAATAATCCAATCTGACTCAGCCAGGCCAAACCATCATGAACCGGTAAAATATGAGTGAGGTGTTTGCCAGGTTGATTACCAATCATCAAACCACAGAGATAAATCGCAAGAAACCCGCTTCCGCCCAATGAACTGGTTAGCCCAAACACAAAAAATGCCAGTGCTAATGCCAGCAGGGAATACAAACCCGGCGCTAAATCCAGCTTTATCAGTAAGCGCGCAATTAACCAGCCTGAACCAATCCCAATTACCCCGCCTAAGCCAAACTGCTGCACCAAAAATAAAAAAGCCGATTGCCAGCCCGACGTTTCTCCTGTCAGTAACTCAATCAACATGATGGTCAAAAAAATCGCCATCGGATCATTGGTACCCGATTCAATTTCTAAGGTGGCGCTGACCCGCTCATTGATAGTGATCCCTTGCCCTTTAAGCATAGAGAAAACCGCCGCCGCGTCGGTTGAACCCACAATCGCACCAATCAGCAGCCCTTCCAGCAAAGACAAATCGAAGATCCACATTGCCAGACCACCGACAATACCGCTGGTAAATAGCACGCCAAAAGTGGCTAAAGACAAGGCCGGTTTAAAACCCACCCGAAAGGTCGATAAGCGGGTTTGCAGCCCACCATCCAAAAGAATCATCGCCAGTGCGAGGTGACCAATGACAAAGGCTAAAGCGTAATTATCGAATGCAATGCCCAGTAGCCCCTCTTCTCCCGCCAGCATGCCTAATGCCAGAAAAATGATCAGGATAGGCAAGCCAAACAGCGAGGATAATCGGCTGGCAACGATACTTAGTGCAATAAGAAACCCGCTGAACAAAAACAGCGTATTAATGGCATCCATATCCTGATCCTAATCAATCGGACATTCATTATCGCACAGCATGCCAACGTGATTCGGCATCACACCGCACAGAAAATGAATCAGGCGTGCAGGCAAATTAGCCCACACGCCTGATTCCGAACAATATAAATATCGTTGGCATTTTAAAGCGTTATTGCAGCACTCGATTAATGCCATTTAGTAACGCTTTGATTGCAGCACGACTGATATTTTTATCTTGGCCGACGCCAAACACAGGATTGCCCTGACCAACTTTGAGTTCGACATAGCAAACGGCCATGGCATCACTACCCGACCCTATACCATGCTCGTGATAATCGACGACGGTAATTGCCTCGCCCAAGTGGTGGCTCAGAGCGACTGCTGCCGCATCCAATGGACCATTACCCTGACCACTCAAGGTCAATTGATGGCCATTATGTTGTAAGCTAATATCAGCTGTCACGCGTTCTTCATTATCATCGTTGACCTTACTGGAACGAAACGTATAAGGCTGATTGACCTGTAAATAAGCCTCATCAAACAGCTGATAAATTGCCGATGCATTAATTTCCTTACTGGTTTCATCACTGACCAGTTGCACAATTTTGCTGAACTCGATTTGCAGCCGCCGCGGCAATTCAAACCCCGCCTGCTGTTGTAATAAGAAACTGACGCCACCTTTACCTGACTGACTATTCACTCGAACGACGGCATCATAACTGCGCCCCAAATCAGCCGGATCTAACGGTAAATAAGGGATATTCCATAAACTCTTCGCCGTTTGTGCAGCAAAGCCTTTTTTTATTGCATCCTGATGTGAGCCAGAAAACGCGGTAAAAACCAACTCGCCAGCATAAGGATGCCGAGGATGTACCGGCAGATTGGTACAGGACTCAACCAGTTGCCGGATCTGATCAATATTAGAAAAATCCAAGCCCGGATGAATCCCTTGTGAATACAGGTTTAAAGCCAATGTGACCAAGCAGACATTACCGGTTCTCTCACCATTACCAAACAAACATCCTTCTACCCGATCGGCGCCGGCCATTACCGCTAACTCAGCTGCCGCAACGGCGGTACCACGGTCATTATGCGGATGAACACTCAAGACAATGGCGTCACGATTATTCAAATTTCGATGCATCCACTCAATCTGATCAGCATAGGTATTCGGTGTTGACATCTCCACGGTTGCCGGCAAATTGAAGATCATTTTTTGAGCAGGCGTCGGCTGCCAGATAGCAGACACGGCATCACATACCTCTTTGGCAAATTCTAATTCTGTCGATGAAAATGCTTCAGGAGAGTATTGATAAACCCACTCTGTTTCAGGTTGTTGCGCCGTATACTGTTTTACCCAACGCGTGCCCTGTTCGGCAATACCGCGAACACCCGCTTTGTCGGTGCGATAAACAATTTCCCGAAAGTCCGGTGCGGTAGGATTGTACATATGCAAAATGGCTCGTCGGGCGCCTTTTAATGACTTAACGGTACGCTCAATCAAATCTTCCCGTGCTTGTGTCAAAACCTCGATAGTCACATCATCTGGAATCAGATTTTCTTCAATCAAGCGGCGCACCACATTGAAATCCGTTTCTGAAGCAGAAGGAAAACCCACTTCAATTTCCTTGAACCCCATTGCCACAAGCGCTTTAAAAAAGCGGAGTTTGGTTTCAACGGACATCGGGTCGATAAGTGCTTGATTACCATCACGCAAATCTGTACTCATCCAAACAGGGGGTTGTGAAATCACCTTGTTTGGCCATTGCCGATCGCTTAATTCAATGGGCTTAAAGCGACGATATTTATCCTGCGGTTGCGCGATCATGATCCTCTCCTGAGTAGGTAATTTGCCTGAAAACAACACGTTTTAAATTCATGTCGGTCACCGGTCACCATGCGCCATCAGAACAGGGTAAATTCTGATGCTTCCTGCGTCTCTCGGTCAGTTTTGCCAACCTTTGAGTCCGCCGATGCACATCACGCTTTTGGCGTGGCAGTAGCCGGTTTCAGGCATGACATTATTATAAACAGACAACCTGAAAATTAAATTGCAAAAAATCTTTATAAAGCCTAAATTAAAGCATTAAATGCTAATTTATAATAAATTAATGACATTTATTGCCTTTAATAAAGGGTTTTATGCATATCATGACTGAACCACTTGACCGCTACGACCAGCAGATTTTGACGATACTGCAAAAACAGGGCCGCCTATCAAATCAAGAATTAGCAGAGGCGATCCGTTTATCGCCCTCCCCGACCCTGAGACGGGTCAGACAACTTGAAGAAAATGGGTTGATAGATGGCTATGTTGCGCTTCTGAATGCCAAAAAACTCGGGCTGACACTGATGGCATTTATTGGCATCAGCATGGATAAACACACCTCAGAACGCTTTACCACACTGGAATCAACGCTGACGCAATATCCCGAAGTACTGGAGTGTCATCTGATTACCGGCCAGTCTGCAGATTACTTGCTCAAGGTTATCGTCAAAGATATGGATGCCTATCAACAGCTTTTATTGCAGAAACTGACCCGTATTGAAGGCGTGACCGGCGTGCATACTTCGTTTGTGATGAATTCACCGATCAAAACAACCGCATTGCCAGTGAATGGATAATCCGTTGCCTTAAAAATACAGCTTCATTAGCGCCAATATTCCGGATAAATGGTCTGTTTTATAAAGCAGTTAAAAAAAGAATGTCAGTATTTTCAATCACTCACCTGTCAGCCCTTTGCAGTCGGCATTTTCTCGATCATAATCAGAATCAGGTGCTGTCTAAACACATGATGAGGATGATTTCCGGATGATTAAACGACCTGACGCCAGCAAACGCTTGTTTGTCTTGGATACCAATGTACTAATGCATGATCCAACGGCGTTGTTTCGCTTTGATGAACACGATATTTTCCTGCCTATGGTCGTTTTGGAGGAACTGGATAAAGGCAAAAAAGGACTATCTGAGGTATCGCGAAATGTCCGACAAGTCAGTCGTTTTTTGGATGACTTACTGTTAAAAGCCATCGATACTGATGCCATTAATAGTGGTATTCCTCTACCCGGTATTAGCGGCAGCGAATTACCGGAGGCAACGGGCCGGTTATTTTTCCAGACCCGGCAAATGGCTCAGGATTTACCCAAAGAACTGCCTGGTCATCAGGCGGATAATGCCATTTTGGCGGTTGCTATCAGCTTGCAACAAGCTCAGACCGATACCAATGTCATTTTAGTTTCCAAAGATATTAATCTCCGTATTAAAGCCACCGTATTAGGTATTTGTGCCGAAGATTATTACAACGACAAAGTTCTGGATGACGTTGATCTGCTTTACCGCGGTGCCAGTGAGTTGCTGGCCGGTTTTTGGGAAGATCTGAATCGACTCGAATCCTGGATGCAGGATGGGCGGACTTTTTATCAGGTTCAGGGCGAAGTGGTCAAAGACTGGTATCCAAATCAATTGATTTACTCACCGGAAACCGAAAATGCAATTGAAGCGGTTGTTCGAACGGTAACGAATGACGCAGCCGACATTGAGCTAATTCAGGACTATCGACATGACAAACATGCGGTATGGGGCATTACAGCACGGAATCGTGAACAAAATTTTGCCCTGAATCTATTGATGGATCCGGATATCGATTTTGTTAGTTTGCTGGGACAAGCCGGCACTGGCAAGACCTTGTTAACCTTAGCTGCGGCATTAACCCAAACCATTGAGCACAAACGTTATAACGAAATTATTATGACCAGGGTGACCGTCCCGGTTGGTGAGGATATCGGCTTTCTACCAGGCACCGAAGAAGAAAAAATGACACCTTGGATGGGTGCCTTGATGGATAATCTGGAAGTATTAAATAAGACGGACGGCGGTGATTGGGGACGTCAGGCAACGAATGATTTATTGCAACGCTGGATTAAAATTCGATCGTTAAATTTCATGCGTGGCCGGACTTTTTTGAAACGTTTCATCATTATTGACGAAGCGCAAAACCTGACCTCAAAGCAAATGAAAACCTTGATTACCCGTGCAGGCCCGGGCACCAAAATCGTCTGTTTAGGGAACGTCTCACAAATTGATACACCGTATCTGAGTGAGACCACATCCGGCCTCACCTATGTGGTGGATCATTTTAAATACTGGCAGCATAGTGGGCATATTACCTTGCTGCGTGGTGAACGCTCGCGGCTTGCCGACTTCGCCTCAGAAAATCTATAACGTAAATCGTGATAGCATCAAATACGTTCACGAATAGCAAAATGAGTTTCGTTTATGGATGATGTCAGCGCAGCAACCGGCATAGATCGCCGTGCCTATTTTCGAATCAATGATCGTATCTTGATTACGTTATTGCCATTGGCTTCCTCAGCGGTCGCCCCGCTTGCGCAACAAATTATGCACGCCACGCCGCAACCAACCGATCCCAGCCAGCAATTTTCCTCATTGCAATCCGCTTTCACCCATTTGACTGATCAGATTGGCCATACGGATCGGGATGTTGCCAGAGCATTAAGAATGCTGGACGAAAAATTAAACATTCTGAGTAGTCAGGTGCAGCATTTGTTGCGGCCAGTCAATGAACAGGACACGGAGGCTGTTAATCTGAGTGCGGGTGGTATCGCTTTGATGAGTCCGCAACGCTTCGACAAGCATACCGCTCTGGAGGTGAAACTGACCTTGCTACCTGGGAATCAGCCCGTACATGCCATTGCCAACGTTATCGCCTGTGAACCGGTAGCTGAGCAAGCACCGGACAAGTCCTGTTTTTTAAGACTGGCGTTTACGCATATGAACGAGACGGATCGAAACCGCTTGGTCAAACATACTTTGAGCCGCCAAGCAGAAGACCTGCGACAACAGAAACAATCGACCTCAGAAAATTCCCTTTAATCCGGGCACTGCTCTGGCCCCGCTAAAGCATTACCGCCACGATACTGGTACTGACAAACGTAAGCAGATTCATTGCCTTGTTCCTGCCGCAGTCTTGTCTGCAACTGTTGCCACAAACTGATTCGGCTACTGTCATCGATATAGTCTGAGGTATTGGCCTTATCCAGCCATAATCCGGTTTCATTAAAGCTATAAACCGGTAATAAATCTTGTCTGGATGTCGCCGGTAAAATTCGCCGGTCCAAGTTATCTAGGACCAGCGGCATGGCGTTTTTCTGGGCATAATAACTCACTACCATATGCGCCTGATTTAATGTCAACGCTTTAACATAAGTGAGTCGCAGTTGTTCAACCGGCATGCCCATCCGCGTTAGGGTGTAGTATTTTGCCAAAGCAAAGTCTTCGCAATCACCGGCCTGTGTGACAATCGTTTGCAGTGGTGTCGCCCAGTAATCCGCCTGTTGCCAATGCAATCGATCATCAACAAAGGCAAACTGATTGATAAAATCATTCGCCGCCGCTAACTGTCGATGGGCAGGTTGATTGCGATTTTCTGCAATCAGTTTTTTCCAAGATTGGACTCGCGCGGCTGTTTCCGGCTTGATACCGTCTTCAAAAGTGGCCGCAGGTGACGACAATTTCGGTTTGGATGTACTGCCGCAAGCTGATAATAAAAAACCCAGTACCAGCAAGAAAAAATAACGAATCAGCATACCGGCGCCATCAAATAATCCGCAGCACTGCTTTTGTCAGCCAGTCGCGGTACTACGCCTAGACAAGGCGCATCAATACGTTCGGAAATCGCAGCGATGATGTTCTCTTGCTGGGGATCAACTGTCAGGTTATTGGCTACCCAGCCGGCCAGGGTTAATCCGCTCCGTCTGACACTTTCTGCCGTCAGCAAGGCATGATTTATACAGCCCAAACGAATGGCCACCACCAGAATAACGGGCAAGTTCAAGGCAATGGCCAGATCGGCAATTGTCTGCTGCCGATTGAGCGGCACCAGCCAGCCTCCCGCGCCTTCAACGACGACAACATCTGCTGTCTCAGCGATCTGCTGGTAGTGCGTGACGAGGTTCGTCAGATTAATTTCCACGCCGTCTTGTAACGCGGCAATATGTGGCGCAATAGCCGGCGCAAAGGCATATGGATTGAGTTGACTATACGGTGACCGAACCGATGCCGCAGCCTGTAATGCGAGTGCATCCTCATTTTGCAATCCGGTTGCCGTCTGCTCGCAACCACTGGCGACCGGTTTCATCGCAGCAACACGATGCCCCTGTTGTTTTAGGACTTCAATCAATCCAACACTGATTCGGGTTTTCCCCACTTCAGTATCTGTTCCTGTGATAAAAAATCCGCTGCTCATAACCGCCCTTTCAACTGCGCTAAACTGACATGTACACTGCCATCTGCAGCAACTGACTGATAGCGATCAACCGAAAAAGCGTGACCATAAATCACCTCATAGGTTGCCGGTAACTGACCGTCAGCCAGACGAAACTGTTCACTGGCCGCCAGCATTGCCTGTAAGCGATGCCGGCCGGTCAAGCCACGACGCCGACCCGGTAATTGATTACGCGCGCCCAGCAATTTTAAATCACGCATCATCTTTCTGGCATCCGGATAGCCTAACTGATGCCGATCGACATCCAGAACCGCATCTTGTAATCCGCTATCCTGCATGGCCTGCGCCACATCGTGCATATCCAGAAACTGATTCACATGGGGCAAGGCATCTACCGCTGCCCAACTTTGCCGTAACTCAATCAACGTATCCGGACCCAACGTAGTAAACATAAGCACGCCTTCGGGACGAAGCAGACGCTGACACTCAGCGAATACTTTTGTTAGATCACACCACTGAAATGACAGGTTAGCAAAAATCAAATCCACACTATTTGCTTTAAGTGGCAACGATTCAGCATCAGCAACCAGATAGGCCAAACGTTTGTCTGGCACAAATCGTCGCCAGCCAGTCTGCATTCTCTGCTGCGCCTGAACCAGCATCTGCGGCGCAATATCGACGGCTAATAAATCCGCTTTCGGATAGCGTTTCTTGAGTAGTGGCAGATTTCGTCCGGTTCCCGCGCCCAGATCAATGATTTGTTGCGGCTGTATTCGTAATAAGCCCAGCCTGTCCAGTAATTCATCTGCCGTTTGTCGCTGCAACACGGCGACATCATCATAAGACCGGGCTGCGGCTGAAAACGATTGCGCAACGCGTTTTTTATCAGGACGCGGTTCAGTCATGTACCTGTTCTCTAATGAACGCCAGCGTCGGCGCTGGGTGCGATAAAAACGGTGCGTGGCCGGCACCATCAATGATCTGACATTGCAAATCAGGATTTAATTGTTGCGCCGCCACAGCCAGTGAGGAGGGAATCAAATTATCCTGTGCGCCTAACAGCAATCCCACCGGCATAGCCAATTCAGCCAATGCGGTTCTGGCATCTGTTTTTTCCAAACGGGAAAGTCCTGCTGTCAGGGCCGAAGGGTGCGCATGTTGTGTCTGTATCATGATCGTCTGTAACTGCCGGATTGTTTCTCGCGCCTGTTGTGCCCCACGTGCCTGCAACAACAAAAATGACTGCATCACTTGTTGCGGATCCCGATCCAGTGCATCCGAAAAATCAGCAAAATTCCGGGCAGGCATGGCGGTGTGCCACGTTGCATCTGCCACAAATTTCGGTGTTGCTGCCAGCATAATCAATTGGCTGACCCGTTGCGGAAAGGCATGCGCAAATTGCAGCGCAATCAATCCACCCAGTGACCAGCCTACCCAAATCGCGTTCGATGGGAGTTGTTTTGCTAGCTGAGCTAGCAGCCTTTCAGCCGCAAAGTCACCTTCCTGCCAGTCACTATCACCATGGCCAGGTAAATCCACGCAATGTAGCGTAAAGTCATTTTCAAGACAGGACTTGATTGGTTGCCAGACATGACGATTCATGCTCCAGCCATGAACTAACACCATATCCGGTCCCTGCCCGGTCACCTCAATGAACATGGCATTGTTCCAATGCTGACAACAACTGATTCACCTGCACCTCAGTATGTGCGGCGGACAGGGTAATACGAAGTCTTGCCGTATTTTTTGGTACCGTAGGTGGTCGAATCACGCCGGTTAATATGCCATGTTCTTCTAACTGCTGACCTAACTTGAGTGCCTGTTTATCATCGCCAATCAAAATCGGTTGAATTGCAGTTTGCGATGCCATGATCTTTAAACCGAGCTGTGATGCACCTTGCCGGAACTGCTCTATTCTGGCCTGCAATCGTTGCCGATAAGCATCGTCGTGTTGGTTTATTTGCAACGCCGCAAGCGTAGCCGCAGCAATCGCCGGGGGTGGCGCAGTAGTGTAAATATAACTCCGTGCATGCTGTGTCAACGTTTCAATAATCAATTCATCGGCAGCAATAAACGCCCCTGCTGTGCCAAAGGCTTTGCCGAAAGTACCGACTAAAATCGGCTTTTCAGCAATTTGATCGGCAAAATATTGCAGGGTGCCTTTGCCGGCATCTCCGACCACGCCCAGTCCATGCGCATCATCAATCACCACACCGGCATGATGTTGCTTCGCCAATGCCATCAGTTCGGGCAAAGCGACCATATCGCCATCCATGCTGAACACACCATCACTGACAATCAACTTGCGTTCGATATTCGCTGTCTGATGTAAACGCTGGTGCAAACTGGCCATATCATTATGCGCATATCGGTATAGGGTTGCCTGACTCAGTCGGCTGCCATCGAGCAAAGAGGCATGGTTAAGTTTGTCTTGAATAACCACATCACCCCGATTCATAAGACCATCAATCACAGCCAGATTAGCCATATAACCGGTCGCAAATGTCATCACCTTTTGCTGGCCGGTAAACGCCGCTAACGCCATTTCTAACTCATGATGATACTGGCTGTGTCCAGTCAGTAAATGCGCGGCACCACTCCCCACGCCTTCCTGATCTGCCGCTTTTTGAAATGCCTTGACGACTTCAGGGTGGTTGGCAAGGCCCAAATAATCATTGCTGCAAAAGCTGATAAATGCCTGACCATCAACTTTGACGTTAACGCCTTGTGGCCCCTGTCGAAGACGGGGATATCGATATAATCCGTCAGTCTGCCGCTGAACCAGTGCTTGCTGAAGACTTTTGTGCCATGGCAACTGGGCCATCGTTAATTAAGCAGCGGAGCAGTGTTTATCCGTATGCTGCACAATTTCCAGTGGTTTGATACCTAACCGGCGGAACAGTTTTTGATCGTGTTCTGTTGCCGGGTTATCAGTGGTCAGCAATTTTTCACCGTAGAAAATAGAGTTAGCACCAGCCAGGAAGCTCATCGCCTGCAATTCATCAGTCATGTTTTCCCGACCTGCAGACAACCTGACATAAGACTTGGGCATCATAATGCGTGCCACCGCAATCGTGCGAACAAACTCGAAAGAATCGAGATTTTTGATGCCATCAAGTGGTGTGCCTTTAACTTGAACCAGCAAGTTAATTGGCACACTTTCAGGATGACTTGACAGATTGGCCAGACTCCGTAATAAACCAGCCCGATCCCGACGACTTTCCCCCATGCCGACGATGCCGCCACTACAGACATTAATGCCTGCCTCACGAACATGACTTAATGTATCTAAACGATCTTGATAAGTCCGCGTCGAAATAATTTCACCATAAAATTCGGGTGAGGTGTCCAGATTGTGGTTGTAGTAATCAAGCCCGGCATCTTTTAAGCGTTTCGCTTGATGTGCTTCCAGCATACCCAGCGTGACGCAGGTTTCCAGTCCCATATCTTTGACGCCTTCGATCATGGCTGCCACCCGATCCACATCCCGGTCTTTCAGGTTTCGCCATGCGGCACCCATACAGAAACGGCTGGCACCGGTAGACTTGGCCTGCGCTGCGGACTCGAGCACTTTATCCAATGGCATCAAGGGTTCCGCTTTGACGGCAGATTTGTGGTGCGCGCTTTGCGGGCAGTAACCACAATCTTCAGCGCAGCCTCCCGTTTTTATGCTCAACAAGGTACTGATTTGCACGGCATTAGCATCGAAATACTGTCGATGAAGCGTCTGGGCCTGAAACATCAGATCAGCAAACGGTAAGTCAAACAAGGCTTCTATTTCAGAGGTTTGCCAGTCATGACGGATGACGGGAGTCGGTTCTGTGATAGTCTTGGACATGGTCTTTTTCAGCTTAATGGATTAACGGGGATGGCCAAGGACTTTATTGCCACAACGGCGCATCGATTGCGAAGATTATACAACATCTGGATGCCAAATCCGTGTTTCCTGTGTCATGCACCGGCGGGAGCGCAGATTATTTGCAACGACTGCCTGGCAGATTTACCGCACACTTCAACCGCCTGTTTACGTTGCGCAGCCCCTCTGCCCAACAACGGTGTTTGTGGCGCTTGCCAGCAATCTCCGCCGCCGCAGGATACCACACTGGCAGCCTTGTATTACATTTGGCCCGCCGACAAATTAGTGACAGCGTATAAATTTCGTTCCCAGTTGGCGTTACAGCCATTATTTGCCCAGTTACTATTTGAGAAAGTACGTCGTTCAGGCCACGATCTGCCACACTTGATTCTGCCTATTCCATTGCACACCAGCCGCTTGCGTTATCGTGGCTACAATCAGGCAACGGATATCAGCCAACGGCTTGGTCGGTTACTGAATAGGCCTGTTGCTAATCATCTCTTGCAGCGCGTCCGTGCAACCCAACCGCAGAGTAATCTTGCCTTTTCTCAACGACGTCGTAATTTGCGAAATGCATTTCAGTGTCAACCACTGACAGCAGCACAACAGCAACATGTTGTGCTAATCGACGATGTTTATACGACTGGCCACACGGTTTCTGAAGCCGCGCGTTGCCTGCGCAAGGCTGGTGTGAAACGGCTGGATGTCTGGACAATTGCCCGCGCCATACGCCATGATTAGCAATATCTCCTGATTCAGCCACAAGGCTGCCTGATGCGAAAAGATGCAACAACGCTACAAGACCGGCTGGATGCCCTGCTCCGCATCGCCAAAAGTAATGAACGCAAACAGACACACTTTCAACAATATGAATTAAGCCTGCTTAATTGCAGTAGCTTGCAGGCCTTATTGCAACTCATTCTGGAAGAACACGTCCAACGTTTTCAGCTAACCAGTGTCACGCTGCTTTTGTTTGATCCCGAATATACTTTCCGACGACTGATAGAAGGCTTGGTATTGCCCTCTGTATGGCAGTCAACGCTGATATTTACCGAAACCCAAGCTACGCTGGATCAGTATTTCAATTTACAACGCACGCCAAGGCTTTGTTCATTTTCTGCAGATCAGCATAGTCGTTTATTTCCGGACCATCCCAACCTGGGTTCCGTTGCGCTGCTGCCCCTGATTCGTCAACGTAAACTGATTGGCAGTTTAAATCTTGGCAGTCGTAACGCCAGTCGGTTCCAGCCCGATATTGGTAGCCAGTTTTTACAACATATGGCGGCGGTAGTTGCGGCCTGTCTGGAAAACACGCGGTTGCACGAAGAGATCAAACTGGTGGGACTCCGCGATCCTTTAACGGGTATCAACAACCGTCGTTTTTTCGATCAGCGGATTGATGAAGAAGTGAGCCGTGCTAAACGACAACATTCGCCGCTTTCCTGTTTGTTTGTGGATTTGGATCACTTCAAACGGATTAATGATCAATACGGTCATGCAGCCGGTGACGCCGTACTCAAACAGGTTGCCAGTTTACTCAATCAGCTTTTACGCAGCACAGATGTGCTGGCACGGTTTGGCGGCGAAGAGTTTGTCATTCTGTTAACTGATACACCGGCCAACGCCGCAGCGGATATTGCACAACGCATGCGTATTCACCTGTCACAACAATTTTTTGCTGTTAATGCCAATAAACAGATACAAATAACTTTATCGATAGGGCTGGCAACTATGAACCATAGCAATCAGATTCACACCAGCCATCAATTGTTGCAGGCCGCAGATCAGGCGGTGTATGCGGCAAAAATCTCTGGGCGTAATCGCATCCATCAGGCGCCGTAACGTTCAAAATTTCCGGCGTCAGGATTACAAAAAAATCAATCAGAACTTGTAATCACACTGGGATGGCGCACCAGAATAAAAGCCTCATTACCACGACGTGACAGCCATCCTGTCACTTCCAACTGACGACCAAGATAACTATTCAAATCAGCAAAAAGATGTCGATTTTGTTTACTTATCCGTAAGCTCAGATTGTCACCCGCCATCAACCAGATATCGTTTCGGGTCTCCCGGATGCTATCTACTGTAATACGCCAGCGCTGCCAGCCACGTCGTTCGCTAGTGGGTAACTCTGACTTCGCTTGACGAAGCGGATAATCCTGACCATTCCAGATACCGATTTTCGCTGCTTTCGCTTGTTGCTCTGCCTGTTGCATTGCGTCAGCGTATAGCAGATTTGGCGGGTGTATTGTTAGCGAAGCCAAGCCTTGCTGCAATAATTCCAGATTTAGATGACGGTCATTTTCAAGAAAAACATGCGCTAAACGTCGGTCATATTTATCCCGACGCTCAACATCAAAACGCAACCATACCGGGCCGTTGCCTATTTGCTGACGTAACCAGTCACGTGCCGCTTGCCCCTGTGGCTCTGCCACACTCACCCCACTTTCAACTTCGGGCGCATTGATATTTAATAAGCGGACGCTTTCGCCATTGCCCAATATGACGGTATCGCCATCATGAACACGCCGAACCTGAAACCGGTACCGATTGGATATCGGTGTGATATCAACACGCTCAGCATTTGCCCGGGGCTGATCTGAAAATCCAATGTTGCCGTGCGAATCAACATGCCGATATATTTCTGTCGCTGAGGCGAGAGACGCCAACAACAAGGCGCTTATCAAACTCATGCTGAGTGGCCATTTCATCCGGCAAAGGCGTAATGTGCAACAACGGCAAAAAACAACACCGCGCCAACATAATTATTATTCAAAAATGCTTGCAGACACGCTTTTGGCTCACGATCTCTAATCAGCCACTGTTGATAACCGAATAATGCCGAGACAATCACGATCGCCAAATAAAACAGCGCGTTGAACGATAATTGCCACCCCACCAAAAGCATTAACAGCAAAAATACCCCCTGCAGTCCGGCCTGAATAAGACGATCCTGACTGCCAAATAAAATTGCTGTCGACTTCACCCCTGCCTGCAAATCATCGAACCGATCCGCCATGGCATAAAAGGTGTCGTAGACGATCGTCCAGACAATATTGGCAACGAACAGTAACCAGGCAATTGCTGGTACCGATGACGTCTGGGCAGCAAAAGCCATGGGAATCGCCCAGCCAAACGCCATACCGAGCACCAGTTGTGGAAAATAGGTATAACGTTTCATAAAGGGATAACAAAACGCCAGTAACACCGCGACCAATGATAACTGTATGGTCAGCTGATTGAGTTGCAGTACCAACAGGAAAGCCATCAAGGTCAATATAATAAACACCATTACCGCATGCCAGGGACGCAACTTGCCCGTGGCAAGTGGGCGGTTTTCGGTACGCCAGACCTGGCCATCAACATGTCGGTCGGCAAAATCATTAATCGCACAGCCAGCACTTCGCATCAGAACCACACCTGCAACAAAGATCAACAGGATCTGTGCATCAGGCACGCCCTCTGCGGCAATCCATAAAGCCATCAGCGTTGGCCACAGTAATAACAAAATGCCAATCGGTCGATCTAGCCGGGTTAATTGCCAGCAATGCCGTAATAGATTCACGTTGGTTTTCCAAACTGATTCGTTAAAAATACTTCGCTGACCAGTAATTGGCATCCTTTAAAATCGAACACCGAACGCCTTGCCCAGAGTTGCTGTGGACGGATATCAGCAGCCATGCAGGCTTGCTTACAAAGACGATGATTCACCGGCAACTTACTGATCATGATACGCCCCCGCGCCACGCCATGCGTTCGAAATAACCAATCCCCCAGAGAATTCCGGCCGATACGTTGCAGACGACGTTGAAGTTGACGATAACTCCCTTGAGGCACGATTGTTCGGGCAAAGACCTGCGGCTTATCGCCATCCATCAGACAGACTTCACGACAAAACACTTTTGCATGGTGCTTAGTCCCCAATGCAAGCGCTTCATCAACGATGGGATACTGCCAGTTACAACGCTGTATATTGACTGAAAAACCCTGTTGACTGACTCCCTTAAGACGCGCAGTTAGGGAACCACGAGCCTGCAACCAAGTCGCCAATGATATTGGCAACTGCCCTTTAAAACGCGGATACCAATGGCTAAAGTCTCTCATACTTGTCCGAAATTCATTTTTTCTGCAAACCAGCGCTTGATTAATACTGGCACCTGTTCCGGATAGGCTGACATCAGTCTGTCCGCTGCCGCGCTGATATCATCCAGAAGCATCGCATCGGCTAACAAATCCGCTATTCGAAACTGAGGCAAACCGGTTTGTCGTGTGCCTAATAATTCACCAGGTCCCCGGATTTCCAGATCTCGGCGCGCAATCTCAAAGCCATCCTGATTTTCTCGCAGACAGGTTAATCGTGCCGATCCATTTTCGGAGAGCGGCGGATGATAAAGCAACACGCAATGACTTTCTATCTCGCCTCGTCCGACCCGGCCTCGAAGCTGATGTAATTGTGCCAGCCCGAGTCGCTCGGCATTTTCAATAACCATCAAACTGGCATTGGGCACATCCACACCCACCTCAATAACAGTGGTCGCCACCAAAAGATCGATTTCACCGGCTTTAAACCGCTGCATTATCGCCTCTTTGTCATTTGACTTCATGCGACCATGAACCAAGCCGAGCCGCAAGTCTGGTAAAGCCTGCTGCAAATCGGCAAGGGTCTGCTCTGCGGCCTGGCACTGCAAATGTTCTGATTCTTCAATCAGGGTGCAAACCCAGTAGACCTGCCGATCCTGCTGACACGCCGCATGAATTCTGGCGATCACTTCCTGACGTCGGTTATCCGCTACCACAACGGTGGTTACCGGCTGACGACCGGGTGGCAGACTATCGATAATCGACACTTGCAAATCCGCATAAGCCGTCATTGCCAATGTCCTTGGGATTGGCGTTGCCGTCATTACCAATTGGTGCGGATAAATTGTAGTCTGATGGCCCTTGTCACGCAGAGCTAAACGCTGGTGCACACCAAACCGGTGTTGCTCGTCTATCACGACCAGGGCCAAACGTTGAAATTGCACTTGATCTTGAAATAACGCATGCGTGCCAATCAGGACATCCGTTTCTCCCTGAGCCAAAGCGGCGAGCATGTCTCGGCGTTGTTTAGCCGTCTGTTTTCCAGAACACCAGCCAACCGAGACACCTAATGGCAACAACCATTGCTTATAAGTTTGATAATGCTGTTCTGCTAACAACTCAGTCGGCGCCATGATCGCCGCTTGGTAACCGCCGGCAACAGCAGCAATCGCCGCGAGTGCAGAAACCACGGTTTTGCCCGACCCCACATCTCCCTGAACAAGACGTTGCATTGGAATGGGCTGTTGCAGATCGGCATAGATTTCCCCGACGACGCGTTGTTGTGCGACAGTCAGTGAAAAAGGCAACGCCGAAAGAAACGATGCTGACAAAGCGGAATCTGTTGTTAAGACGGGCGCCTGATATTGCTGCCACTGTTGTCGTAATTGACGCATACTGAGCTGATGCGCTAATAACTCTTCAAATGCCAGCCTTTTCTGTGCTGGATGTTGGCGGGCAACCAAGTCGGTAACTGGTGCCTCTGGTGGCGGCTGATGAACCAGTTTTAATGCGTGTTCAAGCGGAATTTCCAATAACGAAAACTGTTTTGCCATTTCATCGGGCAACGGCTTAATAGCGCTCTCCGCCAGAACCGTTAATGCCTGCGCGATTAATTTACGCCAGGTCAGCTGATGTAGCCCTTCGGTTGTTGGGTAAACTGGCGTCAATGTGGCCGCAACCGGGATGACTTCATCCGCTGGTAATAATTGATATTCGGGATGAATCATTTCCAGTGCAGATGGGCCTTGTCGAACTTCACCAAAACAACGTATTCGTTGGCCTTTGGCTAACTGCTGCTGTTGGCTTTTACCAAAATGGAAAAAACGCAGTATCAGGCTGCCACTGCCATCGCCGATATGACACAACAAAGCGCGCCGCCGGCCATAAGTGATTTGCGACAGATTAATCACACCTTCAATCAGACATTCCTGCTGCATGCGCAAGCTGCCCAGTGGTACCAGTCTGGTGCGGTCCTGATAACGCAACGGCAAGTGAAATAACACATCACTAACCCGGGTGATACCGAGTTTATTCAGTTTTTGTTGCAGTTTTTCACCAACGCCGCGCAGCGCCGTTACCGATGCTTGCAGAGTGATTTGGCTCAAGGCCGTTACTCAGCGCGTTATTAACTGCTGAGATGGAGCACCGCGTCCATTTCTACCGGCACCCCTTTGGGTAACGATGCCACGCCAATTGCCGCACGCGCCGGATAGGGCTGTTGAAAATACTCAGCCATAATTTCATTGACCGTGCCGAAATAGCTGAGATCCGTCAAATAGATATTCAGTTTGACAACATCCTGCAAACTGCCCCCCGCGGCTTTGGCGACTGCTGACAGGTTATCGAAAACCCGTCTTGCCTGCGTCGCAAAATCCCCCTCAATAACCGTCATCGTCTCGGGAACCAAGGGAATTTGCCCGGACAGATAAACGACATCACCGACCTTGATAGCCTGAGAGTATGTGCCAATTGCTTCGGGGGCATCCGCAGTGTGAATCACTTCACGCGACATAAATTTTCTCCGTGAGTCACTTTTCGTGACAAATTGAACAAAAAGATTTAGCTATTAATCCGGCTGATCCGCTCAACCATTTCCAGTAATCGTAACCGACGAATAACACGCGCCAAATGTTGCCGGCTATAAACTTCGATAGTCAGGCGCAAATCTGAATAGCCACCATCACGCTCATCAACGACGACATTATCAATATTTGAGTCTGCTTCAGAAACGACCGCCGCAACCGTCGCCAGTACGCCGCGCTGATTTTTGACATGGACCATTAATTCCACCGGAAAAACCCGGCTAATATCCGACGCCCAGGCAACATCCAGCCATTTCTCATTTTGAACACGCAGGTGAGAGATATTTTTACAACTGAGCTGATGAATAATAATGCCGCGCCCGGTACTGACATAACCATGAATCGGGTCCCCTGGAATCGGGTGACAGCAACGACCAAAGCTAACGACCATCCCCTCCGTGCCGGCTATCAGTAACGCATGCGGTTCTTTATCCGGGGTTTCACTATGAACCAGTTTTTGTGCAACCAGTAAAGCGGCATGGTTGCCCAGTCCGATATCACGTAGTACCACATCAAAATTAGGTGCTTCAAATTCCTTCACAACGGCATTGATGCGCTTGGTGGAAATATTTTCCATTGCCGTTGAAAACGCCACCAAATGTTTGTTCAACAAACGCTGACCAAGGGTGATGGCTTCTTCTTCCTGCAGATTTTTCAGGTATTGGCGAATATTTGTCCGCGCTTTAGGGGTCACCACAAAATTAAGCCAGGCCGGGTTCGGATGGGCCGTTGGCGAGGTAATAATTTCAACTGACTGCCCGGTTTCCAACTGGGAGCTCAGCGGAACCACGTTACGGCCGACCCGCGCGGCAACACAACTATTGCCGACATCGCTATGCACCGCATAAGCAAAATCGACGGCGGAAGCACCGCGTGGCAGCGTGAGAATTTCCCCTTTCGGCGTAGACACATAAATCTCATCCGGAAACAAATCCATGCGCAGATTTTCCAGAAACTCCTCCGAGTCGCCAGAGCTTTTTTGCATTTCCAAAATGCCTTGTAGCCATTGTCTCGCTTTTCTATCAGCCAGCGTATTGCCACCACTCTCACCGCTTTTATAAAGCCAGTGAGCAGCCACTCCTGCTTCTGCCAGATGATCCATGTCCCGGGAGCGAATTTGCACTTCAATCGGCACCCCATAAGGGCCAAACAAAACCGTATGTAACGATTGATAGCCATTGGCCTTAGGAATAGCAATGTAATCTTTAAACTTGCCTTGGACCGGCTTGTAGAGATTATGAACAACCCCGAGCATCCGGTAACAGGCATCGACATCATCAACAATAATCCGAAAAGCATAAACATCCATCACCTCGGAAAAAGATAGCTGCTTGCTCCACATTTTTTTGTAAATGCTGTAAAGGTTTTTTTCTCGACCCTGAATATCGGCGGTCAGGCCTTCCTGCTCCATTCGGTTGAGAATAGAACTGGTAATCTGTGTGACAATTTCTTTGCGATTCCCTCGGGCTTTGCGTACCGCATCGGTTAGTACCCGATACCGAATCGGATGCAGGACGTGAAAGCCCAGATCTTCCAGCTCACAACGCATCAGATTCATCCCGAGCCGCTGAGCAATCGGCGCATAAATTTCCAAAGTCTCATTTGCAATACGCCGCCGCTTGTCCGGCCGCAAATGACCCAGCGTCCGCATGTTATGCAATCGGTCGGCAAGTTTAACGATAATAACGCGAATGTCTCTGGACATTGCCAATAACATCTTGCGCAGATTTTCAGCTTGTTTTTCAACCGGGGATTGATTGCTGTTTTCAAAGGCCGCTTTGGCCAATTTGGTGACGCCTTCAACTAATTCGGCAACCGTATCACCAAATTCGATCGCAACATCTGCCCTCGCCGCAGGTGTATCCTCGATAACATCATGCAATAGACCAGCCATGATACATTCGTAATCCATATGCATCATGGCCAAGACGTGCGCGACCGCCAGCGGGTGCGTGATGTATCGCTCACCACTTCGCCGTGTTTGGCCTTCGTGACAGTTATCGGCGTAATGATATGCTCGCCGAATGGCCTCTACCTGCGCGGGTTCCAGATAATTTGCGGTAGCAAAGCACAAGTCGTCGATAGTGAGTCGGGGTTCAGACTCCTGAATAAAATCCAGTTCGGTCGCGACAGTTGGCTTTGCACTCACTGGAATCAGACTTCTTTCAGCAACTCTTCTTCGGTAACTTGACTGACCGCTGCGTGTTCACGAGCATGCGTCTGTTCCAAAATATTGGGATTCACTAAGCCTGCGGCGATCTCACGTAACGCAAGCACCGTGGGTTTATCATTATCCAGTGATACCAGCGGGTCATCACCTAAGGCAATCTGTCTTGCCCGTTTGGCAGCAACTAATACCAGGTGAAAACGGTTATCAACATGTTCCAGACAATCTTCTACCGTCGTACGCGCCATTGAATTAATCCTGATTGTAGTAAACCGTTTATGGTACGAAAAATCGGCATTTCACGCCAGTAATTCCGCTAACAGCGACTGATATTGGTTCACTTGATGACGTTGTTGATGCCGGGCTGCGACAACGATCGCCGTTAAGCTGTGCAATGCGGTATCAAAATCATCATTAACAATTAAGTAATCAAATTCCACATAATGCGAAATTTCCCGCTCTGCGTCACGCATGCGGCGACTAATGGTTGCTTCATCATCTTGACCGCGATGTCGTAAACGTTGTTCCAGCGTGGCTTTTGATGGCGGTAAAATAAAGACGCTATGACTGTCAGCAAAATTATTACGAACTTGCTGTGCTCCTTGCCAGTCAATTTCAAGGATGACGTCGAATCCTTGAAGTAACTGCGCCTGCACCGCCGATGCGGACGTGCCGTAGAAATTGTCAAACACGTTGGCTGACTCCATAAATTCACCGGCATCTCGCATCTGCCCGAAGGTAGCCATATCGACAAAATGATAATCTTGTCCATCAATTTCACCTGCGCGTGCTGGACGCGTTGTATGCGACACCGACAGCCGAACTTGTGGCTGCGTGCTAACCAGGGCATTGACCAGACTGGTTTTTCCGGCACCGGACGGTGCAGCAACAATAAACAGATTTCCGGACATGTTAAAACCTTGGATTTGGGCGATGAATAGCTTGTTTAATGACGCAAACAATACTGGTTTCTGCTTTTTTGCGCCAGTCTCAACAGGATCCGGTAAACAAGACAATGGCTACCATCACCATTCCTTTGCTATCTCGTAAAATTTTGTTAACGCCCCTTTTTATTGAAAATAAATCTCATTATCATTTTATAACTATTCACTTATTGAAAGGAGAAATTATGCGTCCGACACGTTTACTTGCCTGCCTCGGTTTATCATTGAGTCTGGCTTTCCCGGTAGCGGCCTCCGCTGCAGAAGAGGTCAATTTATATTCAGCACGAATAGAAAGCCTGATTAAGCCGATATTAGACCGATTTACTGAGCAAACCGGCATTAATGTCAACCTTGTTACAGGTAACGCTGACCAACTCATCAGCCGGTTAAAAACGGAGGGCCGTAATTCACCGGCAGATATGCTGATCACCACCGATGCTGGCCGCTTACATCGTGCCAAGGAAGCTGGCGTTGTCCAACCAGTCTCTTCCGACATCTTGGCTGAGCGTATTCCTGAAGCGTATCGCGATCCAGATAATCAGTGGTTTGGCTTATCATTACGCGCCCGGCCAATCATGTATGTCGAAGGTGAAGTTGATCCTGCCGAGCTGTCAACATACGAAGATCTGGCTGACCCAAAATGGCAAAAACAAATTTGTATTCGCTCATCAAGTAATATTTACAATCAATCCTTGGTTGCCTCTTTGATTGAAGCGAATGGTCCTGAGGCTACTGAGAGTTGGGCTAAGGGTTTAGTCAATAATATGGCGAGACCACCGCAAGGCGGGGATCGAGATCAAATCAAAGCCGCCGCCGCTGGTCAATGTAAACTGGCTGTCGCCAATACCTACTACCTCGCCGGCATGATGAACAGCACGGATGTCAGCGAACAGGAAGCCGCCAGTAAAATTCGCGTTTTCTGGCCAAATCAGGCGGATCGCGGCACCCATGTGAATGTTTCTGGTGCAGCGATTACCAAAGCAGCGCAAAACCGTGACAATGCCATCAAACTGCTTGAGTTTTTAACCTCTGACGAAGCCCAACACTGGTATGCTGAGGTAAATGGTGAATACCCTGTTGTCGCTGATATTGAAAGTAGCGAATTGCTGCAACAATGGGGAAATTTCAAAGCAGATGATTTGAACATGTCGGTTTTAGGTGAAAATAATGCCGATGCTGTTAAGCTCATGGACCGCGCTGGTTGGCAATAATGACTGTAGCACGTAAAGTTGGCAACTTTGCCGTAATGCCTGCGTGCTGATGTCTAAAAACCAATCTTCATCCTTATATCGCAACGCCGTCATCCTGACGGCGTTGCTGCTTGCATTACCTGTTATTGTCGTACTGACCTTTGTTTTTGTGCCTAGCGGCGAGGTGTGGGCACATTTAGCCAGTACGGTACTTGATGATTATATCCAGCACTCGCTGTTACTTATGCTGGGGGTTAGCATTGGCACATTACTACTCGGTGTTAGCACTGCCTGGCTAACGACCATGTGCCAATTCCCTGGTCGCAGCGTGTTCGAATGGGCGTTGTTGCTGCCAATGGCCATGCCTGCTTATATTATTGCCTACACCTATACCGGTATGCTGGACTTTTCCGGCCCTGTACAGACGGCTATCAGAGATCTGACCGGCTGGGGTTATGGTGATTATTGGTTTCCCCAGATTCGTTCATTAGGCGGTGCCATTGTTATGCTCACATTGGTACTCTATCCGTATGTCTATTTGCTCAGTCGGGCGGCTTTTTTAAATCAATCCATTTGCGTACTGGATGTCAGCCGTACGCTAGGTAATGGCCCATGGCGGACTTTTTATAAAGTCGCACTGCCACTAGCCAGACCGGCGATTATTGCTGGTTTGTCTTTGGTATTAATGGAAACCTTGGCCGATTTTGGAACGGTTCAATATTTTGGTGTCAGCACCTTTACAACCGGCATCTTTCGAACCTGGTTTGGACTTGGCAGTGCCGCCGCGGCAGCACAATTGGCAGCAGGGTTGATGGTGTTTGTGTTTGCCTTGATTATTTTAGAACGCCTTTCCAGACGCCAAGCGCGATACCATCATACCAGCCGACGACATCAAGATCTGCGCCGCTATATTTTGCAGGGAAACCGTGCCATGGGGGCATTTGGGCTGTGTCTGCTAATCCTGCTGTTCGGCTTTTTGCTACCGGCAACGCAATTAGCTAGCTGGACATGGCAAGTTGCTGGCAGCATACTCAATGCACAATTCCTAGATATGTTACTAAATAGCCTGCAATTAGCGGCGATTGCTGCCATGCTGGCCTTGCTCATTGCATTGGCCATGGCCTATGGACAACGGCTTTATCCAAGCCGAAGTGTCCGATTTGCTGTGCGTTTGGCAGGCATGGGCTATGCTGTTCCCGGTGCGGTCATCGCCGTTGGTGTCATGATTCCCTTCGCTTGGCTCGATAATACGCTGGATAGCTGGTTACGCGACAACTGGTCGATTTCCAGCGGTTTGTTATTGAGCGGCACCTTGGTCGCCGTGACTTTTGCCTATTTATGTCGTTTTCTGGCTGTCGCCCTACAAACGGTGGAAAGCGGGCTGGGAAAGATTACGCCCGCCATGGATGAGGTAGGAAGATCATTGGGTTATCAGCCAATGCAGGCACTTAAAAAAATTCATGTGCCATTATTGCAAGGGAGTCTGCTAACGGCATTACTGCTTGTATTTGTCGATGTGTTGAAAGAACTGCCTGCCACACTGATTTTACGGCCTTTTAATTTTAATACGCTCGCTGTCAGAGCTTATGAACTCGCTTCTGATGAACGACTTGCCGAGGCCGCACCCGCCGCATTGGCAATTGTCGTCGCGGGTATTATTCCGGTCATTTTACTGAGCCGAACCATCACCCGAAGCCGGCGTATTGCCAACCACGTTGATGCCAATTTAAGGGAGACTGATGCCTAACCAACTTACCTTGAAAGATGTCAGTATTGCCTATGGCGATCACGTCGTGGCAAACCGCATTTCTTTTTCGCTTAACGTCGGGGAGATTGGCTGTCTACTTGGCCCGTCAGGTTGCGGTAAAACTTCTTTGCTGCGGGCAATTGCCGGATTTGAACCCATTCAGACTGGCACGATTAACCTAGATGGCAAACAAGTCAGCCAGCCAAATCAACATTTGCCACCTGAACAACGCAGAATTGGCATGGTATTTCAGGATTTCGCCTTATTTCCACACCTGACGGTTGCCGACAATATCGGCTTTGGCTTACACAAGCTGACTCGTCAGGCACGTACGGAACGCGTTGAAACCCTATTGAACCTGATTGGGCTGTCAGAAGCACGCAAACAATATCCGCATCAATTGTCAGGTGGCCAACAACAACGTGTCGCGTTGGCTCGGGCGATGGCACCACGTCCCGATATTTTACTTTTGGACGAGCCTTTTTCGAGCATGGACTCCGATTTACGCGAGCAATTAGCCCGCGAAGTTCGCCACTTACTGCAACAGGATGGTATCACCGCTATCCTGGTTACCCACGACCAAAACGAAGCTTTTGCCATGGCCGACCAGATTGGCGTGTTGGGAAATGGAGAGCTACACCAATGGGGTACGGGTTACGAACTGTATCATCAACCCGCCGATTTGTTCGTTGCTGACTTTATTGGTCAGGGTGCCTTAATACCCGGAGAAATTATCGGGCCGGATCAAATTCGTACCGAGTTAGGCATCGTTACCGGCCAGATAGCGGCAGATCATATCCAGCAAAACACGGTGGATTTATTACTTCGACCCGATGATGTTATTCACGACGATGACAGCCCGCTAAAAGCGCAAATTATTAATCGGGCATTTCGCGGTGCGGTCTATCTCTACACACTGAAACTGGCCTCAGGACAACTGATATATTGTCTGGTACAAAGCCACCATCAACACAATATTGGCGAAAAGCTGGGTATTCGGCTTGAAGCCGCGCATTTGCCGGTGTTTCGACGTCAGTGATCGACTTGTTTGGAAGTTTTACCGACAGCCTTCACATTACGCCATCGACGATGGGCAATATGCAATAAGCGCTGGAATGTCTCGCAGGACAAATGTTCTGCCGCTGGGCACATGGCAGCATGGCGCAAACCATCTCGCATAGCTGCCATTTCATTGATTTGTTTATCCAGCTCATTGGCTTTATTCAATAAAATTTCCCGGTTTATTGTGACGCCTTCAGGAAGCAACATCTGACTGATTTCTGCAAGAGTGAGTCCGGCTTTTTTTCCTAAGGTAATTAAAGCAAGTCGTTGAATAACGCCATCATCAAACACGCGTCGCAAGCCTTGACGGCCGATGGCGTGAATCAAGCCTTTTTCCTCATAGAAACGTAATGTCGATGCGGGAATACGCGTTCGTTTTACTACCTCGCCTATATCCAATGTTTATCCTTGACTTCAAGTTAACTTGAAGTAATAGCATGCACTTTACGCAGAGTTTAAATCAATACGAGAAAGGAGTTCAGAATGTGGGATGAACGATACAGCGGCAAAAATTATGCCTATGGCACAGAGCCGAATGATTTTTTAAAAGAGAAGTTCAGCGAACTGCCAAAGGGAAATGTGTTGTGTTTAGCAGAAGGTGAAGGTCGTAATGCCGTGTTTTTGGCTGAACAAGGCTTTGCTGTCACTGCCGTTGATTTATCCGCCGTGGGATTAGACAAAGCCCGTTCCCTTGCGGCATCCCGCGGCGTGCCATTGATACTGATACACGCGGATTTGGCGGAGTTTGATCTGGGCTTGAATCAGTGGGACGGCATTGTCTCGATTTTTTGTGCACTGCCATCCCCGATAAGACGCCGTATGCACAAACAGGTAGTCAACGCCTTGAAGCCCGGAGGCAGTATCATAATAGAAGCCTATACCCCGCAACAGGTGGAAAATAATACCGGTGGCGGTAAAGATCCCGATCAGATGCAAACCATATTGTCACTTAAACAAGAACTGTCTGGCTTATCATTTACTCACTTGATTGAGAAACAACGTGATGTTAACGAAGGTATTTATCACACAGGACTCAGCGCTATCGTCCAGGCCATCGCCTTCAAGGATCCAGATATTACCTAAACGCTATTGATCTAAACGGTTAAGTAATGCTTCTGGTTTGACAATAAATATATGCCAAAACACCATGCAATACGCCGATTTCAGTTCGCGATATCGCGGCAAAACCGGCTGACACTATGTCAGTCACGATACGAACTCCTATTAGGCTTTCATGTCCCGTGGATAGTATTGATCTGAGAAGTCAGCTTCTGCCGGCATGAAACGAAAGGTCTCTCTGGACACAGTCATATGCTAAGCGACACTCTTTTACGTAACGTCGATTTGGCACGCTTCAGAAAATCGCGCATCAGTCGGTTACGCGGATGCAGTCCTTGAATTGATTGGCATCGTCAAAACGTGATTTAGTCAGTGCTAATAATGAGTTTGACATCATGCTGCCCTTTTTGGCCATTTACGGCATTATTCGATATTTTGGATCTGTTCGCGCATTTGTTCAATTAGCACTTTTAAATCAACCGCATAGCGCGTTGTGGCAGTATCGATCGATTTTGATCCTAAGGTATTGGCTTCGCGATTAAGTTCTTGCATTAAAAAGTCCAATCGTCTGCCAACAGGGCCCTGCCGAGACAAAATATTCTGCACTTCGCTGATATGACTCTCAAGCCTGTCCAGCTCCTCTGCAACATCGCTTTTCTGAGCCAATAGCGCCACTTCTTGTGCTAACCGCTCACTATCCAGCTCGACTTGTAAATCCTGCAGGCGTTGCAGCAGTTTTTCATGATGTCTGGTCAAAATTTCGGGCAACAGTTGCCGGACATCCCTGGCAATATTGCCAATATCCTGACAACGCTGCTGTAATAACACTGCCAGTGACGCCCCTTCTCGCCGTCTGGTATCAATAAAATCGGTCAGTGTCTGTTTCAGGCACTGCAAAGCTTGTTCATGCAGGATTGCCATATCGACATCTGGTTGTTTGAGAATCCCCGGCCATTGTAATAGTTTTAACGGATCAATCGGGGTCGATGCGGCTGTCATGGCAGCTAGTTGGCGACTGGCATTGACTACGGCGCTGGCCAGTTTTTCATCGATCTCCAGCGCTTGTTCTCCCTGATGGGCAGGTTGAAAACGTAAAATTGCTTCTACTTTGCCACGACTGATTTCGGCAGACATCACTTTTCTGACTGCTATTTCCAGCGGTCGAAACGACTCATCCATGCGCAGACTCAATTCGAGATAACGGTGATTTACACTTCTTATCTCCCAACTGAGCACACCACTATCTAAAACCATTTCATGGCGAGCAAACGCCGTCATACTTAGTGTCACAACCAAAATCCTTGTTTATTTTTAAGATAGGTATGGTACCGAATATGATGGGCAAAACCCATCATGAAAAAGATTGTCAGTATAATGGGCTGTTTTTTTAAGAGGATTGAATTTATGCGTCCCAGCGGTCGTTTACCGGACCAGTTACGCGACATCACCATCAGCAGACATTACACCAAACATGCTGAAGGATCGGTGCTCATTGCTTTTGGCGATACCAAAGTATTGTGTACGGCCAGTATTGAAGAAAAAATACCGCCTTTTTTACGCGGCACGGGTGAAGGCTGGGTAACAGCAGAGTACGGTATGTTGCCACGTTCTACCGGCTCACGCATGCAACGTGAAGCAACTCGCGGCAAACAAGGTGGACGCACCATGGAAATCCAACGGTTAATTGGCCGTTCCTTGCGGGCTGCCATTGACCTGAAAGCACTTGGCGAGCGCACTATTACCATTGATTGCGATGTTATTCAGGCTGATGGCGGGACTCGAACCGCGTCAATCACAGGCGCCTTTGTCGCGCTGCAGGATGCCATTGATTACCTCATCAAAAACCGCAAACTTAAAAAAAGCCCCTTGCACGGTCAGGTTGCTTCTGTTTCTGTTGGTATCTATGAGGGAACGCCAGTGCTCGATTTAGATTACCCGGAAGACTCCAGTGCGGAGACCGATATGAATGTGGTGATGAATGATGCCGGTGCTTTCATCGAACTACAAGGCACGGCTGAGGGCCATGCTTTTCGTCGAGAGGAGCTACAAGCGATGCTGGAACTCGCAGATAAAGGCATTCAGACCTTAATGACAAAGCAACGTGAGGCACTCTCCGCGTGACTCAAATCGTGCTAGCCAGTAGTAATAAAGGAAAGCTGAGAGAATTGTCTCAGCTTCTCTCACCACTTGGCTTCGAATTATTAGCGCAATCAGAGTTAGGCGTTGACGATGCTGACGAAACCGGACTCAGCTTTGTCGAAAATGCCATCATCAAAGCACGCCATGCCGCTCAGATAACCGGTTTACCGGCACTGGCTGATGACTCTGGCCTTGAAATTGATGCTTTGCATGGCGCGCCGGGCATTTACTCTTCACGATATGCTGGAGAATCAGCGTCAGATGCTGAAAATATCAACAAAGTGTTGGCAGCATTACGCGAGGTCCCAGAAACTGAGCGAACGGCAAGGTTTCAATGCATTTTAGTCTTTATGCGTCATGCCGCTGATCCCACTCCCTTGATTTGTCAGGGCAGCTGGCAAGGGCAAATTCTGACCGAACCGGTTGGGGATGGTGGCTTCGGTTACGATCCAATCTTTCGGGTTACAGAAACAGATAGCAGCGCGGCAGAACTGAGCCCTGAACAAAAACAAGCGATCAGTCATCGTGGTAAAGCGTTAAGGCAGTTTCTAGAAGCGTTTCAATACGCCAGACATTTGCCCTGATCACGCACCTCGCTCTGGGTATGTTTCATTTCACTACACTGCCGCCGCTGAGCTTATACATTCATGTGCCTTGGTGTGTCCGCAAATGCCCTTATTGCGACTTTAATTCTCATCATGCACGTGACACGCTTCCTGAAAAAGCCTATGTTCAGGCTCTGCTAGCAGATCTCGAACAAGAACTGCCGCTTATTTGGGGAAGAACGGTTAACAGCATTTTTATCGGTGGCGGCACGCCAAGCCTGTTTTCTGCTGAAGCTTATGATCAGCTATTTTCTGGTATTCGTTCTTTATTGCCATTGCGTGCAGATGCAGAAATCACGCTGGAAGCTAACCCCGGCACATTTGAAGCCGCCCGCTTCCATGACTATCGGCAGTTAGGTATCAATCGCCTCTCCATTGGCATACAAAGTTTTGATAATAACGCGCTTATGCGGTTAGGCAGAATTCATGATGGTGAAGAAGCGAAGCGTGCCGTAGAGATTGCTCGACTGGTGGGCTTTGAAAATCTCAATTTGGATTTGATGTTTGGTCTGCCCGGTCAAACAGCAGTGACAGCGGAACAAGATGTTAAAACGGCCATTGATTTAGCGCCAACGCATATTTCGTATTATCAACTGACCATCGAGCCGAATACGCTCTTTTATCAACAGCCGCCTGATTTACCCGAAGATGATCCCATCATTGATTGGCAGGAGGCCAGTCAACAACGTCTTGCACAAGCGGGTTACCAACAGTACGAAGTGTCTGCTTATGCCCAATCCGGCAAAGCATGCCGCCACAACCTGAACTATTGGCAGTTTGGTGACTATATTGGTATCGGGGCTGGCGCACATGGCAAAATTTCTGATGCTGCCCAACAGACGATTACGCGGCGACTCAAACACAAACAACCCCAAGCCTATATGGATAAAACCATGAATCAGGCTGGACTGTTTAAGTCAGAGTTATTAAACGTGCGGGATATTGGCTTTGAGTTTATGTTGAATGCACTCCGATTAACGGAGGGGTTTGAGACGCGTTTATTTCAACAGCGGACTGGTATCCCATTGAAGCATCTCGATAAAGCACTCCAAATCGCCGAGACAGAGAATCTCTTGCATTACGATATTCACCGGATTTGCCCAACTGAGAAAGGTCGTCGCTACCTGAATACACTCATTGAGCTATTTCTACCGGAATAGTATGCTTAGCTTTCTTCATTCATCGGGAGTTGGTGCCATGCCAAAATGCGGCTTTTTTGTCTCAGCAACGGTCATGCTTTTGGTTTCTGTTTCAGCACAGGCCGATGTATTGTCAATTGCAACGCCAACCTACACCACACCGAATAGTGCAGCTGGGGTATTAAGACCAACGCAGGGCATGACCATGCAGCAAGTTGAACAACGCTTTGGTGCACCGAGTCAGCGTTTAAATGCGATTGGTGAACCGCCGATTACACGTTGGCACTACCCTGATTTTGATGTGTTTTTCGAACACAGCCAAGTCATCCACGCCGTGGTACCACGACAACAATAATCAGGGTTCAGTGACCGTCTCAATACCCAAAAACCGACGTTTTGCCCAGTTAGGTAAAGTCCCTACCCGCGCATGATGCAGAGAATCTGATTCAATAACGATTAACGCCAGTGTTGTCAGCAAAGTTGGCAAAAAACCTAAACCACCGATAAAGGCAAATACCGCTTCTTTCATCATGCCTAAATAAGTGTAGCCGAGAAATCCCAGAACAGTGATACTGACCAGAATCAGTAAAACGGATGCGAATAACTTGCTCCAACGCCGGGCAATCTGCCAGTGAATGTAAACAAACTCACTATCACTGCGCTTGACACGACTGGCGCGCCAGAACGTATAGCCAAGAAAACAAAAAGACAGCACTGGCACCAATACAATAAATTCAAAATAGCTTTTTCCTGTTGCAGCTATCGCCGTAAACAACAAGATATGGTTGGCAATGAGATTGGTCAGAAAGATATCGTGTGGCGTGCGCGCGATACTTCTTTCCGTTTCTGTTGGCGCCAGTGCCGCCGTCATTTAGGTACCCATATTATTCAATATCGCATCACGGACCGAATCCAGATCCGCATTCACTGTTACCACAGCAGAAGTGCTCTGCTTAATAGCCGTATCGGGATCTTTCAGACCATGACCAGTCAGCGTACAAACCACTTTACTGTTTTCTGGAATCTTGCCATTCTTGATATCCCGTAATGCGCCAGCAACAGAAGCCGCCGAAGCCGGTTCACAGAAAATGCCTTCCATTTCTGCTAGTAACTTTTGAGCCGCAAGAATTTCTTCATCGGTGCACTCATCAAACCAACCGCCTGATTCTTCTTTCACTTTCCAGGCCTTGTCCCAGCTTTGCGGATGGCCAATTCGAATGGCGGTCGCGACTGTTTCGGGATCATCTACCATGTGGCCACGCATAAATGGGGCACTGCCACTGGCTTGAAAGCCCAGCATTTTTGGCCGCGTGGCGACAATACCATCTTCATAATATTCGCTGTAGCCCATCCAATGCGCGGTAATATTGCCAGCATTACCGACCGGCAGACAGTGATAATCTGGCGCACAAGATAATTCTTCAACAATTTCAAACGCGGCTGTTTTCTGACCTTGTAGTCGATACGGGTTAATCGAATTAACGATAGTCACCGGTGCATGCTGAGCGACATCTTTAACCAATTGCATACCCTGATCAAAGTTCCCCTTGATCTGGATCACCGTGGCGCCATGCATCATCGCCTGAGCAAGCTTGCCCTGCGCGATTTTACCATCAGGAATCAGGACAAACGCAGTGATACCAGCACGTGATGCATAGGCTGCGGCCGCCGCTGAAGTATTACCCGTCGATGCACAAATAATGGCTTTACTGCCTTCTTCAACCGCTTTGGTAACCGCCATGGTCATACCACGATCTTTAAATGATCCGGTTGGATTGAGCCCTTCGTACTTAATATACATATCGACATGTTTGCCGATTTTTTTGGGAATGTTGTTGAGCTTAATGAGTGGTGTATTGCCTTCACCAAGACTAATCAAGCGCGTATCGTCATTGACCGGCAGACGATCACGATAATGTTCAATCAGACCAGTGTAACGGGGTCGGAATTGCATATATTTTCCTCTTAAATTCTTAAAATAGGCCGATATCAGCCCAGCGTTTCCATGCGGATACGCATAATGGTCGTTTTGACGGTATCCAACGCCTCAATCTGGGCGATAGCTTCGTCCATGTTTTGTTCAGCAACTGGCTGGGTCAACATAATGATAGGCACCAGTCCCTCATCATCTTCAGGTTGCTTTTGCAGGATGGCTTCAATATTAATACCCTGCTCACTGAAAATCCGGGTAATGTTTGCTAAAACACCGGGTTTGTCCTCAGTTTGAATGCGCAGGTAGTAAGATGTTGTCACTTCTGACATAGGTAAAATCGGCGTGTCTTTGATGGCATCTGGCTGGAAAGCAAGATGGGGAACACGATTTTCGGGATCTGAGGTCAAGGCACGAACGATATCAACAATATCCGCAACGACAGCAGATGCCGTCGGCTCAGAACCTGCGCCAGCACCATAATAAAGCGTTGGTCCAACCGCATCCCCCTTGACCACCACGGCGTTCATCACACCATTCACATTTGCAATAAGGCGACGATGCGGAATCAGCGTTGGATGCACACGCAGCTCTACGCCACTTGCAGTCCGCTTGGCAATACCAAGATGTTTGATTCGATAGCCCAACTCAGCAGCATACTGCACATCTTCTTGCGCAATTTTACTGATACCCTCGGTGTAGCACTTATAAAACTGTAGCGGAATGCCAAACGCGATAGAAGCCATGATGGTCAGCTTATGCGCCGCATCAATGCCTTCCACATCAAAAGTCGGATCAGCCTCGGCATACCCTAATGCCTGTGCTTCAACCAGAACATCCGAAAAATTTCTGCCTTTATCACGCATTTCGGTGAGGATGTAATTACCGGTTCCGTTGATAATGCCGGCCAGCCATTCAATGCGGTTCCCAGCCAAACCTTCCCGCATGGCTTTGATAATAGGAATACCTCCAGCCACAGCAGCTTCAAAGGCAATGGTGACGCCTTTTTCCTGGGCGTTGGCAAATAACTCATTACCATGCATAGCGATCAGCGCTTTATTTGCCGTAACAACATGCTTGCCGTTATCAATCGCCTGCATCACCAGATCTCGCGCGACACCAGTACCGCCAATCAACTCAACAACAATTTGTACTTCGGGATTATTTACAACCGAAAACGCATCATCCGTGAGGGCGACCCCAGTCAGGTCACAATCAAAATTTTTATCTGTATCACGATCCGCGGCGGTGAAAATTTCTATATCACGGCCGGCGCGCCGACTGATTTCTCTGGCATTACGTTTTAAAACACTGACGGTACCACTACCAACCGTGCCAAGTCCGAGAATACCGATTTTTACTGATTGCACACAGCCCCCTGGTCTTTCTTAATCATGTCACGAATGCCTCGAATAGCCTGACGGGTACGGTGTTGATTTTCAATCAGGCCAAACCGGACATATTCATCACCATACTCACCAAAACCGACCCCTGGCGATACCGCGACTTTCGCGTCTTTCAGCAATTTTTTACTAAATTCCAATGAACCCATTTCACGATACTGTGCTGGAATTTTCGCCCAGACAAACATGGTTGCCTTAGGTTTTTCGACTGTCCAGCCGATGGCGTTGAGCCCATCACACAGCACATCACGACGCTGGCGGTAGGTTTCGGAAATTTCTGCGACACACTCTTGCGGACCATCCAGTGCAGCAATCGCTGCAACCTGAATTGGCGTAAACATGCCATAGTCCAAATAAGACTTCATCCGTGCCAACGCAGCGACCAAGGTTGGATTGCCGGACATAAATCCAATTCGCCAGCCGGGCATATTATAAGTTTTGGATAGGGTGTAAAACTCGACAGCGACATCTTTGGCACCGGGTACCTGTAAAATTGACGGTGCCTTGTAGCCATCAAAACAAATCTCACCATATGCCAGATCGTGAATCACCCAAATCTGGTGCTCTTTGGCAAATGCGACGATCTGTTCAAAAAAAGCCAGATCAACGCATTGTGTTGTTGGGTTGCCCGGAAAGTTTAAAACCAGCATTTTCGGTTTTGGCCATGAATCTTTAACCGACTTTTCCAACTCCGCGAAAAAATCTACTTCAGGCGTCAACGGCACATGTCGGATATCCGCGCCGGCAATAACAAAACCGTAGGGGTGAATCGGGTAAGCAGGATTTGGCACCAACACGGCATCCCCAGGACCAACCGTTGCCAAGGCAAGGTGAGCCAGACCTTCTTTAGAGCCGATGGTGACGATCGTCTCTGCATCGGGATCGAGTTCGACATCAAACTTACGCTGATACCAGTCACAAATTGCTTTGCGGAGCCGAGGAATACCGCGCGAAACGGAATATCGATGCGTATCTGGTCGTTGTGCCGCCTCAACTAATTTATCGACAATATGCTTGGGTGCCGGCTTATCCGGATTACCCATACCAAAGTCGATAATATCTTCCCCCCGCGCTCGAGCCTTGGCTTTCAAATCATTTACAATATTGAAAACATAGGGCGGCAGACGTTTGATTCTGGGAAATTCGTCGTTCAACTTGATACCTGCGATAAGCTAAAGCGGTTGGCAAACAAAGCAAAATAACTGAAAATCACGGACACATCAAATTCATTTAAATTAAGGATGCCGATGAGTCAGCAAAACCAATTATACAACACCATACTGACAGATTTGGACAAAGGTAAGTTGGTTTTACCCACCTTGCCCGACGTCGCAATCAAAGTTCGTGATGTTGTCAGTGACCCCGATGCCACTTCAGCCCAGCTCGCCGACATTATTATGACAGATGCGGCGTTATCTGCACGGCTGCTTAAAGTCGCTAATAGCCCCCTCTATCGAGGCAGAATTCATGTCGACTCGGTACAAACAGCCATTACCCGCTTAGGCTTAAAAATGGTTCGCAACCTGGTGACCGGTCTGGTTGTCGAGCAAGTATTCCGACCCACTTCTAAAAAACTGGAAAAGCGTGCTCGAGACTTGTGGCAGCACAGTATTGAAGTCTCCGCAATCAGCCAGGTCATTGCCAGCAAACAAAGCAATATTAAAACGGATGAGGCCATGCTTGCTGGACTTATTCATGCGATTGGTGTGCTCCCCATCCTGACCAGGGCCGAAAAAGACCCCGAATTGCTTGATGATGAATCGCGGCTCGATATGCTCATCGAAAACCTTTACCCACGCATAGGCGCCGCCATCCTGAAAAGCTGGGAATTTTCGCCTAATCTGATTACCGTTGCCGCAGAACATGCCAACCTCAATCGAAACAGTGGCCCAGAAGGTCCGGATTTATGTGATGTTGTGCAAGTCGCCAACCTGCAAAGCTATTTTAATACCGATAAAGCCTTAGACCCACAGACCAGACACCGCGTATTGGCTTTTGAAAAACTCGGTATTGATACCGGTATTAGTGTGGTTGAGCTTGATGAAAATAGTGCCGAATATGCTGAGGCATTAGCGATGTTTGAAAATTTCTAAATTACCAATAAAAAAGGCCCGCGTACGGCGGGCCTTAATATTGCAAGCTGGAAACCTTATTTTTTATTAATCAGGTTATCCAGACTCCATGATCCGCCACCAGCGGTCCAGATATACAAAAAGACAAAGCTGAACAAGGCCGCCAGCTCACCACCATTATTGATTGGCCAGAAATCACGGTGCGCGTGGGCAATAAAATATGCAAAGGCCATCAAACCTGACAGTAAAAACGCAACCGGACGGGTAAATAAGCCAATTAACAGCAATGCGCCACCAAACAACTCCAGCACGCCTGCGACCCCACCTAACGACAGTAACTCAAATGGTCCACGTGCTTCTGCCGGGAAACTGAGAATTTTTTGTCCACCATGCTGCATAAACAAAAAAGCGGCTACAATCCGCAGCACACTTAAAATGCGCGGTTGCCACGCTGCCAGAAAATTGTCCATTGTCTTTCTCCTTAATTATTAATATGCGTAATCGCTGAGCTAACCCTTTAGGGTGACATTGAGTCTAGCAAGATTACCCGGCTTGGGACACATTCTTATCTGTGAATTATCCGAGCCGACAAAAAAATATGCTATTTTCCTAAAAAATCGACTTACAAGACTTTTTATCCCACCACATGACGCCAATATTCGACCACATTATTTGGCAACTTCTCGCTGCCGTACCGTCCGGTAAAGTCACTTGTTATCGTGATTTAGCGAAGCAGGCTGGCTATCCAAATCATGCCCGACAAGTTGGCAACATACTTAAAAACTTACCAGATGGGTCGCATTTACCTTGGCACCGTGTTATTCGTGCTGATGGTCATCTCGCCTTTCCGGTTGGCAGTGCCGCTTATCAACAGCAATACCAGCGACTTATCCAGGAAGGAGTCCGTTTCACAGGAAACCGGGTCAAACTAGCCGAATTTCGCTGGCACTAAAACGCACTTTTTATCACCCCACCATCAACGCGAATCGCAGCACCCGTTGTCGCAGAAGCTAAAGGACTCGACAAATAACAGACCATCGCAGCAACTTCATCCGTCCGGGCAAAGCGCTTAATCAGTGATGTCGGACGGGCCTGCTCGACAAAATCTGCTTCGAATGTCTCTTGATCTTGTCCGTTTTGCTGAGCCAGTTCACTGACAAAGGTTTCTACACCTCGGGAACGGGTTGGACCGGGTAACACGGAATTCACAGTAATCCCCGACCCCGCAACGGTTTCAGCCAGCCCTCTTGCCACGGCGATTTGCGCAGACTTTGTCATACCATAGTGGATCATTTCGGGCGGTATCTGAACACCACTTTCACTGGAAATAAAAATAATCCTGCCCCAGTTTTGCTGCTGCATGGCTGGTAAATAACTTCGGCTCAAACGTACACCACTCAGCACATTGACATCAAAAAACCGGCGCCATTCGGCGTCGCTGATGTCTGCAAATGGAACGGGTTCAAATATCCCCAGATTATTGATCAAAATATCGACTGCCGGGTACTGCTGGTGCAATGCTGCGGCCGCAGATTCCAGGGACAAATCACCAGCAAACCCTAAAATTGTTCCGGGGAATTTTTCGTCTTGCAATGACTGAATTGCCTTGTCAACCGACGATTGAGTTCGACCATTGATAATAACGGTCGCACCTTCTGCCAATAATGCAGCGGCAATCGCATAGCCGATTCCAGCCGTACTGCCAGTCACCAGCGCGTTTTTGTCACTCAGTAATAAGTTCATCATTTCCCCTTTATGGAATGCATCTATCGATTAGTAACACTTACAAAAAACCAAAGCTTAACCTACCTCAATTTGTTGATGAGGATATTGGCTGTTTGTCTATTTGAAATAAATGGTGCAACTCGGTACGAGTGGGTAAGCCTTCCAGCAAATGAATATCACCACGCTCGTCCTGATAAAGCGTGCTCGGTGTTGTCAGCAAGCCCAATTGTTCCATCAAGGCATTGTTAGCAAGAACACGTTGCTGCCCTTTTGTACCATCAGATAAGGGTAGTATAGCGCTGGTCTGTGTCTCTTTATTGGCAAGAAAGCGCTGCCAAGCGGACTCCGGTGAGTCTGAATTCATTATCTGAGCCGCTTTCGCCAAGCTGTTTTCTTGCAAAATGCCGACTATGATGTGGCGTAGCTGCACTGCTCCCGCGTCAATATGGTCAGCAGCGAGCTCACGAAAACGATGACAGTAAGGACAATACGGATCTGTAAATGTGTAAATAATCCGTGGGGCTGACGCATCGCCATCCTTAATCCAATGTGCTGATTTCGTGACATTTTCCCATATCCGCTGGTTATGTGGCGCGCTCACCAGTTCATAAATCGCATCCGCGCCCAAATTGTTACCCTGACTGTCAATTAAATCACCAACAATCGCGAATTCACCGTCAGGCGTAGTGTAAATACTCATCGCCTCGCCTTGATAGGTGCCGACATGACCAGTCAAACCAGCTGACGTCGAAAAATCACCAATAATTTGCACCCCTTGCTGCTCAATATAATTTAAAGCGTTGTCAGACTGAGGCGATACCGAATGATAATTCAGACCATAACTGACCACCCCGACAACGGCAGCCAAAACCAAAGCAAGCAAGATAATTTTGATAAGACGATTTCCGAACAACATGTCACTCCCACTGATAAACTTTAATTCACTCTCGGCGTCAGACTACCGAATAAGACCGTTTGTTTTACTCGCCATTACAATCCCGTTTTGCTTCACAATTTGCCGTAAGATGATTGATAGCATGTTTTTAACGTCTCAAATAGCTTCATTAACGCTGCGTTATGTCGGCAGTTTGATGGTAATTTTGATGCTTGCCGCCTGCCAGGGAAATGTCACCAGACCTCCATCTGCACTTCCAGAAACCAGTCAGATACCCCACCAAAACCCCTTACTGAAGCGGCTCTATCAACATCATGCTGTCTGGCAAGGTACGCCTTATCAATTAGGTGGAAACAGTCGTGCTGGCATTGATTGTTCGGCATTTGTGCAACTGACTTATCGTGAATTATGGGGCATTGATTTGCCACGGACTACCGCAAAACAGCGACTGGCAGGGAAACACATCCCGCGCGCCAACCTGAAAACAGGCGACTTGGTATTTTTCCGCAATGCTGGTCATGTCGGCATTTACCTACAAAACAATCAGTTTTTGCATGCCTCCACCTCAAGTGGAGTGATGATCTCCAACCTCTATAATGCCTATTGGTCTCGCCATTTCAGCCAGGCAATTCGTATCGCCCCCTTAGATTAAACCGGTTACCGCCGCTTTAAAACTTGCCTAGGTCAAAATAGCTATCCGTTGAGTGTGCGCCCCCTGCTTTAGCACAGTGTCCGACATTTGATGGAACTCGCCACGAGTCATTTCAACAAAATGACTGTCTAGAATTGGAAGAAATCAGTTTTTAAATCAAACAAGAGGCTAGTTTGATGGGTTTTCGACGACTTCTTTTGTTCTGTTTTTCCTGCATGCTGAGTTTGCCGGCAGTGGCTGTGATTCATGGTCAGCCTTCTCCTGTTGCCGCTGTTTCAACAGGCCGTCTGCAAGTGGAATTGTATCGTTGGTATGGTGGAACAAATAGCATGGTAACGGAATACAATCATTGTAGTGCCGTGGTCGTTGGCACCGCACCACTTACTGTGTTAACTGCCTCTCACTGCCTGCAAGACGCCAAACTCCACCCGGTAACGGGTAACCCTATTGTGTCACTGTACCTTGGTGTCCCATTGCCAGCTGTCAAAGAGGTAATTTACAGCCAAATGCATGAAGTGGAATCGAACCTGGCGAGAGATATTGCCGTTTTGATTTTTGATGGCGACGCGCCTGCTGGCATTAATGCAATCCCCATCAGTAACAAATTAGCGCAAACCGTTAAAATCTGTGGTTATGGGCGTGGTTATCAGGATCGCTATTTTGATAATCCAAGCTGTGCTGATAAAGCCGTTTTATCTGCTGATGACAACTTCTATCGCTTCGTGCCGCAATATTACCAGCAACTGGATCCGCAATTACACCTGCAATTTCGAGCCCAATTTACGGCCAAAAATGCCTTTGTCGATGCACAGTCGGCTTTGCTGGCAGTAAATCGAGTGACGGCTCATCGTTATGACCTCACGTTACCAATGCCAACGCGCGGGGATTCCGGTGGCCCCTGGATGGTTAACGATAGTCAGGGGGGGCGCGGTATCATTGCCTTGACCAGCTTTGTCGAAACGTTTTATCGGAAAAACAAACAATGGTCCTTTTTCAAAAGTACCAAGGCGCCGCTGTCTGATTTTTCCTATGCCGCTTATGGCGTACGACTTAATACCCGTGAAGCGCGTGAGCTTCTTGATCAGGCACGCGAAGCCGGTGCCGATATTCAAACGCTGTAAAGTGCGAATCGTGATAAACCTTTTCTGACACCATACGCTGTCGCGGCAGTTTCACTTGACAAGCAGATTTTCGTTAAACTCTTTTTTGTAAAAGAGGTAATAGTATGACGATTAAAGCTTTTGGTGGGTATACCCCTCAGCTGGGCCAGCAGGTTTGGGTTGATGACAGCGCGGTGATCATCGGTGATGTCGTTATTGGTGATGACAGTTCAGTTTGGCCCCATGTCTCTATTCGGGGCGATATGCATTGGATCAGAATCGGTCAACGAACCAGTATTCAAGATAATGCCTGTTTGCATATTACCCATGCCAGCGACCACAACCCGGATGGGTTTCCACTGCAAATCGGTGACGACGTGACCATTGGCCATCAGGCGATGTTGCATGGTTGCACAATTGGCAATCAGGTCTTGGTTGGGATGGCAGCAATTATTCTGGATGGCGCCATCATCGATGATAATGTCGTCATTGGTGCAGGCGCCTTGGTACCGCCAGGTAAACAACTTGAATCGGGTTACCTGTATCTCGGCTCGCCAGTCAAACAAATCCGCAAATTAACCGACCAGGAGAAAGCGTATTTTAAATATGCTTGCCAAAACTATGTTCGGCTCAAAAATGACTATTTAGCAGAGCAAAGCTCGACCTAAACTTTCACCTTATAACCGGTTTTAAATATCCACCAGACAAATAATGAAAAGCACATCAAAAAAGTAAATATCATCGCCAGACTAAACGCCAAATTCACGTCTGCCACACCATAAAAACTCCAGCGAAAACCACTGACTAGGTACACAACCGGATTAAATAAAGTCACAGTTTGCCAGAAGTTTGGCAACATATTGATCGAGTAAAAAGTCCCGCCAAGAAAGGCCAATGGCGTCACCACCATCAATGGAATCACTTGCAGTCGTTCAAAGCCATCCGCAACGATACCAATAATAAAACCTAATAAACTAAAGGTCACACAGGTCAATACCAGAAACAGCAGCATCCAGACAGGATGCAAAATCGTGTAATCCACAAAAAATCGGGCTGTCAACAGAATCAACATGGCCAGAATCAATGACTTGGTTGCAGCAGCTCCCACATAGCCAACAACGACCTCAACAGCAGAAACCGGTGCTGACAACACCTCGTAAATTGCTCCAGACCATTTCGGCATGTAAATACCAAATGATGCGTTAGACGTTGTCTCAGTCAGGACCATCAGCATAATAAGGCCAGGAATGATAAAAGCGCCATAGCTGATGCCATTAATATCGGTCATGGCTGAGCCAATGGCTGAACCAAACACAATGAAATAAAGTGACGTTGATAGCACGGGTGATGCAATACTTTGCAGTGGCGTCCGCCAGCTTCGGTATAGCTCAGAAAAATAGATGGCTTTCATGGCATACCAATTCATGCTTCGCCCTCCACCAGCCCCACAAATATTTCTTCCAGAGAGCGTTGCCGGGTTTGGACATCATCCACTTCCAAACCAGACGCATGTACGGCTGACAATACATCCGTTACATGATGACTTGCCTGATTATCATCATAATCATAAATTAACGTTTGACTGTCTTCGCCACGTTGTAACACAAATTTTTCCAGTGATTTTGGTAATGACGTCATGGGATTTCGCAAGTGTAAAATCAGCTGTTTTCGTCCCAGCTTATTCATGAGAGCCTGTTTATCTTCCACCAATAAAATCTCACCGTGATTGATAATGCCGATCCGATCGGCAATTGCCTCGGCCTCTTCGATGTAGTGTGTGGTAAGAATGATAGTAACGCCACGCGCTCGCAATGACGCCACTAACCGCCACATATCACGCCGTAATTCCACATCCACACCGGCAGTCGGCTCATCAAGGAATAAGATATCCGGCTCGTGAGCAAGCGCTTTAGCAATCAGAACACGCCGCTTCATGCCACCCGATAAAGATTGAATTTTCGTGTGTCGCTTGTCCCATAATGACAAGGATTTAAGTACTGACTCCAGATGGGCGTCATCACGTGGTTTACCGAATACGCCTCGACTAAAAACCAGCGTATTCCAGACATTATCAAAAATATTCAGCGTTAATTCCTGCGGTACCAGCCCGATTTGTTTTCTGGCGGCGCGATATTCACTCACCACATCACGACCGCCAACCAGGACTTGTCCTTGGCCAACATTCACCAAGCCACAGATAATACTAATCAGCGTCGTTTTGCCCGCCCCATTGGGCCCCAATAACGCAAATATTTCTCCCTGCTGGATTTGGAGATTGATTTGATTTAAGGCCGTCAGACCATCGGGGTAAACTTTAGATAAGTTGCGAACATCGATCGCAGGGCAGGATAGCGACGAAGGTGAAGCGGATAAAACCATAATTTTAAATTAATCCAATATCAGGAATGTCCGCATTTAAACATAAATAGCGCGATAAGCGACTAAAATAAATCAGACAGCCGGTTCGTTATTCATGACGTCACCGGCCGGATTGCTTGGGATTAGAGCGAATCAAGGTTGATTATTGCGGGCAACCGGAATGTATTTATCAAAATTGGTGATGTAATCATCCATGTTCATTTCCAGTAATCGCTGAAATTCTTTCACGAACATCTCAATGGTTTCACCACGCACCTTGGCCAAATCTTGCCCAGATTGCCAACCAGCGGCACTGAACCAAGCATTATATCTCGCTAAACTATACATAAATGAAGCACTTACCTGGCCTGCCTCGGTGCCTTCTGCCATTTGTGAATTGGCTAATTGAATAAACGCATCCGCGCGGTCGAAAAACGCCTTGTCCTGCTCACTCATAATCTCTCGCTTTTTGTTAGTTAAAATTAGTCGAGCTCGAAGCTTAATATTGCAATCCTGCAGCCGATATGGAATTTATCCCATCTTTACGTAGGAATTGATAAGCAACGCATCCGGCCTTGAGTTAAACATCCCATAGAAGCTGGCAAAGTGCATCTCAAAACTTAATCTTGACTTTGTAATATAAATGATTATCATTTGCCACGGATAATCATTCACAGTCAGGTTCCCCCCACTTTAAACCTGCCTGATTGAACTCTGTTTCGGCGCAACATCACCGAGCTCCGTTCAGTATCGCCTGCATTATTCATCCCCCCGCTTTGTAAATCGTTTTTTCAGCCCGACTCAATTGCTGTTTCGGGCTGGTGTTTTTTATTTTAAGGGGATTCCAGAATGGAGATTAAGCGTTTACGCCTGTCAATCGTTATTGGCATGGCGGGACTTGGCTCACTGCCCAGTGCGGTATTTAGCGCCACAGAACAAACAAACACAGCAGCGCTTCCACCAATGACCGTTGTCACTGCCTCCGGTTATGAACAGGAAATAGTCGATGCACCGGCATCAATTACCGTCATTACCAAAGAAGATCTACAAGGACGCGAATATCGTGATCTGACCGATGCCTTATTGGATGTGCCTGGGGTGACCGTTGAAGGCGGCACCAGTACTTCCGGTAAGGGTGGCGCGCCACAAGTGTCGTTTCGTGGTCTCGATCCAAAATATACTTTGATTCTGGTTAATGGTCGCGCACAAAACTCCTCTCAATCCTATTACAACGGCTTTGGTTCAGGCGCCGAATACAGCTGGTTGCCCCCTTTATCGGTCATTGAACGAATTGAGGTCATTCGAGGCCCAATGTCGTCTTTGTATGGCTCCGACGCATTAGGTGGGGTTATCAACGTCATCACAAAGCCGGTTGGCGATGAATGGCATGGCGAGTTAACGATTGAACAAACTCAGCCCCAAGACGCCAAGTTCGGTGACAGTGATCAATATCGCTATTATTTGTCTGGGCCATTAAATGAGGCCAAAACACTGGGCTTAACGCTTTATGGCAACCAATATAACCACGATCAGGCTGATTTTATTGGTGGCTCTGCAGATAAGGATAACCAATCCAACTCTGCCAAATTGAGCTGGCAAGCCAGCAAAAACAATTTTTTCGAACTGGATGCCAACTACGCTACCCAGGAGATGGAAGACTCCAGTATTTCACGCAGTGGTGAATTGACGGATTCGCAATTGGAAACCGATCGTCGCAGTTATGGCCTGAGCCATGATTATGACTGGAATGGTCAGGCAAAAACGCATAGCTACCTGCAACAATCCATCTTGCATAACCGCACACAGGATGCACGGTATGAACGTCTCACTTTTAATACCCAAACGGCTATTTTCTTCGATACCAGCACACTGACTATTGGCGGCCAGTATCGCGAACAGGAAACCGAAAACCCGAGTCGTGCAATTGGTGAACCTAACCTGAAACGCTGGGATGGCGCATTGTTTGCTGAGAATGAATGGCTTATTACCGATAATTTTGCGTTAACGACTGGCGCTCGTTTTATCAAAGATGAAGAATACGGTAATGAAATCACCCCTCGCGTATATGGTGTCTATAAATTTACCCAGAACGTCAGCGTCAAAGGGGGCTACAGTACCGGTTACCGCACACCAGATCTGAAACAAGGTACAGATGACTGGGTCGAAGGCGGTGGTGGTGGGGGTACCGATGGCGCTGACATTGGTAACAGCAGCCTGAAACCAGAAAGTAGTAAAACCTACGAACTCGGTCTTTACTGGACGCATCCTGAAGGCGTGTTGGCCTCATTAACCGCGTATCAGACGAAATATGAAGATAAAATCGAAAAACCCATTATCTGTGATCGGCGTGTTGGACCAGAGCTAACCTGCATTTATGGTGGTTATGATTACGAAGCGGTATATCAATACATCAATGTGGACGAAGCCGAGTTGAAAGGCTTGGAAGCAGCATTGCAATTCCCGCTTTCAGACACGATTCGGGTCAACATGAACTTTACCCTGAGTGATACGGAAATCACCTCTGGTGAACTAAAAGGTAACCCGTTGAATAACTATCCAAAACGGATGTTCAACTTAGGCCTGAACTGGCGTGTCACGCCCAAGTTACGGATGTGGTCCCGGGCACGCTACAAGAGCGAAACTGAACAAACTGTTGGTGGTCGTGGTGGCCCAACCCAATATCCATCTTATACCGTCGTTGATGCGGGTCTTGGCTATGATATTTCTGACAACGTCTCAATCTATGGTGGTATTTACAACGCGCTGGATAAAGAAATCCTGCCAGATGATTACGGCAAAACACTGGAAGGACGGCGTTTTTCAGCAGGCATTACCGTCGGCTTTTAAATCACATTGGGATTACCCGCTGCCAAGGCAGCGGGTAATCGAATCTGTAAACACGTAGATGCACGTTCTACAAAACTAATTTCGCCGCCATTATTACGAACAATTTGTCGGGCAATAGCCAGACCCAGCCCGGTTCCCGGCGTATTACTGTATTGTTTTTTAAACCGGGAAAACATACTGTCTGCCAGCGCCACAGGTAATGACGTGCCCGCATCCTGTATCTCAATGACCAGACTGCCGTTCTGCTGCGTAAGGCGAATCTCCGTCTCCCCTTTGCCATGATGCAATGCATTACTCAACACATTGGTAACGACTTCCATCATCGCACTGTACTCGGCAACGCAGTAATAGGTTTCTGTTTGGCAATCAAAAGTAATCTGTCGTTGCTGGGAGGCAAACAACGGCGCCGTATCCTCAATACACTCCTGAATTAGATCTGCCATATCAATCAACCGCTGATCATGCAACGCGGTTTGTTGATGCTCGTGCCGGGCCAGCGATAATAATTGCTCGACCAATAAACGCATTTGATCCCGTTGTCGGAGCATTGCGGCAATATCCGTCTGCCCGGTATTTTGTAGCTCTTGAATATGCAAATCCAGAATGGTCAACGGCGTACGGAGTTCATGAGCGGCATCGGCAACAAATACTTTCTCACGTTGAACAGCATGCATCAGCCGCTCCAGCGCCTGATTAGCAGCCTCTACCAGTGGCATGATCTCACGCGGCAAGCCCGCATCAGGAATACGCTTTTCCTTATCACTCGGCGTGATGGTTTCGGCAACACGGGCAGCGGCCCGAACAGGTTTAAGAATCCATAATAGTAACAACGGTATCAAGGTTGCCAAGGCAATTAAACTTAACGGAATCAGCAGCAACAGACTGTTAAAGAGTCGCTCCAACATCACCCGTTGGAGGATTTCACGTTGTTGCAGATCTTCCTTGGCGACCATCATGGTCGTACCGTCAGCCAGATAGGCCGGCACCACCAGCACTTTTCCGGAAAAATATTTTCCTGGCCGCTGTAACCAGCTTCGGTTCATGATAAACGGCCGATAGCGGAGTGGCCGATGCAAGTTTTCCGACATCCACAAAACCTTACCGTCGGTGTCATACAAGGTGTAAGCAATATTTTTATTGCCTAACCGAATTGGCAACTGCTCTAACTCACTGTCTGCGGTATACCCAGCGGTCAGTATCCGTGCTTCAAAAAAAGCTACGACCCGTCGAATGCCATCCGTATTGAGGAAAAAGCTATAAGCAATGATCACAAAGCTCACGACAACCATCACAATCAAGGCAATGCTAATACGGCGGTTTAAATGATAATGGCTGTTGCGCGTGTGGTTTTTCATGATTCTGGTGCGTTATATTGAGAAGAATTTAAAATCAGACGGTAGCCCAGCCCATGCGCGGTTTCGATTCGGCAGTTGGTGCCCACCTCTCGCATTTTTCGTCGCACTCTTGAAATCAACGCTTCAATCGCATTCGCTGATGACTCTTCATCCCAGCTATACAACTGTGACTCTAACGCCTGCTTGCTGAAAATATGATGTGGCTGACGCATCAATAAGGCCAACATCACCAGTTCACGCCTGGCAAGACCAATTGCGTGATCTTCAGCATGTAAAACATGACTGCTCATATCCAGCCACATATTGCCCAATGCGGGCTGTGTTATATCGACTTGTTTTGGACGACGTGACAATGCCTTGATTCGTGCTTCCAGCTCAGCAATATCAAAGGGTTTGACAAGGTAATCATCGGCACCGGCATCCAGACCAGAAACCCGATCTTCTATCGCGTCACGAGCCGATAAAATAAGGCAGAAGCTGTCCGTTAACAGCTGTTTTTGCCGCAATCGTCTTAACAAACTCAGACCATCCACATCCGGTAGTCCCAGATCCAGAATCAGCATTTCGTATTGGGATAGTTGCAACAGGGTTTCAGCCTGAGAAGCCGTTGCCGCATGATCGATAACATGTCCGTTTCGCGCCAGATGACGACTGACCAATACCGCTAATTCTGGGTGATCTTCGACAATTAATATTTTCACACCCGATCCTCCAACATTGTTCCGGCTGTCAGCTTATGGTCAGGATTGGCTGATAACCTCGCAAAAATATAAATAATAAAGCAAACCGTTATCATTGGCATGCGAATAGAGCGTATTTATCATTGGTTGTCACAACCCTCCACCAAGGCTATGGCCGGAAGAACCCGAGGTGACGTCGCGATTCGGAGTTTGTTAGCAGTATTTGCAGGCTACCTGTTATCTGGCCTCTGGGCAGCCTTACTCAGTCTTCTCTTACCGGGCGAACTGCATCAGGCAGTGCTGACAGCAACCATCACCGCTTTTATGTTTTTCACGATTTACGTTATCTGGGTGTTCCATAGTCAGTATTTGCGACATATTGTCTGGGGCTCGGCATTGGCTGGTATGGTCATGCTGGCCGGTGTTCTCTTGTTGCGGAGTACGTCGTCATGAGTGAAACGCAACCATTATTTCGTCAAAGCAATACCTGGCTACATACCTGGAGCGGCATCGTGGTTGGTTGGCTGCTATATCTGATTTTTTTTACCGGCTCATTGAGTTTTTTCCGTGAAGAAATCAATACCTGGGCGCAGCCTGAACTCAATCAAATTACCCAAGCGGAAACCGCGGCTGGCTGGCAAAACGCGCTGCAATTTCTCAGTGACACCGCACCTGCTTCACCGCAATGGGCTATCAACCTGCCCAGCGAACGACAACCTGCCATTGAACTGCAATGGTTTGATGAAGGTGAAGAAGTTAACCGACGCGGTGGACATCGCGCTTTATTAGATCCGGCAACTGGCGAGACTATCGTTACCAGAGAAACACGGATTGGCGATTTTCTGTATCGCATGCATTTTGATCTTTATGGGATGCCGCGTGAATTAGCACGCTGGCTGGTGGGTATTGCCACCATGGCCATGTTCATCGGACTTATCACCGGCATTATTATTCATAAAAAAATATTTAAAGATTTTTTCCTTTTTCGCCCGCACAAGGGGCAGCGTTCCTGGATGGATATTCATATCGTATCCAGTGTGCTGGCTCTGCCTTTCCACTTGATGATCACCTTCAGTGGTCTCTTGCTTTTGTTGTATTTGCTGATGCCGTGGGGGATTCAGACCGCATATAACGGGGATATGCGCGCATACTTCGAAGCAAGTGGGGGGCGCGGTGGCGGGTCTGTTTCAGTCACTATGCCTTTGCCTGACGATCTAACAAGTCACACTTCGCTGATCAGTCAAACAAAGACATTAATGCACATGGCTGAAACAAGCTGGTCCCGAGGTGTAGACAGTCTGCAGATTGTCGATCCTCAGGGCTCACCGTCTATTAGACTGCGCCAGCGTGGTGCCAATAGTTTGCTGAATCGGGCCAGAAGTGAAACATTACAATTTGACACCAACACATCTGTGCTTACCTTAGAGCAAGGCAAACCAGAGGTTGGTTTCTGGCGTGGTTTTTATAACGTCGTCACGGCACTGCACCTGCTTCGCTACGCTGACGCCTTACCACGCTGGTTATTTTTTCTGGGGGGTATTCTCGGCACCATCATGGTAGCAACCGGATTACTGTTATGGGTAGAAAAACGCAAACAAAAAGTTGCCAAGAATGGCGAATGGCGACGATCATTCCGCCTTGTACAAATCTCGAATGTGGCCGCCATAGCTGGTTTACCATTAGCAACTGCCGCTGCATTTTGGGCAAACCGTCTCTTACCCACTACTATCGCGCAACGTGAATTATGGGAAATCCGGATTTTCTTCATTGTCTGGCTGGGCAGTCTGCTTTACAGCCTGTTTCGCAATCACCGACAGGCATGGATCGAACAACTTGCGCTGATGGCGTTATTATTTCTGACCCTGCCAATTTATAACCTGTGGCGATTACCGGGCCATAGTCTATTAACTTTCAGCTTTGATGTTGTCCTGCTGGTGATGGGGATGCTGGCATTGATCACCAGTCGTAAGTTAAGCCAACGCCAGTCCAATGTAGTCAAGAACGTCAAACCTCGTTCTTCGTTAAAGCGTTCCTTGCCATGATGTTATCCAGCCTGCTTGCTTTGCAAGGTTTACTCATGCTGGTCATTTCACAGCAAGGCAAGTTGATTCTCGAACAGCCTCTGGATCGCTATTACACCCTTTTGTTTCAAATCACTGCCAGCCTGTTACTGAGTATCGCCATCCTGATGTGGCTTCCCCGTGATGACGTTTCTATGGGGATCTCACATGCCATTATGTTGTTTGGTGTGATCGCACTGATTCCCGTTTTTATGCTGACCTATCGGAAAGCCTGGATACCCCGGTTCGCCTCATTGGTGCCACTAATTGGTATTAGTTATCAGATTTTGTTGATTTATAAAAATTAAAATCCTGAGCATCCTCAACATCAGAGCTACTGCCATCATCAATAGTGCTTTTCTCGGTGACGTGCCGCTTTGGCAACAACACTATTCCCTTAACGGTCATATCAACTGTGGTGGTTACGGCGCCTGTACTGCCTCAGGTAGCAACGCCATAAATATCAGAAAAAACGGGGTATACAACGTGATGAGGACCAACGATAACCTCGACGCCTACTGCAATATCGCGCTGATGAGTCAATAGTCCGACCACTAATCAAGTCGTGGCCATTAAAAATTAATCCGTTCAATTTTCATGATTATTGGATTTGGCTCCTCAGCCTAACCCAAGATCTCAATCGGAAAATGTCGCTTCAATATCCGACCGAAAATTAAAATAGGACGTATTCAATAAGGTTCTATAAACCCCTGCCACATTCATTGGCAACCATTCTGAATACATTCGCAGATCCGCATAATCAGGCAAAGTAATTTCTGCTTGTAGGGTGGAGAGATTTTTTCCGGCTAACATGCCATCTCTGACAGCAGAATATAATGCTTCTAAATACTTAAGATATCGTTCAACGTCTTCACGTTCACCGATGTCGGCATGACCACCAATAAATAAGTCAAATGATGGCCCATCAAGAATTTCTCGCGTAGCGTGAATCATGCCGTGAATATCATAGCCAGGTAAATCTTGATATGGCATTCTTCCAACAACAATCCAGTCCACCACAAACAGCACATTAGCCGGTAATATCCGCATACTGATGGAACCTCGACCATTATTAACGCCATGGTATTGCATGACTATCTCTGTCTCGCCCATGGTCAGGTTTAATTTATCTGAAAAAGTTAAATCCGGCATGGCCGTCGGCGCGCGCGTCCAGCGGAGATCCTCTGCTGCTAATTCATGTGCAATCACAGTGATATTATCTTTGTCCCAGACCGATCCGCCCATTGTGTGGTCGATATGATTATGGCTGTAGGCAAGGTAACGTACCGGTACATCAAATCGACTGGCTAGGGCCTTTTTTAAATAGAGCGCAGCCGCATCCGAGATAGGATCGGTCACCAGAATGCCCGCTTCTGTGACGACAAATATGGCGTGATAATGCCCTGCAGTAAATCGATAAACATTATCTTTCATGAGCTCAATACGATAATCCGTCTCGCTCGCCATGCTGATCAAGGGCATAAAATAACACCCTAAAAAGAGTAACAACAGTTGTGTTGTCATCCGGATATACCGCGCTATCGACATATTCATACGCCTCAATCCAATCGCCTATTCTTAGCCTGATTCATCAAGCTCACTGTTTAAAAAAATTATAAAACAGTGAGCAATCGCTTCTGGTTTGATCTGGATCAATGCCTGTCCCGCCATTAAAGCCAAAAATAACACAGGACTTGTTAATCACAACAACAAACAGGAGTTCATTATGTTGAAACTTGAAGCATGGGTAATGCAACACTTTGTAGAAATTATTCTGGTCATGTCAATCCTTTGCTTGGGGCTAGTATCCGTTGGTTGGTTGTTATCCTAAGCCTCGCTACCAGGCCGCGGCACTTGTTGCTGGCTCACGTTCTTACTGTTGGTTATCTCAGATGCCCATTGCTGATCATCGGCATCCGCATCCAAACCTTCCTGTTCGGGGTTTGGCTTTGGATTCAGTGTCAGTCTGGCAAGCAGAGGGAAATGATCTGAGCCAATCGAAGACAAACGTTGAATTTCGTTTACCGTAAAGTGGGCGCTGTGAAAAAGGTGGTCCAGTGGCCAGCGAAGAAAGGGAAACTTCACGTGGAAGGTATTAAACATACCTCGTCCAATTCGGGGATCCAGCAAGCCGCTGATTTTACGAAACAGTCGCGTCGTTGCTGACCAAGCGACATCGTTTAAATCTCCAGTCACAATCACCGGCTGATCACTGCTGAACACACTGCGCCCGACCATGATAAGTTCAGCATCACGCTCGCTTGATTCTTCATTTTCGGTTGGACTGGGCGGGGCTGGATGAAGGAAATGCATCCGTACCTGTTCGCCACATGGCATTTTTACTAACGCATGCATGGAGGGAACATCCGATTGGACCAGAAAACTGATTTTTGCTTCCAAAAGTGGTCGTCTCGAATAGACATGCATGCCATATAAATTATCCAGCGGACACTTTATGCTATAAGGCATCTCAGTGAGCAGGCTGTCTAACTGCGATTGCCACCACGCATCAGATTCCAATGTCACCAAAATATCGGGCTGATATTGCCGGACCAGTTGCAGCAATGCTTCCGCATTGCGATTTGGCGTCAACACATTTGACGTCAAAATCGTCAGCTGCCGGTCGGGCATATCCTCTACCGCTGCTTTGACCTCTGCGGTCCAAAGCCAAGTGTAAGGCAGCACCCACCATAATTGCCAGACCAGACATCCTGCCGTGGTTATAATCAACAGCCAAACCAAGTCAGATCGGGCATCTAGACAGAAAAAGTGCGCCAGCAGCAACCCCAGTGCCAATACCGCGATCTGCAAACGTGGATAATCCATGCCTCGAATCAGCCAGTGTGGATGTCGCCACTGCGGCAACAACGTAATACACACCAGTAGTATTGTTGCAATACTGTGCCAAATCAGCATGAATTCTCCAGTTTTTCAGTCATCGTCATGGTGTAGCGCATATTTTCCTGCCATGGAGATCATGTGAGCAACCGTGCCAATTTAAGCTGTTTTTCCAATTGTTGGACTTTGCTCAAGGCCACCACACCAAACACAAAACCGATAATGCCAAAACAAAAGCCCAATATGCCAAACGTCATCATTTTCTTTACTCCTGTCAGCGTACCGCGGTGTACACTAAATTATTGAATCAGCATATTACCGACCAGACCCAACATGAATCCACAAACCGCGCCCAATGCTGGAATTCGGCTATTAATCAATTTAGATTCTGGTGCAATATCCTGAAAAACCAAATATAAAATTCCGGCACTGGCAAATAACATTAAACCGGCGACTAAAGCTTCCATATCAGCCAATAAATAGTATCCGATTAAAGCAGCAACTGGTCCAATAAGTGCCAGTCCTGAAAAAGCGTAAATGATTTTACTGGCAGAAAAGTCCGATGTTTTAATCAGTTCTTCATAGGCATTAAAGCCCTCCGGTAAATTCTGTAGCAGCATCATCAACGCGAGAATTAATCCTGTCTGCCCTCCCGTAGCAAAGGCGGTGCCTAATGCAATGGCTTCGGGAATAAAGTCAGATAACATGGCCACTAACTGACCTGCCGCACTTCGTAAACGCTTCAGCCAACCTTCAAGCCAATAAAAGAAGAAGCCACCAGCAATGAAGTATAAAGCGGCGTTGAAGGGGCTTAATTTACTGATTCCTTCTGGAACAAGTACCAATGCCACCGCTGAAAATAGCGCACCACCGCCAAAGGCGATGATAAAACAGCGCGAATTAGCCGTTAAAAAAGCGGGATGCAATAAATCTGCCCGCGCTAATATTGCCCCTGCTGGCATAGCGAGCCCAGCCAGCAAAGCTAATAAAAAGACATTGACGTATTCAGGCATAGTATGCCCTTGAAATAAGACCTAGTACCAAAGTTTGGCTTGCTTGCATTAACAGTGAAAAAAACGGGCCATTCAGCCCGTTTCATTCGTCACTTTTGATCTTGCTCTGTTTAGTCAGTCAAGTCATTGACCGACGCTTCTGGCGCATTCTTTTTAACCGAGGCGATGCCATTATCACGACCAGATGTCGAACTATAGCTTTGACTGACACCAATCACCTGATGATTACCGGCTTTGAGTGAAAAACTGAATTTGCCGCTTGCTGATTCTTTTTTTTCATAACGCGCGTCATCGGGCGCATTTTTTTTAACGGACTCGATGCCGTTGTTACAAGCGGCTTTGGTCGTATAGCCTTCACCGGTGAGAATAATTTCGCCATTGCCGGCTTTGAGTCTGAAGCGATATTCTCCCGCTTTGTCTTGATAGAGTTCGAACTTTGCTGCCATGTGATGTCCCTCCTAGTTTACCTACGTGGAATTCGGTTCTTGCAAGGAGAAAAATAACGACTTTTGGCAAAACTGGCAACGCTTATGATATTGGCGTCGTTAAACATGATCATCAAGCAGCGCACCTGTAACGCATTCACCCTGACTGACACCCCCGATTATCCGAGCTTACTTCGCTGCATTATTCTGGTCGCCAAAAGATGATCTGCCTAATAGTTTTAACAAAAGATGTCGCCCACCCCGCAATACAGGGTAAAGGATCTTGGCAAGCCACTTGGAACGAAACAGCCAATAGTTCAGTCGATTAAATACACCCGATCGACTGCTCAGCAACGCTAATACATGCATCGCCTCTGCACCGAGATAATACTGTTCTTCTACTTTTAAAATCATGCCTGCGTCCAGATCAAACCCCTTTTTCTGTAAGACGCTGACTTTATCAGGGTGTTGACGTGCATCAATCAGTGTCAATTCACCTACCGAATCACGGATATTCATTACGCGGCTGTAAACAGAACACACCGGGCATTCACCATCATAAATGAGTTCAATTTGCCGTTTCTTTACAACTGCATTCGTCTTTTTCGCCATATTTATATAAAAATCAACGCAATATCGTCACTTGACTCATTTTGAAGCTGCATCCCAGAGGTACATACTTGCTCGCTTATCTAAAATAGATAATGAATATGCTCGAGTACAGGCAGACTCGGCAAATCCGTAACAGACATGTAAAGGCATTAAATGTTCTGCTCTGGGATGACAAAATTCAGCATGGGACGCATTTTGCCAATTAATCAATGCCTGACTTCTTTGTAATTCTGTCATGCCTGGATTTTGACATGTGTCATGCAACCACTGTTCAAACTCGCGATTGGCCTGGGCTGTCGCTGAAGTTTCCGGTGTAAAAAAGGCGCGCATGTTATGAAAAGAAAAACCGGATCCAATCAGCAGTAAATCCGGGTCAGCTATTTGTTGCAGTGCTCGCCCGAGATTAATATGCAGTAATGGATCCAAATGACTAAATAGCGATAATTGCACACAAGGGATGTCAGCCTGCGGATACATTATTTTCAAGGGCACAAACAGACCATGATCAAAGCCTCGCTTTGAATCAGCACGACAGGATATACCTGCCTGATTAAGTTTGTTTTTGATGGCTTCAGCCAACAAAGGATGTCCCTGACAAGGATATTCGATTTGATAAGCTGCGGGTGGAAAGCCATTATAGTCATAGAGCAAAGCGGGTTTAGCCGCGGCAGTGACTGCTGCTTGTTTACTTTCCCAGTGTGCGCTGACCACGATAATTGCTGAAGGCTTTCGAATCTGTTTGGCGATAGCCTGTAAACCCATGACCATCTCTTGATGGCTGGTATCGCCAAGTAGCGGCAGCGGACCACCGCCATGAGAAAGGAATAATGCACGTCGTGAGGTTTTCATATAGATTAAAGACCATCACAAACGCAATATGACTGCGTTTATTTACGCTTTTAGCTGCTGCCAAACTCGTGGCACGATAACAACACACCAGACGGCAATCACAAACTGCAGGATGCCCGAAAATTCAAACCAGAAATCGACGGGTGGCTCATAAAGCGGCGGCGGAAACAATCGCTGCCAAAGTGGACTGTCGCCGGTAAATAAATACAGTCCATTTTTGATGACGTGGTTATAGCCACCTTCATAAAACCCGATCCAGCCGATTGGCAACAATATCGCCAACCCCAGAAAAAGCCAGCCGGCGGGTTGCCTGAACAGACTGATAAAGCGATAAAACAACAAACACACCGTTAATGCTAAACCAATGACAAAAGCAATATGCGCCACATGACCACGCCATGGGGTATCGAACAGGATAGCGCCATAAAGATGATGTATTGCGGTGAGTACCAATAAGATAAAACATCCTGTCGCTAACTGCGATACGGCGGATAAACGTCGTTTCATCTGATTAATCTCTTAAGCATACCGTTATCACGCCGGCCTTACTGCTCATAAAGTGGTCCTTTTGGGTTTTCGGCGGAAAAATAATCTTCGCCCTGATAATTCATATAAATGCTGAAATCACGCTGCTTTTCGTTAAATTTTATCCACAACCAGGGTGACAATGCGTTGATTTGTGCCGATTTATATAATTCAATGGTCGATGGGCAGATATCCAGTATTGTTTGAATGTGCGCGATGGTTATCTTGTCACTAAATCTGAAGTGTGCGAAAGCCTTCGGAATACGCCCTTCCGGATTGTTTTCGATGAAATCCTGCCGACACGCTGCGTAAAGTGCCTTGCTACTCTCTTGTGGATGATAGCCATAATAAAACGTATGCATCGGCCCGCGTGAAACTACGGCATCAGCGTCACCCAACTCAGACTGGATTTCATCAAATATGTTTGTCTTATCAAACATGGCATTGCGTAGCGCAATACGCGTAATGGTGATTAGTGGTGAGCGAATATCAGCATTGTCTCTGGTTTCCGGAATATCCCGGCCAAAGTTAGGAAAGGAAATACTGACTTTCATTTTAGGGTCGGTCACTTCGTATAGAAAATGTCCCTTGGTCGCCGGATCCTCGTGAGCGGCAAGCACCTTATCTCCACTCTTGGCCAGCTTCAATGCCTCAGCGCGTGACATACCCGGATATATTCCATAATACGTATATTGCTGACCCTGACGACTTTTGACTTCTGTCACCACATCTTGAAAATGCTCAGTGGCAGTTTCTGCCTGCGCGCAGGCCGTCAACGATACTAACAATACACCCAAAAACCGAAAATTCATCATCGCTCCTTGAAATTAACACGCGTTATCCACTAGATTAGGTACGAATATCGATATTATCAAACTAGCCGACAAGCCAGGCTTCTGCCTGATCCTGCTGATGCCGTTCAAAGGCCTTAATCGTCAAGCCCGGAAACAACGCGCCCTCCAACTCACTCACCGTTTTTATCCATTGCTTATCGGTCAGCACAGCAACCCGATCAAACTGTTTAACCAGTTTCAACATTGCGGGTAAACGAGATAGCTCGACGCCAATCGCGCTGAGTGAGGGCAAATGAAACGAAACAATATCGTAAAGCATCAGACCATGTTCAATACCTGCTGATTGCATAACCAGCTCATCCAATGCTGTCCGCATTTGCATCGCATCTAACTTGCCTTGCAGCGCAATATCCAGCCGATTCTCACCAATACGTTTAACCGTCAACATGACCTACTCTCCTGTGATAGGTAAAGCTATCTAATTAGTTTCCTCCTGCTTTGGTCAGACTTCAACTTTGTTATGACAAAGAATCCTTGTCTCGCCGTCTCACTAACTTGAGAGAATGTTGCGCCGGGTTGTGACGCAAGCCGCCGATTTGGCAGCATGGCGATACATCAGACACAAAAAAACGAGCGTAAACCCGTTTTTTCATTATGCGATAAGCTGAGCGAATTTACTCTGGCCGCATATGTGGAAATAACAACACATCACGAATTGAGGGCGAATCCGTTAATAACATGACCAGCCGATCAATACCAATCCCTTCGCCCGCTGTCGGCGGCATTCCGTATTCCAGAGCGCGAATATAATCGGCATCATAGTGCATGGCTTCCAAATCGCCAGCATCTTTATCTTCAACCTGTTTCTTAAACCGCTCAGCCTGATCTTCCGCATCATTCAACTCAGAAAAACCATTAGCGATTTCACGGCCGCCAACAAAAAACTCAAATCGGTCGGTCACAAAAGGATCGCCATCACTTCGTCTGGCCAGGGGCGAAACTTCGGTCGGATAAGCGGTGATGAAAGTGGGTTGCATCAGTTGATGTTCAACGGTCTTTTCAAAAATTTCGATTTGGACTTTGCCTAAACCGTAACTGTCTTTGATGGGAATACCAAGCGCTTTGGCAACCGCCGTCGCAGCAGCCAGGTCATCCAACTGCGCTGCAGTTAATGCTGGGTTAAAGTGCAAAATGGATTCTTTCACGGTCATCCGTGAAAAAGGTTCGGCAAAATCAATATCCAGCCCTTGATAATGGACTTGGGTTGTCCCCAACGCATGCTGCGTTACGGAGCGCAACATATTTTCGGTCAAATCCATCAACTCAATATAATCTGCATAGGCTTGATAGAACTCAACCATGGTGAATTCTGGGTTATGGCGTGTCGACAAGCCTTCATTACGAAAATTACGGTTAATTTCAAAGACGCGTTCAAATCCCCCGACGACCAATCGCTTCAAATATAACTCTGGCGCGATTCGCAGAAATAAATCCATATCCAGCGCGTTGTGATGGGTTGTAAAAGGCCGTGCGGTGGCCCCGCCGGGAATGGCCTGCATCATGGGTGTTTCGACTTCGAGGTAATCTTTGTCGATTAAAAACCGGCGAATGCCATCAATGATCTGACTACGCAGTCTGAAAATTTCACGGCTGGGCTCGTTCATAATCAAATCAACATAACGCTGTCGATAGCGTGTTTCTTGATCAGATAAGCCATGGAATTTTTCTGGCAGCGGCCGCAATGACTTGGTCAACAGGCGAATCGTGTCGACATGCACTGACAACTCACCTTTTTTTGTGCGAAACAGGGTGCCCTCAGCGCCAATAATATCGCCCATATCCCAGGTTTTGAACTGCGGATAAATCCCCTCTGCCAACTCATCACGTGCAACATATAACTGGATATCACCAGACATATCACGAAGGTTGGCAAAACTCGCCTTACCCATCACCCGCTTGGTCATCATTCTGCCGGCAACAGCCACCCGGATAGAAGCCGCTTTGAGTTTTTCAGCATCCCAATCGGCATAATCAGTCTGCAACGCGCTATTCATCACATTGCGACGAAAATCATTAGGAAAAGCATTGCCTTGCTCGCGAATATGGTTCAGTTTTTCCCGGCGTTGCGCGATGAGCCGGTTTTCATCCAATTCATTTTCTTGGGTCATGTTATAAGCCTGATTTCAATGACGCCTCGATAAACTGATCTAAATCACCATCAAGGACTGCTTGCGTGTTGCCAGTTTCTACGCCCGTGCGTAGATCTTTAATTCGAGATTGATCTAATACGTATGAACGAATCTGACTGCCCCAGCCAATGTCTGATTTAGACTCTTCTGCAGCCTGCTTCACTTCATTTTGTTTTTGCAGTTCGAGTTCGTACAGTTTGGCGCGTAATGCATTCATTGCCCGATCCCGGTTTTGGTGCTGACTTCGTTCCGTTTGACACTGCACAACCGTATTGGTCGGGATATGGGTGATCCTGACCGCCGAATCCGTTGTATTAACGTGCTGACCACCTGCGCCGCTGGATCGATACGTATCCACGCGTAAGTCAGCCGGATTAATATCAATCTCAATGGTATCGTCTACCTCCGGGTAAACAAATACCGATGCAAAGGACGTATGCCGACGTGCGCCCGAGTCAAAGGGTGATTTTCGAACTAACCGATGTACGCCGGTTTCAGTACGTAACATACCGAAAGCATATTCGCCTTCCAGCCTAACTGTCGCTGATTTGATACCCGCCACATCCCCTGCAGACACTTCCATCAATTCGACTTTGTACTCATTGGCTTCTCCCCAACGCAAGTACATTCTCAGCAACATATTGGCCCAGTCCTGCGCTTCGGTACCGCCCGATCCTGCCTGAATATCGAGATAAGCACTGCTGGCATCCAGCTTGCCGGAAAACATGCGCTGAAATTCCAGTTTTTCCAGCCCTTTTTCCAGCTCATCCAAATCGGCAGTAATAGCGTTAAAGGTTGCTTCATCGCCCTCTTCAACTGCCATTTCCAGCAAATCTTTAGCATCATCAAGGGTATCGCGGTGACCAGACAAAGTCTGCACCAGCTTTTCCAGGTTGGCCCGTTCTTGACCTAGTTTTTGCGCTCGCTCTGGTTCGTTCCAGACATCAGGCACTTCTAACTCTCGGGTAACCTCAACTAACCGTTCTGCCTTGGCATCGTAGTCAAAGATACCCCCTGAGATCGTCACTGCGATCTCGAAGTGTTTTAATCCGTTGCATCGTTGCGCCCAGTTCCAAGCTGCACCTCTTCTCGCAAATGTTCAAAAAGTCAGAAAACCCAGTATTGTAACGAAAAAAAGGGCTTATTGCTTGGGCAGATAACGCATTGGGTCGACAGGCTGACCGTTACGCCGTATTTCAAAATGCAGCTGGTCGCGTTGTGTGCCTGTCCGGCCTAACGTGGCAATTTTTTGTCCGGCCTGCACGCTATCCCCTTCTTTGACTAATAAGGTTTGGTTATGGGCATACGCGCTTAAATAAACATCATTGTGTTTAACGATAAGCAAATTACCGTAGCGTGGCAAACCATCACCACTGTAGACCACTCGACCATTGGCAGCCGCAACGACATCTTGACCGGCTTTTCCAGCAATTTTGATGCCTTTACGGGTCGCACTGGTATTCGAAAAGCTGGATAACAAAGGACCCGCTGTTGGCCAGCGCCAGGATGGATTGCCTGAACCGGTTGGCATGGGCGACGAGGATGGCCGGGGTTGTGTTGCCGGTTCCGGTTTCACCGCTGGTTTTGGCGCAACCGTTGTCGCAGGCGATGGTGGCGTTTTCTGAACCGGTTTTGGCGATGCTACGCTCGGCTTATTCGATGGCACAGATGAAGCCACGGGTTTGCTCACACTCGCCGTTCGCTGCGCTGGTGGCGCACCACGGAATTTCAATTTCTGTCCAACGTATATGGTATAGGGCGACCGTATACCATTAACACGAGCCAATTCACGCCAATCCATCCCATATCGGAAACTAATTGAATAAAGCGTATCACCACGTTTAACACTGTAGCTTAGTGGCGCATCCAGAGGCGCTGTCGGTGTCCGCTGTGAACTACGACTTTCATATTGTCCTACTGGTGCGACAGCCTTACCGCCGCCACAGGCCGTCAAAGCTAAGAACAATAGATACAGATAACGTTTCATATCATCGGATAAGAAAATAAGTGAAAACCAATATAGCGACCGTCAGCCAACCTAACCAGTCCATCCATTGATGCAGTCGGCTTTCCAAAGCTTCGCCCCCCCATCTCATCAGCGCTGCAACTAAGAAAAAACGGCTGCCTCGGCCGACCAGAGAGCCAAGTATAAACGGTAACAATGGCATGGCAACGGCGCCCGCTGCAATGGTAAAAATTTTATACGGAATAGGCGTGAAACCAGCCAGAAAAATCGCCCAAAAACCCCATTTCTCAAACCAGCCTTGGGCGATCAGGTACGCTTCAAGGTAATCAAACCTCACCAGCCACGGCTGCACTAATTCCAGCGCAAACTGACCAATGACATATCCCAGTAAACCGCCTGCTACCGACATAACTGTCGTTAATGCAGCATAAAACCAGGCTTTTTTCGGCTGGGCTAATGACATTGGCGCCAGCATGACATCCGGCGGCACCAGAAAAAATGAAGACTCGGTGAAACTGACTATCGCTAACCAAACACTCGCATACCGATGACGTGCCCACTGCATTGTCCGGGCATAGAGTGACGAAAAAATCTTCATCAAATATGGCCGCTAAGTAACGGTACGAAACTGACTGGCTCCCATTCGGACTCTTCGAAAGTATTGCCATTACGATCAATCACCCGTAATGATTGACCTTTTGCTGTGCCCACCGGAATCACCAACCGTCCTCCGGGAGCCAATTGATGCAATAGACTCTCGGGGATTTGTTCGGGCGCACAGGTGACGATAATACCGTCATAGGGTGCATTTTCCTGCCATCCCCAACTCCCGTCACTATGCTTGAGACGAATATTGTTTAGCTTCAACTGATAAAAACGTTCACGCGCCTGTTTGAGTAACGGTGAGATACGTTCAACACTAAAAATCCGAGGCACCAAATTAGACAGAACGGCTGTTTGATACCCCGATCCGGTACCGACCTCCAGTACCTTACTGCGTGGCGATCCCTGTAATAAAATTTCTGTCATTCTGGCGACAATAAAAGGTTGCGAAATTGTTTGTCCATGACCAATTGGCAACGCCGTGTCTTCATAAGCCCGGCTGGCTAACGCCTCATCGACAAACAAGTGTCTTGGACATTGTCGCATCGTTGCTAATACCTGCTGATTTTTGATTCCTCGATCTTGCAAACGCTGAATCAACCTATCTCGCGTGCGTTGCGAGGTCATGCCAATGCCGCGTGGATCGGCCACCATTGTCAGAGATCTGCCAACCAGTTTGCTACCCCATCAATGGCATCATAACGGGTGAGATCTATCTGCAACGGCGTAATGGATACCGCACCGCGACGGATGGCATCAAAGTCGGTACCGGGTCCGGCGTCCTGTTCAGCACCGGCTGGACCTATCCAATACATCGGGCGTCCGCGAGGGTCCTGTTCCCGAATAATGGGTTCGGCTTTATGCCGATGGCCAAGGCGAGTACTTTCAAATCCAGTAATATGATCGATGGGGATATCCGGTACATTCACATTCAAGATTGTGTCTGCGGGTAAAGCCGCTTTGCTGAGCCTGGTAACCAGTTGTTTTGCTACCCAGCCAGCTGTCTCATAATGCTTACCCTCAAAACTGGTTAGTGAAATAGCAATGGCCGGCAAGCCGAGAAATCGGCCTTCCATCGCCGCAGCGACAGTACCCGAATAAAGCACATCATCCCCCAGGTTGGCACCGGCATTGATGCCGGAAACCACCATATCTGGCTCGTCTTCCAACAAACCGGTAATGGCCAAGTGCACACAGTCTGTAGGCGTACCCTCAACCCGGTAAATACCATTCTCTAGCCGATCCAGACGCAACGGATTTTCCAGTGTTAATGAATTACTGGCACCGCTACGATTTCGATCCGGCGCCACCACCGTAATATCACCGCAATCTTGCAGCGCATGAGCCAGCGTATGCAGGCCGCGCGCCATATAACCATCGTCATTACTAATCAGGATTTTCATTGGACCTGGCTTTGAAATTATGTTGATTTAACGTCCCGCTATGATAGCAGGCACGTGACCTTGAAAACACTAAAACCGATTGATTAAGCAGCGCTTTCCCAATGTGGCACACTTAATTTTATTCCGATGCTGTCACCTCACTGACTTTTTGCAGACCTCTCGGTAACTTGTGGCCACGTTTGCCGCGTTCCCCGCTGTAGTGCGTTAAATCTGCTGGTTTTAAGGTTAAATGCCTTCTGCCAGCATACAGCGTCAAACTATAATTTTCCGGAATTAAGGTAACTGACTGCAGCCATTCTTGGCCGCCACTAAACCGGGCTGATGGAATATTAATTAACCGGACACCTTTGCCTTTATTTAAGGCCGGAATTTCGTCTGCCGCAAACACCAATAAGCGGCCATCACCTGAGGCTACGGCAACGTGCACATCCTGATTAACAGGTAACAAAATAGGCGGCAACATGGCGGCCTTATCCGGCAGATTAAACATGGTTTTACCGGCCTTATTTTTGGCTAGTAAATTATCAAAGGTCGTAATAAAGCCATACCCAGCAGAGTTTGATAACAAGACTTTCTGCTCCGACTCTGCCGTCAATACCGCAACAAAACGGACTTCTGCGCCAGTCTGCAAACGACCACTTAGTGGCTCACCCTGTCCGCGTGCAGAAGGCAAGGTATGTGCTGACAAGGAATAACTGCGCCCGGTTTCATCAAGAAAAACAATTTGCTGATTACTGCGTGCTTTCACGGAAGCCAAATAGCGATCACCAGTTCGGTAATTGAGTGACTCCGGATCTACATCATGACCTTTGGCAGCTCGAACCCAACCGCTCGCAGACAATACAATCGTCAACGGTTCTGTGGGTAACAATTCAGTATCACTTAGCGCTTTAGCTGCCTCTTGGGGTTTGATTCGACTTCGACGTTCATCGCCATATTTTTCTGCGTCTGCTGTCAACTCTTTGCGAATCAAGGTTTTCAGTCTGGTTTCAGAGTTCAGCAGTTGTTCCAAGGTTTTCCGCTCTTTGGCAAGGTCATCCATTTCGCCCTGAATCTTCATCTCTTCTAATTTCGCTAAATGCCGTAAGCGTAATTCAAGAATCGATTCAGCTTGTCGCTCAGACAAGTGGAAACGGGACATCAATGCTGTTTTTGGTTCATCTTCTGTGCGGATGATGGCGATAACTTCATCAATATTTAAGTACGCAATCAACAGGCCTTCAAGCACATGCATGCGATCCCGGACTTTATCAAGGCGATATTGCAAGCGTCTGGTCACCGTTTGAATACGATAAGTTAGCCACTCACTGAGCATGTCGCGCAGGTTTTTCACCTGCGGCCGGCCATCCAGACCAATCATATTCATATTGACCCGATAGCTGCGCTCCAAGTCTGTTGTCGCAAATAAATGCGACATCAAGCTCTCGGTATCGACGCGATTGGAACGCGGCACAATGACTAACCGAACCGGCTGATCGTGATCCGACTCATCTCGCAGGTCGGCAACCATCGGCAGTTTCTTCGCCTGCATTTGCGCGGCTATCTGTTCCAGAACTTTGGCGCCGGATACCTGATAAGGCAAGGCGTCAATAATAATTTCGCCATCGACCACCTGATAGCAAGCACGTTGCCGAATAGAGCCATTGCCGGTTTCATAAATTTTGCGAATATCAGCATGGGAAGAAATGATCTCTCCGCCGGTGGGAAAATCGGGTCCCTGAATCACGGCAAGCAGGTCATCCAGCGTGGTGCGAGATGATTTAAGTAATAATAAACAAGCCTCAACCACTTCTCGCAGATTGTGCGGCGGAATATCCGTTGCCATACCGACAGCAATGCCAGTTGCGCCATTTAACAGCACATTTGGCAATCGCGCTGGTAATAACTCCGGTTCATCCATGGTGCCATCAAAATTGGGCACCCACTCAACCGTGCCCTGACCAAGCTCTGATAACAGGCTCTGTGCATAAGGCGCCAGTCTGGCTTCGGTATATCGCATCGCTGCAAAGGATTTGGGGTCGTCCATCGAGCCCCAATTACCTTGTCCGTCGATCAAGGTATAACGGTAAGAGAATGACTGCGCCATTAACACCATGGCTTCATAGCAAGCTGAATCGCCGTGTGGGTGATATTTACCTAATACATCACCAACCGTTCGAGCGGATTTTTTGTGTTTGGAAACAGCACTGAGACCAAGCTCAGACATAGCGTAGACAATACGCCGTTGCACCGGTTTCAGGCCATCAGCTAAATGCGGTAGCGCCCTGTCCAAAATGACGTACATGGAATAATCGAGATACGCTTTTTCGGTAAAGTTGCGGACCGGTAGTTGTTCCAAATCGTCAATCATTACTGTTTAGTTCCCTATCTATCCGACAGTGGCCATATCACCATGTTGTTCAAGCCAAATACGACGATCTGCAGACCGTTTTTTGGCCAATAATTTATCTAGCGTCATGTCTGTTTCATCATTGGCATCAATCGTTAGCCGAATCAAACGACGGGTATCCGGTGCCATGGTGGTTTCCCGTAACTGCAGTGGATTCATCTCGCCCAAGCCTTTAAAGCGTTGGATGCTAAGTTTGCCTTTAATATTATCGCGCTCAATCCGATCAAGAATCATCTGCCGCTCTTCATCATCCAGGGCGTAAAACACCTGTTTACCAACATCCACACGATATAACGGCGGCATCGCAACGCAGACATGTCCGGCAGCAACTAACGCCCGAAAGTGCCTGACAAACAACGCACAGAGTAGCGTGGCAATATGCGCACCATCGGAGTCAGCATCCGCAAGAATGCAGATTTTGCCATAACGTAATCCACTCAGATCCTCTGCACCCGGATCAACACCAATCGCCACAGCAATGTCATGGACTTCCTGAGATGCCAGCACTTGAGAAGGCTCAACCTCCCAGGTATTTAAAATTTTGCCTCGTAACGGCATGATGGCCTGAAAAACCCGATCTCGCCCCTGCTTGGCACTACCACCTGCGGAGTCACCTTCAACCAAGAATAATTCCGATCGGCTGGGATCCTGTGAGGTGCAATCTGCCAGTTTGCCTGGCAAGGCAGGGCCGGATTGAACCCGTTTTCTGACCACTTTTTTGGCTTGTTTCAGTCTGGACTGGGCATTGCTGATAGCGATTTCCGCAATTTTTTCACCGTCTTCGATATGATGATTTAACCAAAGGCTAAATGCATCTTTGACTGCGCCACTAACAAATGCAGCACATTGCCGTGATGACAAACGCTCTTTGGTTTGACCGGAAAATTGCGGATCTTCCAGTTTGACGGAAAGGACATAACAGCAATATTCCCAGATATCTTCAGCCGACAGCTTGACTCCTCTCGGCAGCAAACTACGAAACTCACAAAACTCACGTAAGGCCTCTAAAATCCCACTTCGCAACCCATTCACATGCGTACCGCCCTGCGCGGTCGGAATAAGGTTGACATAACTTTCCGCTAAAACGTCCCCCGGTTCCAGCTGCCACATCAGTGCCCAATCGACTTCTTGTTGTTCATCTGCAAATTGCCCAACAAACGGCTTTGCCGGCACACAGGGCACATCGGTCATGGCCGTTGCCAGATAACTGTTTACCCCGTCTTCATAACACCAAGTGTCGGTTTGTTTTTCAGCTCCACTCTGATCTTCAAATGTCACCACCAGCCCGGAACATAAAACCGCTTTGGCGCGTAACACATGCCGGAGCCGCGACACCAGAAACTTCGATGCATCAAAAAAACTGGCATCTGGCCAGAAGCGCACGCGGGTGCCAGTATTGCGTTTGCCAACAGTGCCAGTTTCCGCCAATGGCTCAATTAACGCGCCATTGGCAAACGCAATCTGATAACTGATGCCATCACGACGAATCCCAACTTCCAGTCGAGTTGATAGTGCATTGACAACCGACACACCAACGCCATGCAAACCGCCCGAATAGCGATAATTTTTGTTGGAAAATTTACCGCCCGCATGCAAGCGGGTCAAAATCACTTCGACGCCGGGCACGCCCTCCTCAGGGTGCAAATCAACCGGCATGCCACGTCCATCATCAATCACTTCCAGTGAATTATCCGCATATAAAATAACGTGAATGGATTTGGCATGCCCGGCGATGGCTTCATCCACACTGTTATCAATGACTTCTTGCGCCAGATGATTTGGCCGGGTGGTATCGGTATACATGCCGGGGCGTTTTCGGACTGGCTCCAGACCGGTCAGCACCTCGATCGCCGAAGCATCATATATCGTGTTCATGGGTGTTATTTTGTCCATTCGAGAATGCCCGAAACTTAGCAGGATAAAGCCATTGGTACAAGTACCATGCATACTGGCATGTCAAGTGCAGAGCGCACAGCAAGCCCGAAACGAGACCACTCTCTCTGACATCAATCCAAAATCGCCTCTAAACGTAAATTGGAGAAGCGGCCATCACCCTATTGAAAACCTATCTAAAATTAAGACTGCTGCTGGTAGCGAAGCTGTTCACAGGCCTCCGCCATCTGCTGACAGGCTTGTAAAATCATGTTTCTTGGCGCGGCCAGATTCATTCGCATGAAGCCATTACCGCCGGTACCGAAAAGACTGCCAGGACTTAATCCGACCCCCGCCTGCTGCACCCAAAAATTCTGTAGTGCATTGTCATTCATTTTCAATGCTCGGCAATCAAGCCACAGCAGGTAAGTCCCCTGTATCGGCGTAATACGGATAAAAGGCATCTGCGCGGCAAAAAATGCGCATACCTGTTGCCGAGTTTGCTCAACATAATCCAGCAAGGCATCCAGCCATGCTTCACCTGATCGATAAGCGGCTTCTGTAGCAACAATACTAAAAGGATTGGCGGCACTGACATGCCAGCGCTTGAACTCCGCGTCGATAGCCTGCTTCTGTGCTGGGTCAGGTACTACCAGCGATGATAAGTTTAAGCCAGCGATGTTAAATGTTTTGCTGGCGGAAATTGCTGTAATCACCTGTCCTGGCGCTGCCAACTTGGCCAGTGGGGTGTGTTGTGATTGTGCCAACAATAAATCGGCATGTATTTCGTCACTGAGTATAACCAAGCCGGTCTGTTCAGCGATGGCCAGTAACGCACGTAACTCATACTCATCCCAGACGCGGCCAACCGGATTATGCGGTGAGCATAAGATGAATAGTTTGGCATGCCGCGCCTGTTCAGCGAGGGAAACCAGATTCATCCGATATCCGTTTTCAGTGGCTAACAAAGGATTTTCGATCAATTTTCTTCCGGTTTCGGTAACGGCAGAAAAAAACGGAAAATAAACCGGTGGCTGCACAATCACGCCATCACCGGGTTCGGTCAGCGCATTAATACAAGCATGAATCGACGGCACAACACCCGGACACATCATTAGATCTGTCTTATTTATCTGCCAGTCAAACCGTTTCAGATACCACGCCTGTATAGCTTGATACAGCGTATCGGGAAAAAGGTGATAACCATAAATCGGATGTGCTGCCCGAGCCTGTAATGCCGCTGTGACTGCGGATGGACAGGCAAAATCCATATCGGCAACCCATAATGGAATGACATCATCCCGGCCAAACAGGGCTTTTCTATTGTCATACTTCTGCGCACCTGTTGCGGCTCTTTGCAAACGTTGGTCGAAATCAAATTGACTCAACGCTTACGTTCCCAGATCGTCACCTCAGACAGGGTATGCTGAAATTTGTGGCTGGTTTCACGGATTACAAACGGTATGGATTGTGGCTCGGCAATGCGCGCAAAGTGTTCATCCAAAATATAATGGAGACCATCCAAGGTCGTAAAACTTTCTCCGTCTTTTTTAAACCCGCCCAACCATTTGGTTTTTTCGGTATGCGCTTCCAACCAAGTATAGGGAGAGGCAAGTACCAACAGCCCCCCCTGATTCAACCGCTCATGAATGGATTGTAAAAACAAAGCAGGATCATAAAGACGGTCGATAAGATTCGCAGCGACTATCAGGTCATAGCCTTGATAGGTTTTTTTCAGATTACAGGCATCCCCCTGCATAAAGCTCACTTTATCGGCAAATTCTGACAAACCAAACGACGCTAAATGCTGCTCCCGGTATTGCACCAGTTCACCTTCGTCAATGATGGTATAACGAATCACACCGCGTTGCTGAAGTTGCACCCCCAGATTGATTAGACGTGCAGAAAAATCGATCCCGGTGACAGCATCAAATTCACGTGCCAATTCAAAGCTACCTCTGCCAACGGCACATCCCAAATCCAATGCCTTATGTTTTGGTTTGTCAGCCATAGCCTTGATGGCATATTCCATCAAGGTTTTTTGAAAATTAGGCACCTCAAAGTAAGTTTCACCGTAGTGAAACTCTGCATATTCAGACAGCATTTTGTCAGTCTCATAATGCGAATCGACAACGTTGACCGGCGCATCAGAAACCACGTAACGAAACCCTGCATGTTGAAAAAAGTGACGTCGAAAAGCATATCTGGCCGAACCCCGAGATTCATTACCACACGAGATCCAACTCCCCCCTTTAATCAGGTTGTGCTGACCGTCATAAGTTGGCGTAGTGAAATCATCATAGATCGGATGCACTTTAAAGCCATCAAATGGATAAATGGGGGTTTCCGTCCATTGCCAGACATTGCCAATGACATCATAAAAATCACCATGCTGAAACAGATTTACTGGGCAGGATGAAGCTGCATAATCCAAATGAATATTAGCTTCGGCAGGGTGACCATCCAGCTCTGCAACTTTGGCAAAGTCGTAAAGCCGATACCATTCGTCTTCGGTTGGCAGTCGTACCGTTTTGCCAGTTTTCTCTGCTTGCCAATGACAAAATGCTTTCGCTTCATGATAATTCACCTCGGCAGGCCAATCCCATCGCATTGGTACGACTTCTGTCATCAATCGTAATTGCCAGCCTGATGTGTCTGCTACCCAAAAAGTGGGATGCGTTGCCTTGGCAAATCGGCGCCATTGATTGCCTTCTTCAGTCCAGTACTCAACGTGCTCGTATCCACCAGCTTCGATAAATTCCAGAAACTCCTGATTGCTGACCAAAAACTGGCTGGCTTGAAAGTCGGCCACCTCAACTTGGTGATCGCCATATTCATTATCCCAGCCGTAGACAGGGTCATCGAATGCTTTACCAAGCTTTACCGTTCCACCAGTGACCGGTAACAATTGATTTTCAGGTGCCTGGCCTGTCTGGGTAAAAGGACGCCACTGCGCTTGTTTACGCACATAATCAAGCTGCTGCTGACGAATCAGGACAGATGATGTTTCCAGATGGATTTGCTCGTGCTCAATTCCCATCAGAATCGCCCACCATGGATTTTGCCAGTCAATTGGTAACTTCAATGGTGCCGAAGCAATCACCTTATTAACCAGTTTTTTAACCGCCTGCCGATAGTCACGAACACGACTCACGGATGGCCAGTCATAATGCCTCTCATCAAGGTCATCCCAGCTCATTTCATCAACGCCAACAGCAAACATGGATTCTATCTTGGCATCGACGCGAGTTTTGATTAGCCCCGTAAGCAACATTTTGTTAATGAAAAAAGTTGCAGTATGCCCATAATAAAAAATTAATGGATGCCGCAAAGGGATCGATTTTCGATAAAAACCCGTTTCATTCTCTAAGGTTTCGAACAAGGACTCATAACGTTCAAAGGTCGCATTAAACCAATTTGCAATCTCGCGGCGCTTCGCCGCGACATCCTCACCAGCCAAAACGGGGGTTCTCTGGATTAGCGCTGTAGTATCGGTAGATAGCGCACTTTTTGCATTCATCAGTCAATCCTTGTTTTGCAGCTTTGCATTAACTTAACAAATAAATTACCCCAAGTAGACAAGACCTACTCTGACGCGATTTGCGCTGCCAACCAAGCAGTTTTTGCTGACAGCTCCAATGAACAGCTCCACTTGTAGGCGAGATTAATTGTTTCCGCACAAGCGTAAAGACCATGGCCTTTTACCATGACTATCGGATGTTCAGCCAACGCTAAAGCGACTTTTTTAGGTGATTCTGTCACATAATCTGTGTAATTAATGTGAATGACCGGCACCACTGGAAAATAATATTGACCTTCAAAGTCGATTGGGGTGAAATCCTTGCCTGTCAGGCTAAAAGCGACGGCATGCGGACCATGACTATGTATGACACATTGTGCAGATTCATTTTTTTGGTAAACCGCGATGTGTAGTCTGGCATCTAAAGAAGCGCCAGTGCCACAATCGCCGTCAATATGACAACACACCAGATCATCCGGCATTAAGGTATCAGCACAACAGCCGGTTGGTGTTATCCAAATCTGGTCATGCCAACGCAGTGAGGCATTACCACTATGCGAATCATTACAGCCATACTGGCGTAGCCAGCGGTAATGTTGGACGAGTTGTTGTTTTAGTTCGTTTAATTCAACGATAGGATCAGACATCTTCTTCCGGCTGACGCTGCTGCAAATGACGAAGCCATTGTGCCGCCTGACTGCGTTGTTTATCAAATCGCAATGCTTGTTGCAGTCGTTGTTCAGCCGTTTCGATATCTTCAAGATGATAGGCGATCATCCCTGCCAGTAAATAGGCATCGCCCTGTTTTTCTGAGGAAAGTTTATCAATCGCAGCGACAATCGGTTCCTGTGCTGATTGCCAACGTTCTTCGCTGACATATACTCGCGCCAGTTTGAGATCCGTTTCACCGCTATTGTCCGCACCACGCATTTTTTCAAGCACCACGGCAGCGCGATCGCCTTCTCTTGCCGATAACCAGCTATCGGCCAATTTTTCAAGATTCTCAAAATTGCCGCTAATCACTTTGTTGTCGAGTGATTGCTGCAATAATTCACCTGACTTGAATGGAATCCTCAAATAACGATACATATTGCTTAATTGCATCACGGTATCTGCATCTCCCAGATCCAAGCGTTTGACCAGTGCCGTTACGGCCAACGCGGTCAATTGTTTTTCCTGACGGGCATACAGGGAACTTAATTGTTGCCAATAAGTTTTGTCCTTGGGCTTCATGATCAGCAAGGTTTCCAGCACATTGATTGCCGAATCGTATTGCTGCATCTCAAGGTGTGCCGCCAACTGCAACCGGAACCACTCCTCTTTGGGTGCGTTATCCCGGGAAATAGCAATACGAATATTTTCAACCGTCTTGGTAAATTGCTTTAATTGATAGTGTGCCGTCGCCAGCAGGACATAAACGCGGTTTTCCGGCCCATCCTCTTTTTGCAGCCATTGTTCTAATAGGTTGATACCCTGCTGAAACTGCCCATCCGCTATTAATAATTGTGCCAGGTTATAGCGCAAATTATGGTTGACCTCTTCGGGCAGCGCATTTAATGCCAACGCAGCCCGAAAACGTTCTGTTGCGCGGGCATAATCTCCCGTTTCAGTGTAAAGATAGCCCAGTGTTTGCAATACCACAGCGCGTTCATAGCTACCATCGGTGGTTTCAGAAACCAATTTAATCAAGGCAACCTCAGCCTGACTGTATTGCTCATCGGCCATTTGTTGCTGTGCCGCTTCCAGCGCTTTGTAAGTTTTCTCGGTTAGCAAATACGCTTGTTCTGCCATGACGACAAACGGCCAGACAGTACAAATAACGAAGACAAACAATGATGATTTCAATTTATTCATCAACGATCCAGTGTAAACTCGATTTCTTGTGTTGCACGGCGCTCCACCGGCTGACCATCAACCTGTTTGGCCTTGAACCGCCATTTCAAAACCGCTTTCAGCGCTTCATCATCAAACACATTTTTAGGGGTTGCCGAGATAACTTGCGGATCCCGAACGCGGCCATCTTTCGTAATAATAAAGGAGACTGTCACCACACCTTCAATACCACGACGTTGTGCCATGCGTGGATAATTAGGTGGAATGCGCACCAAAGGCATGACGTCATCATCCATAATGGGTTGCGATGTCGTCGGTACCGGTTCTGGCACCGGATCAGCCTGAAATTCTCCAAGATGAGGCCCGCCGGCAATATTCATCGGCACATCAATATTCGGCGCCTGTAATTGGGGCTGCGGCACATCAGGTTGTTCTGGCGATGGCGTTTGCGCTGGTGGCGGTGGCGGTGGCTCCTCTGGCGGTTTAGGTTTTTTGGGTGGCTGGCGACGTTTGGTTTCTGGTGGTGCTTCTTCTTCCTGAACCCGGACAAAGTCCAGCAACAACACGTCTTCAATGGTACGGTCTTCCAGGCCATCTGAGGTAGTCATACGCTGCATCAACGTAAATAGGCCAAAATTGACCAGAATCGCCAGCAACAAACCAAGCAATAAACGCATCGTGTTTGTTAATCCCGTTCCGCAGCGATAGACACATTCGCCACACCAGCCAGCCTTGCCTGATCCATGACTTCAATCAGCAGACCGGTTTTGGCATTTTCATCAGCAAGAATAATGACCGATCCTTCCGGATTCTCTGCGTGCAGGCGCTCAACATTAGCGCGCACAGCCCGTCTATCAACCTGTCGGTTATCGATCCAGATTTCATCATTTTCACGAATTGCCACCAAAATATTGGCCCGTTCTTTTTCAACCGCTGTTTTCGCCGATGGTCGATTGACTTCAACCCCTGTCTCCTTGACGAAGGTCGTCGTGACAATAAAGAAGATCAGCAAAATGAAAACCATATCAATGAGCGGTGTCATATTGATTTCGGCGATACCGCCACTTTGTCGCCGTGAATGTCGGTTTCTCATGTGACTTTCCTAATCCCGTCGTAACGCGTCAGCGACGTTATCGACTGTCCGGGTTACCTGTTGTTGTAATTGCGTGCTGAAGTACAAACCTGACAATGCCGTCAATAAGCCACCCATGGTGGTAATCAGCGCAATCGAAATACCACCCGCCATACCCCGCGTATTACCGGTTCCAAACACAGTCATGACATCAAAGGTTTGAATCATGCCATTGACGGTGCCCAGCAGGCCCAGCATTGGTAGCGCCATTGTCAACGTTTTGATCAACATTAGATAACGCTCTAGGCGTATCCGATTTTCAGCGATCATGCCTTGGCGGATTTGCTGGGCATACCAGCTACGTCTATCATGGCGTTGGTTCCAATGGTTGATCACCTCCCGCTTTTCTTTGGGGTGGCGAAAAAACATATAGACATAACGCTCGATAATCAGTGTCCACATCAATACCGATGCAATTAGGATCAGCCACAGCACCATGCCGCCACTTTCCATCAGCAATTGAATTTGAAATAGATTATCAGTCACGGTTATTGTGCTGCTCTGCGTTACGAGCGACGATAGCTGCGCTTTCTTCATCGAGAATTTGAATCAACCGATTACTCTTACTCGATAAAGCACTATGAATCAGCAAAATAGGTATCGCGACCGCCAAGCCTAACTCTGTTGTGACCAGCGCCTGTGAAATCCCGCCTGACATCAATTTCGGATCACCGGTACCAAACAGAGTAATAGCCTGGAATGTTTCAATCATGCCCGATACGGTACCCAGCAGGCCCAACATGGGCGCTACCGCTGCCAGAATGGCCAAGGTCGTCAAGCCACGCTCCAATGCTGGTGTTTCACGCAAAATCGCTTCATCCAGCTTCAGTGACAAGGTTTCAACATCATCATCCTGTTCCTGATCATAAACTGACAAAATGCGACCCAGTGGATTTTTAGCTGATGGCTTATCTGCGCGCTTCTGCTGTCGGCGCACGCCACGCTCGGTGACGAACAAAATGACAAATCGTAACAAGGCAATCAGCAACCCGATCACACCTAGCGCGATAATAATGTAACCAATCCAGCCACCTTGTTGGATGCGTTCTTTGAGATTAGGCGTTTGTACCAGCAATGCCATGATGGCGCCGCGCGTGGGGTCCACTACGGTCGGCTGCCAAGTGTTGGGTTCCGCCTGCTCAAACTGTGTCGCCAAATCCTGTAAACGTGGTACAGGCTGCCTCGCCAACTCCACTAAATCTTGAGTTTCAGGTAAATAGCGCAAATATTTTCCATCCGCAAAGAAAGTAAACACACCAACGCGGGTCACCGCTCTGTCTTCCACTTCACCGGTTGCGGTAATAACTGGCGTGGTAAATGTTTCCACCTTGCCTGATTCCGTCATCTCTTGCTGCAGTGTCAGCCAAAGTTGTTGTAACTCATCAATGGTAGGCTGCTGGCGACGCTCAGACAAAGCTTGGAGGAAAGCGTTTCGTTCTGGGTACTGGAGACTGGTAACCGAGGTTTCTAACGCGCCGCGACTGTCATTAGCAATTTGCCGTACCGTTCCAAACAACTCTCCTAAGGAGCCCGAACGTTCTTGCAATAAAGATTCTTGTTCAGCAAGCAATTCCTCGTTGGCTTCAAATTCGCCATTCAACTGCTCGCCACGACGCTCCTGAGCCGCCAGTTCAGCTTTTGCCTGCTCCAATAATTGCGCCTGCTGATCACGCTCTGCAATAAAGTTTTGCAAACGCAGCTCATTTTGCTGTTGCTCGACGACGCGATCTTTTTTTACTTGCTCAAGCAATTCATCCAGGTTACTTGGTGTTTGCGCCAGCAACACCGGGCTGAACAGAGAAAGAAATAAGGCAATACTCCGGATCATTGCGCCGCTCCTGCAGTTTTAACCGGCAAGATCAGTAAATCCGGTGGTAATTGTTTTCGAGCAACTTTGAGCGCTTCAGCGATCCCCTGATTGTATTCGCTACCGAGTTGCTGCCAGCTGTTTTGTTGATTATCCCAAATGCCGGCACTACGTCCGTCTAAGGAAAGGTAATAAAGGTTTAATCTGCCAATACGCAAAAAATCCACATTGCGAATGGTGCCGTCGATCTCGGCTTCACCCTGATAAGCTTCAATGGTACGACCATATTCAGTTTCAACCTGATAAGCCTCCAGAATACGACGATATTTTTCAGACAGATTAACGTCTGATCGATCCATCAGCGTTTTTAACTCGGCAATTCTATCGGCACGTTCTTCCGGCAGAAATGGAATATCAAGTGCTACAAACTGCTCCAGCACATCAATCATCTTCAACATCATTGGTACAATGTCACGCTGTGTGGTGTCAATATTCGCCAACTGATTCTCAATTGACGTCAACTCATCCTGCTGAGAACTGACCAATTGTTCCAATTGGGTATTGTAGGCTTCAAGACTCTCACTTTGACGTAGCACAGCACGATATTCGTTAAGCAACGTCCGCGTTTCGTCATCTAAATTGTCGATTTCAGATTGCGTGCGCTGAGCAGCTATTTCGGTCGCGACTTGTTCATCAACCGCCTGATCGACTGCACCAGACCAAGTGGCGCTGAAAGGAAGCATGATGCCACCAGCGACGACTAAAAATCGCCAGCGCATCAATCCCTGGAAAGTGTTAAGCATAAATTCGGTTCCTGTTGTCAGGGCTGAAATCAATTTGGCATCTTAGCAGGAGGGGAAGTTATTTGGAAGTGTTAATGAGATTAATTATCATTAACCCGAAACAAGACAAAAAAAAGCCAGATCCGGTTGGGATCTGGCGTAAACCTTCTAGGAAGGAGAGAGAAATATTAAGACTATAGAAGCTGAACATCCTATCGACTTTAGAAACATTATAGGAATTCTAGCCTCTGTCGCCATGAGCGACTTCTCCCAATAACAACAGGAAAAAATTCCTGTAAGTGACTAATTTTGTGATGTTTTACGACAATTTTGTTACGAAGACAAACCATGACTGATTGCAAAACGCATCAACTCGGCAGTTTTACTGATATCCAGTTTGCTTTTTATCTGGGTCAGATTATTGGCAACCGTTTTGTAACTGATTCCTAATACTTCTGAAATATCATTCATGCTCTTGCCTTCACCTAGCAAACGCAAAATCTCCAATTCACGTCGAGACAAGTCACTGAGGGCACTGGTACCCGAATCAATATTCAACATAGCCAGCTGCTGTGCCATGTCAGGGCTTAAATACACTTTACCCTCCAGCACTTTTCCAACAGCTTCGACCAGATGATCTGCCGCATTATTCTTAGTGATATAGCCGCGCGCGCCAGCCTGCATGGCCCGAGAAGCAAATACTGGATCTTCATGCATACTGAACATCAACACTTTGGCAGTGTCCCGATTGGCACGGATCCGGCGCAGGACTTCAAGTCCGCCCACGCCAGGCAAAGTAATATCAAGCAACACCATATCCGGATAGATTTCTTGAAACAAACGGTATCCCTCTTCGCCCGTTTCCGCTTCAACCACCGTGGCAGAGGGTATTTGTTGAATCAACTGCCGGCAACCGGCACGCACAATTGGATGGTCATCAACAACCAAAATCGTTATAGCTGGTTTCATATCAATCTTCACTTTTCACCGGAATTAATACCCGAACCTGCAAACCAAGCCCTTCTTCGGTATCAAAGGCAATTCTACCACCAAGCGCGGAAACCCGCTCTCGCATTCCGATGAGGCCGAACCCCTTGATCACCGAATCGTTATCAAGCCCCCGGCCATCATCAGTTACTGAAACTTTAATATTTTCTTTTTCTCGTCTCACTTCGACTCTGACATGGCTGGCCTGAGCGTGACGAACACAGTTGGTGGTACACTCCTGAACCACACGATAGATAGTCACCTGTTGTGTATCAGAAAGCGTATTCAATTCACCAGAAAAATCCCATTCCCAATCAATTTCAGGTTGTCGATCACGCCAATTATGCAACATATCGCGCAGTGCATCGGTTAAGCCAAGATCATCCAACGTCATTGGCCGCAGACGGCTCAGCATTTTTCGAACCAACGACTGGATATGAGTGGTTATCAGCTTTACAGAGCTGACTTTTTCTTCAATATCCGGCAGCGAGTTATCAATCGCAATTCGTTCAATTTCGCCCAGATCAACACGAATACCAAATAAACATGGCGCCAGCTCATCGTGTAGTTCGCGGGCGAGATCACGACGTTCTGACTCTTGCACCGTCAGCATGTTACCGGCCAGTGCATGATTTTCGGCCATGGTATTTTCAAGAACGCTGGCCATATGGTTGAATCGAATCTGGATCGGTGTCAGTTCTTTTGCCCCACCAGAGTTAACACGTGCCGTAAAATCACTGTTTTCGAGTCTCGCTAATGCATCAGATAATTCACCAAGCGGTCTAAGGCCTTGCCTGAGCGCCATATAAACAAGTATGAGAATTAATATCAGGAAAAAACCACCTAATACCATCAACACCTGCATATCACGCCAGACTTCGGTCACCTCATCACTCGGGTCTGCCTCGACAACGAGATAGCCAAAAGATTGGCTACCCTTGGTTATCAATCGACGAAAGGCCACCGCTTCAGGCTCCATGATACGAATGAACCAGTCCGGCGCATCCGGTTTGTTGAAAAACGCCATACGCTCTTCCTGGCCGATTAATGGCTGACCATTCATATCTTCAAACCAAGCGCGGATATGCCGCGTATGCCGAACACTATCCACAATGAGCGTCAAACGCTCACTGAGATCATTTGAAAACCGCAACGTCGGCAGCGCATTAATCAACAAACCGCGTGCTAACTGTGTGCTGGACACCATTTCTGCGGCGATGGCTTGACGGGCGTTCTGCACCATAAAGTAACCGGCAGCAAAAAAATTGATGATCAAAATCAGCGACACAATAAATAAAAGTCGCAGCTTCAGGCTCATATAAAATCGTTATCCTGCTGTGTTAGGCTAAAGGCTGTTTAATCAAGCATTATCGCACATATCAGACAGGATCTTATTTCATGCAGGCAAACCGTAATCAACAACTTTTTTCTGCGGCACAAAAGCATATCCCCGGCGGTGTTAATTCTCCGGTGCGAGCATTCAAAGGCGTCGGCGGAGATCCGGTTTTTTTTGCCAGTGCCAAAGGCGCTTATCTGACTGATGCAGAAGGCAAAAAATACATTGATTACATCGGTTCATGGGGCCCTATGATTGCCGGCCATGCCCATCCTGAAATCATTACGGCGGTTCAACAGGCCTGTGAATCCGGACTCAGTTACGGCGCACCGACTGCCATCGAAACTGACATGGCGGATCTGCTTTGCCAATTAGTACCGTCAATGGAAATGGTGCGCATGGTGAACTCAGGGACAGAAGCCACCATGACCGCAATCCGGTTGGCACGCGGTTATACTGGCCGAGACAAAATCGTCAAATTTGAAGGCTGCTATCATGGTCATGCGGATGCCTTGTTAGTCAAGGCTGGTAGCGGCGCGTTAACGCTGGGTACTCCCTCTTCAGCTGGCGTGCCCACCTCAGTAGCGGAACACACGATCACGCTTCGTTTCAACGATATCGAGGCAGTTCAGCAGTGTTTTGCTGAGCTAGGTGAACAAATTGCCGGCATTATCGTCGAGCCAGTCGCTGGCAATATGAACTGTATCCCTCCCGTGCCCGGATTTCTGGAAGCGTTAAGACAAACTTGTGATGACTACGGCAGCGTCTTGATTTTTGATGAGGTCATGACCGGGTTTCGGGTGGCATTGGGCGGCGCCCAAGAAAAATATGGTGTCACCCCAGATCTGACCACCTTAGGCAAAATTGTTGGTGGCGGCATGCCCGTTGGCGCCTTTGGTGGTAAACGTGAGGTGATGGAATATATTGCACCACTTGGTCCGGTTTATCAGGCAGGCACCTTATCTGGCAATCCGATTGCCATGGCCGCGGGGATTGCTACGTTGAAATTGATTCAAGTCTCAGGGTTTCACGAACAACTTGCCAAGCAAACACAGCGATTAACCCAAGGTTTACAGCAACTTGCGAATCAAGCCGACATTGCGCTGACGACGCATCAGGTAGGAGGCATGTTTGGCTTTTTCTTTACCGATACGCCAAAAATTGAATTTTTCGAACAAGTGACACAATGTGACATGGATCGGTTTAAACGCTTTTACCATGCCATGTTAGCTAACGGCATTTATCTAGCGCCCTCTGCCTATGAAGCTGGATTTGTCTCCATAGCACATCAAGACGCCGAAATTGATGCGACATTAGCTGCCGCTGAAAAAGCTTTGGCAACACTCTAAGTGGAAACGCTTTACTGGCACGATTATGAAACATCGGGGACGGATCCACGGTTTGATCGTCCCATGCAATTTGCCGGTATTCGCACAGACACCGATCTTAATGTCATCGGTGAGCCATTGATGATTTACTGTAAACCGTCTGATGATTTTTTACCCCACCCCCAAGCCAGTCTTATTACCGGCTTAACACCACAAAAAGCGGCGGAATTGGGGGTAAATGAAGCGGCGTTCATTGAACGCATTCATCAGGAATTATCCCAGCCAGGCACCTGCGGCGTTGGCTACAACAGCCTTCGCTTTGACGATGAATTTACGCGATTTACGTTGTTTCGCAATTTTCACGATGCTTACGCCCGTGAGTGGCAAAATGGTAATTCCCGATGGGATATCATCGATATGGTTCGATTAACCCGCGCCCTGCGTCCCGAGGGCATCAACTGGCCAGATAATGAGCAAGGCAAACCGAGTTTTCGACTAGAAGCATTGACCGCAGCTAACCAGATTGAGCATACGGGAGCCCATGATGCCTTGGCGGATGTCTATGCCACTATCGAGATTGCCAAAAAAATTAAATTCGCGCAGCCCAAACTATACCATTTCGTTTTTCAACATCGACGCAAGCATCAGGTTGCTCCGCTGCTGAACTGGCAAGATCAAAAACCCGTGATACATGTTTCTCGCATGTATCCTGCCGAATATTGTAGTACTGCCATGGTAGTGCCACTCGCGCCCGATCCGACAAATAAAAATGCCATCATCGTTTACGATCTTCGGTATGACCCTGAGCATGTAATTCAGCTTGATGCCGACACCTTACGCGAACGTTTATTTACATCGACTCATGAATTGTCGGCAGATCAACCTCGCCCGGCTTTAAAAACCATCCATTTGAACAAGTGTCCTATTGTTGTTCCTGTCAAAACACTGGATGATGCCGCAGCGCAACGCTTACAAATTGATTTGAAAGTACATCAGGCGAATCTGCAAAAATTACAAGCCACACCTAATCTGCGGGCCAAGCTTAGTCAGATTTTTACCCCACCGGAGTTTGCACCTGTCACGGATCCCGAGGCCAGCTTATACAGCGGTGGCTTTTTCAGTGACCGTGACAAACAGCACATGGCAACTATTAGACAAAGTACGCCAGCGCAATTACAGGGTTTGACGTTGCCATTTGAAGATGTGCGGCTTGCGGAGTTGTTATTCCGCTACCGGGCACGAAATTGGCCAGACACCTTAACTTCAGAAGAGCAAGAAGTCTGGCTGACTTATCGCCAACAGCGTTTGGCTCACCATACGCACCCCGCTATTTTGAATTTTGAAAGGTTCGACGAGGCAATTGCGGTTTGCCGACAACAGATTGATGCGATAGAACAACACCAGATTTTAGATGCCTTGGCTGATTACGCTGAGAAACTCCGACAATCGCTGGCTTTTAACGACTAATTTGTTAAATAGCAACAATTCTCATATGCATTAACATCTTGTTGTTTATTGTGTACAATTTGCCTAGTTCACCTCTTTTCAAATACTGATCAAGGAAATGCTATGGGCAAACGTACCGTTTTATATGGCCTTCTATTTGGGGCAATGGCGCCTGGAATTGCTTTTTCCGATGACACGACGACTGAACTTTCCCCTGTCATTGTCACCGGTCAAAAAATTGAGCGTACGCAAATGGAAACCGTTTCCAGCGTCCGTGTTGTGGATAGTGAAGAGCTGGAAAACGGCACTCGCAACGACAACCTTTACGAATTAATCGAGATGTTGCCAAACGTCACGAATACCAGTGGCTTTAACAGCTTGGCCATTCGTGGCATCGCCAATGCAGGACCAACTGGTGCTGATAACGGTGCCAGTACCATTGGGATCTACATTGATAACGGTTTACTTACTGCTCGCAGTATTCAAGACAATGCCATTAGTACTTGGGATTTGGAGAGCGTTGAAGTATTACGCGGCCCACAGTCGACTACTTCTGGTCGTAATTCTTTGGCCGGTGAAATCAGACTGAAAACCAAAGATCCCGAATTTAGCAGCAACGGTGCGGTCAAAGCGGCTTATGGCGAGGATAACACCTACCAAACCGCCATTATGCAAACTGGCCCTATCACAGATAATCTGGCCTATCGCGTTACCGGTGACTATCAAAGCACCGATGGTTACGTTGACAATGACATCTTAGATGATGATGACTTTAACCGTAATCATAATGCCAATATGCGCGGTAAGTTACTTTACCTCTTACCCAGCGATGGTGAAGTCATGCTGACGTTAAATCATAATCGTTTTAAAGAGCATGGTGATGCGGCGATTGATGATAATCGCAGTGGACGCGAAAGTCGCTTGAACTACCCGAGCCGCTGGCGTACGGAGAGCACAACAGCGTCGCTTGATATCATCCAACCCTTAACTGATACGCTAACTTTCGAGTCCCGCACTGGCTATGTTTACAGTGATTTTGAGCGGGATAGTGACTTTGATGGCAGCCCAGGTGATGGCTTACTTGTTCAGGAAACGGATGAGTACAAGTTCAATCAGGAGTTTCTGCTGCAATATGAAAAAAACCGTCTCCGCTCGGTTACCGGTTTGTTTCTCGCTAAAGGTCGGCTGGATGATGCGTATACCACAGCAAATGTGGGGCTGGATCCCGGTATTGGTTTCCCCATTCTTCTGAATTCCTCCAACTTTACCGAGGAAGAATATAAAACCGCGGCACTATTTACGGACATTGATTTTCAGTTAACTGACAAACTGACTTTATTAGCTGGTTTGCGCGCGGATTATGAAAAACGGGAAAGTGATGTGCGGACGACGATTGAACGTGCAGCAACTTACGGTCCTTTTGATCCAACCATTGATGCTGGTCTTGCCGCATTGATTGGTCCGGGACAACAATCTGGGGACGAGAGTTACTTCAATCTCCTACCGAAACTGGGTTTCAATTACATGTGGTCAGACACCCTGTCGACTGGTTTTGTCGTGCAACGTGGTTATCGGCCAGGTGGGGTGTCAACCAACCCGATTCGGGGGCAAGTGCAAGCGTATGACGAAGAGTTCACAACCCATTATGAAGCTTCATTACGCTCACTACACTTAAATAACCGCCTGAACTTCAACGTCAACGTATTCTTCACGGACTGGAAAGATCAACAGGTCACGATTGCCCCGGCAGGCGCCATTCACCCGCTGGATAGGTTTGTCGTTAATGCCGGTGAATCTCACCTGTATGGTTTCGAAATTGAAGGTAAATTTGCGGTAAATCGTCGCTGGGATGTATTCGGTGGCATTGGCTACAGCAAAACTGAATTCGATAAATTCGAAAATAATGGCATTGATTACAAAGGTGAAGAATTCCAGTACGCGCGAAACTGGACAGCTAACCTCGCCAGCACCTACCGCTTTGACAGTGGCTGGTTTGTCAACGGCAATATCTCTTATGCCAGTGAAGGCGAAGAGAGCCTTGGTACGCCAAATACCGAACTGGATGCCTACGCATTGGTTAACCTGAAAATTGGTTACGAACAAGATCAATGGGGTGCGTATCTGTATGCCAACAATCTGTTTGATAAAGATTACCGCACAGAACGTACCGCCAGTAACTCGCAATATGGGAGTGCCGTTTATGGTGATCCGCGGGTAATTGGTGTGGTTGCAACCTTGTCCTGGTAATTGCCCTCAGCCAAGACAAAAAAAGGCCGGCATTGTCCGGCCTTTTTTATGATTTGTCATTGCTGCTCATGGGCACTCATATCAGGGTCTGGCGCGCCATTTTTCAATCAGAGCAGGCTTACACAATCAATTTAGCAAGGGTTTTAAAGTCGGGATGCAGCGCATCACCCAGCCATTCGAATAAAACGGATTCCACGTTACTAATGCTGACCCCGGCAAGTCTCATACGATGCAGCGCATTGTATTGATTACCTTTCATACGTGAGCTAACCGCATCTTCGACCACATAAACCTGATAGCCCTGATTTTGTAAATCAAGTGCCGTCTGAAGAATGCAGATATGAGTTTCCATCCCGGTTAGGATGATTTGTTTTCGTTTTACTTTCGCTAAAGCTTGTTTAAAAGGCGCAACATCCGCACATGAAAAAGCTGTTTTTTCAATTATCTGTGTGCCAACAGGCAGCTTTTCAGCCAAAGCGGGCTCGGTAACACCAAGTCCTTTAGGATATTGCTCTGTCACTAAAACGGGCACACCAAGCACATCCGCAGCGGTAGACAGAATATTAACCTGCTCTATTACCCGATCCCTTACTCCTTTAGGCATCGCCGTCGCCAGTTTCTGTTGAATATCCACGACCACCAGGACACTGTCTGCGGTCTGCGCCTTCATGATACGGCTCCTCGTTTTGATGAAAACACTGCGTCAACGACCAGCGTTTAACCAAGCATTGACTTGTTGTAAATCAGTGACTGTAACGATGCCAGCGGCTTGTTTCAAGCGTAATGTATCAACAATATAGCTATATCTTGCTTGGGCAAAGTCACGACGAGCACTAAATAATTCGCGCCGAGCATTCAGCACATCCACAGTGGTTCTTGTCCCAACAGTAAAACCAGCTTCAGTGGCTTGTAATGCTTTTTCATTCGAGCGCACAGCTTGCGCAAGTGCCTGAACACCACTAATACCTGACAAAACACTGTTATAAGCTTCACTGGTTTGTCTCAAGACTGCCCGCCGTTGTTGTTCTTCGAATTGCATTGTTTGGTCCAAACGGTGACCCGCTTCCCGCGTCCGTGACAGCACACTCCCACCAGCATAAATTGGCAAGGTGAACTGCAAGCCAAGAATTTCCTGATGGCTTTGAGTTTGACCACTGATGTTACTATCACTCTGTGATTGATAACTTTTTTGGGCGATAAAATCGAGAGCAGGGTAATGACCGCTGCGTTGCAACTCAATGTTTTCTCTAGCAAGCTCGACGTCGGCACCGACAACTAACAAACTGGGGTTTGTGACCAATGCCGAGTCACGCCATTGCTGGATATCCTCAGGCTCAGGTCGAACCAACGGTACCTCAGCCGTTAATGTTGCTAAATCATCCGGGTAACGCCCGGTCGTTTCTCTTAATAGTTCCTGGCTGTTTGCCAGCGCATTTTTAGCCGTAATCACCGCAGCATTGGCTAAATCATAAGCGGCTTGGGCTTCGGTGACATCGGTAATCGTAGCTAAGCCAACCTCAAAGCGTTTTTCTGCTTCATCAAGCTGCTCATTAATGGCTTCACGCTCAGCTTCAGCGAACTGTAAATCATCTTCAGCAGCCAATACGGTGAAATAAGCTTCTGCAACCCGCACTATCAATGCTTGCGAGACAACCTGATAACGGGCTTCAGCGCCATCAATCGCAATATCTGCCTGACGGTTCTGAACAAAATTTTCGCGTCGATAAACCGGTTGAATCAAACTGAGCGTATAGCCTCGATCCAGCGAATCAAACTTACCAGAAAACTGTTGAGACGAATTATCCGTAAAAATTTTGTTCACATTTGCCGTCAGACCAATGTTAGGTAAGAACAAAGCATCTGCTTGTTCGGCCAATTCGGCGGTGGCTTGACGGTCAGCCGCTTGCGCATATAACTGGGGATCCGATTGTAAAGCTAAATCGTAGCTATCTAACAAATCCTGATTAGCAAAGAGCGTTGGAGAGAAAATAAATAGCCAAGCAGCACTGAAACGTTTCATAGTTGGTCAATACACCTTCATATTGGTATCAATTTTTGCCGCCCAGCCGTTCATACCATCTTCTAAATTAATGATATCGGTAAACCCCGCCTGCTCTAAAAAGTATCCTACTTGCATGCTGCGGTAACCTGAGCGACAAATCAGCACCATCGGACTGGCTTTATGCGCAACAAGTTCATCAATACTGCCAGGAATATGATTCATCGGAATATGCACCGCGCCATCCAGCATGCCATTGACCAATTCATGGGTCTCACGTACATCAATCAAAATGGCATCTTCATGCTCAGCCAGCCATGGAGCTAAGCTTTGTGCAGACATTTGTTTCATTATCGTTTCCGTCGTTAAAATGCAAACTCAGGTCGCTTTTCTGCGCCCAGTAAGTAAGGCGCTACGGTTTCAAATAACACATTGGTCTGCCATTCACGTTCACTAATACGTGTCACGCGTTGAAGTTGCATTGCTGGTGCTTCACCAACAATGGCGATGAGTCGACCACCAACGTGGATTTGCTCAAGAAATGCCGATGATACCACTGGAACTGCAGCGGTTAAGATCACCGCATCAACCCTATCGGGCAGTGGCCAACCATTAACAGCATCACCAACTGAGAAATCAATATTGTTCAATCGTAACAACTGCAGGCGCCGCAGCGCACTATCACTCAGCGCTTGATAAAACTCAACGCTATAAACCTTTGATGCAAGTGATGCGAGCAGCGCCGTAAAATAACCGCTGCCAGTACCGACTTCCAGCACGACATCTTGATTACTCAGCTGTAATGCTTGCAGCATTCTGGCTTCTTGTAATGGCGATAACAAATATTGATCACAGCCAATGGCTAAGGCGGTATCAGCGTAGGCCAGTTCTGCCAATTCCGGCGCAACAAAATCTGCCCTGTTGATCTTTTCCAGTGTCTGTAACACTGCCGGATCTGACACATCATTAGGACGCAATTGCTGCCAGATCATATTGCGATGCGCATTACTTTCGGCAGTCATGTTTCCCCCGGACAGATCAATAACAACGCTGGAAAGGCTTAAGGATAGGGGGTTTACGTGATAGGCGCAAGCGCATTCTAAGGCATTATTATCAACCAGCCTTGCGCGTTTAATGCATCTTTAATTTCAGATTAAAGCCATCGCACTACTTTTTGCCGGGCTTGCTACCCCGAAACAATGGCTCGTGCACCGACTCACGAGAAAATCGCCAACAAGCGACCATAACGGCAACAATAGAAAAAACGATGATGACCATCAAATCCGTTGTCACCGAAAAATCCGCCTGGCCGCTTTGGCTAGCATGTTTAAGTAAGTCGACGCCGTAACTAAACGGGTTGACCAACACGACATAGCGCAACAAATCCGGCAATTGTGTCACTGGATATAAGGCACCACTGAGGAAAAAAACCGGAAAAATGACGAAGTTCATGATCACGGCAAAGTTATCCAGCGTATGCGACCAGACCGCTATCAAGGCGCCCATTGACGCGCACAATACGGCGGTAAGCGCTGCTGGGGCAAGTAACATCAGAGCGAACTGCCAGTCGAGCAACCCAATCAACACCAAAATCAGCAATAACAATATCGCTTGAACCATGGCGATAATCACCGCGGCAATCAACTTGGCAACGACTATCCAGCCATGTGCGATAGGCGCGATCATCATCATGCGCATAACACCAAACTCTTTGTCATAAACCAACGTTAACGCCGATAACAACGCGGCAAATAACAAAGTCATAGCGACCACACCGGGCACCAGAAACTGTAGATACTGAGATTGCTGCTCAATAGCCAGCATACTGCCAACGCCAGATCCGATAACTAAAAGCCAAATTAATGGCCGTACCATGGCACTCAGCAAACGGCCACGCTGCCGGAACGTTTTGTTGAGTTCACGGCGCGTCACTGCTTTAACGGCTAGCCAACTCACAGGCTCATCCCTTGTTGTGTTACGGTCCAAAGATATACATCATTCAGGTTGGGCCGACGCCATTGCATCGAAATGATCTTATTCCCTAATGCACGTTGTAACGCAGAAAAATCGGTCTCTGGTTCTGTTACGCGAAAGGTCAAATGTTGATCTTCAACCAGCGGCATGCCAAATTGTGATGCGAGTTGTTGGCTGACTTGTTCTGGCTCAGCACAATTCAACTCCAAGATATACGAGGCAAGATCACGCATCAGACGCGCAGGTTTACCACCCTTCTGCAGTTTCCCTTGTTGCATGAAGTCAACCGAATCACAGGCTTCAGCTTCTTCCAGATAATGTGTCGTCAAAAAAACCGTCATCCCCTGTTCACGGCGTAACTGCTCAATAAAGCGCCATATTGCGCGGCGGCTAGGCACATCCAGGCCAATAGTTGGTTCGTCCAGAAACAGCACTTTGGGTCGGTGAAGCACGCCACGGGCAATATCTACTGCACGCCGTTGTCCGCCTGACAAGGCTGCCAGCTTTATATGACGCTTTTTATCGAGATTAAAAATCGACAGCAAAGTATCGATTCGTTCATTGGTTTCAGCAGGCAACATGCCATACAGTGCACCGGCAAATTGCAGATTTTCATCAACCGTCATCATGCGATCTAATGCCGAATCTTGAAAGACCAGGCCAACCAGACTGCGGATATAAACCGGATTCTCCGTTAAAGCGTGGCCACTAATTAAGGCTTCACCCGAAGAGGGACTTGTCATCGTGGTCAGCATGTGGATGGTGGTGCTTTTACCTGCCCCGTTCGGCCCCAGCAAACCAAAACATTGACCAGCCTTAATTTGCAAATCAAGGTCATTGACCGCAGCAGTCTCACCAAAGTACTTAGTCAGACCGTGACAAGCTATCGCGTAATCAGAGTCCACTGATTGCTTTAGAGTTTTTAGGGTTACGGAAAACTAATGGTTTCGCATCACCTGCTGATTTATTCGCCTCATCACGTCCGCGCTGAATGGCTTCCGAAATCAGATGATGGTGCGGTGATTTATCACAGACCGGGTCAGCCGCAGCAGGATCACCAGTCAACATGTAGGCCTGACAACGACAACCACCAAAATCCTTGGTTTTCTCACTGCAACTGCGGCAGGGCTCCTTCATCCATTCATAACCACGGAAGCGGTTAAAGTCCGTTGACCCATTCCAGATTTCATCAATGGAATAATCGCGAATATTGGGTAAGGCCATACCCGGTAATTGTCTTGCCGCATGACAAGGTAATGCCGTACCGTCTGGTGTAATGGTCAAAAACACATTACCCCAGCCATTCATGCAAGCTTTTGGCCTTACCTCATAATAATCCGGCACCACGTAGTAAATTTTCATGTTGCCTTTTTGTTTTTCCTGGTATTCATGAGCAATGGCTTCAGCGCGTTCCAGCTGTTCTTTCATTGGTAACAACTGATCACGATTATGCATTGCCCAACCGTAAAACTGAGTCGTTGCCAGCTCGACGTAGTCGGCATCTAAATTGATCGCCAAGTCCAGTATTTCGTCGATTTGATCAATGTTCTGACGATGGGTGACAAAGCACAAGACCATCGGATAACCCGCCGCTTTAACGGCTCTGGCCATATCAATCTTGTGCTGAAAAGCATTGGTACCAGCGATCAGGTTGTTCAAATCCTCGGAGCTCGCCTGAAAGCTCACTTGGATATGATCCAGACCGGCCTCTTTAAATGCTTTGGCGCGATCTTCATTCAAGCCAATACCTGAAGTAATCAGGTTAGTGTAAAACCCCATATTACGGGCTTCAGTAATCAATTCGATAATGTCGGGGCGAGCAAGCGGCTCACCACCAGACAAGCCAAGCTGAGTGGCACCCATTGCCCGCGCCTGCTTGAATACATCAACCCATTGCGCCGTGGTTAATTCACTTTTGATCTTGGCAAAGTCCATCGGGTTTGAACAATAAGGACATTGCAACGGACAGGCATAGGTCAATTCCGCCAACAACCATAGCGGCTGTCGGATATTACTCCGATCCGTCATGCTTAATGAACCGGCAATACTGCCGGGCGCTTTATTTTGTTCTGATCCAGTCGTTGTCATGGGCTTCCTCCAAAAACTGATAAACATCATCGTCCAGATCTGCGCCATCAAAGGCGGCTTTTAGATCCGCTATCAGTTCACCAACTGTTAGTTCTCTCTCACTGATCCGCTTGATAATCTCCGCAGCGGCCGGGTTTAACTTCACCATGCCTTCTGGATAAAGCAGTACATGGCAATTTTGTGCTGGTTCCCATTGAAATCGGTAACCTAACGCTAAATCCAATACCGTATTATCGTTAAACTTGTGTTCGCTCATTTTTCTACATCCATACAATAAGGTGGTCGTTCTTCAATATACGCCATCCACATTGCATCCAGCATCGTCCATAAAATATCGAGTTTGAATTGCAACAGATCCAGAGCGCGCTGCTGCTTCTCACGGGTATCGCAATAATCCAACGTAATTTGTAAGCCATGTTCAACATCACGGCGCGCTTCGCTTAACCGCTTTCTGAAATAGCGGTAGCCTTTTTCGTCAATCCACGGATAAAGCGATGGCCAGTTATCGAGTCGGGCCTTATGAATTTTCGGTGCAAATAATTCCGTCAATGAAGAACCTGCGGCTTCTTGCCAATTGGCTCGCCGGGCAAAATTAACATAGGCATCGATTGCAAATCTTACGCCGGGTAGTACATGTTGGTAAGACGTTAACTCTTCGCGGGTCAGGCCAACGGCCTCACCGAGTTGCAGCCAGGCTTCAATACCGCCTTCTTCCCCGTCATAGCCATCATGGTCGAGAATACGTTGCACCCAATGTTTCCGAACTTCGGCATCTTCACAGTTCGCCATGATTGCCGCATCTTTAACCGGGATGGCAGTTTGATAATAAAACCGGTTCGCCACCCAGCCCTGCACTTGTTTTTGCGTTAACTTGCCATCATGCATCAACTTATGAAAAGGATGATTGATGTGATAGTACTGTTCTTTGTCGCGCAACTTCTGCTCGAATACTTCACGTGACCATAGCGTATTATCAGTTGTCATCGGCCTTCCTCTTAATATTCCAAGTCCATACCATCATAAGCAAGCTCAATACCCGCCTCATTAAGAATCTTTCTCTCGGGAGAGTCTTCGTTCAAGATTGGGTTGGTGTTGTTTATGTGAATCAATATCTTGCGTGGTTTTTCCAAGCTATTAAGAATACTGACCGAACCACCTGCTTCGGATTGATTGATATGACCCATTTCGGTAGCACGTTTATCGCTGATACCTTCTCGCGACATCTCATCATCAGTCCAGACTGTGCCATCCATTAAAATGCAGTCGGCATCGCGCATGTAATTTAGAACATGCTCTTCGACGATCCCTAAACCCGGGGCATAAAATACATTTTTCCCGGAACGGGTATCGTGAATACGAATGCCAATATTATCGCCGGGCACCGTGTTATGCCGATGCGGTGAGTAAGGCGGTGCTTCACTTTTCAACGGCACCGCCGTAAATTCCAGACCCAACGCTGCGGGCATGGTAAAAGGCTGTTGATCGGTTTTGATTTCATGCCAATTGACGCCACGGAAATGGCCCAAAATATTGAAGATTGGCAAGCCCGTGGTCATATCTTCATGTACCGCTTCAGTGCAATAAATATCCCAAGGCTGATTATGTTCACGCAGCGTGAACAGACCTGTGGTGTGATCTATCTGCGCATCTGTTAATAAAATCGCTTTAATGGCAGTATCACGAACCTGTCTTGCCGGCTGGATAGCCGGAAAAGCATCCAGTTGCTTTTTGATATCGGGAGAAGCATTAAACAAAATCCAGTCTTCACCATTCGCACTCACCGCAATCGATGACTGGGTTCTGGGTAAGGCATTTACGGTGCCTTCTCTAACGCCTTTACAGTTATTGCAGTTACAGTTCCACTGGGGAAAACCACCACCTGCACCCGATCCCAAAACGTGAATGAACATAACTTCTTCCCAAAATTCGATAAATAAATGGCAATTGACGCAATTTGATTAAACACATTAATTGTCATTTATTAACCGGAAATGTCCGGGACAGGAGGCGTCCCGGACACCTTTCCACAACGCTATTAACGGTTGTTGATGTACATTGTTACTTCAAAACCGAAACGCATATCTGAATATTCTGGTTTAGTCCACATAATCTTATTCCTCTCTTGTGAAAAATTAATTTAACCGGCTGAACATCAGCAGGCAGAAACGATATTAATCCGCTTGCCGGAAATTCACGTCAGCAATTAACGCCTTAACTATCGGGATTTTCCTGAATGCTTTTCAGGATAGTCATTCCGGGCACTTTCCTCAAAACAAAAAAACCCGATGCCAATCGGCTACCGGGTTCTTTTTTGCTTCGTATATTTAATCAATCAATATACGCATGGCCTTATTACAGGCTGAACACACTCAATACACCACCCAGGTTTGTCCAGCTAGACAGTGAACGGTAGGCACCAACCGCACCCAAACCATCTGAATCATTTTCCAGACTTGGGATAGCCATACCGATACCAGCCCAACCACCGACACCTGACAAGATAGAAATGTACTGCTTACCATCATGCTTGTAAGTGTTCACGTTACCGATGATCCCTGATGGCGTTTTAAACCGCCACAGTTCACGGCCTGATTGTGCATCTACCGCTTTCAAATGACCTTCAAGCGTACCGTAAAAAACAACATCCGAAGCGGTCGCTAACGCACCAGACCAGACCGAGAAACGTTCCGGGTTAGACCAAACGATCTTACCTTCGCGTGCATCCCAGGCAATGAAGTTACCCAAGTGTGTACCACCTGGTGCTGGATACATTGCTAATGTCGCGCCCACATACGGCTGACCAGCGACGTATTCCACTTCAAATGGCTCGTAGTCCATGCACACATGGTTTGTTGGCACATAGAACAGGCCTGTACGCGGTGAGTATGCCGCTGGCTGTTGGTCTTTTGTGCCCAATGCTGCCGGACAAATACCTGTCGTATTCACATCCTCACCATTTCGGGCAGTGGAGTACTTAGCAACACGGTCATGACGACCTGTTTCCAAGCTGACACCATTTGACCAGTTCACCGCTGGGTCGTATTTTTCTGCAACCAGCAATTCACCATTCACCCGGTCTAACGTATAGGCAAAACCATTGCGGTCAAAGTGAACGACTGTTTTACGCATTTTGCCGTTGACTTTTTGGTCAACCAAAATGTTTTCGTTAACACCATCATAGTCCCACTCATCATATGGTGTCATTTGGTAGACCCATTTCGCCATACCAGTATCTAAATCACGTCCCCACATGGACATTGTCCATTTATTATCACCAGGACGTTGTACTGGGTTCCAGGTTGATGGGTTACCATTACCATAATAGAACTGATTCAAGTCCGGGTCATATGAATACCAACCCCAAGTGGTACCGCCACCAATTTTCCATTGATCGCCTTGCCAGCTTTTCAGGGATGAGTCCTTACCAACTGGTTTCAGCATAGATAATGTATTTTCAGGATCCACCAGCATTTCGTCATCAGGACCGGTGCTGTAGGCTTTGTAAACAACGTTACCATCTAAGTCATAAGCTTGGACATAACCACGAACACCAAACTCACCCCCTGAAATACCGACAATGATCTTGTCATCAAAAACGTGGGCAGCAGCAGTGCTGGTCGCACCTACTTTAGGATCATCACGTTTATCCGACCAAACCTGTTCACCGGTCTCCATATCCAATGCCACTAACGTGGTATCAGCCTGGTTCAGGAAGATTTTACCGTCAGCATAAGACAGACCACGGTTCACCGTGTCACAACACATGACTGGGACGGTTTCATCGTAGTTTTGGCTTGGCTCATATTTCCATTTGATTGCCCCATCATTGTTCAAATCAAGTGCAAAAACAATGTTTGGAAACGGGGTATGAACATACATCGTACCGTCCATAACCAATGCGTTACCCTCATGACCACGGAGAACGCCTGTGGAGAAGGACCAAGCCATATTCAGATCTTTGACATTTTCTTTATTAATTTGCGTTAGCGTACTGTAACGATGATTAGCATAGTTACCAGCCGGCATAACCCAATTGTTTTCGTTTTTTTGCATGTCCAGCAGTTCATCAGCGGCTACCAGCCCTGGTGCTGCCAGTCCCATCATGGCAATTGATAATGTTTTCAGCTTCATAAAGTTATCCTCTATATTGTTATTCATGAAAGCAATCGCTGCTGCATTTTCATGAGAGTATGACTTTATGCCGGTTATACCTATAAATCATTAGGAGTTAGTCCTGCAATAAATGGGAAAAACTCCCGAACAAGACGGAGAGCAAGAGCTAGCAATGTCTTTGTTATTTTCGCGCTTCGGGAAAAATGTCCCGCTTAATTTTGATCAATGACGTTGTACTTAATAGCTAATCGCACTAATTCAACCGAGGAATTAAACCCAAGCTTGTGTTTGAGCACCGTTTGGTAATTAGCAACGGTTTTTTGGCCTAGACTGAGACGGTTCGCAATTTCATCCAGAGGCAAGCCCTCCGCCAGTAAACGAAATACCTCAAATTCACGCACGCTAAGGCGTTGAGTGGGATCATCACTACCAGAAACGCTTTGAATCGCAATACGTTGGGCCATTTCTGCACTAAGGTACGTTTTACCCGTTTCCATAATATGGCGTATCGCAGTTAACAATTCACTGACCTCGCCAGATTTACATAAATAGCCAATCGCACCCGCACTCATTGCTTGAACGGCAAGTGCCACATTTTCATGCATGGAGAACATAATAACTTTTGCCTGCGTATAGCGTGTTCGAATGCGCCTGAGAGCTTCCAACCCACCAATTCCAGGCATCGTCATATCCATGACCAATATGTCTGGGATCAGCTCAGTATAAAGTTGGTATGCTTGCTCTCCACTGCTGGCCTCACCAATAACACGCATATCTGGATTACGCTCAAGCATTCTTGCCAGCCCTGAACGAACAACTTCATGATCATCTGCTAACAATACATTTATCATAATGATTACTTATCCCAGTGCGTTTGGAATACGTAGTGACACATGCATTCCTTCTTCATAAGCAGCACTCACAGAAAACTCACCTTTCAAAGTTTCAACCCTTTCTCGCATTGCTAATAAGCCAATTCCGGGGGTTATAGCATCTAAATCACAGCCTTTACCATTGTCTGAAATTTCAATTGACAATGTTTCACCTTGCAAAGAGAGTGTAATCCAGACTAAGACAGCAGGGCCAGCATGACGACTAATATTCGTCAGACATTCCTGTACAACACGGTAAGCCGTGAGCTTTATTGTATCGTCAAGATGATTCAGCTCTTCTTCAGCTAGTAAAATTAATTGATGATGAGTATGGCGTTGTTGCCAATCTGTCGTTAATTCTTTCAGGCTTGCTGTCAGGCCAACACTATCTAATGAGGGCGGCCGCAATCGTTGTAACATCGAGCGAACAATGTCTGTTAATTCGCGATTAATTGTCTCAATAGATTGCGCCGCTTGTTTGGCCTCTTTTAAATCACTAGCCCCTCTGATTGCCGCAGTATCAAACCGAATGGCAGTCAAATGCTGACCTATCTCATCATGCAGTTCAGCGGCGAGACGCTTACGCTCATCTTCGTGCAGACTCAATAGTTTGTCGTTGAGTTGACGCAATTCCTGATTGTAATTTTGGAGGCGTCGCCCGATATCACCAATTTGATCGCGCAATCCAAACAGGCTGTATGGTTGCTCTTTTCGTTTCGACTTTTTACCTGAGTCTGATAATTGGCGATATACCCTGAGAAGATTTTCTGTTGGCTTTAAAATAAGCGAAGCAACCATGGCAATGAGAAAACTTACTAATGCATAAATCAACATGAGGGGCAAAATCATGCGAGTGCTGGTTTGCCATATTTCTGTCACCTCACTACTTAGATTCGGTTTAATTCTTACTTGCCCAATCAGCTGGCCGCCAAGGAAAACAGGCTTATATATTGTGTCCTCATGCAAATAGCCAGACAACAGTCTATAAAACCATTCTGGCATCAATTTATCTGAAACGGTTTCATCAGGGTAATTGGCATCCAACAATTCACCATCGGCGCTGAGAAAAGCAATTTCAATATGTCGTAAAGCACTCAGGCGAGATAAATCAAATAAGCGTGACAACGTCCCATTGGTCGGCATTTGTCCAAAATTACGAAAATCATTTTGCAACCGACTGGTTTGTGACTCAATAAGATAATCAGACAAGGCGGAAGTCATGGTCAAATCAGTATGCACGCGATCTCGTAGATCTCTTAATGCTAAATATTCCGCGATAACGATACCGACGAAAAAAATAATTACCGCAATTAAATTGAACCTAAACAACAACCTCATAGCCAACCCCTGATACTGCTTCTTATAAATGCAATTACAGCAATAATCATGATACCCAGCAGGGGCGGACAGCCATCTATTTAAGCATCAAGCAAACCGCTCCGTATTGCCAATCTTGCCAGCTCTGCAGCATTCGACACATTCAATTTTTGCTTGATATTAGTGTGATGCGTACCCACCGTTTTTGGGCTCAGATTAAGAATATCGGCAATGTCGTTAACCGTTTTCCCTTCCGCTAATAGACGAAACACTTCAAATTCACGCTGACTCAGCACATCCAATGGACTTTCCGAGCCGGTCAGTTTCTGCATGGCAATCTGCTGGGCAATTTCCGGAGCGATACACGTTCTACCCTGCGCCACAATATCCACGGCTTTAAGCATTTCTTCCGGCGCGCTGCGTTTGGGAATAAAACCCAAAGCACCCGCCTGCATAGCCCGGGTGGTAAAAACACTGTCTTCATGAACGCTCAATACCAGAATCTTGGCATTCGGTTCCCGAGCCACAATACGCTCAATGGCACCAACGCCACCTATTCCAGGCATCGAAATATCCATCACCACTACATCCGGATGATATTTATTAAAATCTTGTACGGCCTGTTCACCCGACCCGGATTCTGCAACCACCTCAAACTTGTCACCATCTTCCAGCAGCCTACGGAAGCCTGCTCTGACCAATTCGTGATCGTCGACCAGTAATACTTTAATTTTACTCAATGCCATGTTCATTTTCCGTTTGCAGCGGTATTGTCACTTTGAGCTTCACACCCTGCCCTAATTGACTCTCTAACGTAAAGCTACCTCCCATACTTTGCGCTCTTTCCCGCATACCCAGCAAACCAAAATCAACATCTGAATGAAAATCATGTACTTCCATGCCTTTACCATCATCACAAATGCGGATTTCCAGATACGGCTCTTCGGCATCCTGCTCACGGGTAACACTCACTTCAATACGACTGGCCTGAGCATGTCTGACCGCATTGGTAATTGCCTCCTGCACAACACGAAACACGGTCATATTACAGGCTTCGTTCAGGCCGGATACGGCATCATCAATTGTCATATCAAACTGGATTTCCGGCTGCCGCTCACGCCAATTTTTGATCGCTTCTTCCAGCGTCGCTTTCAGCCCCAGATCATCCAGCGGACTTGGCCGCAAACGGGTAATCATATTATGCACAACATCATAGATATGACTGGCGGTATCAATGATCGCCTGAGCACTTTTGAATAACTTGGGCTCGGTTTCCAAAGTGCGGTTTCGAATCAAAACCGCATCCGTTTTGATCGCCGTCAAACATTGACCCAGTTCATCGTGAAGTTCTCGCGCCAAATGTCGGCGCTCGGCTTCTTGTGCCTGCTCCAGATGCTTGGTCAATAGCCGGTTTTCATGCAATTGCGCTTTGGCTTTTTCTGCCTGCTTGTGCTGAGTGATATCTCTTAGAGTACAAATGACCCCAATAATGCAACCATCGTTTTCCTGTAACGGCACGGTAGACATCAAAAGTGAGACAACCTCACCATTTGGTGTGACCAAACTGGTTTGCAGGTTTTCCACCGCCTGGCAGCCCTCAATGATACGAATAATCTGGCCACGATTTTCCTTTAATCCCAGCGCCGTTAACGATTCTCCCATCAACACCGGTGTTTGGTTCGCAAACAGCCTTTCAGCGGTGGCGTTACAGAAAGTAATGTAACCCGCATGATCCAAAGATAAAATGGCATCTCCAGACTGTTTTACCAGCGCTGCCAACCGGCGGTTTTCGACACTGCTAAGTTGTAACGCTTCGCCCATCCGGTTGAATGTCTGACTGATCTGATCCATCTCAGCCAACGAAAAATGTGGCAGGCGTAAATGCAAATCCCCGCGCTCCATACCCGACAGGGCATCCAGTAATCGCTGCAGGGGACGCATCAACCAGCCGACTCCCCAGTAAATCAACACCACGACAAAGACAAAAATGACCAGTCCCAGCGCCATAATGTCTCGTATGTCCCGCCAGCGTTCGGCAATCTCCTGAATCGGCGCAGCATAGATAACCATGTGACCATCGCCAAAGCGGCGCGACAAGGGACTGATTTCCGGAAACAATATTCTGACAAACCATCCCGGCGGCTGCTCTTTAATCCTGTTCTCAGGCTGGCCTTCAAACATCAGTCCCTGCTCATCAAACATCAAAATATGCAGACTGCGCATCTCACTGAGCGCAATAACCAGCTCTTTCATATGCTCGCTGACGGGTCTATCACGATTCAGCCGCGCTCCAGCCAGCGTCACCGTAATAATATGTGCGGTTGCATCCATGGTGTCTTGGACTTCAGACTTGACCGACTGACGCGCGTTGGAAATCAGCACCCAGGCACTTGCTAACACCGACAAAAACAGCAGCAGCGCAAAAAAAAGATTAACTTTTAACTTTAAACTCATTGTACTGTGGTTTCAGCCGCCCCTTTGCCACCGGTGTTATCCACCCAGCGCAATTTGATTTTATCGCCAACGACGCCTCCCTGCAGCTGAAAGGCGAAGAAAGGATTACGTGAGGTTGCTGTGCCACATTTCACCGTCAGCACTTCAATCTCATTGCGCCAGAGTCGAATATCCTGAATAAACTTAGCCGGAATCAACTCTCCTTCCGTGTTTTCACCACGGCCCGTGTGCATGGGATGTGCTAATAAAATCCGAATCAGCGTGTCGCCATCATGCAGTTTGGCACGAATACGATCTTTGCCTTTCACCGCCATCAGGCACATCCTCCAATGTCAATCTCGACAAACCTTTTCGCAATGTATAACTGATTTTCTGCCCGGATCACGGCAATAATGTCTGCATCCTCAGCCACCTTAATCAGCGTTTTGAATGGCAACATAACCGCGCTATGCAGGGTCATACTCATCGCCAGCGGCGATGGATTTTTATCCACCAGCAAGGCAAGATGTTCAATATTTTTCAGCGTGGTGTTGACTTCAACCGGCACCGTCGCGCCATTCACGGCATAAGTCGGCGGCGCACCAACGGTGAAGCTGACACTGTCATCATCAATCGTTTCTGCTTGGCCAAGTAACGCTTTCAATGCATCTTCCAGCGTCTTCGCCGCAAAGGCTTCTCGCGGCCAATGTGCCAATACTTGCTTTGGCAGTAGCAGGCCACTAGCAGCGACACAGGCCAGTGTCGCTGCCGATACACCTTGCTTCAACCAATAACGGCGAGTTTTATCAAAATGGCTAGTCATCGTTGTCTTTCCATCAGCGCCAGTTGGTCTTCCACTTGTTTAAGGCGTGAATTAATTCGTGCCTGTTGATAAGCATCGCCTTTGGCATGGTCCGCTGCAATACGCAACTGGTCTGCCGCCGCGGCGATTTGTCCAGACTGATAATACGCCTCTGCCAGCCAAAAATGTGACTGACTTCGGTTGCCCATTTGCTCATGTGCTTTGCCAAGTAAGCGATACACTTCTTGTGAGTTTTCGCCAATATCGATCAGGCGTTGCAATAATTTCGCGGCTTGACTGGGCTGGCCTGTGCGTAACTGCAAATCAACTTGCTCCAATGTTAAGGCACGATCATCAGGATAAAGCCGCTGATTATCCTGATAAATTGCCAACGCCCTGCTGGTGTTTCCCACGGCAATTTCCAAATCGGCAAGGGTCAACTGATAACTGAGTCTATCGCCATCTTTTTCTACCAGCGGCATTAACGCTTTTCTCGCTTCGCTTGTTTGATTGGCTTTTAACAAGGCCCGTGCATAACCGTATTGCAATACTTCCTGATCATGATCGTCTGAATTTTCTCGCCGTTTTTTTCGATATTCCTCCAGCGTGGCCTGCAAATCATCACTGGTCATCACCCGTAATTTTTCGCGCATCAGATAGAACTGTTTGGTGTCGCGCTGATTGCTGACAGACGGATAATCTTCTGCTCGGGCACGCGTTTCAGCGATACGGGACCCCGTAATCGGGTGAGTCCGCAAAAACTCCGGCACATGGGCGCCGCCATAAAAGCGACCCGCTACCTGTAATCGCTCAAAGAACCGCGGCATTGCATAAGGGTCAAAACCCGCACTGACCAAGGTCTGCATGCCCAGACTATCCGCCTCCGCTTCGTGTGCCCGCGTGTAATTCAACTGCATTTGTACCGCGCCGCCCTGCACTGCCATCATCGCGGCACTGCCGGCACTGGGATCAGCGATACCAAGCAGCGCAGCAGCGATCATAGCGGCTGTTAGCGGCACACTTAACCGCTCACTTTTTTCATAACCACGCAAAATATGACGCTGGGTAACGTGAGCAATCTCATGCGCAATAACCGACGCCATTTCATCTTCGGTTTCGGCGGTCATCATTAACCCACTATGTACCCCCACAAATCCACCTGGTGCGGCAAACGCATTGATTGACGGATCTTCGACCATAAAAAAAGTATACGGTAAGGCTGGCTGATCACTGGCTGCCGCGAGCCGATAACCCAGACTGCGCACATAATCCTGCACTTCCGGATCGGCAACAAAGTCGACCTGTCGCTGCAATTGCCAATAAAAACTCTGGCCAACCTGATACTCCTCAATTGGAGACACCAACTCGCCGGCACTGTCCCCCATTTCAGGCAACTGAATATTCAGATTGGCCTGGGTGCCTGGTATGACCAGAAACAAAATCAAACTGATAATGTGTTTTTTCATAACGCGTTTAGACTTGGCCCAATAAGCGCGGTTCCAAAAAACTCGCCATGCGAAAAATAACTGATACGTTTATCATGGCCCCTTGTTTTCTAGAATTATTCGGAGACAGCAGTATGTCAGATTTTGCTGCAGAAATTGATACCTCCGGGCTCAATTGCCCCCTACCGGTTCTCAAGGCCCGTCAAGCATTAGCGGAACTGACAACAGGCCAACAGTTACATCTAATCGCCACGGATAAAGGTGCAGCTAAAGATATTCCTGCGTTTTGCAAAATGACCGGAAATGCGCTGATTGACAGCAGTGAAACCGACGACAAACTGCACTTTATCATCGAAAAAGGCGGCATCTGATGACTAAAAAAATGGCGATCATTGCCAGCAAAGGCACGCTGGATGGGGCTTACCCCCCATTTTTACTAGCATCAACCGCGGCAGCACTTGGTTTCGAAGCCAAAATCTTTTTTACCTTTTACGGCCTACAACTTCTTAAAAAAGACTTAAGCCCAAAAGTCTCCCCACTAGGCAATCCTGCCATGCCAATGCCTGTGCCAATGCCAAATTTATTGCAGATTTTGCCGGGGGTCGAAGCCTTTGCCAGTTGGATGATGCGGCGGAAATTAAAACAAAAAGGCGTCGCCAGCCTGACCGAACTACGCACTATCTGTTTGGACTCTAATGTCGAGCTGATTGCCTGCCAAATGACGGTCGATCTGTTTGACTTCAAAAACCACGATTTTATTGATGGTATCAGCCATGGCGGCGCCGCAACCTTTCTGGCTTTTGCCAGCGAGGCCGATATTACCCTTTATATCTGATCTTAAAAACGAGGCCCGGCATGCAATTTATCTGGAAAACATTTCTCAAAGGACTGGCGGCCTTATTGCCAGTGGGCCTGACGCTTTACATCATATACTGGTTAGCCCTGTCTGCAGAAAAAGCGGTTAGCCCTATTCTAAAAGCCATTTTGCCTGAGCATCTGTATTGGCCGGGAATGGGATTATTGGCTGGTATTGGTTTGATTTTTGCCGTTGGTATCGCCGTTAACGCTTGGTTGATTAAACGCCTGTTCGACTTGGGTGAATCCCTGCTCGAACGTATACCACTGGTTAAATCCATTCATGGCGCCTTACGCGACTTTATGCATTTCTTTTCGCGTGACAAACAACGTGAAAATCTCAATCATGCGGTGGCCGTTACTATTAATGGCGTTCACCTGATAGGGTTTCAGGTACGTGACAATATTCACGGCTTACTGGAAAACGAAGAAGATACCGAAGATCGAGTAGCCGTCTACCTGCCGATGAGTTATCAAATTGGCGGATACACGGTATTGATACCTCGCAATCAGGTGCAAGCCCTAGAACTAGGCACTGAAGATGCCATGCGTTGGATTCTGACGGCCGGCCTCTCTACTAGTGATAAACACTTAGAAAGATCGCCCATCATACAAACCCCAGACTAAACCGGCATGGCGTCCCCGGCAGGAGTCGAACCTGCGACCTTCCCCTTAGGAGACGGATTTAACCTTTTGTTTTATATAGGGTGAATTTGCAACACACTGATTTTTAAGTCACTTAGTATAACGTCATATCACACTAAGTCACTACTAATCATCGTGTTAGTGTCCCAAAATTGTCCCAAATCCAAACCGGCGAATGAAGCACATGAAAACTGGTTAAAAGTAAAGCTGCGGAAAAATTAATTGTGTTTTTTTAACTCCGACTGCAGTTCGTTGAGTTGAGCTTGAAACTTGTCTCTGCGCTCGCGGAACTCTTTCACTCTTTTTAGTAAGTAGGGTGATGGCTCTTTTGCAATGCTGTTCTCAAGAGCAACTATTTCGACCTCGTATTTACTAATTTGCTTTTGTGAGAATGCTATTTCAGTTTTTAAATCACGAACTGCCCCTACCTCAGGGTTAAGTACAGACATAACTGGCCCCAAAGAGATAACAACTACAAATAAGATCACTAAATAACTGAAAGCAGATAAACCACCACCTGTCGTATACATAGTGGTTCCACAGTACGGGCATATATGCTCTATTTTCTTTTTCGTGAAGAATGAGCCTGTGTGCCAAAGCCTCGGTGTTGCTCGCTTTCCACAGTTCTTACACTCAACTCTTTGATCTGACATATTCAAAGTCCTTTTTTGATAGTTCATCCATGTCCTGACCTAAAGTCAGTTCGAAATAGTCATTATTTCCGTCATAAATCAAACTGCCGCAGCTTGCTTATCATCGTCAGTATTCATATCCGTGTCACACTCGACCCAGCGAAAATTGTCACTTACAGCGATATCATCAAGAGCTGGTTGAATGACAAACTTGGAGGAACTTGTATTGTGAGCAGGCAGAGGCTCTTTCAATGCCTCCAGAACCTGTATTGAACTGAGAGAATATTCAAAACAGCTATATAGCCGAGATAGTATTTTATAAACCAAGAGATCCATTTGAGAGTCACTTGGTATTTGCTTTTCAACTCCATACCTTCTGTGATTTAACACCTCAAAAATTAGTGTATAGGCTGCGTTTTTAACCCCTGTCCCGCCGTACCCCCATGAATAGTGGTTATCCAGTCTCTTTTTTGGAGCACGGCAAGCTATTAACTCTGGTGAGCCACCATTGATTATTTTTACAATTCTTCTTGGATTGGATGATTCTTCAGGAAGTAAACGAAACGTTAACAAATCACGACTTTCAAAACTAATTGGTTCACTCAATGAGTTTTTCATCCTAATGTGATCTTTGTGAACTTTAGGCACAAATACTTCTTCAGACGCACCGCTCACTCTGAAAGTAGCGTTAATCTGCTCAGAATCAACGGTCAGAGATTCGAGCGGTTCATTTAATTGCTTGTTGCCTGACAAAATTGCTTGTAATAATTTTTCGCTGTTCAATATCTCGTCAAACCCACCGTGAGTACTGTCATCCCGATATAGTTCTACCGCGTCGTTCTCGGGTAACAGCAAAAACCTACCAATCGCATTAAGCAAATTTGGGCATGTCCCCATGTACTCCGCTTTATCCGAATAGTCGAGTGGGAAGGTCAAACCGAAGCCGAAATTTTGTCTGTATAAGTTTGCTGTAACTATTAGCGTTGAGCACAAAAGATCTATATACCAATCAAGGCAATCGCGCTCCAGAAACGTTTTTTGCTGAGCAACACAACAGAGATAAAGTGGTATTGCTGAATGGCCGTGCGTCTGTAACTTAGATAGAGAAATATCTTGTAGCTTGCTAACTAAATTACATTCATTACCTTCAATGATTGAAGAGATTTCCCAGCGGGCCGCAACTCTCTCCAAGTAACCGCGAGCAAAGTTTTTTTGTTCGTCAGTACTGAATAAGGTGGGATGTCTGTTTGGCTGAATTGAGCAACAATAATAGTCAATGGCATTTAAAAGGGAATGTAGCGGTTCATCACTGTAATCTGTTTTGAGCCATTTAGCGGCTGAAGGACAAGCTTTCAATAGCCGATCAAGCTTTTCTCCTTTCGGGTAGTTCGACTTATTAACCCATTTCTTGATCGTTTTTACTTCAGGGGGTGTCAGTCCAGCATCCATGTGAAGTGTTTCAATCCCCTCGCACAAATCAGTCTCAGTCACTTCACCCACATAGCCTTTCTCTGATAGCTCAAGGGTTAAATGTTTTAACCAGATCGCTTGCCTGATTTCCCACGTAGGTAAATATTGGATAGCTCGTCGTTCCATGATTATAAAAATCCTTTCTGTCAAGAAAATTAGCCAAATTTCTTAACTTTCGTAAATTCCTGTCTCCCAATGCTAAGCGTTCATATCATCAACGGCAACTTTACAACACGTTGAGATAAGTCCATGCATCAGAAAGATATCAAGTTACTGACCGTGCCAGAATTGGCCGAGATTCTGCACATGACCGCAGCAACAATCAGAAACAGGTTAAGTCGTGGTGAGCCGATGCCACCATCTATCAAAGTTGGGCACAGACGCTTATTCCCTGAAAGAGAGCTAAACGACTGGATTATGTCGAAGATTGATTCCATCGAATCATAAGTCTTTTTTGAGCATTCTTTACTTAGTGACGCTCACGTTTTGACTTCTCAAACTGAAGCTCTTAGCGCAGAAGAGAAAAATGTCCATAGGTTTATAACTCAAGCCTCAGACATCAACTCAATAAGTGCTCAAGAAGCAGGGAGTCGGGCATATATGCCTAGGTCATTAGTTTTGGCGACACTTCCCCACAGTAAAAGACAAGATCCTTTTTTTGTTCGCAAAAATGGGAATTTCAGCCTTGCACTAATGGCACACCCCGATATCGGCCTTCCCTACGGAAGCTTGCCCAGACTTTTGATTGCATTTCTAACTACAGAAGCTGTAAGAACGAACAGTCGTGATATTGAGCTTGGTAAATCACTATCTGACTTTCTTACCAAACTGAAAGAAACACCCAACGGAGGGCCAGGGGGAGGCATTACCAGGGTAAAAGAGCAAATGAGACGTTTGTTCTCAACTCGAATTTCTTGCACATACACTAACAAGAATCTCGTAAGTGGAACTAACTTAGATATTGTTGATAGCTATGATCTGTGGTGGCACCCTACATCTCCAGATCAATCGTCCCTATTCAAAAGTCATGTATGCCTAAATGAAGGTTTTTTCAAAGAAGTGACCCAAAGACCCGTTCCAATTGATATGAGAGCCCTAATGGCACTTAAAAAGTCTCCTCTGGAAGTGGATATCTATTGTTGGCTGACATATAGAATGAGCTACCTTGAGCGTACAATAGTGATCTCATGGCAAGACCTTCAAATACAAATAGGAAGCTCCTACGCAAGAATGAGAGACTTCAAAGCAAAGTTCATTCAACATCTGAATCGAGTTTTGGCCGTATACCCTTCTGCAAGAGTGAGGGCTGTTAAGAACGGTTTAGAGCTAAAACCAAGTTTGACGCACATTCCTAAACGCTGATTTTCACAAGCCAGACTCATGTGGACAAAGTTGTTAGTGATGAAAGATATCCACGCATTAACGGTCGCGTTAGAAGCTTATTTTTACGCATTAACGGTCGCGCTAAGTTCGTTTTTTACGCATTAACGGTCGCGCCATTAACCCTCAAAGCCATACTAGGCAAGGCTTTCCAGCCCCCTCCTATAGTATTACCTGTAGTTATTACCTGTAGTTAGTTCGCTAAATTATGTGGATAACTAAAAGTTTTCTCGAAATCTGCTCAGATCAAACGTGTTTGGTTTTCATATGATCAGAATAATTTCTGAGCATCGGTCTACCAATACTGTGGGGATAGAGTGGACAATTTACGTGTAGCGTGTGTGATAGACGAAATAGGCGTGTGTAATAGCCGAAGCTATTCACTGCTTATGCAGGATGACATTGCAGATCTCACTCATACTAACTCCACAACATTGTTTTTACAGGGTTTACACGGTATCAGGGAGCTACAATCTCAAGATTAGGAGTAACCATATTTAGCTCCAATAAAGCCAAATAAACCAACAAAACGTGTGTGATAGACGAAAAAGCGTGTGTAATAGACGACGCTATGAGTGGACAAATTCCGTGTTGTAAATGAATCTAGTGACCGAACAGAGCTATGTTATTACCAGAAACTGTAGTTTTATTTGTCGAAAACTACAGACTCAATGCAAGAGCATGGTAAACATGTACGAGGTTATTAGTGTTAGTACCAAAGGTGCTTAGACCACGATGTTTCATAGTGATAAATAAATTGGAATTGAACTAGGCTGCCATCCATCTAGTTAGGTAAATTATGGATGGCAGCCTAATACACTGTTAGGCAACAATAAGTCCATTTATGACAAAAATAGAATATACAAATTTGCAAGATCTTGATCAGGGTGAATTGCTTTCAGTCTTAAATAAAGACAAGATCCGAGAGCACTTGGTATCACACGATAAATTCAACGAACAATCGTTGGCTGAATGGGTTTCAAGCAAGCTTAGTGTAGATTCAGCCGAAGGATGTAAAGTAAGAGGAATACGTGTAAATGGGGCTGTTGCTGGTTGGTGTGGAATCCAGTTTGAAAATGAATCCTATGAGCTCGCAGTAGTTTTGAATGAAGCCTACTGGGGTATTGGTACTGCCGTGTTTAAAGACATGATGATATGGGCTTCAGAGTTGGGCCACAGACTTGTAGTTTTGCATTTGTTTAATACTCGCCCTGAATACAAGTTTCTTACAAAAATAGCATCACGAGTGTACGAAAGCACGATGTTTGGTCAAAAATACACGAGCTATGAACTTAGGGTGCCAAGTGCCTAACAAGGCAAGGCAGTCGGATGCTTCGCACCGCTGCTTGCGGCGTTATGTGAAGGGGTAAAAATTGAAGTCAGCAATAATCTTTGGTTCATCTAGATACGATGGAAATACGAGTCAATTGGTCAAACAAGTTCGCTCAGAGATAGATGCTTCATTGTTTGAACTAAAGGATTACGACATCACACCTTTCGATTATCAACATCAGAACAAAAATGATGACTATCTGCCGTTGGTTAGAGAGTTGGTACAGCATGATCACCTTGTGTTTGCTACACCAGTCTATTGATATTCGATGAGTGCTCAATTAAAAATCTTTTTCGACAGACTTTCTGATCTTCTGACAATTGAAAAGGATTTAGGGAGACGGTTGAGAGGTTTATCTTGTTCTATTCTGGCAACGGGTAGTGATAGCGCTTTACCCGAATGTTTTGAAGAGACATTTAAACTGACTTTTGAATACCTCGGCATGACATACAAAGGGGTGCTTTATTGTCCCTGTATTGATGCTGTTGAGATGAAACTTCCCTCAAGAGAACTGATACATGAAATCATCAAATAACAAGTCACTGCCGTCGACCGCTAGCACGGCGGCTGAATGAAGCGTTAAGCATTCTTAGAATCGGAGCATGTAGTGAAGTCGGATATATCAATGGAAAAGCTGAAAGAAGATCACGCATCAGAGCTTTACGAGTTGACTGAATGTAACCGTGAGTACTTGCGAGAGTGGCTCCCTTGGCTTGATTCAATAGGTTCGATCTCCGATACGATGGCATTTATCGAATCTACAACGAATGGCCCTGCAACATTTGCACTATTTTACAGTGGTAAAATTTGTGGAGTAGCTGGCTTTCACAACATAAACAGCCAGCACAAGTATGGGTCAATTGGGTATTGGATAGCCCAGAATCGAACTGGAAAGGGAATTGCTACAGCCGCAGTCAAAGAATTGCTTAGAATTGGATTTGAAGAATATAGTCTCAATAAAATTGAAATAAGATGTGCGAAAAATAATTCGAAGAGCCGAGCTATTCCAGAGCGACTTGGATTCAAATATGAAGCAAGTTTAAGGCAATGTGAGTGGCTATACTCAAAGTTTGTTGATCATGCAATATACTCAATGCTGGCATCAGAGTATCGTGCTTAACAAGCTTGTCCGCTGACAGGGGCGTTAAGTATCGAAAGGGATATTATGCAAAACTTAACGGACTTACCTGAAAACTTACCTGTTCCTTTTGATGATGGTGCTTGTGATCACCTTAAAAACAGGAAACTTCCCTCAATTAGGCTATCAACAACTGATGATTTGGAAGTCGATTTCTCTAATCTTGATAATCGTGTAGTTATTTATTTCTATCCAATGACTGGTCGACCGGGTACCACATTGCCTGATGGCTGGGATGAAATTCCTGGTGCTAGAGGCTGCACCCCACAATCTTGTTCATTTAGAGACCATTACTTAGAGTTGAGGGAACTTCAAGCTTCAGTTTATGGGCTCAGCACTCAGAATACTGAGTATCAAAAAGAAGCAGTAAGCCGCCTGCACCTCCCATTTCCATTGGTTAGTGATAGTTCTCTAAAATTCATTCAAGCATTGAATATCCCAACTCTGGAGGTCTCAGGTATGACCTTGTCTAAACGGGTGACGGTAATAGCTAATCATGGGGTTATAGAAAAAGTTTTCTATCCAGTATTTCCACCCAATGAAAATGCAGATGAGGTCATAAAATACCTAAAAGCAAAAAAGCTTAACAAGACACTGCAGCCGACTGCTATCGCGTCGACTGAATGAAGCGTTATATCCAGGGATGAGTAGCGAGCTATGTTAATCACTGAAGTATCTGAACCGTCAGAAGAGGACTTTGAGGTCCTGAAAAATGGACTAAATGGGTTCAATGAGGTTCATTCTGGGCCACTTCTTAATGAAAAGGTTTCATCGTTTGTAAAAAATGATAAAAATGAAACGGTAGGCGGTATCCTCGGAGAAATTAACTGGGGTTGGTTACACATAAAAGGGTTATGGGTTTCGGAGTCCGTGAGGTCTAAAGGATTGGGGGCAGGCCTCCTAAGTAAGCTTGAGACTTATGCGAAATCAAAAGGCATAACTAACATTCGACTTGAAACAACATCCTTTCAAGCCTTGGGCTTCTATGAAAAACAAGGATATGTTTTATTTGGGCAATTACCTGATATGCCTCCGACCTACACAAGCTATTTTTTAATGAAGCAGACAAGGATATAACAAGCCGCTGTGCTGGGCGTTAGGCTGTGATATGGAATCTCAAAAAGTGAATTATGATCTCCGACGAGCTAACGAAGGTGATTATGAATTTTGTTACAAGCTTACAAAACAGAATATGTACGACCTATTTTGTCGTCACTGGGGTGGTTGGTTCGACTCAGAATTCCGAAAAGGCTTTGTCGCAGACAATATTCAAATAATAAGAGTCAGAGATAAAGCGATAGGGTATTTCAGCTATGTAATCAACAAAGATTCACTCTACATCGATAACATTCAACTTGCCTCTCAATTTCAAGGGCAAGGTATTGGGACAAAGCTTCTCACTGATTTTCTGACAAAAAATCAAAATACTGTAATCAGACTCACAACGTTTGAGGATAATCCGGCCAAACATCTTTATGAAAAATTGGGATTTAAAGTGATTGTAAGAAATGGTTCTACAATCAAGATGGAGATAGTGCCTAACAAGTCACTGCAGCCGACCACTACCGCGTCGGCTGAATGAAGCGTTATATGCCCGAGAGAGTATGTGCGTGGAACAACTAGAGAGAGCTAAAAGATATCTCACTCGCATGGAAAAAATATATGAAGGAATATTTTCATCATCACATGATCGTGACTCATATGACGATGATGTGATTTCATTCTTTATTCATTGTTACCACGTTAGAGACTGGATTATCCATTTGAATAGGCTGGGGGCTACGGCTAAAGAGGTAGATTTATACATAAATAGTCACAGGTCTCTAATGATTTGCGCGGATCTCGCGAATGGATCTAAGCACTGTAAATTGACGCGGTCGTTACGAACAGAACGACAACCTCATATTTCAGGTACGCGGCGAGATACATCGGGATGGCTAACTGGCGACGGAGGCGGAGAGGTTATGAAGTGTAAATATACCGTGCTCAGTAATGAAGATTTCTTAGATGCCCTTGAACTAGCAAGAGACAGTGTCACATTGTGGGAGAAATACATGGTGGCACTCCAAGAGGCATATAACAAATCAAAGCAGCAAGAGCCTTCGGCCGGGACGTGCTAACACGCGCCCCTGTTTGAGGCGTTAGCCATATGAACGAAGAAGAACGCTGTAATCACATCGTATCGCTTGATGAAGAACTCTTAAAAGGTGGGGCCATCCTCTCGGAGTGCTGCTCTTTTATGATCCGAGAATCGGATTTGGCGTCTGTACATGGAGCAAATCTGACATCAATACTTACGGCAGTTTCTGGGATCGAAACCTATCTGCGCTCCGAGTATTCCGAGAAAGAGCGCTGTAGCCTCTTTGAGTTAATTGATCGTGCTCCCATATCAGACGACCTTCGATCTGATTTGCACAAGCTAAGGAAGTACCGAAATATGTGGGGGCATGTAAATGACCCATGGGATGATCAAATGCTGCTAGATGCTCCTGAAGAGTCGGAAAAAGAGCTAGAAGAAATAGCTCTGTTCGCCGCTAGAGCGCTGAGAAAAACAATTTATGAGAATCAGTGGGTCTAAAATGGCTAACCAAACAATTAAATTTGCACCCTGCGGTCGCTGGGCGCTAGACATCTAAAACGAATGTTCCAACAATCAATCGCCACAATTAGAGCCCTCTTCGTCCTCTCAATCAGCATATTCTTGTTGTCCTGTGAGAAAGCACCAATTACAGAAACATGGATCGGAACATATTCCTTCCCCACCGATGAGTCACCGGATTTTCCACTGTATATGTCGCTAATAATCCAAGACGACGTCGTAACTGGACAAGCCATCGACGGAAACATGGAAAAAGCACCTATCAGCGGAAACATTGAGGCTGGCTTCTATTCCCTGCTTTTACATCCTCTAAAGCACGGCTCCAAAACAAACCAAGATGTCACGTATCAAGGCCAACGGCTTGGCAACACCATAGAGGGAGAGCGGGTTCATGTAGTCGGGGCCAAAGGCCAATGGAAAGCCAACATCTTTTCTAAAGCATCAGATTGAGTTTTTATTACGCTCAATTAGACGGTCAAATTGCTTATAGAATGAAGGTGCCTTATCAACCAATATTTTCTCTACGATAATTTTTCTTCTATCCGAGAAGCCAAGATCTTCATGGAAAATGATCTTCTGGCCATCAATCTTTTGAATTACCCCATTTTCCATGCAGAGTTTTAGACGATATTTTGCCAGCAGATATCGCCTGTAAATGATAAATGTCAGTAATGCAGTTAATGTAATGATCAATATCCATTCAGTAAGCATTGCTCAATCCCTCGAAGGCTCATCATTTTACGAACCAGTGATGGTATTACCTCTTCTCAATTTTGCTGTAATAGCTTTTGCCACGTTACGTGATGATTTTGCACCTTCCACAGTGCTTTTTCCGGCCTTGAAAGTAAAACGACCTACCCCTCTCACACTATCTACCATTGAGCCCGTGATACGACGACCTGAGAGCATTGAACTCAAAGAAATACCGTGAGCTAAGCTTGATGCAATGGAAGTCACTTGCAGCAGAACTAAAATCGCCATAACTGACAGAAATATTGCCGGTATGGCACCTTTAACCTCAACGTTTGATGGTGTTGCCACGGCCGTATAGGCGGACAAATAGTTACTCAACAAGGTGACGATTAATTTGAGGATGGCACCTACTAACATTGAAATAAAAATAAAATTTAAACACTGCATAATCCATGACTCAAACAGCCTTTTCGTCGGTTCGAACATAATCAAAACAATAAAAATTGGTCCGACCGCTAATAAAGCAGATAGAGCTAGTTTTGATAACACCAATAGAAACGCCCCCACAATTGTGAGAGCCAAACCTAACAGCCAAATCACGTATGCGGACAACAATAACGATAGATTAGGTATACCCCATTCAGCCTCTAGCTCAGCCTTGGTCTGAAATGTGGTACCCAAATCCCACATATCCATCAAAATGCTATCCAGAAACCCACCGATACCTGTCGCCCCACCTGTCGTAGATGCTAAGTTCGCTAAGCTACTTGGTAGGTTAAACAGAAAATCCACAACAAATGAATTGTAATAGCCAAGGTTTACAGCCAAAGAAACAATAAGGGTTAACTTCACAACACGATTGAAGCCATCAGTCACCAGCTCAGTCGAGTTTCCAGTGATAACCTTCCATCCCCACAAAGTCACGTAAATCAGCAATAACGTCGTCACAACTGGCGTAATGGATGCAATGACTGATGTTGCAACGTCATTGATATATGTGGCTAATGTTGTATCAATCTCATCAAACGTTTTTTGTACTAATGTAGCTGCCATGTCGTGTTAGTCCCTTACCAGTCAACAAAGTCCAGTCCTTTACCACCCGTACTCTCAATTCTTTTTTGCTTCATTTTCTCGTTGAATGTCATTTTGCAGAGGTCTCTATCATTGAGATTAGTGATAGCCAAACATTCCTCGATGACTTCAGGTTCAATCGCTACCTTTCCTTCCTCTTTGCATCCATTCAAAGTTGCCAATGCAATAAGTATTAATGTCCAATTTTTCATTTCTCTTCCTTGATTATTACCAGCTAACAAAATCAAAGCCTTTGCCGCCTGTGCTCTGAATACGTTTTTCAAGAGTCCGTTGAGACTGCCTTTCTCTATAAGCTGTTTGGCTTTGTTGCAGGGCAGTTAATTTATTAGCTTCATTCGTCAACATTAGTTGCTCGGCAGCAATGCGAGCATTTAGATCAGCTATTTCTTTTGGATCTTCAGCAACGTTAATTCGCTCAAGTAACACCTGAAGGTTTCGTGTGCGTTTATTAGCCTCGTTATAGGCTTGCTCTGCGAGAGCACTATTTAGTGCAACTTGATTTTGATTAGCACTGAAATCAATCGAATGAGTTGACCCTTCGCCTAACCCAACCTCATCAACATCTATGATTCGTGTAGCACTCATAATCTCTTGAATACGATCTTCCAATTCATCATAGTCACCACCACCCAAATCAGCTGTCAGCTTTAATATCTCTCCTAGCTCAGCTGGTATGTAATAACGACTAGAGGGATCGTTTACTAAATCAGCCAACCCTCTAGCACCAGTTAATGCCTCAAGTTGCTCTGCTGAAATTCCAGTTTGTTGCTGTAATTCATCAAACTGCTTCTCAAGCTGAACCAGTGTTTTTACCGCTTCAGCTATGGCAGTAACATCAATAACAGGAATTCCACCTGCAAAAATTGGATTGGATAGAAACAATGTGGATGTGAAAACGAGGGGCTGAACACACTTCGTTAACTTCATAAAGCTATTCCTTTTCTGATTATGAAATTTGCTGTTGAGCTTTAGAAGTTATAACCACCGCGGATCTCGACTTCAAGCAAATGAATTACAAAAGATTTTTCTAAGGCGAGAACTATTCATGAAATTTGAAGTAATCACGAAGTGCGAGTTGAACAAAATCAAGTAACTTATAAGTAAAACATAAGTAACAATAAGTAAATTATAAATAATCAGAATTTAAGCTTTAATTATCAAACAGTTAAACAACCAAAATAAATAACAAAAATAAAAGTAGAGATGGGAGGGCAGGATACGGATAAAAGTTCCGTTTTGTCCCAAAACCTCTACTTCACTTTAATCCCATCACCATCTCTACAATTGAACTAACTCTAAAACTCTGCATGGATGAAATGACTTATAGTGTCTTTGCATATTTGTTTACAGCTCCAGTGTTTCCAATCATTTTGCGCAAAAGTTCTGTATCGTGGAGTTATCAGATCATTAATTACTTACATGAAAATGGGAGTATTACTTGAGTACACACCCAATCTTTGCTGACACAGCGGTTTCTATATCGGACCTGAAGAAAAACCCTATGGTCGTGATTGAACAGGGCAAAGGCTTTCCTGTCGCTGTACTGAAGAAAAATGTCCCTGTGTTCTACGCTGTACCAGCGGCAGCATATGAAGCGTTAATAGATAAGCTGGATGATATGGAACTAGCCCAAATTGTCCATGAGCGTGAAGGCCAACCGTCCAGAGTAATTACACTGGATGAGCTGTAACCAAGGCTTACTAGGCAGACATTACATGAAACCAAAATACCTCGTTGCGCAATACGCAACACGCTGATAAACTACTAATCATGATTAAGAGCTTCAAACATAAAGGACTTGAGAAGTTTTTCACGACTGGAAGCACAGCCGGTATTCAGGCGAAACACTCAGCAAAGGTTCGAGATCAACTTGCGTTCTTAGATTCTGCAACCTGTATCGAAGATATGGATTTACCCAGCTTTCGACTGCATGAATTAAAGGGCAAGCTTAAAGGAAAGTATTCCATTACTGTTTCAGGGAATTGGCGAATTGTCTTTGAGTTTATAGATGGAGACGCTTACATCGTTAATTATGAGGATTATCACTAATGACTTTTCAACAACATAACCCGCCCCACGTTGGCGAATTAATTTATCGCACATACATTGAACCATTCGATGATGTATCAGCTAACAAAATTGCTGTTGCATTGGGTGTATCGCCAAGCACATTTAACCGTTTATTAAACGGTAAATCTGATTTATCACCTGAAATGGCTGTACGTCTTTCTGCTGTTCTTGGACGTACCGCTGAAAGCTGGTTACGTCTTCAGGAAAGTTATGATCTATGGCAAGCAAAACAGAAAGTCGATACAAAAAGTCTACATAAAATAGACTTTGCTCAATTCGCTGAACAGGTGAGAGGAGAGCTACTCGAACCCTACTAAGTAATGAAGGTGTATTGAAATGAAATACAAAGGATATGAAGCTGTTATTAGATACAGTGATGAAGATGAAACCTTTATCGGTGAAGTGGTCAACACTCGCGATATTTTAGTATTTGACGGTAATGATATTGCCGAAATAACTGACTCATTCCACGCTGTTGTAGATGAGTATTTACAAGGTTGTGAGGATGAAGGAAAAGCACCTGAAAAGCCATTCTCAGGGCAGTTTGTTATGCGAGTTAAGCCAGAACTGCATAGAGAATTATTCATTAAAGCTAAAGAATCAGGCAAAAGCCTAAATGCTTTTGTTAGTGAGCAGTTAGACCGGATTGCTCATACATCATAAGGTTTTAAACGTTATGGAAAACGCCATTACCAACACAACAAAACAGCATTACATCACGTCGATTGCTGCCCTTAATATCCCGTCACTGGATGGTACGGGAGACTGGCATTTTTCGGATTGTTTTATTCATCATGGGGACTTTTTACCCCAGCAACACTTAGCCGAAATCGACACAATATCGACCCGTCACCTACTCGGTGACTATGGCATTTTTGAATGCTCAGACATTCTTAAAAAATATGGTGCTTCACCATTGCCAGACCAAGCCGAAATCTATGCAGCAAATCACTATCGCGCCGTTGTAGATATGATCTTTGATCTGGTCAAGAACGGCCAAAGCATCACGGACACGGTGATTTTAGATGACTGGTTCCCCGAAGACTCGGAAAAGCAGACCGTCTACCAGCTGCTAGATAAGCTCAAAGCGGATTTGACTGATCAACAATGGATGATGATTGACGAATGGAAGACATTATCTAGAGCAATTACTCATCTGAGTATCTGAGTGCATACTCACGCAAATAATGATCTTGAACAAACACTCAACTTTCATGAAAAAAAACTAACCAGTCTCTGCCATATAGTTTTCTTGCCTTGCCCGATTGGCTGCGTAGCTACAGACACTTTCCCGGTGAGGTGCTTAATTACCCTCTCTTCCATATCAGCTAATTCTCTGCTTGATTTATGTGAAAAGTAATTAGCTAACCCCACGAGAGATATGTATACAGTAGTGAACAATTGAAAAATTACTAACCATCTCCCCCATCCCTCGCCCACTCCAATGGAAGAATCACCTGATGTAGTCATAACAAGAACGCTCAAGTAAATGGAATCCATAAATGCATCTACCAGACTCTGGGCTTGAACCAGACTATTTAGGTAACACTCTGATTGCATGCATACTTGTGATATCCCAAAGACAATAGAATCACCAGAATCAATCACTGAAGTAAAAAAGTAAGCTGACGCAAACAGCATCACAGTATCAAGATACAACGAGATAATTCCATTGATAGAACTGGCTCTATTGTTATAAGTATTAGCAATACTAAGAATCGATATAAAACAGCCTATAAAAAGAATCAATGCAGATAGAAGGATAATTAACTTTATCCAATCTGAGGCTATCGGAGTCATTAGACCAATAGCAAATGTCCCAAGGACTAGAAATAGAGTCCACTTGGCTGGCGTGATATTTTTTTTATCCATACTTTCTCTATGTACCATGTAACACACCAAATGTTACAAGATTTATAAAAGTCCATATCTAACAGAGATTATTCCAAGCCAAAAAGCCTCAAAATTGGTAATAGTGTTGCACTGTAGCTAAAATTTTTAGCATAAATGATTCTTTACCGACCAGAAATGGCCTTTTTCGATACCTTCATGCAACAGAATGTATGCATTTTGTTGCACAACATGAAATGAGATGATTTTTAAATAACATCGTTCTCTGTGAGTGACAAAGACGAGCTGTCGGCAGCAGCTACCTGTTACTCATAGCACACAAAAGGGTTCTACTTGTAATCCCCCCTTATTCGGAAAATGGAGTTTGTAAAATTGGAATGGTTAGAAAAATACGGTGATTTTGACTCACCTGATAAAAGGGAAGAATTTTTCAGGAGCCATGTCATAGATATACATCAGGGTGATATGCTGTTTTCCGGCGGCCTAGATCCTTTTATTTTATATGAGATTGAAGATAGCTTTAAACGAGGTAATTTTATTGCTTGTATCTTACTTTGCCAACTGGCTATAGAACACTGTTTGGCAAATGAATTCCTCCTAACCGAACATGAATCAATTTGTACAAGAGGATTCGCACAGCTTATTTCTAAAGCCCGTGAACTCGATATTATTGATAAAGCTATGGAGTCACAGTTAACAGAGTTGCGTCTAATGAGAAACCCTCATGTTCATCCTAGGTTTGGAGATGGTAAAGGCACTTACATTCGGAGAGTTATAGATAAAGGACTGAATTACAATGAATTACCTGTGGCAGATGGCATTGAAGCTATTAAAATTTTAGGTTGTTACTTAAACACACCGCGCCTTTATGAATGGCGTTAGTTGCACCATAATGACGAGGATCTTGAATTGTTAATTGATAAAAATTGGTGCCTTCAAAACGCTTTTGATGAAATCAATCAAGTTTATTATCCTGGGGGATTAACAACTGGCCCCCAACGAAACAGGCTAATTGAAGCTTGGGGTCAGTTAGTTGGGAAAACAAAAGCTTTGGCTGAACTAGATTTACTGGTTGTTGAATATGGCTCCATCAACAAAATGTCAAAATCTGTCCGAATGAGTCCCCAGTCAATTAAATATCTCAGAAATTTTTTTGAATCGTTACCTGATGACTTTGAACAAATCATTCCTATGAAAAGTTATGAATTTATTGAAGGAAGAAAATGCTCACTGGAAGAAAATCTTTACCATGAATTTAAAGAAGTAAATGGTAACAACCCCACAAAATCTATTCAAAATCTTGTTGATGAATATATTTTGGCATTTTTAAATAGTTCTGGTGGTAGTATCTTCTGGGGTATTTGCGATGATGGAAAGGTAAAAAGCCTTGAGCTAAACTCTAGAGAAAAAGACGATATTAAAAAAGCTATCTATCAAAAGATAAATACAATTGAGCCATCGATAGACCCAACTAAAATTGGAATTCACTTCCACAAGGTTTTAGAGGCTACAAATGGTCATGTATTAGAAGTAAATGTGCCGAAATCAAACTCAACAGGCTTATACTTTAATTCGTCAGGCAACACTTGGGTTAAAGTTAATGGCTGTAAGCAAAAGCTTCAAGGCTTGGCACTACAAGATTATATTATTCAACGTATTCAAGATTACGATTAACAAGTGCCAAGCCAATACAATTGACATTATTAACCAACGAGAAAATACAACTAAAGAGCTATATGTCTTCCTTATATTCAATTTTGTATGGTTGAAGATCCGCTAACCATTTTTTCAATGTTGTAGCACGACGTTTAGCCGTTTTCTCAGATAATGAAGATACGCAGTTTAAGAGGAACTGCTCAGCTGAATTCGGATCCAATTCACTAATATCTGATTTTTCACAATACCTCATCCACTTAGTGCCACATTCAGAAAGCTCAAATAGATTTGCTAAGACTTGATACTTTATATGATTTGATTTCCGAGTTAATAAAAACGATCCTTCGGAAGTAATTTCATTTTTCCTAGTAAGTAACCCTAACGCCTTTGCTGCATCAACATAATAACTAACCTGTCTTGGTGAGTTTATGTTTTCAAAATTATCATGTGTCAGTGTTTTACCATGATCCACTAAATCCATAACTTTAAGGATGGTTTCTATATCATTTGCTTGAGGAACATCAATTGATGATATGGATGTTAAATTAGTATTTTTTAGCGGATCTAGCTTCTCTTTAACGCTTTGGTTATCTAGAACAATTTCATTTCCAATATACTTTGGAATAATTTTCACATTTACATTACTAGAAACTATTTTGTTATAAAACTGCTCAATTTGATGAGTATCAAGTGAATATTTAGAAAGGGCTTCATTAAGTTGTTCAATATTGCCTGCTGTAAAAACATTTTCGAGTACGTCTAAGGCTTTATAGGCAAGCTCTTCATCATTAGCACCAAGTCTTACATCAACAGAACTAAAGTCTGCTCCCAACTCATACAGGTTGAATACTCGTTTATTGGAAAGATCAAATAAACTCATAGCTGACTTAAACAGCTCTGTAAACTGTTCTTGAATCGCATTCGAAATATCTGCTGCAACCTTATGTGTTTTTTTGTTTACATTTTTTACGACTAGCCTAAAAATCCAACTTTCTTCAGGTGAAGAGCTCCACTTATCGATTGAGTCAACATAAAACCCTTCTGTTGGTAGAAAGTCATCGGGCAAATCTTTTTGTCTAATAAAAGTTACTTCATCTTGCTCAGGATCTTTTCCAATATAAGCCAAATAGTAACCTCGTTCAGGCTGCTCATATGCTTCTCTAAACGAAATCCGCTTAGCTCTCAATAGGTTGAGTTTGTTTTTTGATATAGGTAAATAAAGCCAACCCTCTTTATGTACTGGTTCACTTTTTTTATCGCACCAAAAGACAATGTAATAGGTGCCCATAACCTTATCTTTTGCACAATAAAGAGTTGGCATATCAAAGTATTCATATACTTCAATAATGCTTAAATCTCCTAACTGGGATTTTTTATTTAGCAACATTAGCTCACCTTATACTGGATGTATTTTTACAACACAGCTCCATGGTTGGGCACTCACATCAAACCAAACTGAAAAATGATTTGGTCTAGTCTCTTTCATTACCCCTAAGCTTGGCTTTAAATTAACCTCAGCAATTTTCACATTAGCAGTTCTATTCTTATGTATAGCTATGCGCCTACAATTTTTTATATTGTCAAAGTGCGATGTAGCGAAGGCGTCACATTGTTTATCTTTTGGTAGGTCACCAAACCTTTCAGAAAGCTCACCACATTCATCTCTAAATCCATAGTGTATTTGGTGTGGGTCATCAACAGTCATCAGAAAGTCATCGTCATCTGGAGGAGAGTTATAAACTATTCTAAAAAGGATACCTGTAGTAGGAATACTACCGGTTAAAGGGCAGTGTTTCGGCATATCCTGTGCCCAACTATAACTACCTTGTGCTGTCATAAACCATCCTTATTTTTCTAATGACTAAGCTCATTATATAAACGTTCTTTAGCAACACTTACTGCTTCCTCAGCTATGTCTACTCCTAAGAAGCGTCTATGATTTCGAATTGCAGCGACACCAAACGATCCCGCCCCCATGAATGGATCCACTATAAGCTCACCCTCATCTGAACTTTGACCAATCAAAATTTCAGCTAATTCTACTGGCTTTTCAGTTGGATATCCTCTATAAACTCTAGGGACCTCTAGAATATCTGGAATAGAAAAGTTTTTTAACTTCCTTTTTCCTTTTTCAAAAAACAGGATAAATTCATATCTTGCACGATAGTGATAGCCCATTCCTATCTTTTTTTTGTCCCAAATTAGTGGTTTCCAAAACTTAAAACCTACTTTTTCAGCTATAGGTTTTACAATAAATGCAGTCTCTTGATCACAAAATAAATAAAAGTGGGAGTTTTTTTTGAGAACTCGATATATTTCAATAAATAATTGTTCAAAAGATGAGTTAGGAAAAATAGTAAACCATGCGTTGCTTGATGCCTTGCTATTTTTCAAGCGTGTTGTTGTTCCAATTGCTCTGTGTTTTTCTAATGACTCATATGGTGGATCAGTGATAAACAAATCAACAGACTCGTCAGCCAAAGCTCCTAAAAAATCAAGTGCATCTGCACATTTTAAGTCAAAATTCGTTATTTCCATTTTTATAATTTGAGGAAGACTCAACCTCAACCTCAACTTCCAACTTTAATAAGAGCAAAGGTCGGAAGCTTATCATTTTTAGTGCACTACGTTTACATTACTTAGTTAACCTTCGTGCTAAATCCTCCGCTTTTAAGTGGGTATAACGCTTTAACATCATCAAATCCTTATGGCCAGTTATGGATGAAACTTCCATTATGTTCAATCCCATCTCAAAAAATCGACTTGTAGCTTCATGCCGTAAATCATGGAAACGTAAGTTTGCGATATTGGCACATTTACAACAACGTTCAAATGCATGTGTTATAGAATCAGCACGCATTGAAAACACTTTACCGTTAATATTTCGTGGGATCTCAGCAAGGATATTTAATGCCGATGTAGAAAGTGGGACTGTTCTGCTATCACCATTCTTTGTATCTGGGAGAGTTACAACTCTCTTGGCTATATCAATGTTTTCCCAGCGCAGTTTGGCAATTTCTCCTCTACGCATGGCAGTCTCAATTGCAAATCGAATAATGGCTGATATTTCACCACCGTATTTTTTTGCTGCATCAAGAATCCGTTCCTGTTCATTCCCTTCTAACCTACGCTCCCTACCTCGTTTTGGCTGAGGTGGTACAGTGATCCTGTCTACAGGATTGCCATGAGGCAAATAAATGCCCCATTCCTTGGAGGCAATGGTCAGGATCCGTTTAATACACAACAACTCTTTTCTAACGGTTTCCGGCTTTACTCTTTTAAGCCTAGTGTCTCTGTAATCTGCCAACACACTAGGGGTGATGCTAATGACAGCATATTCCCCAATGCAATTGCTGATACAACGAATCATCGATCCCATACTGACAGCAGACTTTTTCGAGGGGAGTATTTCAGTAATATAACGTTTAGTTAATTGCTGGACAGTGGTGGTTTCTGCAAGAGTGCTTGAAATGAACATTTTGTTGTCCATTTGAGCTTCAACTTGAGTAGCCCACTTTTGGGCCAGAGATTTGTTTCTGAATGTTTTGGTTTGGACTGGGTAGCCTTTTTTGCGGACTTTTGCCTGCCATTGGCCTTCCCCACGCTTTATATAACTTGCCATAACGTTAAATCATCCTTTATTACGTTAGTGTCATTTTATGAGTGTCCCAACAGTGTCCCAAAACACCGATTTACAGAATAACTCCTGACACCAAAATAATATAACTCATTGAAAAAAGGAAGATTAAATGGCGTCCCCGGCAGGATTCGAACCTGCGACCTTACCCTTAGGAGGGGGACGCTCTATCCAGCTGAGCTACGGGGACAAGGCGCTAGATTATAACAGGGTGGGCGGTTTTATTTAGATACCGCAGCTTGTATCAATAGATTCTGCATCTCGGGTAGTGCGCCAATATGTGGCAGCAAAGTGATGGTCAGATTTGGTAGGTCCTGTTTTCCAATATCGATTTGTTCGGGAATATCCTCCGCGACATGGCGGCCGGTATTTAGAAAATATGGCAAAATCACAACCTCTGCTGCACCCTGCTCCGCACAAACTCTGATGCCTGTGGGTATAGATGGTTCAGCTAATTCTAGAAAGGCTGCCATGACCAAACTATATTGGTGCTGGCACTTTGCCGCGAGAGACTCAGCAAGTGCCATCACTTCATGATTCGACTGATTTCGGCGACTACCATGCGCCACAATTAATAACGCTTTCATTTCACTCCCTATAGCTAATGCTGACTGGCATGATGCGCGCCAAGTCCTGTTTGTGCCCTAATAAACTGGTCACGAAACAAGGATCTCGACTCGGTAGCGGCGGCACTGCGGTCAGTTATTGAAAATAACCAAATCAATACAAATGCCACCATAATAGAAAATAACGCCGGGTATTTGTATGGAAAGACTGGCTCGGCAAAGCCGAATATATCTACCCAGACGATAGGCCCCAAAATCACGAGCATTACCGCCGTAAATAATCCGGAAAAACCACCAATAACGGCCCCTCGGGTAGTCAAATTTTTCCAGTACATGGATAAAAACAACACCGGGAAATTGGCACTGGCGGCAATGGCAAAGGCCAGTCCAACCATAAAGGCGATATTTTGCGTCTCAAACAGGATCCCGAGACCAATCGCAACCATGCCCAAAAAAATGGTAGCCACTCTGGAGACACGCATTTCCATTTGTCCGCTGGCCTGACCTTTTTTGATTACGCTGGCATAGAGATCATGTGAAATTGCCGATGCGCCGGCCAGTGTTAACCCGGCCACAACCGCTAAAATAGTGGCAAAAGCGACCGCAGAAATAAAACCCAAAAAGATATTGCCACCCACGGCGGCGGCTAAATGGACGGCTGCCATGTTGTTACCACCGATTAATCCACCTTGCACATTTAAAAATGCCGGATTGGTTGACACCATAACGATGGCGCCAAAACCGATAATGAATGTCAAAATGTAGAAATAGCCAATGAAACCAGTGGCATAGAATACTGATCGCCGTGCTTCCTTGGCATTTGCAACGGTAAAGAAGCGCATCAAAATATGTGGCAGACCGGCGGTACCAAAGATTAACGCCGCACCAAGTGAAATTGCAGACACAGGATCAGAAACGAGACCACCCGGTGCCATGATTTCCAGTCCTTTTTGATGTACGGCGACGGCTTCAGAAAATAAGCGATTGAGATCAAACCCGACGGAACGTAATACCATAAATGCCATAAAGGTCGCGCCAGATAAGAGCAACACGGCCTTGATAATTTGCACCCATGTGGTTGCCAGCATGCCGCCAAAAGTGACGTATAACACCATCAACACGCCAACTAGCACAACCGCTAACTCATAAGGCAAACCGAATAAGATCTGTATCAGTTTGCCAGCGCCGACCATCTGTGCGATGAGATACAGCAATACGACTGCGAGCGCACCAAACGCCGATAAAACCCGCACCGGCAGCTGACCAAGCCGATATGAGGCCACATCAGCAAAGGTATAACGGCCGAGATTACGCAGACGCTCTGCAATCAAAAATAAAATCAGTGGCCAACCAATCAAAAATCCGATCGAATAAATCAGTCCATCATAACCGGACAAAAAAACCAGACCGGAGATACCCAGAAATGACGCCGCAGACATAAAGTCACCGGCAATGGCCAGACCATTTTGAAAACCAGTAATACCACCACCAGCAGCGTAATAATCTGCTGTTGAGCGTGTGCGTTGCGCTGCCCAATAAGTCACCGCCAGTGTCGCAAACACAAACAGGCAAAACATCACCACGGCAGGGACATTAATTGCTGAATCAGCTGTGATCTGCTCAACCTCAGCCATCCCTATTGCTGGGAACAGAGCGAACAGTATCAAAAAGACGTAACGTTGCTTCATGACAGGTCCTGCAAAATCGCCTGCGTTAACGCATCAAAACGGGTGTTCGCCATGTGAACATAAATGCCAGTCAGCACAAACGCCGAGACAATAATGACCACGCCCAGCGGGATGCCAATCGTCATCACCGTATCAGCCTCAATTGGCTGGGCCAACCAGCCCGGCATAAACGCGATCAGTAAAATAAAACTGAAATAAAGGACTAAGATGATGGCTGACAAACTCCATACCCAGCGTGCGCGTTGCGTGACCAATTGCTGGAATCGGGGATCATCATGAATTTTTTGATACATTTCAGCGTCCATCGACATTAGGGTGATCCTTAATCTTGTTTCAAGCGGTGGTATAGTTGGAGTATATCAGTCGATAGTGATGGAAAACGCCGACAATGAACCTGAAAAAATGTGACGCACTTCGCATTATTAAAAAAACGGTTTATGATGAAATATTTGTAACACAGCTGGATAGTCGGGAAGTCTGTCCTTTTTGCCTTAATGGCTTGTTGCCGGAAGCAACCTGAATATCGTCATGCTGGGAGCATCTGACCGGATGACCATCGACGCAAAGCAATCCACTGAGCTGGCACCTTATGAAAAGGCCAGACGCTTGAATATTCTCCGAAAAACCAAAAAAGTTCTGATCATCGATGACCAGTCAACGGGGAGAACCATCCTCGCCAAGATCATTCAACAAATTGGCGATAACATTGAAGTGACAGCGTTGAGTAATCCGATTACCGCACTTGAGTGGCTCAATTTGAATGAAGCAGACTTGATTGTGACCGATTACCGCATGCCCGACATCAATGGCATTGAATTCATTCAGCAAGTACGTCAGCAACCCAAATATGCCAATGTACCCATCATGATGATCACGGTGGTTAGTGAAAAAGCCGTCCGTTATGAAGCATTGGAGGCAGGAGCAACCGCATTTCTGATGCGTCCCATCGATCAGATTGAATGCCGTACCAGCTGCCGCAACCTGTTGCAGCTCCATGAGCAACATCTGATTATCGAAGACCGTGCCAACTGGCTGGAGCGTCAGGTTGAACTCGCCACCGAACAAATCCTGCAACGCGAAAAAGAGACGATCATTCGACTTGCTAAAGCAGGTGAATATCGTGATGAAGGAACGGGCAACCATGTTATCAGAATGGCTAAATATGCCCGGCAGATTGCCGAAGCAATGGGCTGTTTCACCATGCAGGAATGTGAAGATTTAGAGTATGCCGCACCGATGCATGATATTGGAAAAATCGGCATTCCCGATAATGTGCTGTTAAAACCAGGGCCATTAAATCCGGAAGAATGGGAGATTATGAAAAGCCACTCGGTTATCGGCCATGAAATCCTCTCCGGCAGTCAATCAAAATATATGCAAATTGGCGCCATTATCGCCTTACACCATCATGAAAGATATGATGGCAAAGGCTATCCTAATGGCCTTAAAGGCGATGCGATACCCCTTATCGCGCGCGTTGTCTCCGTTGCAGATGTATACGATGCCTTAGTTTCTGCACGCCCCTACAAAAAAGCATGGTCAGAAACCGATGCGCTGGACTTTCTCAATGCCAATGCAGGTAGCCATCTGGATCCACGTTGCGTGGCGGCTTTTATGGAACGATATGAAACGATTCAAACCATCAAGGCAGCCTATGCGGATGAATAACGGGTTCTGGATATGATGAAATCGCCCCCGCTTTCCTTATGGCAAAAAATAAAACTGCGACTGGCCCAAACAGGCGATAGCGAACCGGAACAGGCAATCAAAGTCCGACTAACCATCGGGCTCATTATTATTTTTTATTTTTGTATTCCGTGGCGCGAGGATCAGACATGGTTGTCCACACTGGTGGGCTTACCCAGCCTCATCAGCCTCATCTATTATGCATTAGCCTTAATGATTGCGACGGCAATCCTGATTCACCCGCGTCCTGCCCCTTTACGCCGGATTTGTGGAATTTTGATCGATCTCCTCGCACTCTCAATCCTGATGTTTTTTGCTGGCGATCAGAGTGTTTTTCTGTTTGTTCTATATCTCTGGATTATGCTGGGAAATGGTTTCCGATATGGCGTTAACTACCTTTATATCTCGTTCATTATCGGACTGATTGGCTTTACCCTGGCGGTGCTCGGCGGCGCTTACTGGCAACATCCTCAACACAAACCGTTTGGTTTTAGTTTGCTGTTTTTGCTGGTTTTGATTCCACTCTATTCCGCTTTTTTGATCACCAAACTGCATGCGGCGATTGCCAGCGCCCGACAGGCAAATGAAGCCAAGAGTCGTTTTCTGGCTAATATGTCCCATGAGTTACGTACCCCATTGAACGGCGTCATCGGGGTTGCCGATCTGCTTAATGAAACCGCCCTGGATACGAAGCAACGTGACTTTGTCGGCATTATGCGTACATCGGCACATACGCTGCTTGGCTTGATTGAAAATGTCCTGGATATCGCCAAAATTGAAGCCGGAAAAATTGTAATCAGCCGAGAAGTATTCGATCTGCATCAGTTATTGCACGGCATTATGAGCATGCAAGCCCCTATGGGACGAAGCAAAGGCTTACACGTCAGCTTTCATATTGATCCTGCCGTGCCATTCATGGTTGAAGGCGATGCTCAACATTTACGACAAGTTCTCATTAATTTAATCGGCAATGGCATAAAATTCACGGATACCGGTAGCATTAAACTTCATGTGTTAATGGCCGATAACAATGCAGATGAACCGTTTGTTCGGTTTGAAATTATCGATACCGGCATCGGCATTTCACAGGACGCCCAGAAAACTGTATTCAATGACTTTACGCAAGTCGCCGGTTTGGGTCAGCGCAGTACGGGTGGGACCGGTCTTGGGACGACCATCGCCAAGGAATTGGTTGAGCTGATGGATGGCCAAATTGATTTAGAGAGCGAACCGGGGGTGGGTACCACTTTCTGGTTTGAGTTACCGCTTGCCAAGGTGGCAGAACAACCTCAACTACAAAAAGATATGCCGATGCTTACACTCTGTGCCGTGCCCATTCAGCAACAGCTCGATCAAATTCTGGTGGACTGGCAACTCAACTATCAACACACCGCAACAACGGCTCAAGCGCTTGCCGAACTCATGCGCCTTGCGAATGCAGGCACCGCCTGCGACACGTTATTGATTGATCAGCAGTGCATGCAGGATATTGCGCCTATTCAATTTGCCAAGATGATTCATTCCGAACCCAGTTTGTCTGGCTTATCACTAGTATTAATTAATCCCGCTTCCAGCAGTCTGCACGACCCCTTATTGAAAGAACATTTTATCTGCATTGTCAAAGACTTAACCAACAAGCCACAGCTGTTTAATGCGATTCATGCCGGCCAGTCGCGACATCAGACCAGCGAAGAGAATGTTATCTCACTTGCCGAACATTATGCCTCACAGTCCCACGCGAAACCTTTATCTATCCTTATTGCTGAAGACAACAAAGTGAATCAACAAGTCTTGGCTGGGGTGTTGGAACATGCCGGCCATCAAGTAAAAATTACTGATAGTGGTGAGCAGGCTCTAGATGCATTGACAAAAAGTCTGCGTAGTTTCGACATGTTAATTGTTGATATGAATATGCCGGATTATTCTGGTGCAGAAGTGATTCGGGCCATGCGTTACCTAGATACCTCGATTCACTTGCCCGTCATTATGTTGACAGCAGATGCAACGCCGGAAGCCAAAAAACGCAGCCTGGATGCCGGCGCCGATGTATTTCTAACCAAACCGATTGACTCGCGTGCACTACTGAAAGCTATCGCTGAACTGGCCGCAAACCGTCCAGTCACACTAAGCGAAAATCCAAAAACGGCCTCACCCACTGACCATAATGAGCAAACAACGCTTTGGCTTGATCCACAAACCCTGCGTGACTTGAGTCAATTAGGTGGTGGTACCGAATTTTTAGCACAATTGGTTCAGGGTTTTATCGCTGATGGTGAAACACATATCCAACGGATTGCCGCCGCTAATGGCGAGGATTATTTGACCCTGCGTGAAAGCCTGCATGCCTTAAAAGGCTCCGCCGCGGAAATGGGGGCAAATCAACTCTCCGGCTTATGTCGTCAAGCGGAACAAATCAAACCACATGAGATGCACGCACAATCCAACCAGAGATTATTGACCACGATTGAGCAGGCTTTTGAACAGACAGTCATCGCGCTGCAACAGGAATTAACCCAGCAGCAACGCGAGCCGGCCTCCCCATCAGGACGCGATGCGCGCTGATTGACGTTGCACCAGCCGGTTCATCATGCGCAAATCACGACCGCTTAGCTGCATCGCCGAATCTACCCAGATTCGGGTAATGTCCATCAACTCTTGTTCCGTGATGGGATTACAATAATCCTTAACATTCGCCATGGCGCGGTGACTGACCCAGTGTTTCTGCGCATCATTAATATAACGATACACGGCCAGTTCGCCTTCTCCCTGCTGCGCCAGAATATCCACTACGCCCATTTCATAAAGCGTTTCCGCGTCGTAAAGCTGCCCGCTCATGATCATTTGCTCGGCCTTGCTGGAACCGATTTTGCGACTCAGTAGTGAATACGCGCCCATCCCCGGAAATAAATTGAACAAAACTTCGGGCAGCCCCATTTTCGTTCCACGTTCGGCAATCAACACGTTACTGGACAGCGCCGACTCAAAACCACCGCCCAAGGCATCACCCTTGACCAGAGCAATCGTTGTCAACGGTAAGTCCAGATGGCGCATGTTGCGATGTAATACATCAATACATTTTGTGGCGTAGGTCCATAGTAAATCTCTGTCACCGTTTTCAATCGCAGTGGCAAAAGCGTTTAAATCGCCGCCCAAGTTGAACACACCAGGCACATCGGAAGCTAACACCAGAAATTGATATTTATCTGTCAATCCTGCAGCGTGCTCTGCTTTGACATCGTCGAAAAAGTGAGCAATGTCAGTCAATAAAGTGCCAGTAAAACAGGGTCTTGGTTCACCATGCATGAGAAACCATGCTGCCTTGTACTTGGCGTCGTAATGCGTTGTTAGATGTTGATAGCGTTGTTTTACACTGAAGTTTTCCTTTGCTTCAGATGTGTTCAACTGTGCTAAAGCATTCATATCCATCTCCTTGATGTGCCCGAGGCTGACAACCCTGTTCAGCGTTGGCAGGGTAACTGATGGATAACTAGCAGGAACTGTGCCGTCTTTTTTATTTTAGGGTAAGACAGACCGTTTCAGCCTTTTGTGGAAAATATTTTTGTATATTTAAATCAACCACTTAAAGACGAAAGCGCGGTAATATGAGCTTGGCTGGCACGAACTAAACCCGGAATGTGATACCCACCCTCTAAAACAGAAACCAACCGCCCCTGACAATGGCGAGCCGCAATTTGCATTACCATTTTTGTCAGTGCCTTAAATCCGTCATCGGTTATCTCATGACAACCCAGCAGATCGTCTACACGGCTATCAAATCCAGCGGAAATCAAAACCAGCTGCGGAGAGAAAGCATTCGCCGCCGGTAACAATTTTTCTTTAAATGCAGCCAGCATAGCGGCATCACCACTGCCACACGGCAGGTGCACATTGATATTGAATCCTTCCCCAGCACCATGGCCGGTGCGCTCGGGTAGGCCTGTTCGCGGATAGGCATCCCGATCATGTGTCGAAAAGAACAAGACACTGGGATCATCATAAAAGGCCCATTCTGTACCATTGCCATGATGATAATCCCAGTCGACAATCAAGATCCGCTCAAGCCCATACTGCTGCTGAGCGTAGCGCGCGGCAATCGCAACATGATTAAAATAGCAAAAACCTTCTTCCCGCCCCGTATTCGTCGCATGATGACCGGGCGGCCTGGAGGCACAAAACGCATTTTTAACTTTTTCCTGCATCACCGCATCAACGCAATTCAGCACCCCGCCCGCCGCTAACCTGGCTGTGGCATAAGCCTCCGGCGCGTGACGTTTTATTGACGCTTGATGTTCAATACTGTGAATGGTGCTTAACCAGCGAACTTTTGCCGGTGTTGCGGCAATTGAGGTCACTTTATTGGCACGATGTAAGGCATTTAAAGTATGTGCAACCTGGCGGTATCGCGCTGGCGATTCAGGGTGGTCCGGTGTGATTTGATAATCCACAAAGCGATCATCCAGCACCAACCCGGTTTTGAGTGATTCGTTGGAACTTGCTGAAACCGCCCGCAGCGATGCTGGCAAACACGCGAGTCCAGCCAGTTTTAACAGCTTCCTGCGCTGCATAGACACTCCGCTAAAAACACAGTCATCAAGCTAATCTAGCATGTCTTGGTCGTCAGTAAGCTATCAATCGGCGCCGGTTTGCCTATATGGAAACCTTGAGCATAGTCGACGCCTATGCTTTCCAGGCTGTGCAGAACCTCAGCATTTTCAACAAATTCTGCAATTGTCTCTAATCCCATCACATGGCCAATCTCATTGATCGCCCGAACCATTTGCGCATCAATCGGATCGGTCAGCATATCGCGAACAAATAAACCATCGATTTTGATTGCACTGACCGGCAGATTTTTTAAATAAGCAAATGACGACAGACCACTGCCAAAATCATCCAGCGCAAAATGACACCCGACATTGCGCAGTACCTGAATAAATTGCTTTGCCTGATCAACATTGGCGATTGCCGCCGTTTCCGTAATTTCAAAACTGAGCATGGAGACCGGAAAAACGGCGTCATGCAAACGCTGGCTGATATGGGTCAACAAAGCCTGATTCCCCATTGATGAACCAGAAAGATTAATAGCTAATGTCTGATTAAAGGGCAGCGCCTGATGGTGGTGTGTTAACCAATCAATCACGGTATCAATCACCCAACGATCAATTTTATCGGCAAGGTTGTAACGTTCAGCAATAGGTAAAAAAACACCGGGCGAGATAATCTGATCTGTCTCATCGCGCATTCTCAATAACACTTCGTACTTGAGTGTATTTGCGTTGTCATGCAGGCCCTGAATTGGCTGGGTATAAAGCATCAGGCGCGATTCGCTTAAAGCGTGTTTAATTTTTTGAACCCACTGAAATTCACCCGATTGTTCAGCGAGCATTGCATCATCATTCTGAAACACATAGACACAATTTCGACCAAACTGCTTTGCCGCATTACAAGCGGACTCAGCCCGCTTCAGTGGATCCTTATCCGCGTTATTTGACGCCTCATCTTCAATCATCGCCACGCCAATACTGGCGGTGGTGGTTAATTCCTTTGACTGCCAAAAAAATGTAAAACTATCAATGCCATAACGTATTTCTTCAGCCACTGTTTTAGCATGTTCAAGATCACTACTTTCCATTAACAAGGCAAATTCATCGCCGCCTAGCCTTGCCAGGGTTTCTTGTGGCCCAATGAACTGACTTAAGTAACCAGATAACTGACTAAGCAGCGCATCTCCCGCAGTATGGCCTGCTGTTTCGTTAATGACCTTGAATAAATCTAGATCAAGGTAACAAAGCGCATGCTGATCTGTGTTCTGCAGGTTCAACGCCGTCAAGCGACGTTCAAACTCACTACGATTGATCAAACCTGTTAGCGGATCGTGTGTCGCCTGATGACTCAAGGCTTGTGCCAATGAGTGTGCCTCACTGACATCTTCCAGAATTGCCACGAAATGACTGATCTCCTGGTTCACTGAGCGAATCGGCGCAATATAAACCTTGGCCCAATACACGGGGCCATTGTGACGTCGACTGGAAAACTCACCCACCCATTGCCGTCCAGCCTGAATGGTTTGCCACAAGGACCGAATCCGGCCAGGGTTGCTAAACTGTACTTTAAATAATCGAGGTGTTTTACCAAGCGCTTCGGCCTGGCTATAACCAGTAATTTTTTCACAACGAGGATTCACATATTCAATGAAACCTTGCCGATCGGTAATAATAATGCCGTTCGGGCTCGCTTCTACTGCACGCGATAATTTTTGCAAATGCGCCTGTTTTTCAGAAAGTCGGGTATTCGCTTCGGTTAACGCCAAGGTACGTGCTTCAATCTGACTCTCGCGCTGGGCAACCTCCCACTGCAAATCGGCCAGCAATGCCTCGTGACTTTGTTGTAAACGAAAACTGTCGGTAATGTTCTGATTGGCGCGGCGTACCAGCGAAATCATAAAGAGATAGTATGCTGTCAGTCCGGCGACCAAAAACAAGGGTAAGCTACTGGCCTGTTGCTGACTGAAAACCTGATAGGCCGTGACCATAATCAACATTAATACCGGCGGTAGCGTGTAAGCGACAAAAGCGGTCAATGATGCGGCAAGTACGGGTACTGCCGCAGCCAGGACGGTACTGATTAAAATATAAAAAAGACTGCTTATCTGCGGATCGGTAGCAGCTAAATAAAACAGGCTTAGCGCTCCCCATGCCAGCCCAACAAAGAGTGTTGCCCACGTATATTGTCTTATCCAGCGGTGTACCGAAATCGACTCAGCCCCGCGCTGATAGCGCCACCACAAAACCAGTCTGATACCGGAAAAAAAACTGATTACACCGGCCCAGACTTGCAATAAGCCACTGAAATCATACTGCCCAAATACCAGTGCCATTAACCAGGCAACAGCAATGACAGTCAAATTGGCAAACGGCGCTTGCTGGGACAATAAAAATGCTTGCTGTCTGGGCAAGGCGGCCCCATCCATACTCGCTGTTTCCTCTAATTCTGATTTAATTAACGTGAAATCGGCCGAATGACCAACAGAATTACGTTTTGACTGCTGGTAAAAGAAAGATTTTTTTACCATGCTAATTTTAACGTAAATGCCCTGATTTTCAGTGATGCAAGCCGCAATTTTCACAAAAATTTCACCTCGTTGGACGGCTCATTATGATCATCTTCGAGTAGAGTAACTGCACAATTTTTTTACACACAAAGCGTTAATGTGATGTTTAGGGACAAAAAAGGAATCACATCATGGCTGTCATACTAATAACCGGTGGTACCGGCCTCATCGGTTCGGCATTAACTGAGGCCTGGCTGCAAAAGGATAATGACGTGCTCATACTCAGCCGTCACCGTGCTCGCCATCGTCACCGGTTTCCCGAGCGGGTAACGCTACTGCCCAATTTGCAGGCTATCCCTGCCCACCAGAAGATCGATATTGTCGTTAATCTGGCGGGGGCGCCTATTGCCTCACGCCGTTGGTCAGCAAAACGAAAACAACAACTTTATGAAAGTCGTATCACCTACACCCAGGAACTGGTTGCCTGGTTAAGCCAACGCACCACAAAACCCGATACCTTGATTAGTGGTTCTGCAGTTGGCTGGTACGGCGATCAAGGGGCCACCATTCTCGATGAACTTAGTTCAGCCAATACGGGGTTTACCCATACACTATGCGCAGACTGGGAACAGGCCGCTAACCGAGCAGTGGAATTCGGTATCCGCGTAGTTATCGTCCGAACCGGACTGGTGTTATCACCGCAAGGTGGTTTTTTAAGTCGCCTATTACCTGTGTTTCGACTCGGCCTCGGCGGCCGCGTTGGCGATGGCAAACAATTCATGCCATGGATTCACCTGACAGACATTTGTCATTTGATTTTATTTCTGGCCGATCAGCCCAATGCCCGTGGCGTCTTCAATGGCTCCGCGCCGCTGCCCGTCACCAATCAGGTATTTACCGACACCCTTAGCGCTATACTAAAAAAACCGGCCATATTGCCCATGCCTGCTTGCCTGTTAAAAGGCATGCTGGGTGAAATGGCTACCTTATTACTTGATAGTCAACGCGCCTTGCCTGAAAAAGCGCAAGCAAGCGGGTATCAGTTTCACTATACTGATCTGACAGCGGCGCTTGCCAATGTCGTCAAAAAAACTAAAAAGTAACGGAGAGATATGTCTGAACGTGCCATTTTATTGGCAAATCTGGGATCGCCGGATGCGCCTGATACGCCTGCCGTACGCCGCTATCTGAATCAGTTTTTAATGGATCCCTACGTGATCCAGTTACCTTGGATATTACGTCGGCTGATCGTGAGTCTACTGGTCTTGCCAACCCGCCCCAAAAGCTCAGCTGCCGCTTATCAAAGCATTTGGTGGCCTGCAGGATCGCCATTGATTGTGTTGTCAGAGCAATTGCGCGATGCGGTACAGGCCGAAGTTGCTATGCCCGTTCACTTGGCCATGCGTTATGGTAATCCCGCGATTGAATCGACCTTGCTGGAAATTGCTACCAATCCTGCCATCAAGGAAGTGGTTTATCTACCACTTTATCCGCATTACGCTGACAGCACCATTGCGACATCGATTGACGAAGCAGAACGCGTCATCGAAGAACATGATCTTGATTTAAAACTGATTATTCCAGCGCCATTTTATCAAGAGCCGGATTATATTGATGCCCTGTATCAACAAAGTCTGCCGTATCTCTCACAGCCCTATGATCATTTGATTTTTAGCTATCATGGTTTGCCAGAATCCCATATCACCGGCTCTGATCCTTCTGGCGCACACTGCCTCCAACGTCAGGATTGTTGCCAGCAACCACATCCAGCCCATGCGACATGCTACCGGCATCAAGTGATGGCAACCACGCAAGCCTTTGCCAAAAAGGCAGGACTGGCACAAACAGACTACACCGTTGCCTTCCAATCTCGCTTGGGCAGACAGGTATGGCTGGGACCCAATACTGAGGATATTCTCACCCAGTTGGCCAAAGAAGGGGCTCGGAATGTGATGGTAATGTGCCCCGCTTTTGTTACCGATTGTTTGGAGACATTGGAAGAAATCGCGATTCGGGGAAAAGAAGTGTTTGTGGAGGCGGGCGGCGAATCATTAACGCTGATTCCCTGCTTAAATGTTCACCCTGCCTGGGTATCCACTTTGGCAAAATGGCTCAGACAAGCTTGATTTAAACCCGACCAATAAGGGGTTGCCGTACCACGCCACTGGTATATTCCCCACCCGGTCCATAAGCGGATGCTTCAGGATCCCGACCACGCAAAATACTCATCGCACGCTGCAAATATTGCCGGTTTACGCTGACAATTCCGCCATTAATTTGGTTATTCTGCTGACATGCCTGCGCGGTTTGCTTTAACGATGCCAGCATTTTTTGTAACGTTTCCGCCTGCGCTGGTAGCTGATTGGCAATAAATGCCGCCATACCTTGCCGATCTGCCGGGAACCCGGCCTGTTTTAAAATCAGTTCCCGTTGTCTTCCAAGCGCCTCAAGTTGCCTGACCAGCGGTTGCTTTTGTTTAAGACAATGATTCAGTTTAGTTTCATCACGATCCATTAACGCCTGACGTTCAACTTGGAGTAAGTTGGCAAATTCATTGGCAATTTGGCTTTCAGACTTGAGTGTCGATTGCATTTGCTGTGCTGGCGTCATGGTCATGGCATTGTCTCGAATTAAAATTGACGCTCAAAATCAATCATATTTTGTGCCAGTTTTTCTGTATCGACTTGGTAATCCCCGTTATCTATTGCTTCACGAAGCGCGGCGATCCGTTGCTGATTTGTTTCCGGCATAGCAGCAATCGTTTTTTGCAAACTTTGTAACTGGCTAGCGGTATCGGTCAGACTAAACGTATCTGAACTCACTGCCCGCGCATCAACGGTCCCGCCAGATGACTTTTCCCCTGCCACACCAGTCCGTGACGGATTGCTGGTATTGGGCAAATTGCCGGGTTTGATATTGTTAATTTCTGACATAACTGTCTCCAATAAGGCTTAATGACCTTATCGGCCATTTCCCATAAAACTTAAATTAATTCCGAATTTCATAACGTCCCAACTCTGACCACACCGGCGGCATCGACGACGCCCTCAACGATGCGCTCGGAACGCGTATTTTTCACTCTGACCCGCTGGCCCATTTCAGCATCTGCCATCGCCTCCCCTTTTACGCGAACCTCCATATTGCCAACGGCAGACACCAGCGTAATTAATTGACCTTTCTGAACGAGATGCTGAGGTTTAAATTGACGTTTTGACAAGACAGCGCCCATTGCCAAAGGCGATTTTAATTGTTGGCCGATTAGAGATTGCATATCGGTGGAATAACCACTTCGCATGGTAAGAATGTTCTGATTTGCCAGTTTAACATCGTCAGCAGTCATGATGTGGTCTGCAGATAACGGCCGCGTTGTCACCGCAACGGCGCGCATGACTTCAATTGTAGCAGGAACGTAGACCGTCCATGCGACAGGCTGATGACATCGTACCCCCACGGTCAGCTTGCCGGAACGTAATTGGTCATTATTGGTAAAGGTTTCTAGATCACTGTCACAACGTTGCAAGCGTAAACGTTTATCAAGTGAGTCCACACTAACGACCGGATTATTCCAACGGCTCTGTGCATCATTTAATGCAAATAGATACGCCGCATGTTCAATCGCATTTAATTCATGCAAATCCGCTGCATTCACAGGCAATGTCAAAAACATGGCGTAGAGTGTCGCTGTGCAAAAAAACTGTTTAACCATCTAGGTAGCCTTACTAGATTTTAACCTCGGATCGGTTTACAGATTGTTCGCCCAATCCCCTAGTAAAACTGAAGCAAGATTTGTACCGGCTAAAAAGTTTTTGAGCTTATTCAGGGCACTCATTGATGAATAGTTACGGTAGTAACATACCTCTACCACTCATATCGGCGGGCATTGGTATCTGCTGACTCGACTCGGTCACAATATCAGCCCGAGCTCGCATCAAATTCGTACCCGTAAAACCACCAACGCGATACACCCAAGGGGCCAACGTTTCATTCAGTTTCGCGATTTCATTTTCAACATTGTCACGACTTTTTAAAAGATCCAATTCAGCGATAGCAGGGGGGACCTTATCCAAATAATGATCATCATATTCCGCGCGGAAAGTCGCATAATAAAAACCATCAATGAAAGAGGTCTGAGAGGTAACCTTAAGGCCATCATAGGTGATAAACGTTGCCTCGACGACTTCGGCACCTTGACGACTGAAACCATTGACAGGGATAACTTCTTCAAGTCTTAGCTGGTATAAAGAGCCAGCTATGTCGTAACCTAATTGCTCATATTTAAAAACGGTATTCTTGCCCGATTCAGGTGTACCAAACTTGTCTTTTTCTCCCAGGTTAACAAGTGTGGCAGTTGAGCCATCTGGCTGAATAATGTCTACGCGAGCAATACGTTCTCGACCAATACTCATTATTTCACCGTCAATCCAGTTCAGCATAAGAGGACTGATTTGTAGATAACCTTCCGCCAGCCAACTTTGCGCTTCGCCACTGCGGCGGACAAACGTTTGACGAGGTCCTGCCTGTGCTGTAATGGCACGTGTTTCACCTAAAATCAGGCCGGCAAGCATCTCATCGTCATCATATAACTTAACTTCCAGTGCATCACCACCAGCTTCATTCGTCACCAGACCAAGAAATCCATGCTGTTTTTCGTTTGCGGTTTTTTCCTCAATAACAACCGCTTCAGATATATCGATGAGCATACGCTTCACAAGATCAAAGTCAGCTGGGTAATTAAAATAATCTGCAACAACCCAGTCTTCCTCGCCAACCTGCTTCAGCGTAAAGTTGCCATCGACACTGTCAAATGTCAGCGTGTCAACCTTAGTCAGTTGTGAAAATAAGGTGGGGTAAAGTAAGTTGTAATCATCTGATTCTGTATCCGCACGATAAATCGTAACGAACATTACCAAAACCATCATCGCCGTTAAAATTGCTAAAACTGTCAGATTGTTAATTTTTTTCAGCATGTTATGTTAAGAACCTGTTTTATTTACGTTAAAGCGGCCATGTGTCCGTTTTCGCAGCCTTAACCAGCCGGTAATTAAAGCTAAAATTCCGACTAATATTGGCACTACCCCAATATTCACAAATTTAACAACGGCTTCTAACGCATCCAAATCCTGGCGCAAATTGCCCTTCACTGTTCGTAACTCTGCTTCTGTACGCTCAGCTAACAGGCGCGCTTCGTTGATTTCTTTTTGTTGCTCAGCGGTCAAAATTTGTTCACCCGTGCCTGAGCGCTGAACCTGCATACGGGCGATTTTTTGTTCCGTATCTTGAAGTCGCTGTTCAAGCTCACGTTCTGTTGCGCGATATCTTCGTTCAGCTTCACGTTCAATCTCGTTCACTAAGATAAAAGGCCTTGAAAAACCTGCACGTGACCGAACACTGATTAACCCATCTGTGCCAGTTAAGTCCTCAATAGCGTTGTAAACAAAGTCAAGATTGTTGGAAGTGTTAAATGCTAAATCTTGCCCATAAAAATCTTGAACCTGAACCCAAAACTGGTCATCAATCATATCCACGTCAGCTACAGCAATAATATCTATAGGCTCATTTGCCATATCAAGATGATCGGGCATTTTTTGTAGGTCGCCCATATTGTTTTTTGCCCCATCTGGAAAGGCCGTTTTCACGTCACCAGTCACACGAACAGCCAATGGGTATTGCTTAGTTCCTGCTTCATACCTTGTCAGCAACCCAACAGGATCATTACGAAACTGCACAACCCGCTTATCTACCAGCATTGCTTCATCACTCGATGAAACCAAGGGGGTCATCTGGGTGGTTGCGCCATCTAGTTGTTTAAAAAAACCACTGGTAGCCACATTTATACGTTTCAAACGAGAAGTGATCTTCTCAGACATATTTAAAGAACCGTCATTGAGACCTAACCAAAGCACATAATCAATTGGCTCATTTCCCGTCCGCGCTCCGAAATCAACTTTACGTGCAAACTTGCGATCAGCGACCACAAATTGACCATCACGTTCAAAGCCCCAGGCATTAAACAACTCCGGCATATTAGAACCCCGTTGCGCTGTCAGAGCTGCCATCGGGTTTTCTGGATCTTTTTCAGGTACATCGACTTCTGCGAAAGGATCAACAAAGGTGATGAGTTTTCCACCAGAGAGAACATATTGATCAATCGCATACAGTGTCGAGTCTGTTAAGGATTTGGGGTGAATGACCATCAACACATCAAGCGAGGTTGGAATACGACGAATATCGTCAGGCAGCATGGAGACATCAAACATCATGCGTAACTGATCCATAACCGGCCAAGGCTTACTGCCAGCATCACTGATCACCTCGCCTTTGAGTGGATCATATTGTTCACCATCTAAGCTTAGCGAACTCAGAACCCCGATATTTTTGCGTTGTACATCGGACAGTTGAAAAATTAAACGTGTCAGATCATATTCCAGCGTATCTTCCTTTTCAGGCTGAAAGAAACGAATGATTTCGAGTCCATTTAAAAGGTTCGTACCCGCGAGACCAAAATATAAAGGATCTTCTTCGCCCTCGATTGGAATTGACTGCAGTCCATATTGATCGGCGCGATGTTCATCATTGGAGTAAGGCACTGGATCAATTATTTTCAGACGGATCATACCGCCAGAAGCGCGTTGATATTCACGTAATAACTCTTGAACACGCTGACCATAGCTCTTCACCGCTGGCAACGCCTGTGCAACCCGCTCCGCATAGTACAAGCGCAGCGTAATTGGTTCCTGTAATCCGGACAAAATATTCTGTGTGCCCTCGGAAAGGGTATAAAGCTTATCTTCGGTCAAATCGACACGAAATGAACGTAAGTTTTCATTCACGACGATAATGAATGAAACGAATAAAACCACCGCTAATGCAAGCCCGGTTTTTGACAACACACTTTTATTCATCATCTTGTTCCTAATCGGCCTTACGGACATTGATGATAAGCGCGTTGGCAAACAACCAAATTGCAATTAATGCCACAAAATACAGGATGTCACGTAGATCAATTACCCCCTTAGAAATTGCATCAAAATGCGTCAGGAAACTAAAAGAACTAATTACGTTGACTAATGTTTGTGGTGCCCAGCTGCTAAAAAAATCCAGCACGATACCGAACCCTGCCAACACGAAAATCAAACTCACAATTAAACTGATTACAAAAGCAATAACCTGGTTTTTGGTAATGGACGAAATAGACGCACCAATCGCGAGAAAACCACCCGCCATTAATAAACTCCCAATAAATCCAGTAAAGATGACCCCGTTATCCGGGTTACCCAAAACATTAACCGTAACCCAAAGCGGAAAGTTCAGCAGTAAAGCCAGCCCTGTGAACGCCCATGCTGCTAAAAATTTACCAATAACTGCCTCAAAAACAGACACAGGCAGCGTCATTAATAATTCGATTGAGCCACTTTTTCGCTCCTCAGCCCAAAGCCGCATTGATATTGCCGGGATAAGCAAAATGTAGAGCCAAGGGTGCATGGAAAAAAACGGATATAAGTCTGCTTCACCTCTTTCAAAAAGATTGCCAACATAAAAGGTCGAAAAGCCAGCTAACAACAAGAAAATAATGATGAATACATAGGCTACCGGGGTGGCAAAATAGCCATTAAATTCGCGTTTCATAATGAACCAAATATTGCGTATGTTCATTAATTTATCTCCATCGATGCCCGAGTTGTAATCTGACGAAACACTTCATCTAAACGGCCACTTTCACTATAAAGCGACACAATATCCCACCCTTTTTCACGAATTTTTTCTGATAATGGCAGCGTTATTTGCTGATGATTTAAAGGAAAAACTCGAAGCGTCAAATCACCAAGGACTTCATAGCTGTCGACAAAAGGGAGAGCAGTGACAAAGTCGGTTAGCGCTGTGGTATGCGTACCGCTGATGGTCATGACGACGGCATTGTGATAACGGGACAATGACTCTAGTTCGTGTGGGGTACCATCAAACTCAATTTTGCCTCGCGAAATGAGCACATTTCGAGTACACAAAGCATGCACCTCTTCCAGAATATGCGTTGAAATAATGATGGCTTTATCATGCGCCATTTCGTTAATCAACGTTCGCACTTCATGCTTTTGATTAGGATCAAGCCCATCAGTGGGTTCATCCATGATCAAGATTGGTGGATTATGAAGAATTGCTTGTGCTAGGCCTACTCGGCGTTTGTACCCTTTTGAAAGTGTTTCAATCGGCTGAAACATCACCTCAACAACACGCGCTCGCTCAGCCGCAACAGCGACAGCATCCCGTTTTGCCTTACCTGAAAAACCGCGAATATCGGCAATAAAACTCAAAAAACTGGCTGGCGTCATATCAGCATAAGCGGGTGCACCTTCAGGCAAATAGCCAATGCTCGCTTTAGCTGGAATCGATGCTTGCTGAACATCATGACCACAAACGCTAACACGGCCTCTTGTCGGTGATAAAAAACCGGTAATCATTTTCATGGTGGTCGATTTACCAGCCCCATTCGGTCCAAGGAAGCCAAGCACCTCGCCTCGAGAGAGATTAAGATTGATGCCATCGACAGCTCTAATTTCGCCAAAATGCTTCACTAAATCTGCAATTTCTATCGCTTGCGTCATCTTGTCAGCATCCCCTGTTTTTCATACTGTTAGTCTTCAAGTGCGCCATTATTCAGACACAGACCAACAATAGTCAAGAATAATTCCCAGCATTTTTTAGGAATTATTACCCGATTCGCCCATGCGCCCAATTCAATTTGTCATCGTCATTTATAAAAGATTAAGCTAATAAACCAGTTTTGAAACTAGAGATTCGACATGGCTGATTCGTTATTTTTAAACGCTATTCGTCAACAAACCGCGGCTTTGTGGGCACGCATCCGTCAGAGTCGTTTGAGCCTTTTTCTTAGTTTGGTCTTGGCAATGCTGCTCGGTATTTTCCTAGTATTGATGATCTGGTGGAGTATGCCACCCGCGGCTTTCTCACCAACCGACATTGCCCATCAACAAGCTGAGAGACAAGCTCAGGATATTGTGACCGGCTCGATAAGCACGGCAACCGTGATTCATTTGGCGGAAACCTTACTGGAAAAGCCCGGTGGCTATTTAAGTAATGATGTCATGCCACCCTCGGTGTGGATGGATAATATGCCTAACTGGGAGTTTGGTGTGCTCGTTCAGGTCCGTGATTACACTAGAGCACTGAGAAATGATCTGAGCCGTTCCCAATCGCAATCGGCTGAAGACAAAGATTTGGTTATTGCAGAGCCACAGTTTAATTTTGACTCGGAGTCCTGGTTATTTCCCCCAACAGAAGTCGAATACCGTGAAGCGATCGATGCCTTAAAACGCTATCACGCTCGCTTGAGCGATCCGCAGGCATCCGCGCAGTTTTATGCCCGCGCCGATAATTTAGTTGCCTGGCTGGCTATTGCAGAAAAACGCTTAGGCAGCTTATCTCAAAGGCTATCTGCCAGTGTCGGACAGGTTCGAATCAACACGGATCTGGCCGGTGACCCCGCTGCGCATCAGTCCACTGCCAATGCCTCGCAACAAATTACCAAAACGCCCTGGACCGAACTTGATGATAATTTTTTTGAAGCACGGGGTAGCGTTTGGGCGCTGATTCATTTGCTTAAAGCCGCGGATAGTGATTTTGCCGATGTCTTAGCCAAAAAAAATGCCCGCGTCAGTTTGCAGCAAATCATCCGCGAATTAGAGGCCACCCAAAAAACGTTGTGGACGCCAATCATTTTAAATGGCAGTGGTTTTGGCATGTTTGCCAATCATTCTTTAGTCATGGCGTCATATATTTCCCGTGCCAATGCGGCCATGATTGATTTGCGTCGACTCCTTGAACAGGGTTAATTCGTCACGATGCCAAGCCCTGATGTGGGAAATCTGAAAAAACACATCAGGGCAAATTGTGCTTAAATCGGCTGATGGAATTTACAATTGATTTTCACTGGCAGCTCAGTCATGGCAACCGCAAAAAAGCCATTGATCCGGTTTTGATTGCGTTATTAAAAAGTATTGAAGAATCTGGCTCATTGCAGGCCGCCGCGAAACAAGCGCAAATTTCTTACCGTTATGCCTGGGGCTTGATGGAAAAATGGCAAACCGAGCTGAGCCTGCCGCTGATTGAAAAACACCGTGGCCGTGGCACCGCGCTGGCGCCTGCCGGCCAATACTTTTTACGGGCTCATCAACAGCTACAGGCACGGTTGATGCCGCAATTAAGCAACCAGGCCACGCAACTTCGCCAACAACTTCAGCAGCTTCAAGCGGCGCAGCAAAACCTACGACTGACCTTATTTGCCAGTCATGGTTTGGTTGTCAATGCGCTGCGCGATAGATTAAATGAACTGGCTATCCCGATTGATCTGCACTTTCATGGCAGTCTGGAAAATCTGGAAGCATTAAAAACGGGGAATTGTGATGGCGCCGGTTTTCATATTCCCATCGGCCCTCTCGGCCAGCAGTTGACCCCTGACTACCTGGCATTATTAGATCCAAACAAAATTCAACTCATTTACCTGGTTCGCCGTCAACAAGGATTGATTGTCCAAGCAGGTAATCCCAAGTCGATTCGCACTTTGTCTGATTTAGCCCGTGCCGATGTGCACTTTATCAACCGCCAACAAGGTTCTGCTACGCGTTTTTTATTGGATCAATTACTCAGGCAACAGGCCATTAACAGCCAACAAATTCAAGGCTATAGCCATGAAGAATTTACGCACATGGCTATCGCAGCGATTGTGGCTAGTGGTGTTGCCGATTGTGGTTTTGGGCTGGCCGCCGTGGCCCGCAAATTTTCGTTAGACTTTTTGCCTTTGGTTGAAGAACATTACTGTCTTGCGTTACCGGCCGATCGCTTGCAGGAAGCCCCTTTTCAGGAATTAATTAGAATTTTGCAATTACCCGAATGGCAGCGTTCTTTGGCGGATCTGGCAGGGTATGATCTTCGCCTGTCTGGACAACCGGTTAGTTATAGCGATATTTTTCAATCATCCAGCTGAGTCTTTAGCCACGCTTTAGCATTCACGCTGCCAATTGCCGGATTGACCGCCAGACTTGGTTTCCAAACGAATATCTGTCATCTGCATGCCACGATCTACCGCCTTGCACATATCGTAAATCGTCAGCAAGGCAACCTGCACCGCCGTCAATGCCTCCATTTCAACTCCTGTCTGACCTGTCGTGCCGACTGTTGCCTGGCAGATCACGGCGGTATGCGCGGTATCAATCTCAAAGTTTACCGAAACTTTGCTTAACGCAAGTGGGTGACATAAAGGAATCAAATCCGCTGTTTTTTTTGCTGCCATGATACCCGCCACCCGAGCAATTCCAAGCACATCCCCTTTTTTATGGCCACCTTGGGTTATCAGGGTCAATGTTGCCGGTAACATGCTAATACGACCACTTGCCACAGCCTGACGCTGGGTAACCGCTCTCATCCCAACATCCACCATATGCGCATCGCCAGATTGATTAAAATGCGTTAATTCAGCCATTGTCGATGTTATCCTGTGTTTATTTGAGTGCAACCATAACCCGATGACCATTCAAGTCAAATTTTTTGCCAGCTTGCGAGAGCAACTCGATATCAGTGAAATCACTATACCGGCAGTTGAGACGGTTTCCGAAGCATGGGATAACGCTACAAACAACGCCAGCAAACCTGCCAACCTGCTCGTTGCCGTTAATCTTGACTACGCCACGCTAAACAGTCCCGTTAAAGATGGCGATGAAGTCGCTTTTTTTCCGCCGGTCACCGGAGGCTAAAATGAGCGTACACCTGCTTGAGCAGGGTTTTCAGCCCTACCAATGGTTAAGCGAATTTGAAACACAACTGCCGTCAGGACAGCATGGGGCATCCGCCAGTTTCATCGGCACCATGCGCGATTTTAACGATAATGAATCTATTCAACACATGACACTGGAACATTATCCGGCGATGACGCAACGCTACCTTGAGCAATTAGAGCAGCGCGCCGAACAACAATGGCCACTCAATGCCTGCCTTATTGTCCACCGGTTTGGTGATATCCACATTGGCGATAGCATTGTCCTAATTGGCTGTTGGTCAGCCCATCGCCGTGCCGCTTTAGATGCCTGTGCCTGGTTGATTGAAGAATTAAAATTTAACGCACCATTCTGGAAAAAAGAATATCGTCAGCACGGGACTGTCTGGGTTAGCGAAAACACCTCCGGCAATTAAATTCACCAGCGCCACGCCTGTAGCAGCATAAACAAACCTTTCTCAGAATAATTCTTCTCTAAATCAAATTGTCACGTTAATCCGCTAGTTTCGAAACTTAGTTGATTGATTTCTTTCTAAAAAGGAAGAGATAAGAAGATCGAGGGTTGGCCTTTATTAAAGGGAGAAATAGGAAATAAATATCCTATTTTTAACTGCCTGACAATCTGCTAAGTTCAAGTTGTCAATAATAAAACAAAAATATATGCACAAGAATGCATATTGGAGAGAGAGATGTCAGTAACCGTATCCTGGCAGCGTGATCACATCAGAGCCGTGATCCGTCTGCATAAAGACAAACCGGGTGCGTTATTGCCGGTGTTACATGCTATTCAGCATGAAATCGGCTATATCCCGGACAACGTTGTACCTTTAATCGCTGAGGAAATGCGCCTTACCCGCGCAGAAATTCACGGCGTTATTAGCTTTTACCATCATTTTCGTAGCCATCCTACCGGACGTCATGTTGTCGAAATTTGTCGCGCCGAAGCCTGTCAGGCAACGGGATGTCGGCAACTTGAACAACACGCAAAAAACACACTCGGCATTGATTTTGAACAAACAACCCCCTGCGGTAGCGTCACTCTGGAGCCAGTGTATTGTCTCGGAAATTGCGCAACAGGCCCATCAATTCGCATTGGCAATCAAATCTACGGACGTGTCACGTCTGATCGCTTCGATGCCTTGATGGATACTTGCCGGGACTCGATGCAGGAGGCTGGCTGATGGCGACTCGGATTTTTGTGCCGCGCGACACAACCGCACTGTCTCTGGGGGCAGATCAAATTGCAGCGGGTATTCAAACTGAAGCTATCAGACGCGGTTTGGAAATTGAACTGGTTCGTAATGGTTCGCGGGGCCTGTTTTGGCTGGAACCCCTGATTGAAGTTGAAACTTCAAATGGTCGGATTGGTTTTGGGCCAGTTACTGAACGTGATGTGGTCAGCTTGTTTGATCATGATTTCCAATCAGGCAATACAAGCCATCCTCTCTGTGTCGGTGAAGTTGAAGCCATCCCCTACTTGAAAAATCAACAACGTCTGACGTTTGCCCGCAGTGGTATCACTGATCCGGTCTCACTAGAAGACTATTGTCAGTATGACGGTTTTCGTGGCTTGCAAAATGCCTTGCATCTCTCTGGTCAACAAATTGTTGATGAAGTCAAAACCTCCGGTCTACGTGGTCGTGGCGGTGCTGCGTTTCCAACGGGGATTAAATGGCAAACTGTGCTCGATACGCCAGACCCACAAAAATACATCGTCTGTAATGCTGATGAAGGCGACTCAGGCACCTTTGCTGACAGACTAGTAATGGAATGCGATCCCTTCATGTTGATTGAGGGCATGACAATCGCTGGTTTGGCGGTGGGCGCCAATCAAGGCTATATCTATCTGCGTTCTGAATACCCGGTTGCCCACGACATATTGAATCAAGCCTTGGCGACGGCATATGAAAATAGCTACCTCGGCGACAATATCCTCGGCAGCGGTAAAGCATTTCATTTAGAAGTCCGACTGGGTGCGGGCGCTTATATTTGTGGTGAAGAAACCTCTTTATTGGAGAGTCTCGAAGGTAAGCGTGGACTTGTCCGTGCCAAACCACCACTACCCGCCATTGTTGGTTTATTTGGCAAGCCGACTGTGGTGAATAACGTGCTCTCGCTCGCCGCGATTCCTTATATTCTCGATAAAGGCGGTCAGGCTTATGCTGACTTCGGCGTTGGCCGATCTCGTGGCACGATGCCTGTACAACTGGCCGGTAATGTTAAACGCGGCGGTCTGGTGGAACTGGCCTTTGGCATGCCACTGAATCAATTGATGAATGAGTTTGGTGGTGGTACGGCCTCGGGTCGCCCGTTGAAAGCCGTGCAAGTTGGTGGTCCGCTTGGTGCTTATTTACCAGAAAGTCAGTGGGACACGTTGATCGATTACGAAGAGTTTTCTTCCGAACAAGCGGTATTAGGCCATGGTGGTGTAGTGATGTTCGATGATACCGCCAACATGGGAGAGCAAGCCCGATTCGCCATGGAATTTTGCAAGTTTGAGTCTTGTGGCAAGTGTACCCCCTGCCGAATCGGCTCAACCCGCGGCGTTGAAGTTATCGATCGTATTCGGGCCAGTGAAGCGGCTGACAATAATTGGGCATTGCTGGAAGATCTCTGCGAAACCATGGTCGATGGGTCGTTATGTGCCATGGGCAGTATGACGCCAATCCCAGTGCAGAGTGTGATGAAATTTTTCCCCGACGAACTGCGCCATGGGCGTCAGGAGTAAGTCATGAGAGTAGAAACATATAATCCAAACAAAGATTATGGCACCCCGCCAAGTCTGTCAGAAGAACTGATTACCGTAGAAATCGATGGCGTGGAAATCACGGTACCAGAAGGTACCTCCGTCATGCGGGCTGCAGCATTAGCAGATATCAATATTCCTAAACTTTGTGCCACAGATAATCTGGAATCTTTTGGCTCCTGTCGCCTGTGTGCCGTACAAATTGAAGGCAAACGGGGTTATCCCGCCTCCTGCACCACAACCGTTGAAGCAGGCATGAAAGTCACCACGCAGAACCAGAAGCTCGGCAAACTGCGGCGGAATATCATGGAATTGTATATCTCCGATCATCCGCTGGACTGTTTAACCTGCCCCGCCAATGGCAACTGCGAATTGCAGGACATGGCCGGTGCCGTTGGTCTACGCGACGTGCGATATGGTTATGCTGGTGAAAATCATCTGGAAAGTGCCAAAGATCTCAGCAACCCTTATTTCGACTTTGACCCAAGCAAATGTATCGTTTGCTCGCGTTGTGTTCGGGCCTGCGAAGAGGTACAAGGCACTTTCGCCCTGACTATCGATGGCCGAGGCTTTGCCTCCGTCGTCTCACCCAGTCAGCATGAAGACTTCATGGATTCTGAATGCGTCTCTTGTGGTGCCTGTGTGCAAGCCTGTCCGACCTCAACACTCATGGAAAAAAGTGTCGTTGAAATGGGCCAACCTGAACACAGCGTGGTGACTACCTGTGCTTATTGCGGTGTTGGCTGCTCATTTAAAGCAGAAATGAAAGGCAACGAAGTGGTTCGAATGGTGCCGTATAAAGGTGGCGATGCCAACCACGGTCATTCCTGTGTTAAAGGCCGGTTTGCCTTTGGTTACGCCACACATCAAGATCGCATTAAATCACCCATGATTCGCGATGCGATTACTGACGCGTGGCGGGAAGTCAGCTGGGAAGACGCGATTGCCTTTGCTGCAGACAAACTGAAACAGATCCAGCAAAAATACGGTCGCAACAGTATCGGTGGCATTACCTCTTCACGTTGTACCAATGAAGAAACCTATCTGGTTCAGAAACTGGTTCGCGCCGCGTTTGGCAACAACAATACCGATACTTGTGCCCGTGTTTGTCATTCACCTACCGGCTATGGTCTGAAAGCAACGATGGGGGAATCCGCCGGCACCCAGAATTTTGACTCAGTGATGAAAGCTGATGTCGTGCTGGTCATTGGTGCGAATCCGACTGATGCGCATCCAGTGTTTGGCTCCATGATGCGCCGCCGTCTGCGCGAAGGTGCAGAGCTTATCGTGGCCGATCCAAGACATATTGATTTGCTGGATACGCCGCACCTGAAATCGGGCCAGCACTTACCATTACGTCCCGGCACAAACGTTGCGCTGGTGAATGCCTTGGCACATGTTGTGGTTACTGAAGGGCTGGAAGATATGGCCTTCGTCGAAAAACGCTGTGATATGGAAAGCTACCATAGCTGGCGTGACTTTATTCAGGATCCCAGACATTCACCAGAAGCCGTTGAGGCGATTACCGGCGTTGCGGCGGAAAAACTGCGTATTGCCGCGCGTACTTATGCAAACGCACCTAATGCCGCGATTTATTACGGGCTTGGCGTGACCGAGCATAGTCAAGGCTCAACCATGGTGATGGGTATTGCCAACCTCGCTATGGCAACCGGTAATATTGGCCGTGAAGGCGTTGGCGTTAATCCGCTACGTGGTCAAAACAATGTGCAAGGCTCTTGTGATATGGGCTCGTTCCCGCATGAATTACCGGGTTATCAGCACGTGAGTAATGATGAATCCCGGCAGCGGTTTGAGTCGGTTTGGGGCGTGTCAATTGATAACGAACCGGGGCTGCGTATTCCCAATATGTTTGATGCGGCGATTTCCGGTGAATTCAAAGCACTCTATGTTCAAGGTGAAGATATTGCACAATCAGATCCGGGTACCCAGCATGTTGAAAGTGCCTTGAAATCATTAGAGTGCCTGATTGTGCAGGATCTGTTTTTGAATGAAACCGCTAAATTTGCCCATGTTTTATTGCCGGGTTCTTCATTCCTTGAAAAAGATGGCACCTTTACCAATGCTGAAAGACGTATCAACCGGGTGCGCAAAGTGATGCCAGCTCTCGCTGGTAAAGAAGACTGGCAAGTCACTATGGATTTATCGAACGCGCTTGGCTACCCGATGCATTACAACCATCCGTCCGAGATCATGGATGAAATCGCTGCGCTCACGCCGACGTTTACTGGCGTTAACTACAAACGGCTGGATGAGCTTGGCAGTATTCAATGGCCTTGTAATGATGACCATCCGATTGGTACGCCGACCATGCATGAAGTGGACTTCCCGATTGGTAAAGGTCAATTTAGTGTTACCGAATATGTGGCGACTGATGAGCGCACTAACAGCCGCTTCCCGTTGCTATTAACAACGGGACGGATTTTGTCGCAGTACAATGTAGGCGCACAAACGCGTCGCACTCAAAACCAAATGTGGCATGACGAAGATCGGCTGGATCTACACCCACATGATGCTGAAGTGCGTGGTATCAAAGAAAATGACTGGGTAGGTATTACCAGCCGTGCTGGACAAACTGTGCTGCGGGCACGCATTTCAGAAGATGTGTTACCCGGTGTGGTCTATACCACTTTCCACCATCCCGGCAGCGGCGCAAATGTGATCACAACGGATAACTCTGACTGGGCAACCAATTGTCCAGAATATAAAGTGACCGCAGTGCAAGTTGAGCGCGTTAGCCAGCCGTCGGAATGGCAACGTAACTTTAAAGCCTTTGAATCCATGCAACTTGGCTTATTGGAAGCGGCCAAGGAAGATTCGGTCACGGGACGAAATTAATGTCAGATGACATGCCAACAACGCAATCCAGTGCGGTCGAAGTCATCGACAGCCGCACCCATCAGTCCCATTTTGGGCATGATGACGTGGCGGTCGAGGTGCCGGTCGCATTGCGTTATAACTGCATTTCACATGCAGTCATGATGGCCTCACCCGTTGATTTGGAAGACTTTGCCATTGGTTTTAGCTTAACGGAAGAAATCGTCAGTCAGCGTGACCATATTTACTCCGTGCATGTGACGCCGGGACCGGATGGGGCGACCATCCGAATGCAAATTGCCGATGACGATTTTGACGCCCTCAAATCACGACGACGCAACATGATTGGCCGGACAGGGTGTGGACTTTGCGGCACGGAAACCTTGCAACAAGCCATTCGGCCGATCCCTTCTGTGTTGGCGCCAACCGTCAGTCATGTTGCCGTTGATCGAGCATTAAATGCCATTCGTAAGGCCCAGCCTATCAATCATCTGACTGGTGCCACGCATGCTGCGGCATGGTGCACACTTGCCGGCGAGATTGTGCTCGTTCGTGAAGATGTGGGCCGTCATAATGCGCTTGATAAATTAATTGGCGCCCTGTCTGGCATGACAGTTGATCGTCAGCAAGGCTTTGTTTTGGTAACCAGTCGGGCCAGTTATGAAATGGTGCAAAAAACCTGTATGGCTGGTATTGGCTGTCTGGTTGCGATTTCTGCCCCCACCAGCTTGGCTATCGAGCAAGCCCGTCAAGCCGGCTTAAAGCTGATTGGCTTTGCCCGGGCCAATAAACAAGTTATCTATCATGACCCCGCTCAACTGAGGCGGGCCATCTGACAAAGGGACACCATGAGTCACGACACACACGACCAGACCGGTATTTTGATCAAAATGGTCAATCAAATCGCAGCCAATCTCAGCGCCTACCCACATGATGAAGCTGCCAGCCGTATTGCCCAGCATTTAACCAAATTCTGGGCACCCAAAATGCGTCAAGATCTGTTTGCTGCAGCAAATAATGGCGCCAGCCTATCCCCCGTTGTTTACGACGCGATTGCCCAAATGCAGAATCAAACCGCCCACTCAGCTTAATACCGCCCGTATTTGACTCATACCGTTAATACCGGCTTAATACCAACAAATAATCAATAAAAACAAGGAACATGACCCATGCTGGCCAGGCTCCATAAACGGCATATTGTTGCAAAACCCGGTTTTAACCGCTGGCTGATTGCCCCCGCTTCTGTCTTCATTCATCTTTGCATCGGCTCTGTTTATGCCTGGAGCATGTTTAATCCGCCATTGGTGCGCCAATTAGGCGTCGTGGCCAGTGCGGCAGATGATTGGCGATTTGCCTCCGTCGTGTGGATTTTCTCAACCGCGATTGTGTTTTTAGGCCTAGCCGCTGCCATTGGCGGAAAGTGGCTGGAGCAAGTGGGGCCACGCGCAACCGGCTTTTTGGCAGCGTGTTTGTGGGGCGGTGGTTTTTTAATCAGCAGCCTCGGCTTATACAGCCATGAGCTATGGCTCATTTATCTCGGCTACGGGGTCATCGGCGGCTGTGGTCTGGGGCTTGCCTACGTCACTCCCGTCAGTACCTTAATTCGCTGGTTTCCTGATCGACGCGGCATGGCAACCGGGATCGCGATTATGGGTTTTGGCGGCGGCGCTATTATCGGTGCGCCACTCAAAGGCTATTTACTGTCTTTATTTTATGAAGCGCCAACCTATCTCGGTAAAGCCACCGATTTATCACTGATTACCGAAAATGGGCGTCGCTTTGTCGAGTCCGCTGGCGAAAAAATCGAAGTCGTTGTCACCACAGCAAAAGACATGGCTGCCTTGCCTGTTCCCGGCCCTGAAGGTGTGTATGTGGTTGGCAGTGGTACGACCGGCGCGGCGACAGTTTTTCTGATTTTAGGGGTTGTCTATTTTCTGGTCATGACGATTGCCGCCTTTAGCTTTCGCGTGCCGCCAGCCAACTGGAAACCGGCAGGTTGGAATCCAGATACCGCCAAAAAACCGGGTAAATCCCTGATTACCCAAAATCACGTCCATATTGATCAGGCGCTGAAAACACCGCAGTTTTATCAGCTGTGGATCATGCTCTGCTTCAATGTCACAGCCGGTATTGGTGTGATTGGGGTTGCCAAAACCATGATCACGGATATTTTTGAGCCTAGCCTGCCAAGCATTGTCGATGCTGGCTTTGCGGCGACCTATGTGTTGATGATCAGCGTATTTAATATGGCCGGGCGGTTTTTCTGGTCGTCCTTGTCTGACTACATCAGCCGCCAAACCACCTACAGCATTTTCTTTATGCTCGGCGCCTTGTTGTATCTGTCGATACCGCTGATCGCAATGCAGGCCAGTGTCAGCCCATCGGTCATGTGGCTGGTGTTGTTTTATGCCTTTACCATGTTGATTTTCACCATGTATGGCGGCGGTTTTGCCACGATTCCGGCGTATCTGGCCGATATATTTGGCACCTTGCATGTCGGTGGTATTCATGGCCGGCTGCTAACGGCATGGAGTGCCGCCGGTGTATTGGGGCCCGTGTTACTGACACAGTTGCGAGAAAACTCTATCTATAAAGCCATTCATGAACTCGCCAGCACCGTTGATCCAACCGTGTTTATGAATCGGTTTGGTGCACCGATTTCGGAACTGGATACCCTCATTGCTTCAAGCACCGTCTCCATTAATGCCATGATGGAAATCGCCCCGGCGGGAACGGTTGATCCGACGCCCAGTCTGTATAACACCACGATGTATGTGATGGCGGCGCTGTTAATTGTCGCCTTAATCAGTAATCGCCTGATGCGACCCGTTGATAGCAAACATCATGTGCAAAACAGTCACGCGGCCTGGTGGCAAAAAGAACAGGCGGATAAATCCTGATTCGCTCCGCGCCGGGGCGTAATCTCCCCGGCGTGTTTATTCCTGATCCAGTCCCAATTCAGCCCATATAGCATCAATACGTTCGACCACCGCCGCATCCCGCACAATTGGTCTGCCCCACTCTCGGTCAGTTTCACCGGGCAGTTTATTGGTCGCATCCATGCCCATTTTAGAACCTAAACCCGACACGGGCGACGCAAAGTCCAAATAATCAATCGGCGTGTTTTCCACCAGCGTGGTGTCACGCGCCGGATCCATTCGTGTGGTAATCGCCCAAATCACATCATTCCAATCACGCACATTCACATCGTCATCGACCACAATCACAAACTTGGTATACATAAACTGACGTAAAAACGACCACACGCCCATCATCACCCGCTTGGCATGCCCCGGATATTGCTTCTTCATGCTCACCACCGCCATGCGATAAGAACAGCCTTCTGGCGGCAGATAAAAATCAACAATTTCCGGAAACTGCTTTTGCAAAATCGGCACAAACACTTCGTTTAATGCCACGCCCAAAATCGCCGGTTCATCCGGTGGGCGGCCAGTATACGTGCTGTGATAAATCGGATTTTTGCGTTGCGTAATCCGCTCAATGGTAAACACCGGAAAGGTATCCACTTCATTGTAATAACCGGTGTGGTCACCGTATGGCCCTTCCGGTGCCATATCATTCGGGTAAATAAAGCCTTCGAGCACAATCTCGGCATTGGCGGGCACCTGCAAGTCATTACCGATGCTTTTCACCAATTCCGTTTTACTGCCACGTAATAAACCGGCAAACGCATATTCCGATAACGTGTCCGGCACCGGCGTCACCGCACCTAAAATGGTGGCCGGGTCGCAACCCAACACCACACTAATCGGGAACGGTTCGCCGGGATAGGTCTGTTGCCATTCTTTAAAATCCAACGCGCCACCGCGATGCGACAACCACCGCATAATCACCCGGTTTTTACCAATCACCTGCTGCCGATAAATGCCCAAATTCTGCCGTTCTTTATGCGGGCCTTTGGTCACCACTAATCCCCAGGTGATTAACGGTGCAGCATCTTCCGGCCAGCAGAGTTGAATCGGGTAATTGGCTAAATCAATGTCGTCGCCCTCAATCACCTGCTCCTGACACGCGGCTTTTTTAACGACTTTAGGCCCCATATTCAGCACTTGCTTGAAAATGGGTAACTTCTCCCACGCGTCTTTCATGCCTTTGGGCGGCTCAGGTTCTTTCAAAAAAGCCAGTAACTTGCCGACTTCACGTAATGCCTCGACCGACTCCTCGCCCATGCCCATCGCCACCCGTTTCGGGGTGCCGAATAAATTCACCAATGCTGGTACATTCGAGCCTTTCGGGTTTTCAAACAACAACGCCGGACCACCCGCCCGCAACACCCTGTCAGCAATTTCCGTCATCTCCAAAGCCGGATCCACTTCCATCTGAATTCGTTTCAACTCGCCTTGCTGCTCAAGGCCATCGATAAAGTCACGCAGGTCGGTGTATTTCATTCGTCTTTATTTCTCTTTTAAATCCAGTAACTCAAGTGGGCTGACCACACCTTGCGCCCCCTGTTTCAGCACATGCGTATAAATTTCGGTTGTTTTTACATCCGCATGTCCAAGTTGCTGCTGTACTGTCCGAATATCTGCACCTGATTGCAACAAATGGGTGGCAAAAGAATGACGCAAAGTATGGCCTGGTTACCTGCTTCGTAATGCCTGCGTGTTGCGCTGCAGTTTTAATCGCTTTATTCAAACCGCTTTCGTCAAAATGATGCCGTCGAATTTTACCAGAACGTGGATCTACCGATAATTTTGAAGCAGGAAACAAATACTGCCACCCCAATTCAAAAGGCTGACCTGGATATTTTCTTGCTAACGCATCAGGCATCCAGACACCATCATAATCATCATTTTTAGAATCCAGCTTTAACAGCCTTTCAACACGTTCAATTTCTAATTTCAACGGTTGGTGAAGCTTACCAGCCAAGGTAACAATCCTGTTTTTTGCCCCTTTACCATCCCATACATGAATTTGACTTAAATCAAATTCAATATCTTTTACCCGCAACCTGACAAGCTCCATCCGCCTTAAGCCGGAGCCATACAACAGAGAAATCATCAGTTTTTTGACACCCGAAGTCTGCTTGATCAAATCAGCAGTTTCATTAACCGTTAAGACAACAGGCAACTTTTTCTTACGAGTTGATTTTTTAAAGGCACCCACATACCCAACGTCCTGCTCCAAAAACCTGCGCTTTAAAAATACAAGGGCATTTAAGGCTATCGACTGCGTTGCGGCCGACACATTTCGCTTTACAGCAAGGTACGTTAAAAACTTCTCTATATGGTCATCACCCAACTCCCTCGGGTGTTGCTTATCATTAAAGACTATGAAATATTTAATCCAATACAAATATGTGTCGACCGTTCTGCGACTATAACGCCTGGTCAACATAAAGGACTCAACAGAACCTAAAAATGCAGATTTTTTCATGCGAATTGTCTCTTCCTTGAAACATTAGCTGGTTAAAACATAGCAAAATACTGGCCTTTTAACTCTTAAAATAAAACATTTAACGCCGACTAAACAATAACTTACATAACACAAAAAGAGAATTATAAGGAAGCCCGTTTAATATTTGTTATAAGGCCGCCGGCCTTATAAAACACACTGTTAAGTTTACCCATGAATCAGAGCCACGGAATAGAAGCAGATTATTACCTCTATGGAATAGAGCTGGGAATACTTCAATTTGAAGAGGCTATCGCTTGGGCAGATAAAATCATCGAATCGGAAGATTTGCCTTCTGGTGAAATCATTGAAGTCGCATTAGGTAGGCCCAGAGGTCGCAATGGAGTTATGGAATCTCTGAAAGAGGTTTTAGGTGAAAGAAATCTGCAAGTTTCTGGGGCAATGTTACTTTCTGAACTGAGTAATAGGCTCGCGCAGGGAGAGAGTGTCCGATCAGTAGCACGAAAAGCATTGGATGTTGCGTAGATTACTCAGCTCCCAGAAGAAGTCCGTTGGGAGTTTGATCAAATAGATGATGAACTGTCGCTTGCTGAGCAAGGAATTTATGGTGACGTTGAGCAATGTAAATCCGAGTTAATAAATTCACTATCTAGGCACAAATGTCGTGAAAAAACTTAACAAAGCCAAGCACAATCGCCCAATGCAAAAAGCCGCATTGGGCTGGACCTCGCTGACGCTCGGCCTGTGTTGGCGGCGTTATCTGTAAGAACACGATGAACCATGATCAAAAGTAAGCCAGAACCAAAAGACTTTGAAAAACAAAGTGTTCAGTACTTAATTCAAGCACTTGATCTCATTAGGTCAAATGAAGAAAACTTTGAATTTATTGAAGATTGCGATGTTAGAAAAGAAGACTACTGGGAATATCATCAAGGGATACTAAACAATTCATTAACGCTACTTTTTTTAAGCTTGGAAAATTATTTAAAAAAAGAGATATGTAGAGTTTCACCATTACTTCTTTTGGCAGGCGAACCCAAAAAATGGGGTTCAGCTAAAGAAAGTAAAAAGTTTAGTGAGTTATTTATTCACCAATTTGATGATCTTTTGGTGTTATATCAAGAGCTAGGACTTGGAGAGCTAACACCACAAACAAAGACCAAATTAGAAGACCTTAGAATAAAGCGGAATCAGATTACACACGGAGTAACTGAAGGGATCTTGACTCCCAACTATGTCATAGAGACGTTTTACACTGTTGCTGTCCATATTTGGGGGCCGAGAAAATGGTGGGATCAACTCAAAAATCATGTGTTTAATGAACCATTATTTGGCATATATGATAGTGACCACGAAAAGGCAAGTGTAACGACATATGTTGAGTTTTTGGTGTCCTATTTGGGCAAGGCGAAATCTGGTGAGATGCTTGGTGTCAACTTAAAACAAAGAAATTACTATTGCCCATCGTGCCATTACTGGCTTAACCATGAGTATGATGTAACTGATTCAAATTACGCTATTTTAAGTCCCAATACTCCAACATCTAAAAATCTATACTGTGTGGTTTGCGACCAAAATTATGAGGTGGAGCGGGAAAATTGCCAGGTGCCTGACTGTAAAGGCAACGTAATTGGCGGTGACGGCTACTGCCTGACATGTTGGTCCGAGCAAGATGAAAACAGATAACAAAGCAATCAACTACGCGCCTGCGGCGCCGGACGCTCGTACCTCGCGCCGGTTATTGCGGCGTTAGGTACCCCTACAATCATGAAACGATACCGAGTATTAGCTTTTAGTTTCGATACGCGAGCTCGTTTACTTGCGACGGAAATTCAGGATTCTTGGGAGTCGCAAGTAAAGTCGCAATGGATGGAGAACAAGCGAAAAATCCGTGAAGGTCTTGTGCACGAGTTTGGAGCCCAAAATCACGAAGAGAAAATAGAGAACTTTATAGAGCTCGGAGCAAGCCCTTTATCACTCCTGGCATTTCATAACGCATTCTTAGGGCAATGCCGAAAATCCTTCGTCGTAGGCTCCTACTATTCCGCCTTGGTATCAGCTTGCACTTTGGGTGAGCGTATCTTGAACCGGCTCATCATTCATCTACGCGAATACTTCAGATCGACGACCGAATACAAAAAAATTTATCGTAAAGAGTCATTCGATAACTGGGAGTATGCGATTGGAACCTTAGAGTCATGGGAGGTGCTACTTCCGGCGGCTGCCGAAGATCTACGTCAGCTTGGAGGAATCCGACACCAAGCCGTCCACTTCAACCCGGAGACTGACCAAAATGCTCGAGAACTCGCAATCGAAGCAATTCATTTGCTTCAGAATATTGTTGAGAAGCAGTTTTCGGCGTTTGGGTCACAGCCGTGGTATATCGAGGGCGCTCGAGGAGCGGCTTACGTCGCAAAACAATATGAAGATTTTCCATTCGTAAAGGAAGTAGTCATTCCAAACTGTGTGTTAGTTGGCCCCCACCATAAGCTTGAGCATGGCTCAAACGGCTGGATTGTGCACGATGAGGATAATTACGAAGACAAAGAAATCACGGATGACGAGTTTTTATCATTGCTACGTTGATCGGGCACCTAACGAATCGCTGCAGTTGACCGCCCAAAGCGCTGCCGCGCTTCGGGTACTCTCCGCAGCCTTCCGCTGATCCGGCGGCAACTGAGCTTGGGCGTTAGGCGGTAAGTGAATGGCCAAAGCTGCTCTTCATGTCAACAAACTGTCTGCTGCAAAGCGTCAGCTTCAAGCGGCAATTCGAATGTATTTTCAATCAGAGGACGAACTTGCAGTTCATACCATCGCTGCGGCAGCTTACGGGTTGCTGAAAGATATAAAGAAGTCGCGCGGTATGAGCGAAGCCGCAGATACATATCTTGTCAGTGTTTTCTATATCGTGCGGGATTACCGACGCGGTAACCTTCCGGAGGAGATGACCAGAGATTCGGATTTTATGACTGAGATAGAGAGACTTGCTGAGAAGCTATCTTCTATTACTGCCGAATCGAGACTAAGCGATGTCCAAGCTTCTATAGGACCGGAATTGGAACGTCAGTATTGGAACGATACCAATCGAGCCGCAAACTTTTTGAAACACGCTGATCGGGACCCTGAGCAAGCCATGCCACTTGATGTAATCGATAATGTACTTCTGCTAGGGAAGGCAGTTTCTTCCTATCAAGATGTTGCACCGGATGATCTAGGCAACGAAGGGCTCGTTTTTGCTGCGTTTTTGGCGGCCGCAAATGATTCCTATCAGCTTGGTGAGGGTTCGTTTAGCTCTGTTGTGGCATCGATGCGGAAGGTCCCTGTAGAGCGACGTATCGAGCTCTCTTACGAACTCATTACAAAAATGAATATTGAGTAGCGTAGAGTGTACCGCCTAACAAGCACAGGTTGTTGGGACGGCCGTACCGGCCGCCCCAACTGTGAGCGTTATGAGCAATAGGAAAGAATCATGAACGTAGATGGTGATGGATTCTTAACCGAGCAGGCAGATCAGCGCGCGGAATCGGCCATTCAGCCGCACTTGGCTGTGTTCGAAAGGTTGAATGAAATATTGGCGTTGATTCGAGCTTTTATAAAAGCTCACTCCGTTCCTGTTCAAGAGTCGGAAACCGATCACCAGCGAATTATCGCGCTGGTGTTGGCGACGAGGATTCTGGAGATATCAGAAGCGGGAATTCTTATCATGCGCAAAGGCATGACTAATGAATCAATGACGATGCTCAGAGTGTTTCTGGACGCGTATTTTGTGTTTGGGAACGTATGCACGAACCCTGGTTTTGTTAAGGAATATTTTCAAACCGATCTTAGAGCTAGACTCAAACTGATGAATGTATCGCAGCAGCATTCATCAACACTTTTTGCATCAGCTAGAGCCTATGCGGATCAGGAAAAGGACAACTTAAAAAGCACTGTTGATTCTGAAGGGGCAAAGGCATTCAAAAGTGAAGAATATGCAAAGAATATCGGGTGCAGCGAGATATACGATAGCCTATATAGGTTAACCAGTCCCTCCTTGCATACAACACCGAGATCCCTTGAGAAATATACTCAAGAAGATGACGCTGGAAACATCACTGACTTAGTTGATGGGCCGCAACCTGGCGATATTGGGCAGCACGCGTATGACTTTGCGCACTTTTTGATCAATGTCTTAGGTGGGCTTCGAGATGTTTTTGGTGAAACTGACAGCGAAAATCAAGATGAGCTGAAGGACAAGTTGAATGCCTCGGTCAACAAAATCTCATAACAATCACACCAAGGTTTGCCCATTACGCTATCGCTCCATGGGCAGGGACCTCCGCTACGCTGCGGCCCCTTGTGTGTGGCGTTACAACTCTATGTCCCACGTTTGATATCACGGTAGAAATTTTCATGGGAGCCAAGCGCCATTAATTCCAAAATCAACTGTCCTTCGTCAAAACTATATCCGAGCAAGGTCAGCTGTTTGTTCATCTTGAATTTATGTACACGCAAAAAAGCTAGGTCGCCTTTCTTCTGCTCCCCAAGTTTTGGGTCTTTCATCAGTGCTTTAATAGCTGTATCCAAATCCTTTTTTTGGTTTGGCTTCAACTTTTTCACCACCTTTTTAAACGTAGGTGTTTGTAATACACTAACGACCTTAGCCAAAGTCGTATTCCTCAAGCTTTCCAGCCTCTTTTTCCGCCTTGGCTATGATCGCCTGCTTAACAAATTCATATGGCAAATCTGGGTTATCTTCCATCATTTCGCCAATTTTCGCCCAGTGCTCAATCTGCTTAGGCGGAGTTCTATTCAAGGCTTTTGCCATAATCGTGGCTTTATCAATCAGGTCTTGGTCTAATCGTATGCTTGTTGTAGCCATGGTCACATCCTCCGCAAGTCGGCATATTGCGGAATGTAGCATAATGCCACAAATGGGGCAAGTTGTAACAAGGTGTTGTTGTCGCAGCGCAAAAGGCCGCGCTGCTGGGACGCCTTCGCTGGCGCTCCGGCGCCCCAAAACACGGCGTTATGTGCTCTCATCTAAGGAAACCCTGTGCTAGCTGAATCAGACAGGAAGTTTATGACAGAAGAAATGATGATTGATCTTAACTCAATTGATTTAAGGCTCGACGATCATCGGCTTGAAGATGCTAAGGAAGACCTGGAAATCGCCATAGCAAGATTTATAGAGGCAATCATCAATCAGATTAACTCTGGAGAAGTTCGTGATATTTACTCATTTGAAGACAGTGAGGCTGAGAAATTTATAAATAGTTACTCTGTGGGTCTTTCTAAAAAATTAACAAGTGATTTTGCAAAAGAAACATTAGATTCACTACGGCACGCGTTTGTCTCCTTTGCCTTTAACGGGCTTCACCAATTGTTCACCCGCCAAGAAAATGAGGTGTGGTATCCAAAAATAGTTCTTACTAAAGAATTGATACCAAATGACAAAGAGACCCTAGACGAGGAGTTTCTTATTTTCAGAGGTTGTAGTAAATCAGAGTTAGAGTCAGGTAATTTTGGTCAATCTTGGAGTACCTGCGAGAATTGTGCTACAGAATTCGCTTTTAAGCACTACGCATCACAGGATTGGTTCAATCCGCTAGATCGAATTGTTTTATGGGCAACTTATTATAGAGAGAACGTGTTGTTTTCCAACCAAACGGATTTTGGTGAGTATGAGGTTGCCGTTAATACGGGGTTGCTTGATGATGTCACGCAATACAAATAACAAAGCCAATCACAATCGCCCAATGCAAAAAGCCGCATTGGGCTGGACCTCGCTACCGCTCGGCCTGTGTTGGCGGCGTTATGTGAATGGAGAGATCGAGTGAGCGATGATGTTCAAGAAAATATAGAGAGATTTCTTGGATTCTTTGAAAGGAAGCTTGAGGAAATTAATGGAGCAGAATTTGGGGAGTCTACAAGACTTTTCAGAAAAGTGCTCTATTTGGGAATTATTGATGCGCTATCGAAAAGCGTCACTTTGCAAAAAACAGGGAACAGAGAACGGATAATTTCGTTTTTGCGGTATTTTTCAGATTGGGAATATCAAGATCGTATAAGTCTTCCCCATTTAGTTCGTTTGCTGACAAAAATTCCCGATCCACAATTTTCTGAATTGAGAGAATATGCATTTGGCTTATTTGATCATTGGCATTCTGGCGACGTGATTCGCCTAGATAGAGATTTGACCATCGATGAAGCAAGAAGAAGGTGGCCTCGCAACGTGCCAAAGCCACTAGAAGATATACAAATTGAGCATCTTCAGCACGCCAATTTATTTTATCGGCACCGTAATAGCTTGGTTCATGAAATGCGAGAGCCAGGATATGGCATGGAGTTTAGTGAAAACGAAGCTCCTTTCTATCATTCTATGGGCAATTTAAACGATGAGTCATACACATGGGAGCTTGTATATCCTACAGGGTTTTTCCATCAACTTTGTGTTACCGGTATTCAGAAGCTGAGAGAGTACTATATAAGAGATCGAATTGACCCTTACGATCACTACAAATTTGGCAGTTATTGGATCGAGGGTTTGAATCTGTGAAATCAAATAACAATCACAACCACGCAAGCACCAGTACGTGGTGCCGGACCTCCGTAAGCTACGCTTACTCCGGCCCGTGTTGTGGGCGTTAGGTGCTAAGGAGTATCCGTTGAGGAAAAGTATTTTTTTAAGCCATACGCACGCCGATAAGCCGTTCGTTCGGAAGCTGGCTTCTGATCTCGAAGCACATGGCATTCGGTATTGGCTAGATGAAGCCGAAATTAAGGTTGGCGAATCCCTCATTGAAAAAATACGCCATGGTCTGGATACCGTAGACTATGTTGCGGCAATTCTTTCGCCAAATTCCATTGCATCCCCGTGGGTTCAGCGCGAACTAGATGTGGCGATGAATCAGGAGATTTCAGGACGCCAAGTTAGGGTTCTCCCAATCCTGTATCACACGTGTGAACTGCCTGGTTTCCTGCTAGGCAAGTTTTATGCGGATTTTACGGATGAGAAAAACTATCCTGCTGCCCTGAAACGCTTGGTCGAAAGCATCGGCGTAGTTTTTAATAAATCAGTACTCGATTCTGGGCGGGCGGGAGCGACTCTCGGTGAGGCTTTAGACAGGGCATACGTGTTTAATCTTCCTATGTTGGTTAAGCCTTTCCATAGGCCATTCCAATACATGGGTATGAACGTCAAAGAAGTGCACGAAATCGTTGGTGGGGAAATGAATGAAGCCGGAAACATCATCGTAGAAAATGAGGAGTGCCGGATGTTTCTGGAGCGTGAGGGAAATTTTGTCAGCTACATTGACGTTGACCTGAAGCGAACCGCCCCTTTTAATCAAAATCAGGAATTTGATCCTGAGCGAATGCTCGGGGCATTGAGCATCAATCCAAGCGAGCTTGATTTGGTTCGCGCGCAGACGCACTGTCACACCTACTACGATCACAAAAAAAGATGAAGGTAACTGTCATGTGCACATACGACGGTGCCCCGATCTCAGTTGCGTTCAGCTCTAAGTACTATGGAATGTAAGGGTGCCAATATCAGAGTCGCACCTAACAAGCGCAGGCACGGCGACAGCTTTCCGTTGCGGCTTCGCCTTCACTATAACGCCGCGCGTGCTGCGGGCGTTATGCAGTATATGAGTCACTAAAGTGCCAGTATTTGAACCAGAAATAATAATTGCAGGTTTTGCAGCTGTTGCGGCTTGGATAGCAGCATTGTTTGCGTTTAGAAGCTATCGTGTGTCCAAGCGAGCATTAGAATTGGCAGAGCTTCAAAATGATTCCTTACGATCAAATATTTCTGCCTATTTGGCCGATTCATTTAGAGCTTATAACTCAGCCTTGAGAGAAGGTAAGTATATATTTTCAATTGCATACGCAAATAAGTCAGAAGCTTCCGACTCTATAACTGAAATAAGTCTCGAAACCTTTTATGTCAACTCAAAAGATAGGGTTGGCCATTTGATTTCAGCACATGAAGAAAATGCCGAAAAATGGCTGTCTGGCGGCGCAAAGCCCGCATCACTTCCCATCGTCATTCAACCTCGGTCATCAGTAACCGGATGGTTTGTTTTTGGTATCCCTCCAATTGCTGAGGGATCAAAGCGGGTGGAAAAATATAGGGTGGTAGCGCGAAATGCTAATGGTGAAGAAGTCTCGGTCGAATCATATATTTTACGGGAAATGAAATATGAAGAAATTTCGTAAAATTTCAGATTCCTCCCTAGTACCTATTATTAGCGATGGGGCTATAGCTACTCATGAAATAGGTGAGGGGCGTATGGTTCCTGTCTTAGTGGTTGACTGCACAGAAAGAGTAGAACTTAGAGACCTTATCTATGCCCATGAATATTCGCCTCCTGGAGATGTAACTGTCACATGGGCTGTTCTAAAGAGAGACAAAAGCAGTGTGGCTCTATTGCTGGAATTTTCAAGACCGTCAGCTTTAGAGGTGCTATTACAATTCAACATAAAAAAACAAGGTGGCGTAGTAGATGGAATTCTACATGCCAACGCCCTTTACCTCCAACCCTCGGAATCGGGGTTGAAGGTTGTTGATGGTTTAGACAAGGGTAAGATCCTTGTAGAGATACCTGATACGGGATTTTTACCTGATTGGGAAAAGCTTTATACGAACAATCTTGTAAAGACGTTTAAAAAGTCAGGATTTTCAAGGCGAGAGGCAAAAGAGGCAGCAGAGCAGCACAAGTCGATGCTAAGAGAAATCTGGTCTAAACGTATGAAACGTAGCTAAATGCATAATAAATCAAAGCACGCGGACATGGTAAAACTGTCATCTTTTTTGTTCCAAAAAAGCCGCCAACTTCATCATGCCGGTGTTTGAGGCGTTAGGCACCGCATGAAATCGTTACTAACAAACAATTTATTAATTATACTTCTGGCTTTTTCATGTCTGGTGGCCGGTATATTAGCCAGTGTTCTTTGGCAAGATTTTGAGTGGGTATCTCGGTCTGGCTCGTTAGTTGTCGGCCTTGGCATCATTTCTCTATCGCGCACATTCATCCTAAAGAAAGATCTGCTCCTAGAAATAAAAGCATCCGACAGTGATCTTAATCTCAACGCTCCCGAGTATTACCAAACGAAAAATCAGCCAATTCCAGACTACGTAGTTCAAGATCAAAACAGTAGGTTTGCTCTCGGTGTAGTCGGCCCGACACTCAGCTTTCTAGGCTCACTAATCTGGGGTTTCGGAGATTTGCTCAATAAATTTTTCGTTGGGTTCGGTGCAGGCTGTGCTTAACAATGCGCTGCAAAGGACGTTTGACCCGTCGCCGATTTTTTGGCATCCACCAAAAACGTGGCTGCCTCAAACGCCTCTCAGCTTAGGTTTTATGCCCATACGCCTCGATGCGATCTGCTTAATTTCGCTAACATTTCCCGTTGCCAGACTTTCAATACAAGAGATGATTCCCAATGAATTCAGCAGCTTTTAGTCAAATCGCCAAAGCCACATTGTCAATGGTGTTGTTAACCACCAGCCTATTTCCAGTCGCCTCTGCGCAATCTGATATAGCAGCGGAATTGCGACAAAAGACCATGGAATGTCGTACTGCACGCATCGGCGACTGTGTCCGAGCTTGTTTTATTCCATCGCGGGAGCTTGATGATGGTAGAGAGGTGTCAGAAGCCGACATTGAAGCCTGCCGAAATGCGCATGCTCAGCTAGCAACGCCTGCCAAACCTGAACCAACCTGGACACCCGAATATGCGCCGCTGCCGGATGTGGTCGGCGTCTTTCGTGGTGCCTTGGTTAATGCCCAAGGGCGTGATGACTGGAAACGTTACTGCCGATCATCAGCTATAGTCGGTGACGGTACACCGTGGAATGTGCCTAAAGGCGCCACCGTCAGGGTGTCGGGAATTCGCTACGTGACCAACCCTATTAACAGCTTTGATAGAAGTAAGAACGCCTGCCGTGCGGATAGTGTTGAGGTTGTTTCGACACCCTAATTGAAGTGACGTCTGGTAAAGGCGTGATGAGGCATAGCCTTGAATCAGATCGCTGTCTTTGATCGCCGGAGATGGCTCACGCTGCACGGCTATTCATGGCGTTAATTGACACATTGCTTCAGAGGTGGCGGCATAAAGCTCCATTTTGATCTCATCAAGCAAAACCTGATAGCGACTTTCTGAAGTATGCATCGCCTGTTGGTTTAATTTATTGGTAATGAGCGAGATAGAGCCATCTCGCTTCGCATCGAAGTCTGGCAATACGGGACAAATTTTAATAAGGTAAGCCCTCATTTTAGGTGAGTTGTTTTCGATGAATTCAAATCCCAAAACCCGCATATCCGGTAAGCCGCTTGAGGTTTTTCTCGCTTTTTTGAAACTTGGCTTAACGGCTTTTGGCGGCCCTATCGCGCATTTGGGATACTTCCGAACGGAATTTGTGGAACGACGACGCTGGCTCAGTGATGCGCAATTTGGGCAATTGCTCGCTATTTGCCAGTTTTTGCCTGGCCCCGCCAGCAGCCAATTAGGCTTTACGCTTGGGTTACTTCGTGGTGGCTGGCTGGGAGCGTTTGCGGCGTTCATGGCTTTTACCCTGCCCTCTGCAATATTACTTGTCGCTTTTGCCGCTGCCTTACCCTGGCTTTCTCAACCGATTGGCGAGGCTGCAATACACGGCCTAAAACTGGTTGCTTGTGCTGTCGTTGCCGATGCGGTTTTCGGCATGGCCAAAAAATTATGTCCTGATTTGCTTCGGAAACTTATCGCCCTCTTATCGGCTGCTATCTTAATTTTTGCGTCGTCTGCTTTAACGCAGCTGGCTGTCATCGCTTTGGCGGCAGTGATGGGGATGGTTTTTATCAGGCAGACCAATCAGTCCACTTCTCAGACCCCAATCCCCCTTCCCTATGGAACCAAATTGGGTGCGATGCTGCTGGCTGTATTTGTCTTGTTATTGCTCGGTTTACCGCTCTTTGCTTCGAGCCAACTCGGGTTTATTTCTGTTGCTGAGGCATTTTATCGGGCGGGGGCTTTGGTATTTGGCGGTGGCCATGTTGTGTTGCCATTGCTACAGGATACGGTGGTCAGCAATGGCTGGGCTAATACACAAGACTTTTTAGCTGGTTATGGCGCAGCGCAGGCGATTCCGGGGCCAATGTTTGCCTTTTCGGCGTATTTGGGCGCTATTATTTCGCCATGGCAACAAACGTATTGGATGGCGGCGACGGCGCTGGTCTTTTTGTTTTTACCGGGCTTTTTATTAATTAGCGGTGTCTTGCCTTTTTGGCGTGTGATTTCACAAAATCCGAACGCGATTCGGGCAATCGCTGGTGTCAATGCAGCGGTTGTCGGCTTACTTGGCGCGGCATTATACGATCCAATTATCACGTCAGGTATTACGGGTTATCTGGATGTTTTTATCGTATTGATTGCGCTCGTTCTGCTGATGCGATGGCGTATTAATCCGCTCTTTATCGTAGTTTGGTGTGTCAGCGCCTCGATTATTTCTTTCTGTTGCTTAGCTTAATCCGACTCGCGCACAAAGCTGTTGGGATAAGGTTACCCGTCATCGATGGCTTGGCGTAAGATAATCATTTCGTTAATGATTAAAAGTGAATAATGGCGACAAAAGACAATCTTGAACCAGAGACCTTAACCACGGAAGCTGAGTCGTGCTGTAATGACGCGGGTTGCTGCGCCCCACAAAGCCCCATCACACGCGATTACCCCAAAATTGGCAGAAATGATCCCTGCCCGTGCGGTAGTGAGAAAAAGTTTAAAAAATGCTGCGGCAAAAACAGTTAGTTTGAGGGTGCAGATGCCTTTCATTTATACGGAAAGTTATTTTTGGGGTTACATCGACACCGTTGTTACCCACCCCATTGTTTGGCATGACATACGCAGAATTTAATGATTTTTGTGGCGCGCTACCTGCAACAACCTATGTCATGCAATGGGGCAAGGCGCATGTTTGGAAAGTAGGCGGTAAAGTCTTTGCGATTGGTGGTTGGGAAAAAGAAAGTGATCCTGCTTTTACCTTTAAAACCTCAACCTTAAACTTCAATATTTTGCGAGATGAGCCGGGCTTTCGAGCCGCGCCATACATGGCAGCCAGAGGCATGAAATGGATTCAGCAATATGCTGTCATCGAAGGTGGCGATGCAGATCTCAAAGACTATATTCAAGAATCACACCGGCTGGTATCACTTGGCCTGACCAAGGCGCAACAAAAAGCATTAGGGCTTAATCAACGTTAAACATTCTTTTTTGTTGAAACCTGAAGTCAAACTAGATTGATATTAGGATATAAAGCGAGTAAGTGTTTGATGAATCACTGCCAATTTGAGGGAGACTGTTAGCTGTTCAACGTATTAATCAAGGAGAGATGCAATGAACAAACAAAGACTGATTGTTTTATTCGATGGGACCTGGAATGACCCGGAAGATCAGACCAACGTATACAGATTGTCTCGTCAGATTCACGACTACGATGGCGAGATACACCAGCGGTTCTTTTATGATCCGGGCGTCGGGACCTCCAAATTGTCCCGTTTTCTTGGTGGCACCTTTGGCTATGGTCTGAGTGAAAATCTCCGGCAAGGCTATGAGTGGCTGGTAAAGCGATATTCAGCCGGTGATGAAATCTGGGTTTTTGGTTTCAGCCGTGGCGCGTATACGGCGCGAAGCCTCGTTGGCATGATCAGAAAATGTGGCCTGCTCCATATAACAAAACCAAAATTGCTCGACGATGCCGAAAAATTGTATCGCAACAAAGAAGCAGCTCCCGATTCCGATGAATGTAAACAGTTTCGGGCCACCTATAGCCGGGAAGTCAAAATCCATTTCATCGGCGTATGGGATACGGTCGGGGCGCTCGGTATTCCCGGAACCAATCTGTCTGAGTATGGAAAGTATTCGTGGCACGACACCGAGCTGTCGAGCATTGTCGAACGAGCCTACCATGCCATGGCACTTGATGAGTTTCGAGCCGTCTATGATGTGGCGCTTTGGACCAGTCCAGAAGGCACAACTAAACCGAGTCAACTGGCTCTGGAACAACGGTGGTTCATTGGTGCGCATGCGAATGTTGGAGGTGGATACGGGGCAGATCCGCTCGCCGACATCTCATTGGCATGGATGAGCGCCAAAGCCCGGAATGCAGGGCTAGTGCTTGATGATTATGCAGCTGATAACAAAGCGTGGCACAGCGCACCAGCGCCCTCGTTCAACGAGTTTCTTGGTGGAGCCTATGCGTTCTTCAGACGCCTCAAAGCCAAAGGAGACGGCAAACACTTTCGTAAATACGCCACCGGACATAATGACTATCCAGCAGTCAATGTGACGGTCGACGAAAGTGTTTGGCAAAGGTGGCGAGATCCGCAATTTTCATATAAACCGAAAACACTGGTTGATGCCGGGCTGGAAGCGCCCGAGTGACGTAGCCTTGCAAGCGTTACGACGGCCAACGCAAGTCCTGATCGACACATTGATAGATCTGACCGATGCTGTCAGCGTCGCTCAATAATTGATGCGCCAATCTGGCTACTTCACTACGATAAATTAAGCCATGCACTTCATCATGTTGTGATAATTGGCCGGTATGGGTGATGCCGCCATCTTTGAGGCCACCGGGGCGCAAAATGGTGTAATCAAGAAGACTGGTTTGCAGCCATGATTCTGCGAGAGACTTTTCCCGAACGGCTGCACCGAAACCTTGCTTGGAGCGCTCGGACAGATATTGCCAGGAGTCCCCACAACCCAACGAGGTCACCAGTAGAAATCGCAAGACGTTATTGGCTTCCAGTGCATTTATCAGATGACGGTGACCGATATAATCGACCGGTACCTCAGCCCGATAACTGCCCATGGTTGAAATAACCCATGCCGCTTTGGGAAGCGCAGCAACCACTTCATTAACTTGCGACGCTTGTGTGGCATCACAGGAAAACGTTTGTAAACCAAACGCTGAAAGCTGTGGGTTTTTGGATGGATCCCGCGCTACGGCAATCACCTTGCAGCCTTGGTGGTGAAACAATTCAACCATTGCCGCACCCAGACCACTTCCTGCCCCCCAAATAACCACTGTTTGCATAGCCCCTCCGCCTTAGATATGACGATGTTCGTCTGGTAAAAAAATATCTTCGATTTTCAGCTGAAAATACTGCGCTATCTTGAATGCCAACGGCAAACTGGGATCGTACTTACCATTTTCGATGGAATTGATGGTCTGCCGAGAAACATTGAGTTGGCTGGCTATTTCTGCCTGCGAAATGCCGTGCTGATTTCTGAGCACTCGCAGTGTGTTATTCATTTATACATTCTTGCGACAAACGGCGTCGCAAAACCCCAGACCACCATCATAAACGGCAGAATCCAGACATACGGGATGCTGGGAAAGCCGACATTTTCCAGAAAGCCATAAGTAAATGTGCTCAAACCAACAATAGCAAAACTGAGTGCAAAGCTCATTAGTTGGATACGTTGCTGTAATTCATCTAAGCGGGCGACAGCGCGAATAATAGCCGCAGTCGCCATTAATGCCGGCACTACGGGTAAGAGCGCTACCCAAATCCGCCATGGGGATTGTGGATACATGATCAAAAACCCAATACTAAAAAAAATCGCCAGAGTGTATAGCGCCATACTCGAACCGAATTCAATCAGGTATTGCTTACTGTTTAGCATATCGCCCTCCCGAGATGTAAAGATGACTTGACACATTATGCGACCACCCTGCAAGTGTCAAGCGTACTTTACATTGGGATAGCGATTTGTCATGGTTAACCATGTCTGCGCAGAGTGAGTCTTGGCACCTTGAATTTACAGACGAAAAAGGCCAATCTGTAAGTATGATTTGAATCTGCCATTAGGAAATAAATCATGCGTTTGGGATGGGTGATCGCTGGCAACGTTTTGCAGCTTTGTTATGCATTGCTGGCTTTTATGGCGGTGGTTTTCTCCTCAGCCAGTCTGGTTAACACGCAATCATTAACGCCAATGCAGCATTTTATTCTGGATAATGCGCTGCATGTTTTACCCTTGGTATCCTTGGTGATCATCGTTTTGACTAGTGCTTTGTATTTTGCCGATGCGGCAGCACGATGGTATTGGCTTCATGCTATTCCGATTCTGTTAGGGATAGCTTATATTAGTTATGCAGTCGGTCTGAACTAAACCCGCTTGTTTATTTCATTGGGTTAGACAGCACTTGCTGATTTGGCTATTGACCTTGCTTAATCCCCCACACTATCAAATGTATACCGGCTATTCAGGTAGGATGAATGATGTATTTGGAAAAACGACCAACGAGCGTGAGCGTTATTGCATGGGCATGGATCGTTATTGGTTTTTTGATGCTGATTTCGGCCACATTGGGATTGTTTGCTCATCTGGTAACCAGCGGTTACTTTTCTGAATCTGATTGGCAATTTACCACTTACTTGTACCCGACCATTGCCCTGACTCAAATCGCAGTCGCGATCATGGGCCTCGTTGCTGGCATTTTTTTTCTGAAGATGCGGCCTTGGGCACGCTTTACTCTCGAAATCCTCACTTGGCTATCAATACTGCTGTTAGCCGGTTTTTTCTTTTTCGTCATGATGAAAATACTGAACATGGGTTCGGTGGACGCATCACATGCTCCTCAAATTGTGTCGATATTCATGACATTCGCCATGATACTCATGTACGGATTACCTTTATTTTTTGTACTGCGCAGGCTGAGAAGCCCGAAGGTCAGATTAGCTGTAAATGCGCAGGCTAATGCGGCAGTTGAACCGGCACAGGATAACCCTGCTTAGCGCACTGCCAGTCATCAAACTGCTTTTAAAAAATAAACAAACCTATCGAGGTAAACCATGCAAACCAGACCAGACATCACCATTTCGACTATCGATTCACAACGGCTTTATCAATTGATCGATGCGTTACCAGACACCAATCATGCTGCGATTATCAATCTTGAAGAAGAGCTTGAACGCGCCACATTGGTTTCGCCACAAGAAGTGCCGCCGACAATTGTGACCATGAATTCGACCGTGCAGTTTGTTATCGAATCGACGCAAAAATCGTTTGAACTGACACTCGTATATCCGAAAGATATGGATGACAGTGGACAAACCTTGTCTATTTTGTCACCAGTTGGCAGCGCCTTGCTCGGTCTGGCTATCGGCGATCAAATTGAGTGGCCTAATCCAAGCGGTGATACCTTGAAAGTCACCATCATCGATATCCTTTATCAACCCGAACGCGCAGGCGACTACCAGCGTTAATGATTTCCAGCATTCGCGGTGGTTACCCTGGTGGAAGATTTCCCCCCGCCAGCGCGAATATGATTAAATTGGGTTTTGATACCGTCATCAGGAGGTTGCTATGGCTGGAGGATGGTCCCGAGATGGGGCGGTACAAGATCAAATTGATGCCAGTGTCGAGGATGCGATTCATCAGGCACGGTCGCGTTTACCTAAAGGTGAGAGTCTGACGCATTGTGAAGAGTGCGATAAGCCTATCCCGCAGGCGCGGCGTGAGGCGATACCGGGCGTCAGGTTATGTGTGCAATGCCAGGAAATCGTTGATAAAGAAAACAAAGCAACTAGCTTATTTAACCGCCGCGGCAGTAAGGATAGTCAACTCCGTTAGCCGATTTCCATCTAAATTAGTGAGACAATAAAAAAGGGCCGTTTGGCCCTTTTTTATTTAAGCTGCGATACCGGAATGCCTGAGTAACGCATCAATTTGTGGTTCACGCCCACGGAATGCAATAAATAACTCCATCGGTTCACGGCTACCACCTTGTTCAAGAATCGACTCCAAAAACTCTTGGCCGGTTTTACGATCGAAAATGCCGTTTTCTTCAAACTTGGAGAAGGCGTCGGCAGATAACACTTCGGCCCATTTATAGCTGTAATAACCCGCCGCGTAGCCCCCCGCAAAAATATGGGCGAAGCTATGCGCAAATCGATTAAATCTTGGTGGTTTGACAACCGCTACTTCATCACGAACCTGCGCCAATACGGCATCGACCTGATTCGTTTTGGCTGGATCAAATTCCAAATGCAGACGGAAATCAAACAGTGAAAACTCTAACTGACGCAACATCATCATGGCGGATTGAAAGTTTCGCGCATCAATCATTTTCTGATACAAGTCATCAGGCAATTTTTCGCCTGTTTCATAATGCCCCGAAATCAAATCAATGGCTTCACGCTCCCAACACCAGTTTTCCATAAACTGGCTTGGCAATTCGACGGCATCCCACGCCACACCATTAATACCAGACACGCCAGCGACATCAATTTTGGTCAGCATGTGATGCAAGCCATGACCAAATTCATGAAACAACGTGGTGACCTCATCATGTGTAAACAAGGCCGGCTTACCATCGACCGGCTCGGAGAAATTACAGGTCAAAAATGCTACCGGGATTTGAATACCCTGACGGGTCTGGCGACGAACTTTACATTCATCCATCCAGGCGCCACCGCGTTTATGCTGACGGGCATATAAATCAAGATAGAACTGGGCGCGCACCGCACCATCATCACCGACAATTTCAAAAAAGCGGACATCGGGATGCCAGACATCCACTTGTTTGTTTTCTCTTATCTGCAGTCCATACAAGCGATTGACGACAGCAAACAGACCGTCGACAACGGTATTTTCTGGAAAATAGGGTTTAACCTCTTCTTGCGAAATGGCATAACGCTCTTGGCGTAATTTTTCTGCCCAGTAAGTAATATCCCAGGCTTCTAATACTATTAAACCAGATTTTTCTTTGGCGTAATCGCAAAGTTCTTTAAATTCCTGCTCAGCAATCGGTTTACTGCGCTGTGCCAGATCCGTCAGGAAATCCAATACTTGCTGGGGAGTTTGCGCCATTTTGGTGGCCAGTGATCGCTCGGCGTGATTTTCAAAGCCGAGCAACTGTGCTAGCTCATGCCGTAACTGAAGAATATCCTGCATGACCTGAGAATTATCCCATTGACCGGCATGCGGGCCTTGATCGGAGGCTTTGGTTGCAAATGCGGTATACATTTCTTCGCGCAAATCACGATTATCAGCGTAAGACATCACCGGCATATAAGACGGAAAATCCAGGGTAAACAACCAGCCATCAAGATTTTCCCGCTGTGCCATCTGTTTGGCCATAGCCACCGTTGAGGGAGGCAGCCCGGCCAATAACGTCTCGTCGGTAATATGTTTTTTCCAGGCATGGGTGGCATCAAGCAGATTTTCTTCAAACTTGACACTACGTTCGGTCATCTGCTGCGACAGTGTTTTAAAACGCTGCCGATCCGCTTCATCAAGCTCCACCCCAGACAGTCGAAAATCACGAACGGCATTATCAACTACTTTCTTCTGGGCCACATTGAGGTGATGATATTCGTCACTTTGCTGGAGCGTTTTATAAGCCTGATAAAGCGCTTCGTTTTGCCCTAACTCGGTACTGAAATCACTAAGTTTAGGTAAGCAAGCATTGTAGGCTTTACGGAGATCCTCAGAATTCATCACCGAATTGAGATGGCTGACCGGTGACCAGACCGTGTCGATCATAACGTCCAGCTCTTCCATTGGCACAACCAAGGTTTCCCAAGTCGGTTTGTCAATATTTTGCAAAGTGGTTTTGACTAAATCTCGAGCGCTGGCAAGCGCAGCATCCAGCGCCGGCTCCACATGCTCAGGCTTGATAGCTGAAAACGGCGGTAAAAAATCTTGATTTAGCAAAGGATTACTCATGGCCTGTTGGCTCCTGTCATTCTGTCTGTCAGCGGCGATGACGACTGGCGGTCATATTAGTGCAACCAAACATTCACATCGCTGCAATATGCATTCGTTAGTGTGCTTTCAACACAAAGGTTGGGGCATATTATGCAATCACAAGTCAGTCCAAAACGAAAACTAAAAGTTCGCAGCGTCTGGATTTCAGATATTCACCTTGGCTTTCGGGGCTGTAGCGCTGAATTGTTGCTGGACTTCCTGCACCACGTGGAATGCGAGTACCTGTATCTGGTTGGCGACATCATTGATATTTGGGAAATGAAAAAGAAAATGTTTTGGCCGCAGGAACATAACAATGTGATTCGCACCCTGCTGGGCAAGGCAAAGCACAATACCAAAGTGGTTTATGTACCCGGTAACCATGATGAGGTTTTGCGTGATTATGACGGCATGGTTTTTGGCAATGTCGAAATCAAACACGACACCATCCATACCACGGCAACCGGTCGCAAACTCCTGATTTTGCATGGGGATGAATTTGATAGCGTGGTGAAAATATCGCCCATGCTGGCCAAGATTGGCAGTCGCCTCTACGAATTTCTGTTACGAGCCAACCGCTACGTTAACTATGTGCGACGCAAAATGGGCTTTTCCTATTGGTCACTGGCCGCGTTTTTAAAACACAAAGTCAAAAATGCCGTGCAATACATTAGTAATTTTGAGGAAGCGGTTGCGCACGAAGCAGCAAGGCAAGGCGTCGATGGCGTCGTTTGCGGACATATTCACCGCGCCGAAATAACGCAACTGCATGGCATTGATTACTATAACTGCGGTGACTGGGTAGAGAGCTGCACAGCTTTGGTAGAGAATCCGGATGGCAGTATGGAAATTTTGTCATGGACTGAACTGGCAGCAGAAACCAGCGCTATTGCTCAGGCGGCCTGATGAAAATTATTATTGTCACTGACGCTTGGGAGCCGCAAGTCAATGGCGTGGTCCGGACCTTGGGGAAAACGCGCGATTATCTGAAAAGTTTTGGTCATGATGTCACCATGATCACCCCGCAACGCTTTAAAACAGTGCCCTGTCCTTCTTATCCCAGTATTCGTTTAGCTATTTTACCTTATAGAAAGTTGGCGAGAATTTTGCGCGACAAGCAGGCCAACGCGATTCATATCGCAACTGAAGGACCGTTAGGCCAAGCCGCTCGGCGCTGGTGTTTACGCCATCATGTCCGCTTTACCACCTCTTACCACACTCAGTTTCCGGAATATTTACGGTTGCGTGCACCTATTCCACTGAGTTGGAGCTATGCTTTTTTAAGACGCTTTCATCAACCTGCAGAGCGTACTCTGGTGCCAACTAAATCGCAGCAGACACGTTTGCAGTCACATGGTTTTGATAAGGTTGAAGTGTGGGGACGCGGTGTCGATACCCAGGTTTTTCAACCTGAAAACCCAGTAACACTGGACTTGCCGAAGCCGATTTTTGTCAATATGGGCCGTGTGGCGGTGGAAAAAAATATTGAGGCTTTTTTGGATTTAGATTTACCAGGCAGTAAATTGGTTATCGGCGATGGACCAGACAAAGCACAACTAGAAAAACGCTACCCCGATGTCGTTTTTGCAGGTGCGAAGTTCGGTGAAGAACTGGCAAGCTGGCTGGCTGGCTGCGATGTCTTTGTATTTCCGAGTAAAACCGACACCTTTGGTCTGGTGATTTTGGAAGCCATGGCCTGTGGCCTGCCCGTCGCCGCTTACCCTGTGACGGGGCCCATTGATATTATCGATCAAGGGAGTACCGGCTGGATGGATGATAATTTGCAACTTGCAGCACAGCAGGCATTAACACTGAATAAAGCCGATTGCATTTATTTCGCCGGATTAAATAGCTGGACAGCCTGTAGTCGCGAATTTGAGTCCAAGATGTTTAATAATACGCCTGAACCACCAGCAAATGCCCTAACAGAGGTCGTATAACCTTTTGCAAACGCATTTTCACTGTGGTTTCAGCACCACAATCAACGCGAATTATGACTTTTTTGCGACAGATCGCTTGATTCCCCATCAGCGTGCGTGAGATTATTTCTCTGTAAGTAACTTCAGGAAATAGCGCCATGACGCACGATAACTTATTCCGACGCTTTGGTTTTATCGCTTTACTGGCGCTAATGACAGGTTGTGCCAGCACCAGCAATAATCCACAGGATCCCTACGAGAGCTACAACCGGGCCATGTACAAATTTAATGACACGCTGGATAAAGCAGTTATTAAGCCGGTTGCGCAAGGCTATGACGCGGTGGTCCCTGATCCGATCAGCTGGGGTGTCAGTAATTTCTTTAGTAACCTCAACGAAATTACGGTCATCATCAACGATTTACTGCAAGGCAAGTTTGAGCAGGCCGCCCACGATACGGGTCGTTTTGCACTCAATACCACCGTTGGCGTATTCGGTATTTTCGATGTCGCAGGCCATGCTGGACACAAGAAAAATAATGAGGACTTTGGTCAGACCCTAGGCGTTTGGGGCGTTGAACCGGGCGCTTACGTCGTCTTACCTTTCTTTGGCCCGCGTACCGTGCGCGATAGCTTTGGTCTGGTTGGTGATATGTTTACGGATCCGGTCATGTATGTTGAAGGCGATGATGCCCGATTGGCCTTGGCCGGCTTACGAGTCATTGATACGCGTGCCAATTTACTAAAAGCCAGCAAGATTGTTTCTGAAGCGTCTGACGATGAATACGCTTATATTCGGGATGCCTATCTGCAGCGCCGTCAATATCTGGTTCATGACGGCAACCCACCAACAACCGATGATGACTTTGATTTGTTTGATGACCTGTAACCCATAGGTCATGCCAGATTTGAAAAGCCGGTTTTACGCCGGCTTTTTTTTACCTGTTCTCGATAAAAATACGCTATAACCACTGCGATTCTCGCCTTAGATGTTTATACTGATGGCCGGGATTCACCACCAAGAAAAAACATGACGCTAAGCAATGACAAACTGATTTCACTGGCAACCGCGGTGATCGATACCGAACTGGATGCAGTCAGTGCTTTGCGGTCGCGAATTGATGCCACTTTTGTAAAGGCTTGTCAGTTTTTATTGCAATGCGAGGGGCGCATTGTCGTTATTGGCATGGGCAAATCCGGTCATATCGGCGGCAAGCTGGCGGCGACCTTTGCCAGCACTGGCAGCCCCGCTTTTTTTGTGCATCCGGGCGAAGCCAGTCATGGTGATCTGGGTATGATTACTAACAAAGATGTGGTCGTTGCGCTCTCAAACTCGGGCGAAACCAGCGAAATTTTGACGATTCTCCCCATTATTAAACGACTTAATATCCCTCTGATTGCGCTTACTGGTCGGCCACAATCCACGCTTGCCCGATGCGCCAGTGCACATTTAGATGTCAGCGTTGACAAAGAAGCCTGTCCGCTTGGTTTGGCACCCACCGCCAGTACCACGGCAACGTTAGTCATGGGCGATGCACTTGCGATTGCTTTACTGGAAGCGCGTGGTTTTACCGCTGATGATTTTGCTTTGTCTCACCCCGGTGGCCATTTGGGTCGGCGTTTATTACTCCGCGTCAGTGATATTATGCATACAGGTCAGGCTATTCCGCAGGTCCAGGAATCGGCCGGACTAAGTGAAGCCCTGCTGGAGATGAGCAATAAAAGTCTGGGCATGACGGCAGTGACTAACGCACAGGGTCAATTGTGTGGCATTTTCACGGACGGTGACCTACGCCGGGTATTATCTCAAACCGTTAATGTGCATACCGCTTTGCTGGCAGACCATCTGACCCGAAACTGTAAAACCGGCCAGCCGGATATGCTTGCCGCAGAGGCCTTGGCGATAATGGATCAATACAAAATTAACGCGCTGCTCATTGTCGATCAGCAGCAAAAACTGGTTGGCGCGCTAAATATGCACGACTTGCTGCGTGCTGGCGTCGTCTAAAACAGGAATCATCATGCAAGACATTCTGGCGAGAGCCAAACAAATCAAACTGCTTATTTTTGACGTTGATGGCGTCCTCACGGATGGTCGCATCATTATCGGTGACGATGGTCAGGAATATAAAGCCTTTCATTCGCGTGACGGTCATGGCATGAGGTTGCTTCAATATACCGGGGTTGAGATAGGCATTATTACCGGCCGGACCTCCAAGACGGTGGAGCATCGTATGCAAAACCTGGGTATCAACCACGTCTATCAGGGACAAAAGGTCAAGTTACCGGCTTTTGAAGAATTGACCGCCAAACTGGGCATCAATCCCGAGCAGTGTGCTTATGTGGGCGACGACTGGGTCGATTTGTCGATCATGAGTCGAGCTGGGCTTTCGATTGCAGTGCAGGATGCAGATGCGCGTACCAAACAACATGCGCATTGGATTACGCCATCTTGCGGTGGCCAAGGTGCTGCACGTGAGGTCTGTGAACTCATTATGGAAGCGCAGGGTACCCTGCAGGATCAATTTGAACGCCATCTTTAATCTGTCCAGACTGACCCGTCTCGGGCTGCTTGTTGCGGTAGTGGTGAGTCTATGGCTTTTGCTGGCCAGTGAACCTGAACCAACCACGCGCAACACCAATCCAGTCAGCGACGAACGAAGCAGCGATTACGCAATGACCGATTTCGTCATGACGGTGATGGATACCAATGGCTATCCGCAACGGATTATCGAAGGTCGAGAAGCAGCCCATTATCCTGATGGCGATCGGACACAAATCATCAAACCGGAAGGCCTGATCATGCATCAACAAAAAGATGATTGGATTATGCAAGCCGATATGGCCGATACCACTGGTAAGGGAGAACACATTGTGCTGACCGGGAATGTTATTATCACCAACAAGGATCAGCCTTCGATACAATTGTTGACCGATCTGATGCATCTGGACACCGTCAATAATACGGCCTATACCGATCGTCCGGTTGTGATGCGGTCACCCAATGGGGACACGCATGCGGTTGGCTTTCATGCCGCTTTACAGGAAGAAACCATCAATTTGCATTCAAGGGTAAGAGGACAATATGATGCGCCTGCAACTAACTAGCCTGCTTCTTTTCTGGCTGCCAATCGTGGCTTGGGCATTACCAAGTGATAGAGATGAGCCAATCAATATCGAAGCGGATCATGCCCAGATGGACGACGCGTCGGGTGTCGCCCAGTACAAAGGTGATGCGATCCTGACTCAAGGCACTTTGCGTATTGAAGGCGATATCATCACCTTTTATTACGATGAGAATAAACAACTGAAAAAAGCCGTTGCCGAAGGAAAACTGGCCACTTATAAACAAGTCCATAAACCCGGTGAAGAACCCGTTCGTGCCAAAGCATTACGCATGGATTATTTCGCTGGTGATCAAAAAATTTACTTGATTGGTGAAGGTTACGTCTGGCAGAACGGGGATGAATTTAAAGGCAATCAAATCGAATACGATATTGCCCGTAATGTGGTTTTTGCCAATTCACGCTCTGTTGATATTGATGGCGAAAGCCGGAGCAGTGGCCGTGTACACGTCACTATTCAGCCTCCAGGACAACGTCAGCAAGCACCCGCTGCCGAGCCCGCAGTGCCAGCCGAAACTATTCAGGCGCCGTCACAAACCGGAGATACTTCCTACCCGACTGGTGTTGTCTCCACCGTATTGAATATTCGCACGGGACCAGGGACACAATACGAACGGATTGCCACTTTTGCTGCCAATACCGAGGTGCTAGTTCTGACACGTCAGCAACAATGGGCACAGGTCAAAGGCATGGTCGATGGCGAACCAACCATCGGCTGGGTAAATGCACGTTATCTGCAGGATGCGCCCTAACTTCAATGCGTAAACTTGCTGCACAGCACCTTGCCAAACAGTATGGCTCTCGTCAGGTCGTCAAACAGATTTCGCTAGAAGTTAACAGCGGCGAGATAGTCGGCTTATTGGGACCCAATGGCGCGGGCAAAACCACCAGTTTTTATATGATCGTCGGCTTAGTCCCCGTAGATCGGGGGCATATCTTTCTGGACCAACAGGAAGTCACTCGTGAGCCCATGCATCTGCGCGCCCAGCGCGGTATCGGCTATCTACCCCAGGAGGCATCGGTATTTCGTAAACTAACGGTAGAACAGAACCTGCGAGCCATTATCGAAACACGGCAGGATCTCACTGCCGACGCGGCTTCGTCTCTGCTTGATCGTCTGCTGAGTGATTTTCATATTGAACCCATTCGTGACGCGCTGGGTATGGCCTTGTCCGGCGGCGAACGACGGCGTGTCGAAATTGCCCGCGCCTTGGCAACCGAGCCTGATTTTATTTTACTTGATGAGCCTTTTGCCGGTGTCGATCCGATTTCTGTACTCGACATTCAAGGCATCATTAAAGATCTGGCCGCACGCGGTATCGGCATCCTGATTACCGACCACAATGTCCGAGAAACGCTGAGCGTCTGTCAGCGCGCCTATATCTTTAACGAAGGGGAAGTCATTGCCAGAGGGACCCCGGCAGAGATATTAAAAAATGAACAAGTCCTCAATGTTTATCTGGGTCGCGAGTTCAGGCTTTAAATACGTTTAATTCAGGGTATGATAAGCCCAATTGCCCTTTAGGGATGATGGATGTCCTGTTACCGCCGCTTTCTGTTGTGTCTGTTGCTTGTCTTGCCAGGCTCTTTGCTGGCAGTCGAGGAAAGTCGAACGCTGACACCGGTGACCGTCAAACTGCACTGGCTTCATCAATTTCAGTTTGCTGGCATATACGCTGCCATCGAAGCGGGTTACTATCGTGATGCCGGGCTGAATGTCACTATCGAAACCGCTTGGGAACCGCCTCATGATGAAGTAGAAAGCGGTGAAGTTGAGTTTGGTTTTTCTGGTGCCGGGCTGGTTGTCGAACGCCTTAACGGACGCCCTTTTGTGGCGCTAGCTGCCATTTTCCAACGCAGTCCTTATACCTGGCTGGTGCTCGCTGAGAGTTCAATTGAAGAACCCACCGACTTTATTGGCAAAACCGTCACGCGACATTCCTCGGTAGATGATTTGTCAGCCATCCTCTGGCAGCAGAATATCGACACCACGAAAATTAACTTTGTGCCACGCCAACCAAACGATCTGCAACGCCTTATTGCCGGGGAGATAGATATTTTGCCAGCTTATGTTTCCAACGAACCTTATTATCTGGAACAGCGGAATATCGCTTATCGGGCTATCTCCCCCCATGACTTTGATATTAATTTTTACAGCGATATTCTGTTTACCAGTGAGCAGTTTTTACGTGAGTCGCCAGAAATCGTCGCTGCTTTTCATCGGGCAACACTGCAAGGCTGGGAAGATGCCCTGAACTATCCTGACGCCGTTATTGACACTATCCTGCGTAATTACAACACGCAACAGAAGACACGTGCCCACCTCTACTACGAAGCGAACGCATTAAAATCTCTCAGCCTTTATCCTATGGTGGAGATTGGTCATATGACACTGGCTCGATGGCAGGCCATCGCAGATTATTATCAAAAACAAGGCGTCGTGAATAATAGCCAGCCGCTGGCTGGATTTCTGTATGAGCCGCCCTCAGAAAGGGATGTGACCGCTTGGCAATGGGGCTTGCTGTTATTAGCTCTGATCGCCATCATGGCCTTACTCGGTTTTCATCTAAAACGCCGTCACAGTTTACTTCTGAAAAGTCAGGTGGCCGAAAAAACTGCGGCGCTGGCGCAGGAATTACAACATCGAAAAACACTCGAAAATTATGCCAAACGTGAAGGAGAACGATTAAAAACCGTACTGGATAATACTCAGGACGGCGTCATCACGATCGATGCCAGTGGCAAAATTAGCCATTTTAATCAAGCCGCATCCACTTTGTTTGGCTATCAACCTGATGATGTCATTGGCAAAAACATCACCATGTTAATGCCGGCGACTTTTCGTCATCAACATGAACAGGGAATGCTGCGTTTTCTGCAACATGGCGAATCAAACGTGATTGGTTCAGCAGTGCAAGTTGAGGCGTTGCATAAGAGTGGTCAGACAATCCCGATTGAGCTGACACTCAGTGCCTATCAATGGGAGTCACAATACTTTTTTACCGGTATCGCTCGCGATATCTCTTTGCGACAGGCGGAACATCAAGCTTTGATTACCGCCAAGGAGGAAGCAGAAAAAGCCAATCAGGCCAAGTCAGAATTTCTCTCGGCCATGAGTCATGAGCTGAGAACGCCATTAAATGCCATCATGGGCTTTGCCCAACTGCTAAAAATGGATATCCAGAATCAACTTTCAGCAGAGCAAAGCAGCCACCTTGATATTATTTTGCAAAGCGGTTCGCATCTTGCCAAATTGATCAATGATGTTCTGGAATTGTCGCGCATCGAGTCCGGCAATCTTGATGTTACTCTGGTGCCCGTGAATGTCAGTCAGGTGATTGAGGACTGTTTGCCTTTTTTGCAAACGTTGGCGCATGACAACAGCATCCAAATTGATATCCCGCCCGCGACTAATCATTGGGTCAAGGCGGATGCAACCCGGCTGAAACAGGTGATGATTAATCTGCTCAGCAACGCGATTAAATACAACCGGCCACAGGGCATGGTCAGTATCAGTCTGGATGAACTCTCAGACAACCAGATCTTGCGAATCACCATTACCGATACCGGGATAGGCATTCCAAAACAGCTTCAAACACGTTTATTTACTGCATTTGATCGGCTTGGTCAGGATGCCTCCGGCATTGAAGGTAGCGGTGTTGGACTGGTAGTAACCCAACGTCTGATTGAGGCTATGCAAGGGCGTATTGGGTTTGATAGCCGCGAAGGTGAAGGCAGTCGCTTTTGGCTTGATTTGGCATTGATGCAAACCAAGATGACGCCGTCACCAGCGCCTGTCGACACTGAATCCTTGCCAGAAATCCAGTCAAGTCAGTCTGTGCCTGGTGGCAAAACCATGACCGTACTGTATGTCGAAGATAACCCGGCCAATATACAACTCATGCAAGCGTATTTCCGCCAGCATTCACACTGTGTCATGCATAGCTGTAAAACTGCCGAAACGGCATTACAGGCAATTACCACACTAAAACCAGAATTAATTTTGATTGATATTAATTTACCTGGCATGAATGGCTTGGAAGCAACCCGTCAGATTCGGCAAATGCCGGGGATGAAACCCGTCCCTATTGTTGCCATCACCGCCGCTGCCATGCCGCATGAACAACAACGTGCCAGCGGCTTGTTTGATGCCTATTTAACCAAACCACTCAATTTCAATGAGTTGGATATTTTTTTACAAAATAACCTGTCCCCATAACTGTTTGGTTTAGCGCTTCCCCATCACCTTGCACTGCAATACCCCCTGATGCAGACGAATCGAGACCGCATCGCCCGTGGTGACCTGCGCGCTGTTTGTCACCACACGACCGTCATCACAACTGGTAATACTGTAACCACGATCCAGGGTATTCAGCGGACTGACTGCTGACAACGTTCGTGCCTGCTGAGTGAGTGACTGACGACGCGATTGCAACTGCTGATGCAATGTTTTATGTAATCGGCCCTGTAACGCACCCACTTGTTGTTGAGATCGCTGCAATCGCTGGCTCACTGACTGAATATGATGCTGCCAATGCGCATTCAATTGTTTCTCCAGCCCCAGCAGTTTCTGGCGTTGAAACGCAATTTTTGCCTGTGGATGCAGTATTCTGGCCTGCAAAAAATCGGTCCGCTGATAGGCGGACTGCAGGCGACGTTGCATGGTGCTTTGCAACTGGTAGCACAATCGCTGAAGTAATTCCTGTTGGCTGCGTAATGCATGTCGAGGATGCGGCAGCCGCTGTCTGAGATAATGCAAATAGTGGTTTTGCTGCTGCAACCTCCGCTTGATCGTCAACGACAGTCGGTTTTGGGTCTGCGCTAAACTTCTAAGCAGATCAGTCATATCGGGTACGGCCATTTCTGCCGCCGCAGAAGGTGTGGGTGCACGCACATCAGCGACGAAATCCGCAATGGTAAAATCGACCTCATGTCCTACCGCGCTGATAACTGGTATCTGACAAGCAAAAATCGCTTGTGCTACTTTTTCATCATTAAATGCCCATAAGTCTTCCAATGAGCCACCGCCCCGCCCCACAATCAATACCTCACACTCTTTTCGACTCGCAGCCAGTTCAATCGCCGCCTTAATCTGTGATGGCGCAGTTTCACCCTGAACTGCAGTGGGATAAATAATCACGTTTACCGCCGGAAAGCGACGTTTTAATACACTCAAAATATCGTGCACAGCCGCCCCATCCGGCGAGGAAACGATACCGATAACCGTTGGCGCAGACGGTAAGGTTTTTTTATGTGCAGTATCAAACAGGCCGGCCAGCCCTAACCGAGCTTTTAGCGCTTCGTATGCCCGCTGCAGCGCACCACTGCCCGCAGACTCCATGTGTTCAACGATGAGCTGAAACTCGCCGCGTCCTTCATACAACGTAACGCGAACCCGCAATAACACCTGCATGCCGTTTTCAGGCGTCAACCGGAGGTATTGATTGCGGCCGCGAAACATTGCGCAACGCACCTGCGCTGCCTCATCTTTAAGCGTAAAGTAGAGATGTCCGGATCCAGGCATGGCCAGATTAGAAATTTCGCCCTCAACCCAAAGCAATGGGAAGCTGCCATCCAGGAGTTGTCGGGTCTCACGCACCAATCGCGACACCCCATAGATATCCGTAACCTGACGCTTGGCGAGTTTCGAGCTTGAATCAGATGTGACAGGTGCTGCCATAAATCTTCCTGTTACTGATATAATTAGCCGATCATATTACAGGAAAATCAGGAATCCACCCGATGAGAATTGCGCAAGAAGCCCTGACATTTGACGACGTGCTGCTCCTGCCTGCCTACTCCAACGTGTTACCACGTGAAGTGAGTTTGACCACACAGCTGACCCGTGAAATCAGTTTGAACATCCCATTATTGTCCGCTGCCATGGATACCGTGACCGAAAGCCGGCTGGCCATTGCTATGGCACAGGAAGGTGGTATGGGTATTTTGCACAAAAACATGACCATTGAACAACAAACTGAAGAAGTGCGTCGTGTGAAAAAGTTTGAGAGTGGCGTTGTGCGTGATCCAATTACCGTCAGCCCCACCACAACGATTGGTGAGGTTGTTGCCCTGACCCGTGCGCACAGCATTTCCGGTGTGCCAGTTGTGGACGGCGATGATCTGGTCGGTATCGTTACCAGCCGTGATCTGCGATTTGAAACCCACTTCGATAGCCCTGTTTCAGAAATCATGACCGGCAAAGACAAACTGGTGACGGTTGGTGAAGACGCCAGTCGCGAAGAAGTCCTGCACCTATTGCATAGTAATCGCATCGAAAAGGTGTTGGTTGTCGATAACAACTTCCATCTTCAGGGCATGATCACAGTCAAAGATATTCAAAAACAAACCGATAATCCCCTCGCATCGAAAGATGCTCAGGAGCGTTTACGCGTCGGGGCCGCGGTGGGTATTGGCGCTGAAAGTCAAACACGGGTTGCGGCTTTAGCTGCTGCGGGCGTTGATGTCATCGTCGTCGATACGGCGCACGGGCACTCCCAAGGGGTGTTGGATATGGTCAAATGGGTCAAACAACATTACCCGGAATTACAGGTTATTGGTGGCAATATTGCCACGGCAGAAGCGGCTAAAGCGTTAGCTGATGCCGGTGCCGATGCCGTCAAGGTTGGTATTGGACCAGGCTCGATTTGTACAACGCGCATCGTGGCTGGTGTTGGTGTGCCGCAAATATCTGCTATCAGTAACGTTGCTGCTGCTCTGGCCGGTACTGGCGTGCCGCTGATTGCTGATGGTGGCGTGCGCTTTTCGGGTGATATTGCCAAGGCCATTGTCGCTGGCGCACAGGCCATTATGGTTGGCGGTATGTTTGCCGGTACCGAAGAAGCGCCAGGGGAAGTCGAGCTTTATCAGGGCCGCGCATACAAATCTTATCGTGGCATGGGCTCAATGGGTGCGATGTCGCAAAAACAAGGTTCCAGTGACCGTTACTTTCAGGAGTCCAGCGATGCCGACAAACTGGTTCCAGAAGGTATTGAAGGCAGAGTGCCATTCAAAGGCAATCTAAGCCCGTTAATTCATCAATTGATGGGGGGCCTGCGCGCCAGTATGGGCTATACCGGTAGCCGTACCATTGAAGAAATGCGAACCAAACCTGAATTTGTCAGAGTGACCTCTGCCGGCATGAGTGAAAGCCACGTCCACGATGTCACTATTACTAAAGAAGCCCCGAATTACCGGATTAGCTAATCATTCCCGGCATCTGATTGCCGTATTTTGCCGATTAAAGAGACCCCAATGAGCAGCAATATTCACGATCACCGCATCCTCATCCTGGATTTTGGTTCGCAATACACGCAATTAATCGCCCGCCGCATTCGCGAAGCGGGCGTTTATTGTGAGTTACGCAACCCGGAAATGTCTGAAGCGGAAATTCGTGCGTTTAATCCCAGGGGCATCATTCTTTCTGGCGGCCCCGACTCCACCATTGGTGACGCTGCGCCGAGTGCGCCACAATGTGTTTTTGAACTGGGACTGCCAGTTTTAGGCATCTGCTACGGCATGCAAACCATGGCACAACAATTGGGCGGACAGGTGGAATCATCCGCTCATCGCGAATTTGGTTATGCCCGTATTCGCGCGCGTGGCCATTCCGAACTGCTCCGTGAGATTGAAGATCATACGACAACCGAAGGCTGGGGCATGCTGGATGTGTGGATGAGCCATGGTGATCGCGTTGCCAGTTTGCCGGAAGGCTTTAAGGTGATAGCAAGTACAGATAGCGCGCCAATTGCCGGTATGGCGAATGAATCGCGTCGGTTCTACGGTGTACAGTTTCACCCAGAGGTCACCCACACCACCCAGGGACAACGCATGATTGAGCGTTTCCTGATTGATATCTGTGGCTGTGAAACCTTGTGGACCTCTGCCAATATCATCGAAGACAGTATTGCTGCCATTCGCGAACAAGTGGGCGATGACGAAGTGTTATTGGGTTTGTCAGGTGGTGTTGACTCCTCGGTTGTAGCAGCATTACTGCATAAAGCGATTGGTGATCAACTGACCTGTGTCTTTGTTGATAACGGTCTGCTGCGTCAAAACGAAGGCGATCAGGTCATGGCCATGTTTGCCAAACACATGGGCATTCGTGTGATCCGCGCTGATGCCGAAGATCGTTTCCTCAACGCTTTGGAAGGCATCGATGATCCGGAACAAAAACGCAAAATCATCGGCAATAAGTTTGTCGACATTTTTGATGAAGAAGCCGCCAAACTGAAAAACGTCAAATGGCTGGCCCAAGGCACGATTTACCCGGATGTAATCGAGTCTGCCGCCGCAAAAACCGGTAAAGCGCATGTGATCAAAACACACCATAACGTCGGTGGATTGCCTGAGCACATGAAACTCAAACTGGTCGAACCATTACGCGAATTATTTAAAGACGAAGTCCGTAAACTCGGCGTCGAACTCGGTTTACCTTCAGACATGGTTTATCGTCACCCTTTCCCTGGCCCGGGTCTTGGCGTCAGAATTCTGGGTGAAGTGAAAAAAGAATTCGCCGACTTATTACGCAAAGCCGATCAAATCTTCATCGCAGAATTACGCAAACACGACCTATATGACAAAACCAGTCAGGCATTTGCTGTCTTTCTGCCGGTGAAATCCGTCGGTGTAATGGGTGATGGCCGCCGTTATGATTATGTTGTGTCACTGCGTGCCGTGGAAACGATCGACTTTATGACCGCACGCTGGGCTAACTTGCCATACGATTTTCTGGATCTGGTTTCACGCCGCATCATTAATGAAACTGCCGGTATTTCACGGGTGGTCTACGACATTTCCGGCAAACCGCCTGCCACTATCGAGTGGGAATGATTCCACGTCTGGCACTGGCTGGCATTCACAAGCAGTAAACCTCTATTAACCCATTGATATCAATGGGTTTTTCTTTATTTTTCCTGGCAATGTCAGGCACTCCCTAGCACCCTCAAGCAAACTTTTTTCATGGTATTTTTGATGGTATTGTTCGAGCTGATACCGCGACCTCAAAGAAATACCATGCCATGAATTTTGGAGTAGTCATGGTATCGAAAATCACTAACATGCTGATATTAAAGGAAATATAGGCGAAAAATACGGCATGTTTGATCATGGTATTAAGGACGAGAAAAGGAGGATTAGCCATGCTGACCGATACCAAGCTTCGCAACCTGAAACCTCAAGACAAGCTCTACAAGGTCAACGACCGAGACGGCCTTTACGTAGCAGTCACACCGGCAGGGACAATCTCTTTTAGACATAACTACTCCATCAGCGGCCGTCAGGAGACGTTGACCATCGGTCGATATGGCAGTGGCGGTATCACACTGGCGGAAGCGCGGGAACTGCTGAGCGAAGCAAAGAAAATGATTGCAGCCGGCAAATCCCCGGCCAGAGAGAAAGCGCGCGACAAATCGCGCGTGAAGGATGCCGAAACATTCGGGGCATGGGCTGAAAAATGGTTGCGCGGCTATCAGATGGCTGACTCGACACGCGACATGCGTAAATCGGTCTACAATCGTGAGTTGAAAAAGCGCTTCGGCAATCAGAAATTATCTGAGATCACACATGAGGATCTCCGGGCAGTGACCGATGCCATCGTGGAAAGAGGAGCGCCAGCAACAGCCGTCCACGCCCGAGAAGTGGTATTACAGGTTTATCGGTGGGCGATCGAACGCGGACAGAAAGTTGAAAACCCCGCTGAAATGGTTCGCCCCAACAGTATCGCCAGATTCGAACCCCGAGACCGCGCCCTGAGTCCTGCCGAAATTGGTCTGATGTATCGGTACATGGATCGAATCGGGACCTCGCCGCAATATAGAGCCGCAATCAAGCTGCTGTTATTGACCATGGTCAGAAAATCCGAGTTGTCCAACGCCACCTGGGAAGAGATCAATTTTAGCGAGGCACTCTGGACGATCCCGAAACAGCGTATGAAGCGACGAAATCCACATTTGGTGTTTCTGTCTCGCCAGGCACTGGATATCTTTATCGCACTGAAGACCTTTGCCGGTGGCTCTGAATTCGTGCTTCCCTCGCGGTATGATTCCGACTTGCCTATGAGTGCAGCGACTTTGAATCGCGTTCTTGCCCTGACGTATCAGGCTGCACAAAAGGATGGTGAACAGCTTGGTAAATTTGGTCCGCACGATCTGCGTCGCACAGCCAGCACCTTATTGCATGAAGCAGGCTACAACACTGATTGGATTGAAAAGTGTCTTGCCCATGAGCAGAAAGGAGTAAGGGCAATTTACAATAAAGCCGAATACCGGGAGCAACGGGCGGCGATGTTGCAAGACTGGGCTGACATGATTGACGAGTGGACTAGCGTGAAACGTTAATGGGGATTCCTGGCCGGATAGGTTGATCTTCAGACTCTTTGCGCGATTCGATCCACTTTTCCACCTCGGCCAAGTCCCAGGCGACATTGCGGCTTGTCAGCACGATTCTGCGCGGAAAGTCGCCTCGTTTCTCCATATTGAAGATGGCGCGATCTGAAAGCGGAATCATAGCCAGTAATGTTTTTCGATTGATTAAAGTCTTTCTTGGTCGAGTAGGGTGTCCGTCATCCATTGCTTCTCACTCTCGCTCCGGACCGCACGTGTCAGAGTCTTAGGCTTGCCAAAAACTAAACGTTAGCACCGTGCAAATCATTTTGGCAAAAGAGAATGTTTAGCAATGTGATAAACAATTACTGCATCAGGGTGGGGTGACGGACTTAGGAGTGTTGCCGTGACAGCGTCATTCACCATATTTGCGCTGCATGCGATCACTCGAAATTATTGTTGCTCGTGTCTCTGGGTCCGCTGGGAAAACTCAGACCACCTCCCCCTTGAAGACAATGACTCCACAGATTGTCGCTTCTTCATCCACTTCGATAATGCGATTCGGCCAGTCAGGGTTGAGTGCCTTCAGGTACTGCTTGCCCTCTTCAATAATTAACTGCTTGAACGTGGCTTCATTGGATTCATCGAGTCGAACAACCACGTACTTTCCGTGGTCAGGTGAAACATTGGGGTCAACAAAAATCAGGTCGCCCTCATGAAATTTGGGTTCCATACTGCTGCCGCGAACCCTAAGTACAAAGGATTCAGGACTACAACACACCGGGCAGGGTAAAAGTTCTGAACCGTAGGCCGGTACGAAACTTTCAGAAATCTCATACCAGTTTCCCGCTTGGACCCAGGATATCAGCGGGTGGAGACTGCGCAAATCCGGGCCGTCGTGGGCGTTGTGTTCCTCTTGTCTTGCCCCGTCCGCATGGGGGGTATCCATCCATCCTTGGTCTTTATTCATAGCCTTTTCCAGTTTTTCCGCCAGCTCATCTCCGATAGAGCGGGGCGTTCCTTTTTTGGTTGGCAGCTGGTTGCGCACCTGGCTGAGGTAGGAGCTATTGGTCCCAGCCGCGCGCGCCAACTTGGCAGCTGACCCCGCTTCGGCAATCAAAACCTCAAGATTGTGGAGCCGGATCTGGTTAAGTTTTAGCGTCATGCGAAATACTTTAGCAGATAATTTAGCAGGATGCTAAGCAAAAACGTGGTGCTTGTCGTTGCCCGATGATTCGCACGGTGCTAATGTTTTTACGCATGGAGCTAAAGGACTTTCTCAAAGTGGCAACCAAGCGGGAGCGGGCCGACGTCGCTGCGGCGTGTGGCGACTCAGTCTCCTACTTGTATCAGATTGCCGGCCAGCATCGATATGCCAGTCCATTGATGGCGACGCAAATCGAGCATTACACACGTACTGTGGCGGACCTTTCGGATGGTCGACTGGAGCCTGTGCCTCGGGCGAGCATGGTTCGACATCCAGAGATTTTCTACGGCGTCGTGCCTGAATCGGGTGCACAAGAAGCAGGTGGTAACGATGACGCCTGAGAGATCGCCATCCGTCCACGAGATCACCCGTGTAGACGTCACTCGTATCCACCATTACTCCCGCAATCCCCGCCGGCAGCAGAACCCGGAATACGATCGAATAAAGGCGTCGATCCAGGCTGAAGGCCTGGATCAACCATTGGTGCTATCACAGGAGCCGGGGGCTGCTGATTATGTGCTCCACAGTGGCGGCAATACACGGCTGAGGATACTGAAGGAGCTTTTGGACGAAACCGGCGATGAGCGATTTCGCTGGATCGATTGCGTCGTCAAGCCCTGGTCGCAGGAGTCCAATGTACTTTTTGCCCACCTCCGGGAAAACGAATTGCGCGGCGGTTTGCCTTTCATCGATAAAGCGTTGGCCGTATTCGAAGCAAAGTCTCTCCTCGAAAGCGAGATGGAGGTTGAGAGCCTGTCTCAGCGCCAACTGGAAGAGCTGTTCAGAGAGCGAGGTTTCGGGCTCAGCCACAGCATGATTTCCAAAATGGGATATGCCGTTGAGACCTTGTGGCCATTGATGCCAAAAGCCTTAGCTGCCGGATTGGGTCGACCACAGGTGGAAAAGATCCGAGCCCTTGAACGCGCTGCCCGAGCGATCTGGGATCGTCGCCAATTGGGGGATAACACCGTCTTCGATGCGATCTTTGCCGAGTTGTGTCGCCGTTATGATGGCGCCGAATGGGACATTCAGCCACTGCGCGATGCATTGGAAAATGAGATCGCCGTGGAGTCCGAACTGAATCGCCAGGTGATTCATCTGGAGATGGAGGCACAACTATCGGGCCGCGCATTCAGCCTTCCCGCTCATACCGAAGAGGTTACAGAGCCGGGGGCGGACAGGGACCCGGAACACCCGGAGCATTCTGATAGTGGGCCGCCATCGAATACGACGACATTGGAAAAGCAGCCCGCTGACATCGATTCACCGGCGAGTGGTCATGACAAAAGCAAAGACCAACCGAACATGCCGGCTGAGTTGACCTCTGCGCCGAATTCCCAAAAAGGTGGTCAGCAAAGAAATCTTGAGGTTTTGCGGAGCCAGTTGTGGGACTGCGCAGTAACCCTGGCGACATCCCACGGACTGCACGAGACAGTCATTCATCTGCCGGATCAGGGCTTGGGCTTTCTGCTGATTGATGTGCCTTCACCGGAGCTGCGGGAATCCCTTGACCAGGACATGCTGGATTTAGTGTCCGCACTCTGGTGGCAGTTGGCTGCGAGCTCAGAGTTGACCGTCGCTCCCACGGACATTGTCCTGGCCTACCTGGATAAAGACTCGTCCCTATACCAGGCCTTGGCATCCCATGATGCCGGTCTGCTCTTTGGCAGTGTCTGGACGCCTGATCCCGGCCATCTCAACAGCCAGCTCTGGCAGCAATTGAACCCGCCAGACTGGCAGCGTTTGCTGCAAATGATGGAGTCCTACCGGAGCATTAAACGGTTAGCCTTCGATACTGGGGTCGAGCTTTGGGCGCAACAAGGAGGTGAAAGCGATGTCGTCCAATAAGGAAGCCGACCTCACCACCGCCGTGCTGTTGTACGCCATGCGATGTCTGGCAGAGGGGGATCAGCAGGCATTGCGCGCCATGAACTTTGGCCCCAAAGAACTGGACGCCCTGAAAGAGATGAATCTGGCCGATCTCTATCGGGCCGATGCACTGCGTGTGCACTGTCTGCAGATTGGTCTCAATCGTGATGTTTTTTGGCCGATGCTCGATCACCTGCGTCATCAGCGGGAATCTGAGGATCTCCAGCGAACATTGCTGGTCGCGGACGCACCGTTAGAGATGATGCAGCAGCTGTTTGGTGTGAGTTCTCGGGAGTACACGCGATGGCGCCGATTGTTGACGCTGGCGCCGGCCGTGGGCCGGCCTCCCGAACTGAATGAAACCGATACCCACGCGCTCTGGTATGCCTGGCAGGATAAGGTTCAGGCGGATGACAAATCCACATTAACTGCAGAGGACTATCTCGACCTACAGCAACAGACAGGCATTGGATTGCGATCGATTTGGGCGCTGGTGCAGCGTTGGGAAACCTACGGTGAGGGAAGCAGTGCCGCGACGTCCGGGCGGGTTGTCGAGAATGGCCCATGATGCGGATGCGCTGCGACCAGAAACTGTTGCTCTCGACGCTTTAATCAAGGCAACTGTTGCCAAGGTTCGTGCCCAGAGTGATCCATCGTTACCGGATGCCATGTTGTTCATGGGGAATTGGCATCAGGCCGTGCCGGCCATGGTCATCCAGGACCCGGTGTTGGAACCCGTCGATAAACTGGTATGGATGGTTATCATGCTCCATGCCAGAGAGACTGGAGGACGAACGGCGTTTCCCGATTACGATACCATTGCGGCTAAAACTAACGTTTCCTCAACCTCCACTGTCTCTCGTGCTATTGCCATTCTGCGCTTGACGCGTTGGCTAACGCTGTGTGCCAGAGTGCGTCAAAAAAGCGGCCGTTTCACCGGCAATGTCTACAGTCTTCACGATGAACCCCTGCCTCTGGTCGATGCCCTGTACCTGGATGAGTCCTACATGGCATTCGTTACCCAATCCCAGGAGCATCATCACGCCCGCGTCCGGCGCGTGGCGCAAGCTGTGTTGGAGAGTCTGGATAAGGATATTCAGGAAGGCGAGTCGTTAGGACGGAAGGAGTCAACTATTGAGCGTCGACTGCAGGCCGCCCAACAATTGTCAGTTTCCAGCGGAAACCACGGCAACAGCGGTCGTTATTTTACCTTTCACGCCGCGACCATCGGGAAACTGAAAAATTCGTCCGGGGCCTGCGCATCAGCACAATCCGTCCAGGACCAAAATTCAAAGGCGGAGGCTAAGGAACACTACAGTAGTCGTTGTAGTAGTCATTATAAAAAAACAACTACAACAACCACTACACAAAATACAAACCATGAAGAGAAAACATTTTCTGAATCCAATCCATCAGTCCCGTCGGTGACAGAGCGAGCGCTGATCTATCCGCCGCGCTTGTCGGAGAACCAGAAACACCTGGCGGACAGGTATCTTGCCATGATCGATCTTGATGATCGGCAGTTGGTGCTCGACGAACTTCAGGGTCGTCTGGAGTCTGAGCAAAAAGGCATGAAGCCGGTTTATGACGAGCTGCGATTCTTGCATTCGCTGTGCAAGGCGGCACAACAAGGCGAATTTGTGCCCAACCTCGGGATCAAGGTGGCCGAGGCAAGACAAGATCGGGCACATCACGTACCACCGCCAGAAAACGAAGAACAGAAAACTAAAGCGGCTGAAGAGCGAGCACGAAACCAAGCCTATGGGCGTGAGCAGCTGGCCAAGTTACGAGCATCATTGAATATGGATAAATAGCGCGACCGCCCGTTATCACACGTGATGTGACATATCTCCGTCGTTACTTCCCTGCACTGTTTCCACTGGAACCATCTGATCGCAGCAACGCAAAACACTGCACCAGTCGGATGGATATTCCGTGGTGCCATTTTCCCATTCGTGGATTCATAGCACGTCAGAGTTGATCTTGAAGGGAATGACGCAAATGAATTCAGACGCAGAACAGTCACACGAGAATACAGCTGAAAATCAAAACGAGTCAGTGCCAGGCGCCCTGCAGGGTGAAGTCTGGTTGACGATTCAGACCTATCAGGCTCAGAGCCTGATCCGCGGCCGCCGTGCAGCCGATGGCAAGCCTGCCATTATGGGATTGATCGGTTTTGCAGATCGGCTGAAGTCGCTATGGCAGGCCGTCCGCTTCGACGACCCTTATGCCGACTGGTGGTTGCTCAAAGTGGAAGAGGGCGTTGCCGATATCCGCGCACAGCTGCAGGGATTGCAGCAAAGGATGGACGCCCTTATCACTGAATCCAACAGTGCTCTCGAATTCAGCGTCGCACAATCGAGTCGACCACAGCGCGTATCGTTACAGTTCGCCAATCCCTACGCCTTCCGCGCTGCACAGTTGCTGGGTGAGTACGACCGGTTGATGTGCGCAGACATGACGTTGCATTACTTAGGTCTCGACATGCCCACTGACCTCATTGAGCAGGTGTCGGGTAGTGGGCGATGGGTGCGCCGGGTGTTTGCGTTGCCCCAGGGGTATCACTGCCTGGACGTTCGTCGCTCCGATATCCGGCAAGGAACACCGGCAGCCATCAAAGCGAGAGAGCGGATGGGCGAGATTCCCCAGGACATCCTCAATGGTGAGCGGTTGCCGTCTCTGCGTCCCCTGGCATTTCAACAGCTGAATAACAACGCCATCGCAGATTCTGACGAGGGCTGAACGCCGTGGCCACCAGCACGCTTCAGCAGCTTGTCATCTCGCTCGATACGCGAATTCCACTCGAAGCGATGGTGCTTCAGCGTTTACGCCGCCTGCCTAACAGCAGACAAAACGAGTGGTTGCGGCAGCTGTTGCTGGTGGGATTTCGAAGCGAGTGTCAGGCCATCCGATCTGAGCAAGCGCTGCCGGCACACGCAATGCCTATGAGCCAGCCGTGTACATCCACCCAGATAAACGGAAGTCGCGGAGCGGGTTCCGTCCAGCCGCGAACAACCGAGACGATGCTCGATCACGCTGCGCGGTCACCTGGCAGCTCACACAACAGCGAACGCGCCAGGCTTGCTCCCCCAAACGACACCAGAAAACCCTTTACGCACCTGAGACGAGTGATCGGTGAGTAAAGACGTCTAACCCCGATATCAGGAATCGCACCATGACAGAACTGACCGATGAGAAATTTTCTGACGAAGACAAACCTCCCGTGACCACTCATCCCATGGCGGTTGGGCAGGTGGGTCTCGATGACGGCTATGCCTATACCAAAGTGGCGTTACCGGATGGTCGCCTCCTGGCGGTGCCTTCGCGGGCACGCATGGGATCGGCCGGTGTCACCTGGATACGGGATGAGGAACAGAAAATTTTTGAGTACGAAACCGGTGGCAGTGTGTATTCCGTCGGTGCGGTCGATGGTGAGCCCACTCAATTCGATGAATACCCGGGCTCGGCCCTGAATCGGGTGATCGTCCAGCATGCACTGCAACAGGCGGGTTTGTCGGGCCGATCCGTCCATGTGGTGACGGGGTTGCCGGTCTCCGCCTTTTACCGCAACGATGGTCAGCAACGACGACGAGCGATCCAGGCAAAAAGGGAGGGTTTGAAATTGGCGGTTGAGCCTGTTGTTGCCAGAAAAGCATCGCAAAGGGCAGCGCAACAGGGGCTCCTAAAGGTGAGCATCGCCTTTCATGAAGTTATTCCGGAGGCGCTGGCTGCCTGGTACGACTATGTGATTGTTATGACCGATGATGATGGTGTGACGTTGGACGCGGATCGGGTCAACGCGCCCATCGCCATTGTCGATATCGGTGGCCGCACCACGGATTATGTGGTGGTCCAGGACCAGGGCATTGTGCATGGTTCCTCCGGCTCTCTGAATCGCGGCATGCTGAACGTCAAGATTCGCGTGGCGAACCGTATACAGGAACAGTTCGATATCAACGAACTGGGCGAGCAGAGTATCAGTCGGGCCGTCGATACACATCGGTTGCGCCTGCATGGCAAGGATCACGATGTCTCGGCCATGGTGGCGGAAGCAAAACGCGAGTTGGTGGAGCGACTCTATACCGAAACCCGCCGCAAGCTTGGACTCGGTGTGGAGTTGGATCGTGTACTGTTCGTCGGCGGTGGCAGTGCCGCGTTAGCCGCTGATATTGCCAACTGGTTTCCCAATCAAACCATTGCCGACCATGCCGCTTTTGCTAACGCAAGGGGCATGCTCAAGTACCTGCAGTTTGTCTGCGACGCCCCGGTGAGGGAGGGGTAACGACTTTGTACGTGGCCACTGCGGTCTCAGTGGCAAAGAAGATGTCAGCGGATTGTGCAAGTGACATCGCGGTTTTACCGTCAATCCAGTGTCAGGGCTTGCCCTGATTTTACTCACCCTGCCGGGAAATACCTTCCCGCCAGGGAATCGTGTTCTCCGGCTTTCCATTATGTTCAAGGAGAAACTGTTATGACCAGTAGACAATCTACCCCTGAAAAACCGAAGTATTTCGATCTTGATATCCACGGCATTGGTTACCTCAACCGGGTTCGCGAAGTAACACCCGAGAATGGGTTCCCCTTTCTCAGTGTCACCATCGCGGCGCTACGAGGGCCAGCCGATAACGTTCAGCACACGCATTTCGAGTGCGTGGTGGTGGGTGAAGAGGCGAAGGATCTGGTGCGTCAGCTGCTGCCTGCGGTGGAAGCTGACTTTAAAGTGCTGGTGGGTTTTCACCTCAGTGATTTGCAAGCCGAAACCTTCATCTTCAAAAACGGTGATCGAGCCGGTACGACGGGCATCAGCCTGAAGTCCCGGTTACTGCGGTTCCAGTGGATCAAAGTCGAAGGTCAGCCCTTTCCGGCGCCGACGGCTGAGACCCACAACGCCGTAGCCTGACGACCAAATCTGATCGCATCTTGTGATGCGATCAATTTTTCAACCCAGCGAGGGAGATTCTCCCTTGCTGGGCAGGTCTCCTCGACTCTTCAAGGAGACCGCTCATGGCTTCCAAATCCTCACCCTCCCGGGTGATTCCTAAAAACCGTTTTGCGGCCATTCGCATGGCGTCGTTGAACGATCCTGAAAAGCAATCCCTGCTGCAGCTGGCCTTTGCGATCTTGCAGGACCTGCACCAGCCGGGCCTGGAGCTACCGAGCCCCAACCACACCCGTGATTACTTGCGGATGTTGTTGGCTGAACGCAAAGCGGAAGTCTTTGGTTGTGTGTACCTGGATAACCGGCATCGGGTAATCGAAGCCGCAGAGTTGTTCCAGGGAACCATTGATGGCGCCTCGGTGTACCCCCGCGTGGTGGTACAACAGGCGCTGACGCTTAACGCGGCAGCGGTGATGTTTTTTCACAATCACCCGAGTGGTGTCGCCGAGCCCAGTCACGCGGACGAAGCGATTACCCGGCGATTAAAAGATGCGCTGGCACTCGTTGACATCCGTGTACTGGATCACTTTGTGGTCACGGTGGGGGAATCAGTTTCCTTCGCCGAACGCGGATTGCTGTAACGCCATTTACTTAACCCATTGGGGAGTCTTCTTCCCCAATGGGAAGGAGGTGCTCCCTGAATTTCTTAATTCATTTCTCCAGGGAGAAACCTTATGAAAAATTCAGAGTACAAGTCGTTGGAAGATGTCTTCGGTCCTGTTGTCGCAAGTTACAGTCGTGCACAGGCTATAGAAGATGGCGTCCTGATCGATGTCACCGCTATGGCACGTGAGGCTGGCTTCAAGTGGCCAGTCGCACTTACCCACACGGCTTGGTGTGATTGCGTAGCCTGGACAGAGCGGGATAACCGCTTTCAAGTGCACCAGGACGAGTCTGGCCGTTTGTGGGACGTGCTGTTTATGGCGTTCTACGCCATTCGAACGGCTACTGCTCCTGGTGATCGGTTGCTGTTCTCGTTGTACCGCGTGCCGAAAGACGGGCATTCGACAGAAGCCGGCGAGGTGAGTTTGAAACTGATGGTTGGCCCCGGTGATGCCGGTGAACCGGTCGTCACGATCATGCTGCCCAACGAAGATTAATGTCGCCGATCGAATCGGCTCCTTGCCCTGGCCACTTGGGATAAAGTGGCACTTCATCTGCTCCCGCCTGCCGTTCCGCTTAATCTTGCTTTCAATCGGAAGTGCCAACACCGCATCAACCTGACGTTTTGCTTATGGTTCCACTGTAACCATGGGTCGAACAGATTTGTCTGTTCAACTGCCATGACAGGTCGCAGACCTGGCGTGGTAGTTGATTCGAACGAAGCCCTCGTCACTGCTTAGCGAAGCGGGGTAGTGACGAGGGCGGCGGAGCACGGAACGACAACGGATTGCGCTCGGATTGATGCGTTCCCAGCGAGTTCGCTCTAACTATACTAGCGGGCAAGAAACGTAAACAGTTCCATACGCGGCCACGGCGGTAACGTGGATGAGGATTGTCGCCCTCGCCATCGAAAATGGCAAAAACGGCAACGGCGCCAGCCGAGCTACCATGGCGCACAGCATCAGCTGCGGCTCATCTTCAACGTTTCCTCAATAGCAGGACGTTCGTCCTCACTTCAATCTGGCTAACGCCACCTCAAACCCGGCTTGCAAGTAGCCGACTTTTCAACGCGCCGTTTAACCGACGGTTTCTTTCAACTCGCGGACCGATGGTTCCGCTCATTTAAAAGGAGGTGAAGTACTCACCATCGCAACTGACTCTTAGAGTCCATTGGTTTACCCGGCACCATCTTCAGCAGAAGAGCAGCCAGGTTGCCTGCGACCAGGCTTATCAGGTCGAACGGGGAGTAGTGTCCCTTGACCCTTCCGCTTCGGCGGACCCAGTCAGGCTACGAGCCTGTGGTTGGTCAGAAACACTTACCAGACTGGAAAGTACACGATGAGAGACCTGAACTACCAATTGAAACAGTTGTGCAAACGCAATCGCGATGGCAGTTACAGTACGCAAGCCAATCGAGCGCGCATACTTAATCAGATTGCCAATCAACTGCAGGAGATGGGGTATCGGCGTATGACTACCCGATCCCTGAAGCCGAAGCACGTGGACGCCCTGGTGAAACGATGGCTCAGCGAGGGCATGGCAGCCGGTACCATCAAAAACCGTATGAATTGCTTGCGCTGGTGGGCTGCCAAGGTGGATAGACGCAATGTTATCGCCAGATCGAATGAGTTCTACGGCATTCCCGATCGGCAGTTCGTCAGTCAACACTCCAAGGCGGTGGTTGTCGGTAACGATGCGTTGACCAGCGTTAAAGATGAGCATGTGCGAATGACTCTGGAGTTACAGCGCGCCTTCGGATTGCGCAGGGAGGAAGCAATCAAATTTATCCCAGCTTATGCCGATCAGGGTGATCACATTCGGTTGAAAGCCAGTTGGACGAAAGGAGGCAAGACGCGGATGGTGCCGGTGCTCACCCAGGAACAGCGTGCCGTCTTGAATCGTGCCCACCGACTGGTGGGATCTGGTTCCCTGATTCCACCGCAGAAAACCTACATCCAGCAGCTGCGGACCTACGAACGTCATACCACTCAGGCAGGTTTATCGAAACTGCATGGCCTGCGCCATGCGTATGCCCAGTCACGCTATCAGGCGTTGACGGGTTGGGCCTGTCCTGCGGCGGGTGGACCAGTCGCAAACAGTTTGAGCATTGAGCAACGAAAGCAGGACCATCAGGCACGACTCACCATCAGTCGCGAATTGGGCCACGCCCGCGAGCAGATCAGCGCTGTGTATTTAGGTCGATGAGTTTGGGTTGAGGCGTCTCATGGATAAGCACGACACTCACCGAGTGGATTAACCATTCACGCCAGAAGATCACTTGGCGATTATGATGCCATTCATCACGATTGAGGCCAAAACATGTCTCCGTTTAAACATCATGGAATCCCTCGTCTCCTAACGATAATGGTGTGCTGTTCTGGTGCTGCCGTCGGGAGCCATTCGGTAGTGGCGGCCGAGCGGCCCGTCACAACAATGACCACACTGACCCAAACGAGTCGCTATTCAGTGATGGTCGCTCAGCCGACCGCCGGGCAGCGGGATCTGTTATCGGTGACGAGAGCGATCACGATTCCAGGCGACATCGACAGTGTGGGGGAGGCTTTCCACTGGATGTTGCGAGATTCCGGCTATCGCCTGGCGGCCGATGCTGTGCTGTCGGAGGAGGCGAAAGCCATGCTGGCGCTGCCACTGCCAGCGGTGCATCGCCGCTTTGAGCCCATGCCACTTCAAACCGTGATGGGACTTATGATCGGTCCTGCTTTTCATCTCATCCAGGATCCCGTTCACCGCCTCATTGCGTTCGAGCGTTGCGTGGATATTTCTTCCCCCAATGTGACGGGAGGTGCGCAGTAATGGAGGCCTTCGTCATTGCCATCGTTTTTGTTACCGCATGGTTTTTGGGTGCTGAGTCCAGGCAAGTTGATCCGGAACCGCGTGCTGAAAGTGAGGCGGTTTCGATCGGCGATCAGATAGACGATCGAGAATGCTCCGTGCGTATTTTTGATCAGGAGTATCAGCTGATCATTCAGCGCGATCTGACCGTGCCCGTTGATCAACAGGTCAATGAAGATGACCATTGAGCATCGCATGAGAAAACCTGCCATCGCATTAGTCGGGTTCTGCCTTTGCATCACGTTGCCCGTGAACGCGGATACCCGACAGGCAGCCGAATCAAAATCTTCAAACGCCCCGACTGTCGAGCAATCGACGACAGAACGTATCGATTCTCAGACGTTTCGTGCTGACCAGTGGGGATTAGATGAATCGGAATGGCAGCGTTACCAATCTTTGCTGCAAGGTATCCGGGGCAGCGTGAGTCCTGCGACCTTGTCACCCCTCGAAGTGCTGGGCATCCACGCCCGCAGTGCCGATGAACGTCGGCGCTACGCTGAACAGTGGGCAGTGATGATGCGTGACGATGCCGAGCGCATCCTGGCGTTTCAGCGGGCTTACGACGACGCCCAGCGGCGCTTGTTCCCCAACGGTTTGTTGATCGATCCCGGTGTTGCAGCGTCCACCAAGCCGGATCAAGGTCTGGCTGGAAAATTCGTGTGGCAATCGTCGGACCGGGTGTTGTTCTTTACCGATACCCAATGCCCGACCTGCGATGCGGTGCTGGAGCGATTGGTCAGCCAGATCAAACAGTTCTCCGGCATCGATCTGTACCTGATCGATGTGTTTGCCGGTGAGGAATCTCGCATACGTGATTGGGCGGCCTCGAAACAGATCGATCCCCAGTGGGTGAGCGAGCACAAGATTACCCTGAACATCGACGCCGGTGCGCTAGGTAAGGTCTCCGCACATACGGGGCTGCAAGGAAAAGATTTGCCCGTACTGATACTGCGGCGGGATGATCGCTTGATGCCCTTGCCGGTATCACGATTCTAGCGGGCGCCGGTCATGGGGAGTTGGCCGATCATACCTTGTGTCATCGGTTTGCTGTGGTGGTCGACGGCCGCGCAGTCGCAATCCGTGCCAGTGGGGTATCAGCAAGTCGCGAGCGAATACGGCCTGCCTCCGGGCCTGCTCTACGCGGTGGCCTTGACCGAGAGCGGACAAAGCTCGCTTAGCGATGGACAGTTCCGCCCCTGGCCGTGGGCTCTCAATATTGATGGGGAAGGACACTATTTCCTGTCGCGTCAGATGGCATGGCAGGCCTTGGAGAAGGTGTTGACGGAAACCAAAATCTCGGTGGATATCGGGCTGATGCAAATCAGCTGGCGTTACCACCGTTCAGTCCTGGGTTCATCCTGGCAAGCGCTGGATCCCTACCACAACCTGCGTGTGGCCGCCGCGATCCTGCGCGACTGCTTCGTCGAACACACCCACTGGATTCAAAGCGCCGGCTGCTATCACGCACCCAACGATCCTGCCCGAGCTGATCGCTATGGTCAGCGGGTCAAGGCGCACTGGATGCGGTTGGCCGATACATCACAGGAGGTACGCTTTGAGAATCCGTAAACAACGATCGTTACCAGTCCTCGTGCTCGGGCTGGTCATGAACTCCTCCGTATTGGCTGAGCTGGCGGTGATTTATGACAGTGGTGAGACCCGGCCCTTGGCGCCGTTACTCAGCCCACTTTTGTTGAAGAATACTCAATCGACCGCCCCGGCTGAATCGAACAACCAGAATCTATCTTCAAAGTCCTTGCTCGGTCCGGCGACTCTCAGCAATTTATTGCCCATACGGTCACCCGGATTGGCGGTTGGCGATACCGCCGATAGCCAACTGAATCCCGAAGCCCTGGCGCGTTTGGCGCAAGGGAATCCACGCCCCTTCTTTCTCATCGGCTCGGATGCGTTGTCATTGCAATGGCTGGCGACTCACCACGACACTCTCAAAGACCTGGGTGCGGTGGGCATGTTGGTACAAGCCGATACCGAGGCGGATGTTCGACGGGTTGCTGAAGTGGCGCAGGACTTATCCATCACTCTGGGGTCCGGGAGTGATCTGGCCGCCGCATTGGGTATTCAACATTACCCGGTATTGATTACCCGTGATGGCATCCGGCAATGAGCTCGCATCCGATGGAAGCGCTGTTGCGGCCTCCCGTGGAGTTGTGGTCCACCTGTACGGCGTTTGCGGCGGGTACACTGGCCTGGCTCGCCCCCTGGGCCTTGATGATGCCACCGGGTATCGCAATGGCCACCAGCCTGACCTTTTTCGGTTTTGGCTTGTGGCGGAGCCGTCAAGCATGGCGTGTATTGCGCTACCAGCATCACATGAAGCGGCTGCCGGATTACCAAGTGCGGGCCAACCAGATTCCCGTCAGTCGCCATAAGCTGTTTTTGGGCAAAGGCTTTCGCTGGAGCCAGCAACACACTCAGCGTCTGCGCGATACCCTGAAGCCCGAGGTTCAACGTTACGTTCAGCCGGGCACGCTTTACCAGTGGGCGCGACAAAAGGAAGTTGCCTGGGAATCGATTCCAGTCCTGTCTTTGCTGACCAAAGCTCTGCGTAGTCGCAGCCGTTGGAACCCGCTGGCGCCATTACCGGCCGTCGGCGGTAAGCCCGCCCTGCACGCGGTTGAACCGCAAGAGCAGCCAGTGTGGATGGATCTGGGTGAACGGGTCGGGCACACGCTGGTGTTGGGCACCACGCGCGTCGGTAAGACACGCCTGGCGGAACTGCTGATTACCCAGGACATCCGCCGGGGTGATGTCGTCATTGTCTTCGATCCGAAAGGGGATGCCGATCTGTTGCGTCGCATCTACGCCGAGGCAAAGCGCGCCGGTCGGCTGGACGATTTTTATCTGTTCCATCTCGGTTTTCCGGAACTGTCGGCGCGTTACAACGCCATCGGGAACTTCTCCCGCATCACCGAGGTCGCGACTCGCATCGCCAATCAGCTGCCCAACGAGGGCAACTCAGCTGCCTTCAAGGAGTTCGCCTGGCGCTTCGTGAATATCATTGCGCGCGCCTTGGTGGCCCTGAAACGCCGGCCGGACTACCAGCAGATCCGTCGCTACATCAACGACATTGAGCCCTTGTTTGTGGAATACGCCGGGCACTGCGCCGGTGTGGCCGACATCGAAGCCTGGCCGTCTCTGGTTGAAGCGCGCGCGGCGGATATCAAAGAGCGCAATTTACCCAATGCCCTGCGTGGCCGGTCGATGGAAGCCATCGCCTGCATGCGCTTGCTGCAGGAGAAGGCCATTTATGACCCTGTCCTGGACGGGCTGATTTCCGCGTTCAAATACGATAAGACTTATTTCGACAAGATCGTCAGCTCTGTCGGCCCGTTGATGGAAAAGCTGACCACCGGCACCATCGCCGGGTTGATCTCACCGGATTACCAGGACGAGCAGGATGCGAGGCCGATCTTTGAATGGATGGATGTGGTGCGCCGCAAGGGTATCGTGTATGTGGGATTGGATGCGCTCACCGATACCACGGTCGCCAGTGCAGTGGGCAATTCCATGTTTGCTGATTTGGTGTCTGTGGCAGGGCATATCTACAAGCACGGCGTCGCGGCCAATGGCGCTGATGCGTCCGAATCAGAACGTCAGCGGCATTCGACCCCCACCATCTCTATGCATGCGGATGAGTTCAACGAGTTGATCGGTGATGAATTCGTGCCGCTGTTGAACAAGGCGGGCGGGGCAGGCTTTCAGGTCACGGCCTACACCCAGACCTGGTCGGACGTCGAAGCGCGTATCGGTAGTCGGGCCAAAGCGGGGCAGGTGGCCGGTAACTTCAACACTATGCTGATGCTACGAGTGAAGGAGTTGGATACTGCCGCCATGCTGACCGAGCAGTTACCGCGGGTTGAAGTCTTCACCCTGATGAGTGTCTCTGGCGTCGATGATTCGTCGGATCCCGGTTCCGGGGTCGACTTCAAATCCCGCAACGAAGACCGGATCAGTGTCTCGGAAGTACCGATGCTAACTGCCGCCGATATGGTCACGCTGCCCAAAGGGCAGGCCTTCGCCCTGCTGGAAGGCGGCCAGCTGTGGAAAATCCGTATCCCATTGCCGGACGACCGCGAGGATACGGCCATGCCCGACGACTTCGAGGCAATAGCCGAGGCCATGCGCCGCAGCTATATCACCAACGATCACTGGTACCGGGTCACCGACCACTGGTGGCACGCAGTCTCCGAGGCCGCGATCCGACCCTCAGACGCCGGTGAGCAGGCTTGAGCACGGTGGAGCCCCGTGATCCCCGACGGCCGGTTGCACAGCCGGGTACCGTATCCCGGTTGCTGACGGGTATCGCCCAGTGCCTCAAGTGGCTGTTTCTCTCCCTGTTGTTCTCCATTCTGGTGGAGTGGGTCGGCATGGTGTTCTGGTGGGAAGAGCAAGGACTTGGCCACAGTCGACAGATGCTGGTGAACGAATTGCAGTTCCTCGGCACCGACTTTCATCGCAGCTGGTTAACCGCCCAGCCGATGGTGTTCGCCAGTAACCTCTCGGATCGCGTCTACCAGTTTGCCTTCGAGTGGACGGGGCTCGTGGATCTGATTCATTGGATCACACCGGTACCGTCTGCGGAGGAGACTGGTCTGAGACCGGTACTGCACCGATTTTACCGGCCCGTCGCTGACTATGTGCTGGCGGGTATGCAAATCACCCAGGTCTTTGCGGTACGACTCGCCATCCTGACGCTGGCCACGCCGGTATTTGGACTGTTCACCCTGGTAGCGCTGGTGGATGGGCTGGTGCGGCGCGACCTGCGGCGTTGGGGCGGCGGCAGGGAAAGTTCTTTCGTGTACCACTACGCCAAGAAAGCCGCCATACCGCTGATCATCATGGCCTGGGTGTTGTACCTGGCGCTGCCGTTCAGTTTGCACCCGTCCTGGATCATCCTGCCATTCGCGCTGGCCTTTGCCTTCGCCGTCACCATCACAGCCAGTACCTTTAAAAAGTACCTTTAATACAAAGTGATTGAGCCAGTTGACTGTACCGTTACAGTCTGCTAGGCTGCATTTAAGCACTGTAAAGATACAGTCTGAATGCTGTTTAGGAGGCAATCATGATCGCTCAAGCCGAACAACTGCTGCAACGTGGTTCCAGTGTCACCAGGTCACTGCTGCCGGCGATTTTCACTATCTTCAGCCAGTGGCGCCTCACTGGTGCCCAGCAGATGACGCTACTGGGGCTCAGCAATGAGAAGACCCTCTATAACTGGAAGAGCCAACCCGAGAAGGCCAAGCTGACGCGAGACCTGTTGGAACGGGCCAGCTACATTTTGGGGATCTACAAGTCCCTGCAAATCCTGTTGCCTGATCAGGTGCTGGCTGACCAGTGGCTGGCCACACCGAACGACAACCCGCTGTTCAATGGCACGGCGCCGCTGGACCGGATACTCGCTGGTCAGGTGGTCGACCTGGCCGTGGTCAGGGATTTTCTTGATGCGGAGCGGGGTGGCTGGTGATTGCAATCGATACGCTACCCAGCAGCGAGGTCAATGAACCGGTCTATCGGGTCATACTGTCGCGCTACCCGCAGATCCACCTGTTCGAACGCGTCTCCAGCCCACAGGATTGGGAGGTGCTCTACGCCGTCGAGTCCCTGACGAATCCCAGGCTACGGGATGAAGTTGGTGATATTCGCCTGGTGCCGCCGGAAGACCGGGTCTACGGTGACGGTGCATCCTGGATAATGGCGGCCTTTACCCACCCGCCAGTGGATGGCCGAGGTGGTCGCTTCAACCGGGACTTCGGCATCTATTACTGCGCTGCCGATGAAGCAGTCGCCATCGCCGAATCGTCCTACCACCGGGCGCGATTTCTGCGTGAGTCCCGAATCGACAAGACCACCCAGGAAATGCGCGTGATTCGCGCACAGTTGGGGCCGACAACTCTCCACGATGTCCGTCACCTGCTTGAAGACGCCATCTACGACCTTGATCATTATGACGAAGCCCAGCAGCTCGGTTACGCGTTACGTGATGCTAAAAGTTACGGTGTTCACTACCAAAGCGTGAGAGCAAAAGGGGAGTGCTACGGAGTGATGCGTGCCCGATCGCTGTCCGATGCGATTCACTGGCGTTATCTGAGCTACCACTATGACCAGGGGGCGATAGTCAACGTCGAATCTCTCGATGGCAGTGGCAGGAGGTGATGGCAATGTATAAAGAGCTGCTGTGGATCTTCACACAACTCCCGGACGATTACATCGTCCTCGATACCGAAACCACCGGTCTCCCTGACGAAAACGGCCCGCCGGATATCGTGACGATTGGCTTCACCGTGGTGAGAAATCGAGAGATAGCGGAATCCGTCGAGTTTAAAACACGGCCACAAAAACACATTTCAGAAGAAGCGCAGTCGATACACGGTATTACCAATGAACAGGCTGCAGGATTTGATGCCTTTGATTCCCAATGGAACCAGATTGCCGACTACCTGAAAGATCAACTCATCGTCATCCACAACGCCAGTTTTGACTGGCCGATCCTGCTGGATCACGTCGCCCGATACGGTTTATCAATGCCGCCAATTCAAGGTGTGTTCTGCAGTCAGAAAGCCGCCATTCCGTGGGCACAGGCAGCGAATTTGCCGTGCAGCCACAGAGGTCCATCGTTAGACGCGTTGACGAAAGCGGTTGGCGTTGAAGATCTCAGAGCAAAGATTGGTGGAGCTCATGGGGCGGAAATTGATAGCAGGCAGACGGCTCAAGTGACAGAGGTGATGAGACGTAATGGAAATGCAAATTAGGTTTTAACCTTGAGTCATGATGAGCGAAATTGCGCAATGAATTGCCACCAGTTTTCTAGCCAAAGAGTGGCTTATCAATGGAGGATAAGTGTAGATGCTTGATCAGATGTTCACTGCGGAAAATTTCCGACGTATCTATGATAGTGAAAATCGGAAGGGTCTTGATCTCGCAGGTCTCTATTTTCCCGATCTCGAACCCCATACTCTCGCTGTTCGCAACAAAGTTCAGGAAATTCGTGCGTATCGATCAAGAGAATCCAGCATCAAGGCTGAAGATTTCAAGCAGAATCTAGACGCCCTAAAGGCTGAGCTCGTCCATTTGAAAGCCACAAAGTCCGCTGCGATTGACGAGAAAATGGATGATATTAGCCTCAAGGTACTGCAGCCTAGCTTCAAAATCGAACTTAGCCAAAAGACTGGACCCAAGGGAAAGCTTGTTTATTGTATTGATTCGAAGCCAGAGACCTTTTTTGTCATCAAACAGCTTCAGCGTAATATCTACCGGATTTATGGCGTCAAACAGGCCAATCGCCACGATCTCGTATGCCAAGTGCGTGATACCGTCGGGACAAAATTTCCTTTTGAGATGGTTCGGACAGACATCTCAACGTTCTACGAAAGTATTGACAGAAAGAGGCTCATCAAGAAACTTGATAAGGATCAGCTCCTAAGCCCTTCCTCAAAAAAGTTCATTAATCAGGTATTGGATTCCTACGGGGTTCTATCCGGAACATCCACCGGTATCCCTAGGGGTGTAGGCATCAGCGCTTATTTAGCTGAACTCTACTTGCGTCCAGTTGACAAGGCAATTCGCGCCATTCCAGGGCTTATTCTTTACTGCCGTTTTGTCGATGACGTAGTGGCGATCTTTGCGCGTCCTCCCACTGGCACGGATCTTGGCTCATATAAAGATCACGTCATCAAAGTTTTTGCAGAAAATGGTCTGACACACAATCTGGACAAGACTTATGAATTTGATCTGAAGAGGCAGGAGCCGAAGAAGTTCGAGTACCTTGGTTATCGATTTCTGGTCCAGCCTGGCCAGTGCCAAATTAAAGCCAGTTCTGCGAAAATTCTGAAATATAAGAACCGCATGAACGCTGCATTTGAAGACTACTGGAAAAGCTGCTCCACTGACTCCAGGCGGGCTTATCGTGTTCTTGTATCGCGAATAAAGTTTCTAACAGGTAACACTCGCCTTTCGAATAGCAAGTCACGGGCGGCAACGGGGATATATTACAACAATTCCATTGCAAACGATCTCTCTAGTTTCGAGATGCTGGATAAACTAATGAAGAAACGTGTGGCGAAGATTAAGCGTGCAAGTCTTCGGAAGCGGCTCAAAACTTACAAGTTCACGGAGGGTTTTAAGACTCGGCGTTTTCATAATTTCAATTCGCGTGAGCTGCAAACGATAGTAAAGGCTTGGAAATATGAGTAAACGGCGTGCCACTCTCACCCATAGAAAGCAGCGATCCGTTCTAACGGATATGCTGCCGTTTGAGGTGCCTCCGACCTTCTCCAATCGAGGTTTTTACCGATTTTTAAGAGATCACGATATAGAGATTGATGATGGATGTATTCGCTGGGTTTCAGATACCAATGATCTCGATGCAACAATGCAACTGTTATTCGGCATCGAAGACAAGGGCTCGATTGAAACCGAAATTTTAAGCGAGTGGGGGAGGACGAAGACGCGTAGATATGTTCGTTTGAAAAAATGCAATATGACAACAATACCTTTCAATTTCCAGATTTCTCACAATCTCGACGGTCGAACCCTAAGTGTCGTGCATCCGCGCAATCAGGTTGCGGTCGCGAGTTTCTATGCGGCGCAAAGCGCGCTAATTGTTTACTACACTTCTTTAAGTGACTTCTCGATTCGGCGGCCGGTTTCGGTATCTCGCCATGCATATTTCAATGACAGATTGCATCAGGAAAAGCTGGATTCCGTCGCCGGTGTGGAAGAAGAAGACAAGGAATATGAACAGCTTGGCTCTTATTTTGTTTACAAAAAGTACCGCAATATTCACCAGTTCTTTGAGTCGTACAAATATCATCGATGTGAGAAAAAATATGACGCGATGGTCCAAATAGACGTAAATAAATGCTTTGATAGTATTTATACTCACTCTCTACCTTGGGCTGTGCTCGGAAAGTCGCAGACAAAGTTCAGTTTATCGGAATCCAAACATACGTTCGGTGGATTGTTCGATACATTGATGCAGAACCTCAATCACAATGAAACCAACGGGATTGTGATCGGGCCAGAATTCTCCCGAATTTTTTCAGAGATTATCCTGCAGGCGGTCGATGTCGAGCTTTCGAAGCGTCTGTCCGAAGACTCTAATCTTACGCATAAAGTTGATTATGAGATTTTTCGTTACGTTGATGACTACTTTGTTTTTTACAATGAGGAGTCTACACAGTTAAAAATTATAGAAACGCTGCAAGCTTTTTTGAAGGTCAATAAGTTAAGTATTAATACCTCCAAGATTAAGCACTATCAAAAGCCCATCATCACCGAAATCACGATTGCCAAGAATCGCATATCAACGCTATTGAATAACGAAATCAATCCGGCCACTGAAGAGGTTGTTGTAGAGGACCCTGAGGAGGCAGGGGCTATAAAGCTCGCATGTCCCGTAAATTCAAATCGGCTCATTATTCGCTTCAAGACGGTAATTAAAGAAACGTCTGTCACTTACGGCGAGCTACTGAATTACACTCTCGCTATTACCGAAAACAAAATCGAAAAACTTTTTCAATCCTATCTGGCGTGTGACAAAACAATACATGACCAGAAGCAGCTACTTAAAACGCTTTTGGCGGTTATGGAGTTCGCATTTTTTGTGTATTCTGCAAACCCGCGCGTAAATCATACGATTCGGCTTTGCCGGATGATTACAGCCTCAATTGACTTTCTCTGCGTTAATTCACTTCCTTATGAATTGAAGCACTTGCTGTTCAAATACGTCCATGACAATGTATTGCAACAGCTGGAAAAGAACGCGATGAACGCTCATTGTGAAGTCGAAAGCTTATATCTTCTCATTTCTTTGTCGCAAATCGGGCGAGAGTATTGGCTACCTGAGTCAGTCTTGCTGCGGCATTTTCTCATTACGGAGGAAGAGGCCACGCACAAGTATCAGCGTGTCGGATTCATGAGTCATTTTTCCATTACGGTGCTGTTGTCTTACATAAAGGATAAAGTCCGCTATGCGAAACTTAAGGCCTTCACTGAAGAGCACATCATTCGTAAGCTCGAGTATATGAGAGCGCATTGCCACAATGATGCGGAAGCCATGATCCTTCTATTGGATTTGATTGTATGCCCCTACATTAGCACCGCTACTAAGGACGCGATAGGCCAGTTTTTCGGGCTGGATGCCACAACACTTACAGCTATTCAGAAGACCAATGACCACTGGTTTACGGCATGGGGGGGCAAATTCGATCTCGGTAAAGAGCTAGACGCCAAGCGCAGTCGTGAAGTATATTAGGCGTGGCGCACCGCTCTACCCTTAATGGCTGTTGGCAGCCCACACACAAGCGCCTTCACGGCTCCTATATCAATTGGGGGTTGGGTAACCAGGCGGCAGGAGCGGGTCGTCTCCCCCCCCCCTAACTATCGCGGTATCACCTCAGTCTCTTGCTCACATTCATATTCAGAATCTCGAGGATAGTTTGCTCAAGTAATATCCCTCCTGGTAGCAACTGTTGAATGACGATCTAGAATTAAAAACCACCCCACCCACCGAATAGATTTCCCCTCGTCCCCCATCATTAATTCTCGCACTATGCCCCGTAACAACTCACGGGAGCAGCAGTGCCATGAAACGCCATCTCTGGCTACCTTCTTTTCTGATTATAGGCTTGGTTGTCACGCCGGCGGCTTTTGCCAATGCAGGCGCCGAGCGCGAGGCGCTCGCCAAAGTCATCCATGAGCTCAATGCCCTCGAGTCATTAATCAAGCGTGCCGAGGCCAACGCCGAGCAGGATTCCCGTATCCGATTTCGCTATGACTGGCTGCGTCAGGATCTGAAGCAGATCAAGGATGGCATCCATTCACACATCGACTCTCCCCGTGCTCAGCCTCGCTCATTTCCGCCATTGCGCGGCGATTACCGTCGATAGGTCTCGTCATGAACGCCGCACAACAAACAGCCTTTCAAGCCGGTTCCGGTATTACCCCGGCCACCATGCTGACGGCCATCGCGTCGATGGTGTTGGTGTTGGCGTTTGTCTGGGTGATTTGGGTAGCGTTAGGAACTTTTCGGGCCTGGCAGGAAGGGCAGGCCACGCTCTTTGATCTGACCTGGAGCACCCTGCGGGCAAGCATTGTGTTGATGGTTTTGGGTTTCTATTTGCGGTGAGTCGATCGAGTTGAGACCGAGAAAGTCCGGTAAGGGCAAACGGCGATGCAGCGCAGTGGGATGCGGGGATGGTTCCCCTTTTTATCAGCGTTACAGAAGAGGACATTTGTTATGGACACATCAAATACAAAAAGCGGTTTCAACAAGAAATCTGTTGCCATCCGCAAGTCGCTATCGGCAGCGGTCGCGGGGCTATTACCACTGCCGCTCTGGGCGGCGTTGCCGACGCCGGTTGCGCCGAGTACGGCGCCGCCAGCGGGTGACTGGATCGGCTTGATTCAGGGCTACATCAAAGACGGCGGCTTGGTACTCGGACTGGCCATCGCTGTACTGGGTTTTCTCTGGATCGCCTACCTAGGCTTCGCAAAATTCAATGAAGCTCGCCAGGGCAAGGCAGAGTGGGCTGAAGTCGGTGTGCTGGGGATTGTCGGCGCGATCGTGCTGATCTTTGCCAGCTATCTGCTCACAGAAGCGGCCGGCGTTATTTAACACCCGACGTCAATATCAACTTGCCGTAGGAGACGCGAATGTCCAACGACCATGAAATTCTGGCGGATCGGCTCAATGCCGAGCCCGCCATTTTTAAGGGTTGCTCATCTTCTGAGCTGGGCATGATTGTGGGGTTAGCCATTGTGATATGGCTGCCCCTCAGTCTGTTGCTGGCCTGGTTGCTGGGTGCCATCACCATGGGTTTTGGTATTGCCGGTGTCGGTGTGGTGGCCACTGTAGTCACTCTGGCGACGCTCTTTCAGCGTATCAAACGCGGCCGGCCTGAAGGCTATTACCAGCAATGGCTGCGTATTCGTCTGCAGACGATGGGGCTGTATCGCACGCCCTGGGTACTACGCAGCGGTTCCTGGGATATAGGGAGAACGCACTATGCGCCGCTACCGACTCGAAATCGATAACGTGCGGTCCCATTTGCGCTCCCTGTGGGTCGTGATTGGCTTGCAAGGGATGATCATTCTCGCGCTCTGGATCGGCTGGAGCCAGGCACCCAAGCAGCTGCGTGTTTATGTGCCACCTGATCTGCGGTCGGGTGCTGTTCTGGCGGCCGAAGAAGTGCCTCCGGCCAATGTCTATGCCTTTGCGTTCTACATTTTCCAGCAGCTCAATCGCTGGCCAGAAAACGGCGCAACGGATTACGGCAGCGCAATTTTTCGGCTCTCGCCCTACCTGACACCGCGCTACCGCAATGACCTGATCGCCGATATGGAACTCAAAGCCCGGCGCGGCGAGTTGGCCTACCGGGTGCGCGGTGTCCATGAAGTGCCGGGGCACGGCTACGAGGAGCGCCGCGTCGATGTGTTATCGCCCGATGTCTGGATTGTCTGGCTGGATCTGGATCTGCTGGAGTCCGTGAAAGGCATGACCGTCAAGCAAACCACGATTCGCTACCCGATTCGGGTGGTGCGTCAGGCTATCGATCCGGAAACCAATCCCTGGGGCCTGGCACTCGATGGGTACTCTAGCGACGGCCCGCGTCGATTAACCGAAGCCGAGTTGGCTGAACCCAGCGTGACTGGCGCCATTACCAATAAGGAATCCTCCCAATGAATTCTCGTGATTTCTTTACGCCATTGAGATGGATCGCTTTGCTCGGTCTCTGTTTCCCGCTGCTGTCCTTTGCACAAGTCGATGATGCGGCTCCGAACGTTCCAGAACGCGTTGTCTGGAACAAAGCGCCCATCGCAATTCCGTTGGTCGTTGGTGAAGAGCGCCAGGTGCATTTTCCGGATTCGGTGAGCATCGGCCTGCCGCAGTCACTGACACCGTTGCTGCGCAGCCAAAGCATCAACGGCACTCTATACCTGTTGGCCAGGCAAGCCTTTGAGCCCACCCGTGTCATGGTGCGCTCGGAAACCGACGGCCCAATCTACGTCCTCGATATTTCAGCAGCGCCAGGCGGAGCAGGCGGTCGATCATTGCCGGATGTGCAGGTACTGCTGAAATCACCACAGGATTTGTCGGAAGATGCTGGTGCCGATCAGTCAACTTCGGACAAGCAATCACAGTCTTTGGGTTATGCCGCTTTAACCCGGTATGCCGCGCAACAACTCTATGCGCCAACACGACTGATCCCCCGGCAGCCGGGCGTGGTTGCCGTACCCGTAAACCCCGAACCGGTCGATCTTGTAGTGGGCGGCAAGATCGAAGCCGTGCCGGTTGCTGCCTGGAAGGCGGGTTTGCGTTACGTCACTGCCGTCAAGCTGATCAATCGTACCCAAAGCCCCGTCGTGCTGGATCCACGCGAACTGCGCGGGTCATGGCTGGCGGCAACCTTTCAGCACAATCGCCTGTTACCCGCTGGCAGTGAGGCCGATACCACAGCCGTCTATCTGGTGTCGGATCGGCGCTTTGATGCGGCCTTTTGATGTGGCGCTTTGAGAGAGGATAGGAATCCACCATGTCGATGGTCACCAGTAATCGTTTGTTACCACTTCTTGCCGGTTCCGTTGTGCTGATGGCGGTGGTCGTCGCGGTGAAGTCCTGTTCCCCGAGTGACCATCAACCCCAGCTGTTGGAAGCCGTGCCACAGGCACCGAAACCGGATGCCGATACCCCGGCGGATACCATCAAGACACTGACGGCCAATGTCAGCGCCATGACTTCGGAGCTCAACGCCTTGCGCCGGGATAACACCGCACTCAAACAGGAAAACCGCGATTTGATCGAAGACCGAAAGCAGATCGAGAACAACGTGTTGTCGAGAGTGCAGACAGCCTTGGAGGCAAAGCGTAGCGACGCCGCGCCAAGCGAAACCACGTCGGCCATCGCCGCGTTGACGGCGAGGGTGGATTCCCTGGCCAACCGCTTTGGGACATCATCGACACAGCGGTCTTCCACGGGTTCTGATATTCCGGTCGGGCTCGGTCTGGATGGTGTCAGAGGATCATCTGCGGAAGCGGAATCGCTGGTGTGGGTCAGCCCTCTCGAACTCACTCCGTCAGCTGACAATGATAAGGAGACGATGCTCAACCGCTTCAGTCGCGGCAGCCGCAATGCGTTAGATAGCGCCGGTCCGGAAGTGAAATCGCTGGTAACGAAAGGATCTGAAGCCCTCAATACCGCTCTGCCGGTCTACACCGTGCCGCGCAATGCCACCCTGATTGGATCAACTGGCATGACCGCCTTGGTGGGCAGGGTGCCGATTCAGGGACAGGTGCGCGACCCCATGCCGTTCAAGGTGATTACCGGCAAAGAAAACCTCGCCGCCAATGGACTGCGCATTCCAGGCATTGAAGGCATGATCTGGAGTGGAACGGCAGTTGGCGACTGGACGCTCTCCTGTGTGACCGGAAAGCTGGAATCGGTGACCTTCGTGTTCGAGGACGGCACCATTCAGACCCTCTCCAGCGATGACAACCAACGGGGTGGTTCCAGTGGAAGCAGCGATAGACCGCTGGGCTGGATCTCCGATGCACGGGGTATCCCTTGTATCACGGGCGAACGCAAGACCAACGCACCCGCATTCCTGACACAGCGCATTGGCGTGATGGCTCTCGAAGCGGCTGGTGAAGCGGCAGCACAGGCCGAAACCACAACGCTGATCAATGATTCAGGCTCGGCCACCAGTGTGGTCTCTGGTGAGACCGGTAAATACGTACTGGGCAAAACCCTGAGCGGCGGTAGCGACGAAGTCGCCCAGTGGCTGCGGGAGCGTCAGGCACAGAGCTTCGATGCGGTCTTCGTGCCCGCCGGTGTCGAGCTGGCAATCCACGTTGATCATGAACTCCCCATCGATTTCCATTCCAACGGCAGGAAACTTCATCATGAAACCCATCTTTTCCAGCAAGCGACGATTACCACTGGTTCTGGTCTGGACTAGCGCCTTGATGGTCGGCTGCGCCAGTACTAAAGAGACAGTACTACCGCAGGACGGCCCGACCATGAAGTCCATTTACGATCAGCACATGGTGGATGTTCAGAAGCCAGACCATCGGCGAGTCATCGGTGGTCAGCCGTTACCGCAATCCGGTATCGACCACTACCAGGGCTTTGTGCGAGAGGCCGCTAATGAAATCGACACGGTATTTCCCCGTCTGCCGAATCCTACGCTGGTGATGTATATCTTTCCCCACCTGTCGGGCAGTGAGCGCACCCCGGTACCAGGTTATGTCACCACCTTTCCCTTCTATGAAAAGGTGGAGTACGCCTTACCGGGAGAAGTGCCGGGGGAAGTACCTGGTGAATCGTCCGCAACGGCCAATCATTCGACGTTGGATCAGTAGGAACGCTTGATGCCAAAACATAAACCTAACCTTCCCGAGGGTGCGCCCTTAACCACTGCCGCGGTCAAACAACACTATACCCGCCCGCCGTCGTTTACCGATTTGCTGCCTTGGATGGAATACATTCCCGAGAGTAGAGCTTTTCTGTTAGAGGATGGGGTCAGCCTCGGCGCGCTGTTCGAGGTGCAGCCGGTCGGTTGTGAGGCAAGGACGCCAGCCTTTATGACCCAGCTGCGTGACGCCATTCAAACGGCAATCAACGAGGCCATTCCCGAGCGCGACGATGCGCCTTGGGTATTGCAGATCTATGTGCAGGACGAGCCCAGGCTAACTCAATTCAATGAGTCGTTGGCCCGTTATCCGTCGCCGGCGGTTCGTGCTTCGGATTACTCTCAACATTACCAGTCGGTGATGTCGAAGCACCTGCAAGCGATTTCCCGACCGGGTGGGTTGTTTGACGATACCACCGTCACCGGTTCGCGTTGGCAGGGGCAGCAACGGCGGATCCGCGTTGTGCTCTACCGCCGTTTGAAAAGCAACGGCAAAATGCCACCCGCTGTTGAAGTGGAGGAGGCGCTCAATGACGTGGCCACCAAATGGATCGCCTCACTGACCTCTGCCGGAATCAACGCCCAACGGGTCAATGGTCAGGCGTTTTATCATTGGTTGCTGAGCTGGTTCAATCCCAATCCACCGCTGGCAGACGGTAATCCAGAATCAATGCTCCAGTTGGCACCCTATCCGGGCGATGACAATTTACCCTTCGGCTATGACTTTGCCGAACAGCTGACCCTGTCGATGCCCCGTTCCGACGAGACAACAGCGACTTGGCTCTTCGATAACTTGCCTCATACGGTGGTGACCATTCAAAGTCTGCGGCGGGCGCCAGATATAGGGCACTTCACGGCGGAACGCCAGGCCGGGGATCAGGTGTATTCGCTGTTCGATCGTTTACCCGAGCACACCATCATGGCGATAACTCTCACGCTCAAACCGCAAGACACTACCCGCAATCACATTGCCCAGATCAAGCGTGCTTCGGTAGGCGATTCCGCTGAGGCGTCGATCACCCGGGAAGATGCGGAACACGTGGAGCGGGAAATGGCGCAGGGGAACAAGCTGTATCCCGTGAGCATGGCCTTCTATGTGCGCGGAGATAATCAAAAGGCGCTACGGAACAATTTGAATCGTCTCCACGCGCTGCTTTTGCCCAATGGTCTGCAGCCCATTGCCCAGGAAGCTGACCTGCTGTCGCTCGACAGTTACATCCGTAACCTGCCCATGGCCTACGACGCCGACCTGGACAAATCCCGCCGACGCTCGCGGCTGATCTTCTCTCGGCATATTGCCAATATGGTACCGTTCTACGGCCGTTCCCGTGGCACCGGTCATCCCGGCCTGGTGTTCTACAACCGGGGCGCCGAACCGCTGGTCTTCGACCCGTTGCACAGGGATGACCGTAAGAAAAACGCCCACATGCTGATCCTTGGGCCGACGGGGGCGGGCAAGTCGGCACTGTTGGTATATCTGCTGCAGCAGATGATGGCACGGCATCGGCCACGGTTTTTTATTATCGAGGCAGGGGCTTCGTTTTCGTTGCTGGGGCAGCATTTTGCGCATCACGGTCTGTCAGTGAACCAGATCACCCTGAACCCTAATGTCGATGTTAGCCTGCCGCCTTTCGCCGATGCGCTTCGACTTCTGGATCGGCGTCACGCGTTTAATCCACTCGATGTCGATGTATCCACAATGGAGGAGACGTTAGACGAAGATGATGAGATCGAGGAGGAAGGGGGCGGTCGCGATATCCTCGGCGAAATGGAGATCGCTGCACGTATCATGATTACCGGCGGCGATGAACGCGAAGACGCGCGATTGACCCGGGCCGACCGACTGCTGATCCGCAATGCCATATTCCTTGCCGCAAAAACCGTGAAAGAGACCAGTCGAACCCAGGTGATTACCCAGGATGTGGTCAACGCCTTCCAGACCATCGCCACCAACAGGGAATTGCCCGAACACCGGCGTAATCGAGCCCTGGAAATGGGGGATGGTATGGCGTTGTTCTGTTCGGGCCTGGCGGGCCACTTCTTCAACCGGCCGGGACAGTCCTGGCCTGAAGCCGATGTCACTATCCTCGAAATGGGCATGTTGGCCAGAGAGGGCTACGAGGATCAGCTCACCGTCGCCTACCTGTCCATGATGAGCCATATCAATGACCTGGTGGAACGTCATCAACATGACGATCGGCCCACGCTGGTGGTGACTGACGAAGGCCACATCATTACCACCAATCCCTTGCTGGCGCGCTACGTGGTCAAGATCACCAAAATGTGGCGCAAGCTCGGTGCCTGGTTCTGGATCGCCACCCAGAATCTGGAAGACTTTCCGGATGCCAGCCGCAAGATGCTCAACATGATGGAGTGGTGGCTGTGCCTGGTCATGCCGAAAGAAGAGGTGGAGCAGATCGCCCGCTTCAAGGATCTCAATGACGAACAGCGCAACCTCCTGTTGTCTGCCCGCAAGGAGCCGGGAAAATACGTGGAAGGAGTCGTCCTGGCCGACAAGGTCGAAGCGCTGTTCCGCAACGTACCGCCAGCCTTATCGCTCGCCCTGGCCATGACCGAAAAGCATGAGAAGGCTGAACGTGCAGCGATTATGCGTGAGAAGAACTGCTCGGAGCTGGAGGCGGTTTACGAGATCGCCAAGCGTATCGAGCAGTCTCGTGCGTAGCAGTTTTACTGATCTCAGGGGTGTTTCACGACTCCACGGCAGGCCGGATAGGTTGCGCATCCCCAAAATTGATTGCCGGCGTTTTGTCCCTTTCTGGCCGTTCTTGGCACCATCGTACCGCCACACTTTGGGCACTGTTTTTGACTTTGGGGCGTCGTTGACGCTGTGACTGACGGCACGACTGCGGGGGCGGCTGGCGGTGAGGGAGCCTTCTTCTGGCGCAAATGCTTGACGTGCTGTCGGTTGGTGGTAAACCCCCGCTGTAATCTCAGCTGTTCGATTTGTGCCGTCATAGTATCCACGGCGGCCTGGCTGAGGATCACTTCGCGCCGCGCTTTGATATACCGGATATACCCACCGGCATAAACCACATTCTCGGGCAACTCCGTCTTGAACGTCGAATCACCGACAAACACCACCAGCGAGTGAATCGCGGAAGCCGGAATATTCAGCAGGGTTTCCAGGGTTTTGACGTGTTTATAGTTCTGGTGCAGTGGGTTCTGAAATTTATGGGTGTGTTTGTAGATTTTCTGGGTCCAGGTTTTCTGGTTGGCCGAGCCGAATATCCAGCCCTTCATATTTTTGGTTTCAATTACGAATACGCCGTAGCGCGACACAATGATGTGGTCGATCTGTGTGGTGCCATCATCGGTTTGTAATGTCACATCCTTGATCAGGCGGTATTCGTCCTTTGGAAGAAACAGTCGTGCGGCCGTATTCACCAGAAACTCACCGGTAATGCCTTTGAACCAGGGGGACTTGAGAACACCTGCCAGGATGGCGAGAGGTATGAGGTACCACAGCGCGCCGTAGACCTGTTGGATGATGGGGCTGAAATCCATTCCTGTATTTCTTCCGTTACGAATGTCCCGCCATTATAGGAATGTCGCCTCTGGTCGGCCAGAAACATCGACGCTTCATGTCTGGATTTTCCGTTTATCCCCCACCGTCAATCCTTCAGCATGAATGCTCTGTCAAAGGTATGTGGATCCGGATGGCCGCCAGTGAATATTGCAAGAGCTCATCTCATTCTTTCGATCGGTCTAACAGGGGTGCTCTGTGAGCCGGTTTTGGCTGACGAACCCTCAACTGCGATCGAGGTATTTACCGATTCAATGAACCCGGTCGCGAATAATGCGGACGGTATAACGGTGTACTACATAGACCGTATTGATCGACTTCAGAAGGAACTCTCCAAAGACTTGCCAGCGAATCCCGAAGTTGCAAAACAGACAGCCCTCCATCGCTTTCAGCGTATGGACAATAAACTCAGCCATGAACTGGAAAACGCCGCTAACGGTTTGGTGCAGGCGATGCAGTACGGCATTGATCGCTACCCGGCCATTGTCTTCGATGGCAATGCGGTGGTTTACGGCATCACTGACATTCGAGCGGCAACCCAACGGTATCGGCAGTGGCAGGCCGGGGAGGCTCGACCATGATGCGCGCTATCCGCCGTTGTGGATTCATCCTGCTGATGTGTGCGCCGCTCATGAGCCATGCTGGAACCATCTCCACCACGGAAATCGTCTCCCAGACCACGAGTGCCGCGCTCAGCTGTATGCGCTGGATGCCCGTGGGGATGTGCTTTTGGCTGCGCTGTTCCATTTACGAATGCGATGTCGAGACCTCAATCAAAGTTGGCCATTACCAGCCGGATGCGGTGGTGAGCAGTTACAACGAACTTGGTAGCAATCCCTGGACAGAGATTCGCAGCATTCTTGGAGCCGCCCAAAGTTCCGCCGCGACAGGACTGCTCGGTAGCTTGCTGGCCGTGCCCATCGAGAGCGCCGGGAATCGAACGGAAGGTGGGCAGGGCAACAAGGATCACCGCAATCTGATCTTTCGGGAGACCGATGTCATTGGCCACCCTTTAGGTTCGCTGTCGGGTGTCCTCGCTGGTACCGGCTATTTGTGTGAATCGGAAACCACCTCCTTTTATCCCTATTTCATGTCGAGCCTGGATGCACTCTCCTGGCGGATGGAAATCCCGGAGATGTTCTATCCAGCGAGCCTGATCCCCGGTCTGCGGGAAATCGGTAATTGGCCATCGCAAACCTGGGGTGGTGTCTACCCCAGAACAGGCTGGACCACACAGGCAGAGGAACCCAAGGCCGCAGCAATCAATGCGCAGCGAGCCGGGGATATCGTGACCCGGAACGGTCAGCCGCACATTTACGATCAGATCGAACCGTCTTCCAGCTCCGACCAGCGGATTTGGTCGCCGGGTCCATTGGTTGAAGACGATCCCGCCACCGGTGAGTGGCAGATGTTGCTCCCCAAAGCAGAATCAAGCTGCGCTGTTTTTGGCACCAACGATCTCGCTAGCGCCAATGGTTGGGGTGGTGGCCGCGTGGACGAGGAGGGTGATTACGCCTGGAACCTGTGGAGGCCTTATCAGTGCTGTGAAAAAGAAGGTCAGTTTTTTCTGTTCGACATCAACTGGATCGATTACCCGCCATGATCAAACACAACCCTATTCACTGTCTGCTGATCGCTTTGGCCGTCGCTATTGTCCCCGACAGCTATGCCGCTCAGGCGCCCACGGAAGATGGGCTGTGGTATTACGAGATCGGTGGCGCCGAACCGGTCTCGGTACCGGCCAATCCTGCTGTGGTCTCCACGACATTGGGAGGCTCTGCCCAACTGGGACTCGGCTACAGCTGCGGCAAGTTCGATCCGGTGGCGGCGGTCACCAATACCCTGAACGACATCGGTTCCGGTGTCGACAACATGATGAACGCCATGACGGCAGCGGCCACCAGTGCTATTGCGTCGTTACCGGCGCTCATTCTGCAACGAGCCAACCCCGGCCTGTACGATCTCTTCCAGAATGCCCTGATCAAGGCCGAAGAAACCATGCAGCTGGCGACCAAATCCTGTGAGCAGATGGAGGCCGAAATCGCCCAAGGCAAGAACCCCTACGCCGATCTGATCACTCTATCCAAAGGCAACGACTGGAAGGTGCAAATGGGTATAGGCGGCAATGATGCCGTCACCGCCAAAGATACGGTGGAATCCTCTAACGGCGATAACGGTGTGCCCTGGATCGGCGGGCAGGCCGGAGGAACCGGCCAGCCAGTGCTGGAGTTCACCGGCGATATCGTCGAGGCTGGTTACAACATCAATATGAATCGCGCCGTGACTGACGCCAGTCCAGTACCGGCCGCATCGGCCACCCATCTGTCGGAAATCTGGGGGTCGCCTGCCGAAGCCCGGGACTGGACCGTGGATGTGGTGGGCGAGAATATCGTCACTACCTGCGATACCTGCCGCAAGGACAGCATTCCCGGTACGGGCCTGCTGCCGAAGCTCTATCAGGAATCCGCCACCGTCACCACCGAGATCCAGAACCTGGTCAGTGGCGCGACACCACCCACTCTGGCTAACCTGGACCAGATCACCGCCCCCGGCGTGGCCATTACCCGCCAGGTGATCGAAGCGATCCGCGAGATGCCTGCCTCAGAGCAGAGCCTGATCATGGGCCGACTGGTCTCCGAGATCAGCACTGCGCGCACGGTCGAGAAGGCACTGTACGCCCGCCGTCTGCTGCTGTCGGGGCGGCAGGTGCCCGAAGTCTATGCCACCGAAGTGGCCCGCGAGCATGCCGACAACTCCATCGCCGAGCTCGATAAAGAAATCGAAAACCTGCTGTTTGAAACCCGTGTGCGCAAAGAAGTGGTGTCCGACACCGTTGCCACATTACTGGAGCGAGCGGCTGCCAAACGGCAGAGTTCACTTACCGTACCGGAAGTGCCGACCCTGGATCCCAATCCGTTGCGAGGTGGGCGTGTTCAATAACCTCCGATCACGGCGAAAAAACTTTCTGCTATGCACCACCATGGCTGTGTTGCTGACGGGACTGGTGGGGTATCTCCTGATGCATCGATTACAAACGGATTCCGTGCAATCCGTCCAACAATGCATCGATACCTGGCGGACGACACTAACAGCCATGCGCTGGACAGTGATCGCCGTCATTGCCTTTGGCTGGAATCATCTGGTTGCCTGGCTGGCTGATGCGGAGATCCTGAACCGGGCCAAAGCAACCCGGCTAACAGACTTACGCTGGCGCGCCGTCACCTGGTTGGTTTTGCTCGAATTGGTGCTAGGGCAGGGTGTGTTGGTCAACGCCATTGGCTTGATGGTTAGAGCTTGATCGTTGGAGCAGGGCAATGAGTGTCGATAGCTATCTGGAGCTCTTTACTTCCCTTTTTGGCTGGACCTTCTACGGCATTCTGTGGGACGTGCTGGTCAGTACCGGCATCGTCTATCTTCCGTTTCTGGGCATCCTGATCGACAACTGGCGCGAACCGGCGCAGGGCGGTGAGGTGGGCCATGCCAGTGGCCTCTCACTGCGGCGCATGGAGATCGAGCTGTTCATTGCGCTACTAGTGGTTGTGCTGGCCGGGCAACCCGCTGCCCTCACGCCACTCAATGCCGGTACCTTGTCCTACTCGCCGCCGCCGACCTTGCTGAATCCAACGCCAACAACCGTGACTGTCGCGGCCCCACAGAGCACCTATGGCACGACCGGCTTCACGGGTTCTGCCGCAACCGTCAATGTTCCCGTCTGGTGGTACGGTGTGATCGCCCTCAGCTCCGGCCTGAATCACGCCATTGTCGAAGGCCTGCCAACCGTGGCGGATATGCGCACCTTCGAGCAACAAGCACACCTGGCCACCATCGCCGATCCGCGACTCCGGCAGGAGGTGAGCGATTTCTTCAGCCAGTGCTATATCCCGGCCCGCTCCAAATACCAGGCTGAACGACCAAACACAGCGGCCATCAATGGCATTCTCACCACCTACGGCGCCGATGACCCCGACTGGATGGGCTCACACGTCTACCGGGATACCGCAGGCTTCTACGACACCTTGCGACCGGCCAATCAAATCACCGGCTGGGCTTACAACCCGATCAGGGATACCGAATACGATCCCGCGACACCGCCCGCCTGGGGCAAACCCTACTGCAAACAGTGGTGGGAGGATGGAGCCATCGGCCTGCGGGAAAAGCTGATCAACGAGGCGGATGCCACCTCTGCCGGCTTCTCCGGTCTGGTGGTCGCTATTGCGCCGGCACTGGCCAGTGAACAGCAAAACGATGCTGTCGCCAAAACCGTGCTTACCAATGCGCCGCCTTCCTGGTCGAGCAACGAACTGATCGCCAATAATGCCTCCGGCTCGGGCTTGTTTAATACGGCAGGGAATATCGTCAAAGGCGGCCTGGCGACCGGTGGTGTGGTCACCGCATCGGCCCTGTTTTCTGTCACCATGACCGCCGTGCTGCAATCATTGCCGATGGTGCAGGCCATACTGCTGCTGGGCATCTATGCTCTGCTGCCGCTGGTCGTGGTCTTGTCCCGCTACTCCATCGCCATGATGGTAATTGGTGGCATGGCCATCTTCACCATCAAGTTCTGGACAGTGCTCTGGTATCTGGCTATGTGGGTCGATCAGAACCTGATTCTGTCCATGTACCCGGACGTCAATGTCTTCCTGCAGATCTTCGCCAACCCCGGCGAACACGACGCCAAGCGCATGCTGCTGAATATGATTACCACCAGCCTCTATTTGGGATTGCCGTTGCTGTGGAGTGGGATGATGGCGTGGGCAGGTGTGAAAGTAGGGCGGTCGATTGACGCCGCAGCGAGCCCCATCAAGGCTCCCGCGCAGGACGCGGGAAACCAGGGGGGAAGTATCGGGAAAATGGCGCTAACCAAGGGCAAGAAGCGTTAATTTTTTTCGTACCAGCCAGCGGCGTCTGTGCCGTCGTCGAGTTTGCCGGTGCGGTAGTTCATAACGCCTCCACGAACAGTATCAGACGACGTTCTTTCAGCGTCAGTGTCTGCACCTTCAGCGAAAAAACCAAGCACATCGCGTAGAAAATGGCCGATGGCGGCTATAACCGCAAAGGCAGCCAACAATACTCGGCGAGTACGGGGTTTTTCCGCTGTAGCGGTCATGATTCCTCCTCAAACTCCACTGAATTAAAGCGCAGGACGTTACAATTTTCCTTGACCGCGCGTTGCATGGATTCGTCAAATCCGTCACGGCTGCTGGCTTCAATCTCAACCGAAATTTTGACATTGACGCCAAGCTTGGCCGTGAACTGCTGAACGACTTCATCCATGATTGTAGCAAAGTCCATTTTGGCTTTGACCGGGTCAAGCGAGATGGTTCCGTAAAATTGCTTTTTGGTCGCGGCTGGTGTGGGTTGGCTGTTTTGAATGCTCTCGCGCTAGGCCACTACGGCTTTTATTTGCATTTAATTACATTTTGAGCGAATAGCGTTTAAAGCCCATGCTCTGTCAGATGCCGGAGGTGCAGGCCTTTCGCTTAATTTTCTCACAGCTTTGTAATATTCATCAAAATCAGCTTCAAATAATTGGCGCTCTTTACTGCTAAGCACCTTGAGGGCTTCTCTTTCAAAACATAAACAATATTTTTTACTGGGATCATAGGTGTTCATACAGGACCCATACAATGAAGATTTGGATTTACTACTTTCAGCAACAGCGTTCTCTAAAACAATACCCGCCTTTTGCAAAGAAGGCTGTCCTTTTGCTGCGCGCAGAAAGTTTTCCCTTAGCTGGTAAACAGCAGATGTCTCGCAGCCACCTGATGATGCGATAAAGCGAGACAATTGATGGATGGGTTCATTATTGATTGCGCCGCCTAGAACGTCGGATAAACCGCGTCCCCTTGATATCGAAGTATTTGCCTGACTTTGCAGTGTTCGTTTCTGTTGCTGCATAAAGCTGGAGACATCATCTTGATAGGCATCGTAGAGCTCAATGAATTTCGGATCAATCAGTGCGCTACGCTCAACCGGAGTATCCTTATAGCCATCACTGTAAACATTCCATGTGACATATCCTCGCTTTACCGTGTTGGCCGGAAGATAGGGTTTACAGCTATCTGAATAGGCCCATTGCATGGCTGAAAAATATACTTTGAACGTTTTGGATGATGTATCGCTGAAATTACCCTCAAAAACATCCTTGACCGTACCGCTAAATTGAAGACGATCCCAAAACTCCTGATCCTTAACCACTTGTTTTCCGAGCGCTGGGTTAATTTCTGGTTTCGTTATAGCAATTTCAGCCTGACGTTTACTTCGAAGGCTGGCAATCGTAGAAGGCAGTTTCTTTCTTTTTGTATCCTGCGTACCTTTTGCATAATGTATTTTTGGCACCCCTGTTTTTCCAAGTGCCTCATAAGCAGGCCGCATGGGTGATCTTTGATTTTTTCTCTCAAAATTCAAGCCTGTTATCCATTGTTCCGGCTCTTCAAGGTCTGGATTTGGTGATTGCGTGCTTAGTGGTGAGCCGGAGAAATATTCACCTTTCGAATATACAAGAATTCTTAAGTAATTCTTTTCTCGGCGCTCTGGAAACTTCTCATCTACCGGACCAATAATATGCTGATTGACTAGATCAATTTCATTTTGACCGTAGCGCTTTCCTTCAATCGGATTGCCATTATAGTCTTTTATTTGTTGTGGCAGAAAGCTGACAAGCGTTCCATCCGGAGCCGCCTTTCGAAATGCAATCACCCTAAAATTAGCTTTTTTATCACTGGCATCCAAACCGTTAAGAGCATTGTAGTCACTGGTCATATAAACCCCGTAATAGGCGTTCGTTCCGTCCGAATATAAAAGCTTCCCATCAGGTAAATTCCGCTCTTTTAACGGGTTTGCCAGAGCGATGCCGCTAAATTGCATCAGGCAAAGCAGCATGAAGAGAATTTTTTGTCTTAACCTGAGAGGCTTAAATTGATAGCGCATCTATTTGTATTCCATTGTCATGTTCATTTAAGGAGAAAGAACTTCCCTTGTGTTTATAGCTATATAAAATTTATTTGAAAATCAAATAACAGCGGTAACTCAATAAAACGTAACAGAGTCTTTTTCATCCAGTGTGCCACGAAAATCGGCAATATATTCAATATGATAGCATTTTTTGATGAGTGGTCCTTTAAAAGTCGTGAATTTTACCAAGCTCCTATTAAGAATAAGAAAACTGGGCATTTTCCAAAGTGAGATTTTAATATCATATAACATTGCATCAGTGAGGTCGCAATTGCCCATTGGCTAATCGTGATGCGCAGACGCTAAGAGAACTGGATCAGCAATACACCCAGGGGTTTAAGCCCTTTATTGCCCTGGCGGGCAAAGCCATGTCGATGATTAACACCAATGCCAGATAGGATTCTGCAAGTTTTTCACGCAATATGACGGCGGTAAATCCTTTTTTTTCCAGCTATATGTTGAACTATCAGAAAACTTACCCTGACTGTCTGGGTGCCGATCGATTTATCGCTACTGTCAGCAAAACTACAACTGAAACCAGAAAAGATGGTTTTGGTTTTGAAATCTCGCGCAATGCCTGGACAGAATACGATAAGTACACCATGCCGCGCCGCCTGGCACCACATTTCGAAAAATTGTGGCGTTCCAGTTTCAGTGGTGATGCCGTTGCCAGCGATGCGTTATTCAATGATCAAAAATCGGTAAGCTGGTGCGAGGTTTGAAAAAGGTAACGGAAAAACACAGTTGTGATCACCCGCATATTAAGGCCTTGGAAGCTGGGATGATTGCCTATTACTCGCGCTGATCATAAGCCAATACTTGAACAGGCAGTTGTCAAAGCGTGCAGCCTTTACAACCAACAACAAAAGGCATCTGCGCTAATATAGCGTTGACTTTCTCTTTCTCGGGCATTGTATTAAATTCAGCCAGGGCTTGATCAAAATAACCATTCCAATAAAGACGTTTTAAATAGGGTCTTTTGAGGAAGAAGTCCTTTTTCTTAAAAGCGGTGGTGCGTTTAAATTGCTCTACTTGTTCATGGGATGATGCCAGAGCGCCAACGGCGGCCAAAATGTCATTATGCTTGTAGGTATTTCCATATTTGGTTTCAACGGCATTGGTCCACTCTGTTGCTTTATCAAATTTTCGTACTTCAATAAAAGCGTCTATAACTCCTTTGTGTCCATATTTATCATCAACAAAGGGGGAGAGTTCGTTAACAGAAGGGTTGGCGGGTAGATAGGCTGCTAAAACCTCATAAAACTGTTCAACAACAAGCTTGCTTAGTTTTTTTCTTTGTTCTGGTGTCGCAGCCTTGAATTTGGCATAAGTCTCATCAACCAGTTTGGGTAAGTCTTTGTAATGCTGTAATGCTAGCCCCTTGGCGCTTCTGGAGTTCGCTGCTTCGATGGTCAGTTTCATCATCATCTCAAGGGGGTTGTCTTTAAAGTGCTTATCAATATACTTGCGCCCATTGTGAATGCTACCCACTGCACCATAGGCTTCAACAAGGCTGCCTGCGGTGAGGGGCTGAATAAACATATTACCTTCTCCGCTTTTGTAGAACGCTTCCAATCGTTTGATGGTATTCCAGGCTGCATCTTGCATATGCAACTTATGAAATAACCGTACAAAAATAATATAGTCCCCGTTTGTCCATGATCGTTTTACGGAATATACAAGATTGACAGCTTCCTGCGCCTCTTCTTTTTTCTGAGATTTGACCAGTTCAACAATGTATCTTTCAAGCAGTTTGTTTTTTGTTTCGGATGAGTGCTGGTCTGATTTTAGATAGGAGATAAGCTGATCTTTTTTGCCTAACTTAGCCAGGGTTTGGCCAACATACATCGTTTTATTTTTAAGCTCTTTTGGCTTCTGCTTGATCAAATTAACCATATCCTTATAAAAAGCATTGGCATGATTCATCGAGCCGTATTTTGCAAATAGGTCGGCTGCACCGGATAGAGCACTGACACTTTTCTTTGTATTTACATAAACGTAATCGAAGTGACGTTTCTCAGGTTTGAGGCCCAGTTTCTCCATCGCTGAAAACAGCGTGGCCGTATCATAGTTGATAAGACCTTTATCCCGAAAAAAGAGGACATCCATTTGTTTATAAGCTGAGAGCGTTTTTTGTTGCCTTCCAAGTAAACTATAACGCTCTACTTTACTGCTGTAGTTACGCATTATTGAGCTATTATCTTGAGTCATCGGTTGTGAGTTATCGATAACAGTTTCAAGACAGGCTGCATCAGGGGCCATGTAGCAGTTGGCATAAAAATCACTCCCTTTTTTCTTTGGAAAACTACGTGAAGGTTTATTGGCGTCAACCATAATACGGTTGAGTCCACCCTTACGTTCTACCATAACGATAAAGGGCTGTTCTTTTGCGATGTTGTACTTCAACATACGCTCTGCCTGATCGACAAACCAGATGGCAACGCCATTCACTTCTTTGATACGGTCACTAGCCATAAGGCCAGAGGCGGCGCCACTACCAAAAGGATCAATATCAGAGATGTACGCTGTGTTATAACCTTGTTTAAGCTCGATACCGAGTTTTGCTTCTGCAAATGCAGTTTGGCCAAGAAAAAGCCACATTAACGCTAACAGCGAAAAAGAAGTGCGTAGAGTTGGTTTAGTCGTCATGATGGTCTTCCGTATCCTTGATATTAATACTCTTCCGCCGAGGAGGTTTTAGCATTCGAGGGCGTCATTGGGTTTGATGGGAAAGGCAAGAAATCTTCCCGATATTCATTTGCGGAAAAGTAATTCAGCGCACGCTGAACGTCCTCATTGTCGAAGAGGTCAGCTGCCAAAGCGATTTGTGCGATAACCTGATAAGCTTGGCCCATAATATCCGCTTCGCGATTTTGTGTTTCTTCTACAGACATTTTTTTACCAATATTTCTTCTACAAATAGGGTTGAAATACTCTGGGTTCTATTTCTTGAGCTTACACCATTGAGCTTTCTCTGCCATCTAACCATCCTGGTTAGGATCTCATAGCCGCGTTAAAATGCAATGTAGCCCTGAGCCCCGGGTTAGCATTTTCCAGCGACAGCTTTGCGCCATGACGGATCGCAACGGCTTCCACATGGCGCAGACCAAATCCATGCCCGCCTGAATCCTGGCGACGGCCTAAAGCTGCCAGCAGATCCAGCGTTGTATCCTCAATGCCGGCCCCATAGTCACGCACACTTAACGAGAACCGGTAACCATCGTGTTTGAGCGTTATCAGTACCGTTGAGCCAGGTGGTGCGTATTTCAATGCATTTGAAATCAGGTTGACCAAGGCACTCTCAATAAGTGGTCTGGATCCCAGTATTTCTGCCATCTCGCATAAGATCTCCTGTTTCAAGGTGACAGCGCTTTCTTCAAACGCATCAGCATAGAGTTGAACAACCGATTGTACGACGCTCTCAAGATTGAGCGGCTTCATGGCAAAGCCTGGTGTTGCCTCGATTTTTGCAAGCTCCAGAATATGGGTGACGAGTTCAATCAGCTGGTCAGCTTCAGCGGCGATCTCGGTATTGCCAGCGGCGACTATCTGATTGCGTAGATTCGATATGGCGTGATTAAGCTCGTGTGCTGCGACCTGGCTGTAGGATTCAAGGCCGTGCAGCAGGCGCTCGACTTCAGCCAAAGCCTTGTCAATATTGACAGACAATTGTGAAAGCTCATCACCAGACCCAGCCTTCGGTGTTGAAAAAATTCGGGCAGACAGGTCGCCTTCCTCAATGCGTTGAAAAACAGCATTGATACGTCTAATTCTGCTACGAAAGCGGTGATTGAGGGATCCCAAAAGAAGAGAGCTACAAAGACCGAGAAAAATAACAGCCACTATCATCACTGGAACAAACCAATGATTCAATGACTCTCGCGCACTCAGGCGGCGGCCGACGACAAGCGCAAAATCCGGTTCAATATGAACGCGGTGTAGAAGCAATGGGCCTGCGGCTATTCCAATGTCTACGCCATCCAGTTCTATCCAGGGATCTGACGGGTGATTCGGCATTCGTTCCGCATTGCCGATGATCTTTTCGCCATTGGAATTAGCCAGCAAATAGACTGCGCCGTTTTCCCCACTTTCATCTCCCGATAGGCGTATACCTATGTTCTTCATTAAAATAGTAATGTCGGGAATAATGCCGCGCTCTGGCGCCCGTTCCAGCATAACCGCTATGTCGCGAGATACATCCTCTTTGACTGATCGCTCAACCGCAATATTGATCGCGCTGTAGGCCGTAACCCCGGCAATCAAGGCAACCAGTAGGGTCACCAGTATATTGATGAGTAGAGCAACAACGATTGGATTTCTGGCTCGCACTGTCCCTCCCTAAGATGGGTATGCTGATACGCAATTTCTGCTTATTATTGGCGAAGTGTTGGTTACTCGTCACCTAACCGATTGGGTTGGTTTGCTTGTTGTCGTTCCATTGATGTGGCCACGGTTTTGGCATTGCCACTGATGAAAACCAGTACATCAATCCCTGAATCACCATTATTCTGCAGGTTGATTTCGATTTCAGAATGGTCGCCTGGTGGGACAAAGCAAGGCAGCCGCGCTGCAGTCGTCTCCGGGCAAATGACACTTTTCCAACTTTCTTCATTTTGGGCATAACGCGAGATGTTCATGGTGATTTTGGCTGCTGTTTCAAGGTGTTGATGGCCGGCAGGTTGGGCGTAGATCGTTGTGCCTTGACTTCCATCAACAGGTAATCTGATGCTGTCTTTTTCAGCAGGGGAGAGGGTTGCTTGTACTTCCAGCCCTATGGTCATTTTGACTTCCCGCAGGCTGCCAATGATGCCGGCAAATCCACCAAGTAGACTGGGCTGCGTAGCTGGCGTTAGAGGAGATAACTGTTCAATTCGGCGAAGCGTGTCTTCATCATCGGCAGCCATACGGTTGGCAGCCTCTACCATGTCGCGAGCTGACGCCAGGATTGCTGATCGGCGTTGGTCAGATTTGAGATCAAAACGGTGAGTGTTTTGTTCCAGAGTGTTTGAGTCAAGCTGTTCAACCAGGTTCAAGCGCGATTTTGCGGCGCGCGCCATGCCATAGGCGTCACCTGCCGCTTGTCGATCCAAAAAGCTGACCTCGGACTGGTAAAGAGCACTCGCAAGCGAAGAGTCAAAAGGGCTCGAAGCGTCATATGATAATTTTGGAGGTGTCTTTGTTTGCGTAAGGCATCCGGTGATCAGTAGGGAGGTAAGCCCCAAGGTTAATAGTCTGGAATAGCTCAAAAGTGTCTAACCTCGATTGTTAGGTGCGGAAAGCGTGTTTTCGGGGTACTCTGGCCAAGATGATATAGGAAAGCGAAAGGAAATGTCTGAAACCAGTAACGTACTCATTGTTGAGGACGACCCGGTAATTGCATCGCTGATGGCTGATGTTGCTGGCGAACTTGGCTATGGGATTAGTCAAGCAGAAACCCTCGACCAGGCCAAGCGGCAGAGCGTCACGCAGCTGCCTGATCTGGTTATTCTCGACCGGATGCTGGGGGACGGTAGCGAGGGGCTCGATTACATCGAGTGGCTGAACGCACTGGAGGGAAAGCGCCCTGGGATTCTCATCGCCAGCCGCCTGAGCTCTGTGAGTGACCATGTGCTGGGCTTAGAGACGGGCGCTGATGATTACATCAACAAGCCATTCGAACGCGAAGAGTTGAGGGCGCGCCTGCGTGCTGTTGCGCGTCGTGCAGCGTCCAATCGAGCACCGGCGAGTGTGCTGATTTTTGACACACTCGAAATCAGAAAATCGAGCGCCCAGGCGTTGGTCAACAACACACCACTACCGCTTCGCCCGCAATCATTTGCACTGTTGAAGGCGATAGCCGAACGCCAGGGAGAGTGGGTCAGTCGCAAGGCGCTTTGGCATGAAGTGTGGACGGATTACAAAAACCTGTCGCCGCAAGACACGGTTATCAATACCGCCATTAGCCGTTTACGGGGTGTGTTGTCTGCCGTAGAGGGCGCACCGGAGATTGTCAGCGAAAACTTGGGCTACCGTCTGGTGAGCCAGAATGACAGACTTTTGGACTCTGAAACTGTATAGGGAAATCATTAACTATGGGTGTTCTAACCACCATTAAAAAGCGATTGAGCACCTTGCTAGGCGGTAAACACACTCAAGTGGCAGCCCTGCCTGAAAAAACAGCGGCACCTGTCTCGCTGTGGCTCGATCAACGCATTGTCAATGTCGCTTACGAGACCTTTGCTTACATGCTGAAAAATTATCATACAGCGGGGGTGATCGACCATGCGGCATGGATCATAAACGACGCAGATCTCCAGAGAATGATCTCAATGCTTGAGCCTTACGTTACAACAGCGCATCGAGGTGTCAATCTGCAGATGAGCACGGATGAACAGGACGATTTCGTCCGGCTGCTGGATTATGCCGGGTTTGCTGCGCAGACACTGGCTGATCGAGTGCTGCTTGAGATGGTATACGAGGCCTGTAGTGACGATGGTTATGGCAAAGATCGGAACTATAACGATCAGCTCTATATTGTCCTGGAATTTACGCCTGAAGAACTCTCAGCCCATAATCGGGTTTTTCAGAAAATGATTGATGACCCTGAGTGCATCGACAACTCAATGTACGATCTCACCGAGTGGGATAAATTCGTAGCACTCGTTGCAAAGCTGAAACAGATTGATGAAAGCACGAAATCGCCCGTGGTTGTGCCAATGACTTTTAGTGAATGGGCGACTTACAGCTCGTACAGCTCGCATGCATTTGATCTCGACGATGGAGAGCTGACCGAGGAGGAGGAAACTGCGATGTCAAAAGTCATGTCATTTAACTCTGTAATTTTGAGAGGGAATGCTCGAATCAAAGCGTAAGTATGGAAGATAAATAGCACATGAAAGTTTACCTCGACGATGAACGCAAGACTCCAGACGGCTGGGTCAGGTGTTATTGGCCAGATGAGGTCATTGAGCTGCTTTATTCTGGCGAGGTAACGGAGATCAGCCTTGACCATGACCTCGGCGATGATGAGCGAGGCACGGGTTATGATGTGTTGCTATGGATTGAAGAAGCGGTTGGCGGGCGCGGCTGGCAACCGCCAAAAATATCGGTCCATTCGGCGAATGCATCAGCCCGGCAAAAGATGGAGGCCGCAATCCGCCAGATAGATAAACTAACCGCAGCTCAGCGTGACTATGAAAAACACTGGGAAGATGGAAAGTTTCTAATGATCTGGGATAGAAGCAAACCGGCCTGGTTTATCCCGGAAGCAGGTGAACCTGTATTGCTGGCGGGCAGCGCTGAGGTATCCAAATTATTTGATCTTGGTGACGGAACCGTTCTCGGCGTTGATTTTGGCTGGAAGTGCTATCGCAAAGAATTTCTTGATGACGGCTGGCGGCGACCACTAACCCCTCAGCCCATGGCGATCTGGAATGCGCAAACGGGGGTGTGCACAGGCTATTTGCAGGGTCATCATCTGGGCGATGTAACAGGCGCAGAGCTGCTCGATGATAATCGCCTGATTACCTGGGGCCGCGATTATCTTGTGCGCGTCTGGAGTCGCCAGTCCGGTGAATGTACTGATATTTTGCCGCTGCCTTTGTGGCCGGAGCCATCAGATCGTCGTGCGGTCTTGTCATGCGAGCAGTTTGGCCAGATGAAGCCTTCCGAAAAACAGCGCTACATCAACACCCGCCATCTACCGTCACCAGATGTACGCATTGACTGGATCGTCAGGCCGGGTGGAAAGCAGTACAGTTTCAAGTGCGCGGCTCAATCTGAAAAGGCGCAAAAGGTGGTAAAACCCTGGCAGCCAAACACGGAACAGCACGCGAGCTACCGGATATGGGACCTTGCTGGCGCAGAGGCGGGCTATTCAGACTGGTTTATTACGTCAGACGGGCGTCTTTGCGGCGGTGGAACCACTTATGGCGCTTCAGGGCAAATTTACGTTTGGGACGGGTTTTACACTTTGCAGATGCTGATTGTTGGCAGGCATGACTGCAATATGCACTTAAAGGGCGAAGTGGAGCCAAACGTGATCGTTATCGAAAATACGCTGGGTATTGATGCGTTCGACAGCTACAGGTTTCAACTCTGATATGGACGACAGACTCCTCATCATTGGTGATGTTCATGGCATGCTCGATGCGCTTCGCCAGCTTGTCGATGAACTGGATATTCAGCCTTCGGACACGCTGGTTTTTGTGCGCGACCTGATCGACAAGGGGCCGGACTCTATCGGTGTTCTACGTTATGTTGAAGCACTGCGTCGCCATGCCAGCTTTGAAGTTGTTCTTGTTGAAGGGAATCACGAAGACCGGATGCGTCGTTACTTACGCAACCGTAAACTGCGGCCGAACGTTGCCACGGAACAGGCCGTCCGCGCACCTGAACTGGCATTACTGCACAAACAGCTAGACGCGGAAAGGTTAGCATTTCTGGATGGGTCAGTGCCGTTTTTTCACTACAAGCCGCTTGATGTGCTTGTCGTTCACGGTGGTATTCCTGGCACCATGAGCACATTCCCTTCGTCAATCGACGAGGCAAGACGGCTGACTGGCCGAGCAGCAAAACGCTTTGAAAAGATTTTTCGTACGCGCTATGTCGATGCAGCTTCAGGCGAGTTTCTCGCCCTCGGCGCCCAGCGCCCAGAAGATCCATTCTGGGCAGAGACGTATGATGGCCGGTTTGGGCATGTTGTATTTGGCCATCAGTTGTTTCTCGAAAGGCCAGCAGAGTTTCCCTACGCCACAGGTATTGATACCGGTGCGGTTCACGGTGGCGGGCTGACGGCACTCGTTTGGGCGCCTGATGCACCACGCCGATTCCTTACGGTCCAATCCGACTGTTTTATTCCGTATACCGGGATGTACTAACCAGATAAAAAGAGGGAATCGTCGTTCCGATAAGCAAAGGAGAATATCAGATGCGCATAACAGCCGCTGAGGCCAGATTTTCATTATTTCTATGCATGTTGGCAGCCCCGCTGCAAGCGCAGTCAGAGGTCTCTGAAAAGTCGGCTCAGGCTGCTGCACAGAGAATAACAGAACACATGGTGGCCACGCTGCCGCACTGTTTGAAGCTGGGTGCCTCTGCCTGGAACAGCAAGTTGACGAACGCCGGAGCGTACCAATACGGTCTGGTTGTGAACGTGATCCAGCCATCTTGCAGTGCTGAGCAAGCCGGGTTACGCGTTGGCGATATGATCGTGCGTTTTCATGGTAAGGCATTGTCGCAAGCGGCAAGCCTGCCCCAGCTGGTGAGCACCGATCAGCAACCGGGGGTGGAGCTGCACTATATTCGTGCAGGAGAAGGGCTGCGCACGGCGCAAGTCACCTACGCCAGTAACCGGCCTGTGCAGGACAGTAAGCAGCGACAGGCAATGCTTCTGCCCGATAAACAACTGACAGCGCAATGTGAAATCCTCTTTGGGGACTTCACGGACAGAAAAAGTCTTGACCCTTCGTCTCTGACGTCCTTCGCCGCGTGCGGCCCAGCGAAAAGCCCAGCCTACTGGTTCTATGACGCCGAGATAAAATATGAGCAGGCGAAGCAGGCCCGGACGGCCGGACAGCAGGATAAGGCCAGTGAATTGATGCAGGCGGCCTCAAAGTCCTACGGTGTGGCCGATGACTATGGCAAGTCTGGTGCACAAAAGCGCGCGGCTGATGTTCTGGCTGAAAGTGAGTCTTTTCAGCGTGTTGAAGGCCTGGAAAGTCGCAAAATTCAGGACGCCCGTCTTCTCTATCAAGATGCCAGCGGCAAATATTACGGCGCTATCGTCACCCATCGCAATGGTTGTCCGCGGCAGGCCAATCTCTACGAACAGGAATTAAAGATCTTTGTCGAACGCATACCGGATGCAAAGGGTGTCTTCTTCAATGCAACGCTGGCTAAAGCAAAACCGCAGAAGGAGGCTCCGGCCCAGGACGGCCTGAACTATGGGGAGGATGAGATCGCCCGTATTGCAAACCATGTCCTGCCCAATGTTGATCGCATTTTTCCGGAATGGCGCGCGCATCCGATGTGGAAACACTATAAGGATCGCGTGATCGTCGAATTCTATATTCAGGATCTGCATCTGCAAACAACGCGTGATTTCGATTATTCAGGCACCGCCGAAGATGCCGTATTCTGGATGTTGCTGAAGCGACAAGGCAGTGGCGGAAAATGGCGTCCGGCCTATGAGGTGGACGGCTTGCTCGGCCACGCCGAAACCGTCGATCGCCTCACTGTTGCAAGCGTTCTGCAGCGCCGTAAACGCGTTGATGATGGCGTGAGTGATGACCGAAAAATGATCCTCGCCATGTTTGACCGCCACAAGGTAGCTGCAGCGAAAATGCAGACTGATATACAGAACGCCTATGCCCGCAGGCTGGTCACAGACCGGCGTTCGGGGATCGTCAACAAGCCTGGTTCATATTGGAAGCAATACGCGAATTTCGACACACCCCGGAATGTCATCGAAGGCAACTTTCACTTCATTGAACACCCGGCCGAATTTGCTGAAGCCTACCTCACCTATGTGTATCAGTACTATGAGGTCTGCGAACCCCACTTGCCAGCAGGCCGGAAATCCTACACCGCAACCTGGTTTGAAACGCGTTATGGCGTAACCTCACAGACCAGTTCCTCTTACGTTGAAATGGCTCCGCGGTTTGCGACAGCCTTTGAGAAAATGGGGGATATCAAGTACAAGAAGGATACTTCCGCTTTCCTGATGTCGATCGTCAACTCCATGGCTGAAGTAGAAGGTCGTAATCCCTTCTCTTTCGTTGGTGAAACTCTGACGGGGCTGGCAAAGGATCTCGTTACAGACCGGGAAACAGCCCGTTTCCTGCGCACGGAAGGCTGCACCTCTCCGATCGTTCGGCAATATGGCGAAAATCTGTGGCGCGGCGCGAATGGGCGGTCGTCTGCACAAAGAGCTGGAATCTCGTTTGTGGGGGCAGATGCAGCCAGCGCCGACTATGAGCGCGCCGATACTCGCCGCTTTATGGATGAGACCATCGCTGCGCGCGCCCGCAACCCCGGTCCCAAGGCGCAGGGATATGCCTATTATGATGAAAATCTGGTCGCCTACCGGACCGGCATGGGCATGGCCAATGATGGCCGGCGTCAGGTTCCCGCCATGCGCACGGTCGGTCTCGAACTGGAAAAACGCGGCTATCCCGTACTTTACTGCAATTACGGCCCAACCGGCTTCTATGACAATGGTGAGTACAAGACCCTGAGCTACGCATTCTGGTACGAGCAGAAGCCCGCCGAGCTGGACCGCCTGTTGGCTGCACGCAGCAAAGAGACGGATGTCTATAAGGGGATGAAATATGCTATCTCGGCCTGCCCGACCAACAGCCTTGATGCGCTTGCGATTATCAATGGGAAGTAAGTCCAAGCCTTGCTTCATTTCTCGGGTCGAGGGCAGCCTGTTCGTTCAGATGCGGCTCTGCGAGATAGTTTCTTTGCGGCATCACAGCTCAACGATGAGCATGGTATTTTTCTTAGAGGTATTAAAGAGTGAGTTCTGGAAACTTCTTGAATAAATCACTGATTGTAGTAGCCGCACTTGGTGCACTCGGTATAGCGTTTTCCCAAAGCAAACTTGCAGTGTTTGCAGATGACCGCACCGATACACCGGCTGCCAGCACGGCATCACCTGCTTCTGAGAATCGCAAAAGCGGCGATGGATGGGATACCCCATACAGATCATCTGAGGCTTTTCTGGAGTTGCCTAAGGCAATCAAAAAAAATCCTGAGGCGACCGGCTCCAATCAGACCCAAGCGGAAGAAAACGTACTTGAACCGACTGATCCCGTTGGTCAATATGAGCTGGCCAAAGAATATGCGGATAAGAATAACCCCAGATATGATATGCAGCAGGCCCTTTTCTGGTTCGAAAAAGCCGGGAATAAAGGGCATATCCGCGCACAAAGAGAAGTCGGTGATATTTATCGCTACGGTAAAGGTGTGGAAATAGACACAGACAGAGCGCTCTGGTGGTATCAAGCGTTTTATATGAACGACTTGAAGCTGATTGGCGGTACCAACGAAGACATGGATGCCATGCACAAAGCTGCGATCGAGTTGATGGTCGCCAAGAAAAAAGCCCGCGACGTACAGCCTAAAAAAGAAATGACGGCCTACGAGCTGGGGGAAGCTATCGGTACGATGCTGAAGTATGGCAGTGAGAATAACAGCCGTGACAACACCGCAAGCGCTCCCGCGGGTACTGTTAAGTATAGCCAACAAGTGAAAGCGTGCCGCGATGAAGCAATGAAGCACATCATTACGTGTGCCAAGGTTACGGATTATCAAAATTGTGAAACATGGGGCTGCCCGGAGATCATCCAGTGCGACAAGAGGCTCACCTCATGTGATGATCACGGCGCGCCCTATGATCGCTCCGGTAATTTTTATTGCGATATGCGCGATTGGCGAACGCGTGATTTTGATCTTGAAGCTGTCTTAAAACGTGCGTGTCCTGCACAATGAAATTTATTACTTTTTGATCTCCGCTAAATCTTTGATTGCGTTACGATGCTGGAATGTCTTTCCTGCTTCATAGCTCATGGTATAAATAACGCGGTTACGAGGTGCAATAACACGGACCTCTAACCGTGGACTCATTTCACTGATCATTGCCCGGCGTAATGCCTGCACACTATTCGGACACATTTTCATAGCTTCAGCTAACGGCTCCGCTTTTATGTGTGCCACTTTTCGTCCGAACTCCGCACCATATCCATACGCTTTGTCCCCACGCTTCTCAATCACTTCAGCAATGCATTGGCGCCGGGCAACTTCATATATCGCATCATCCATTTTATATTCTAATGCATGAAATTTATCGCTCTGCGTCTCCGCGATTGGCGTACCAAATTTTTTACGGGCACGTTTTAAAACTTTCTCACTATTGAGTTTGCCATCTTCATATAATTCTTCAATCTGGATCCAAGTAGCAAAAGTAACGGAGTCATCTTCTTTTTTCCCACGATGTCGCAAGATTTTTTTATGAGCAGCAGAGGTCGAAAATTTCGTTTTAATCTGCATGCGACCTTTCTCGGTATAAAATTCGAGTGGGGCATCGCTTTGAGGGCGAATATATTTAATCTCCTTATCGGCTATATCCTGCGCCTGATCAATCACTTCCTGACGCGATATGCCGGGGTAAAATCCATAAATTTCGTAATCTTTACGCTTTGCATGCACGTCCTTATAGACGTCTTCAAGGATCGGTAAATCGGCACGAATGACAGGATCGTTGGAAGAAAAAACAATTTTCGGAAGGATAATAAGAACTAAAAAGCCGAAGACGCCATAGATAATTTTTTTGTTTGAAAGCATGAATGGTAACTGCATAAACCTATCCTTGATGCTGGTATTTTTACCTGGACAAAAACAACTTTAAAAATGTAACCAGACTATCAATTCATTCGCTGATAATCTATCATCAGACCAACAATAAGCAGGATTATACCTGTATTCAAAATAAAAATTCTGATGAAACCGCATTGGACTTGACCGACGGGCTGACACTGATTGATACCGATGATGCACATAACAACTATGGTTCAGCAAATCCAGACCTAATGGATGGGCGTGGCGGAAACGATAAACTGTCACGCTCGCCCCCGCCACAAGAGTAGCTGGTTCTACGGGCCGTCACCGACGGCACTTTTTCTGAGCGCTCTTGCTCAGAGGGCTGTTCCTCATGAACCTGTTGTCTTGGTGGTAGCCGGGCTCAAGGGTAATGAGCTTCGACGTTATCTCTTCCGCGTAACAGGCGCAATACGCATCGCCTTCTTCCTTGGAGGCCGCCCGTTTGTAGAGCATGGAATTCGTACATTCGAAGACGTATCTCGCCTGAAGCTTTTCGGGGACGTAGCAGTGCATCTTCTTTCCCGCTTCCTTCCTCACATTCCGTACGTTTGCTTCGGGCATCTCCAGGCGGGTTTTCAGGATGATCATTGCGCGGCAACCGCAATAGGTCGGGCCGTAGTCAAGATCATTCAGTTTACATTCCGCATAGGCGTACTGCATCTCGCCCATAAATTCGGGACTTATGCTTGAGGATGCCGGAAGTTAGATCACGCGGCCATCGAAGATCTGGTATGTCTCGATATCAAGCGGAGGAACGCCGTATTTATAACTCTCATCAGGCTCTTGCGCAGAAACAGAAAACGGAACTGCAAATAAAACAAGAGTAAAAACGGATAGTAAGACAGGTTTTAGAGTATCCTTCACGGTGATATTTTCCCTGATCGGGTGGTGCGCAAGACTTCAAAATTTTATAATTTTCTGTGATCTGTGACAAGTTTAGTCTTCGCTTCCCTTCGTTTCCTGCTTGTATGCCACTAAGAAGCGCAAACCTACTGCTGAATTTTTCTCGGAAAAATGGAAGATGTTAGCGATCTCGGAGCGGAGCAATCGATGTCAGTCAGTGTGTAAAGCTGGTGACCGACAGAGAGCGAATAATAACCGAAAAGGTTATTTGTCGCATTCAGCGAAATGCTTGATACTGTTCGAGAGCATAGGTTCTGTACGAATCTAAAAGATGTTACCGCCAAACTGAAAAGAGAAGATGTGACCATGATTTTGACCCGAATATTACTTTTATTTTCAGTCTTGGTAATTGCTGGCTGCTGGCAATCTGAAGACTATATTTATAGCACCGACGATTATTTTTTGCCGGTACAAGGTGACCTAGTGACTATCAGTGACGAGTTCGGGCCGCTTGGTGTTTATTCAATCAATTCTGAAAATCAATATGTACCCGTTTTTAAAGAGGCAGAGAAAAACTCGTTCGAACAAAAGTTTAGATTGTTCGATATAGGCTTTATTCCAGTGGATCGAATGGCAGCTTATAAAGAACCGCGTGAAGACTGGCAGGCGAATCCTACATTTTCCAGATCGATTTTTCAGGATGAAGAGACCCTGCTGTTTATTTCCACTCTGCAGCAAGCTGAGCAGCCAGGCCAATTGGTGTTAGCGAGTTTTGTCTCGAACGACGTCATTGGCATATGCTCAACCCTTCTTCAAAAAGGAAAGGGTCTGCATAAAGAATTTTCGGAATTTGCTTCAATACACGCCCCCGAACAGGCGTTCACCAGAAAGGCCGGAATAGCGATGCTTGTTCTGAACGAAGTGACGGAAGCTAAACGCCGCGGTGAACTGCAATGTGATGAATACAAAATAGAGACGCATAGCCACGGCGATCAGGATGGGCTCTTTGAAGCCGTGAGTAGAGGTGATGCTCTGCGCAAGGCGCAAACGAAACAACAGATGGCTAAGATGAAGGCTGGTGCCGTAGAGCTGGCCGAGGCGCGTGCTTCCCGGCAAACAGCTGAAAATGCAGGGGTATCAGAAAAGACAGAACTTACACCTAAGGAGCAACTTGCCACTTTGAACCAAAAGCTGTCCATCTTGCACCGGGGAGCCTATGACATCAATAATGAACTGGACGTTGAACGCTGGGGTACACTTGATGGTGTTGGCGGCAAATACTTCGGGGTTGAACGAAATTTCCGCGACCGGGGACTCTTATTCAAAAGCAAGATGCTTTGCCACAACCTCTCAGGTTATCAGGCAATTTACGTAACAGTCACCCATGCATCCTCTTCGGCAACGAATGCTGAATGGGCGGTGAGGCGGGGCGATTCGATACCGGTTCGAATAGAAACTGAATGCGGTACCATCATTCATAACGCTGCATTAAAGCAGGTCAACAAAACGCTATACACCAATACGTTGAGTCTTACTTTCGCCGATTTGATTCCATCCAGGCGAGACAACAAATACGTTCAGGATCCGGCAGCGCTTGAGCGCGCTCGAATTCAGGCCAAACTCTTTGGAACGTCCGTAGAGGGGTTGACGAAGATGGCGGGGGGCTTTCTTTCGCTAGAAGAGGCGATGAAATCCAAGACTTTGAAAATCTACGCCGATATCAGACAGAATGGTGCGGTTCGGACTGTGATGTTAGGTGATTTTGGCTCAGAGTCTGATGAAAAAGGGTTTAAAGGGTTCCACGCTGCCTGTTTGTTTGGCAAATAGGCGTACATGTCGGAATCAGGCGCTTTGAAGGTTATGAAGGTAAACAGCTTAAACTGAGATACTACCAAAAATTAAATGGATTATTTCCAGCCTATTATGGAAGTAAACAGGATTAAGAACTATGAGTTCAGTCTTTCGTCATCCTAAAACCAAATATGTAAACTCAAAACAGGTAAAAGACAGCAATGAAAAATCGAGTTCGAACAATTGTCTATCAGCTATTCATGTCCTTCGTCATGTTGTGGTCATTTGGTATGTTCCCAACGATTGCCTCTGCACAAACACCGGAAGAGATGAACAAAGCTCTGCAAGACTTATTCGGGCAAGCGGGTGTAGAAATGAAAAAACCGGCCGCGCAAAGACGGCAGGAAGAAAGAGACCGTATACAAAAAGCGCGTGAAGCCGCAAGTAAAATTCCACCTGCTGCTAATTTGGAAGGTGCTTGGCGTTTAACTGCGCATGATAAATCGCTCGATCTCGTTCTATATGAGACGAAGGGCAGCTCATATGCTGAAAAAATTTATGACGGATTTGTCCAAGACGCGGTGAGCAACTGTGTCCTGCCAGTCAATATACGTATCCCGGACAGACATCCTCATCCGGTCGTCGCGACTTATAGCACGAACCGATACTATATTCAGACTGATGGTGGGCAGATAACAGACCATTCCAAAGTCTATCCGGAATTGATGACTGGCAATTGCGGCGGCGGGTCGGAAGACGTGATGGCACAATCCAGCCTGTATGGTCGGCTTAATTTAGCAGCAGATCGCCAATGGTCAGGCAAGCTTGCAGTCAATAGACGTATTGATGCGACACAATTAGAGGCAACGTTAATACCCTCTACGATAACACCGATTTTGAGAGAATACCTTACCACCGTAAAACTAACTCGTGAAGGAATTCCCGAGAAAAGTATCTATGCGTCTATGGCCCCGAAGAATAACCCTTTCGCGGATAAAGAGTTGCAGGGTAAGGATGCAGAATTGGTCGGAGAATTGCCCACAGGTGGGACTTATGTAGAGGCCATTTATCGGAATTTGCCGAATAAGGTTGCTGTGGCTGATCGTCGTTTTGCAAGACTTTATGTGAAGGCTATGACAGGAGAAGGAAACCGGGCCTACCAAGATTTAAGCTCTTTATTGTCAGGTAAAGGGTTTTTGACAGAGCGCGAAAGAGCCGCAATGGATGAATGGGTCGCCAATCAAAGCCTGTTACCGGCCGCCTACGTCACCTATCTTTTCCGTTATGAGGATACATTTCCGCAATGTATGGGGCCGAACCCAAAATCTGTTCATATTCCTTGGGTGGCAATCACCAAAACTGATTATGGTTTTGGCGTTCAGTCAGAGCGGGTGACGTCTTCGAACACCATCGTTCACACCGTGCCAGAACGCCTTTATGATCGACTTGTACCCATAAGCCGAGCAGATCCTTACCAGGCAGAAGCTTCAGATAGAATTTTGAACCTGATGCATGGTGATAAAGAGCGTTTGGTAGTATCTGACGTCACAGCTGCCACACATGCGTTCATGAGCAAGCTATCATGCAATACGCCTGAAAAATCTCAGTTCGAGGCAAATTTATTTTCGATGTATGACAAACACAATGCTGCGCAAAATGAACGCATGGCCCGTGCGAATGGGCATAAGTAATGAAGCAAAAAGGCCAGTTGCCAACAGAGCGAGATGATAAACAACCATCCACATCAAAAGACCGTTGGCGCAGTGGCCGGGCAAAGCAAGCTAAACACCAAATGACCTAGAAAGGTCTTACTCAGATTTCACAAGGAGAGTTTTAGCGATGCCAAGCACTCAGTCACCTCACCCGCTTGCTGTTTCACTGTACTCAGTTGGCGAGATTGGTTATCCAGTCGTAGAGAATATAGAAGCCTATCTGGAGGCCCTTTACGGCGCCGGGCTTTACGAAACACTCGCCGCCGGGAATCCGGGAGAGGCGGTCATTCGTAATCTTGCCGAAGCTTACAGCATCATTTCGGAAATGATTTTTTGGCAGGAAGATCAGGACTATGACCAAGCTCTCAAGGCTTTTCCGCTATTTGTTGAGTATGTGACTGAGATGCAGCTGAGTCTGGGAGATTTGCATCATATCACCGAAATTGTGACAAGCTTTTTCGACTGGGAAGCCGATAGTGAAGGGCCAGCTCATCTCGATGAGCTAAAACCTTCGATACAGTCTTTAACCAACCTGTTTAATCGGGGTGAGTATAAAAGTGCGATCTACAGTGCGTTGGCAGAGCACTCCTATAAGGATGTCGATGATCTCATCGGCATGGCGCACTGGTTCTATGGTGAAGATGAGTTTGAGCTGTTTTTCAGTTGTGCACAGCATTATCCATTGCGTGCTCTGTCCAATGCTTACTGGCTTATTGATCTCAATGACGAACAGCGTCAGCGCTTTATTGCCTGGGCACGACGCTTTATGCCATCGGAGCGTTTGGGTAAGACGCTTTCTCAAACGCAAGTTTATACTGAGATAGAGAAAAGGATTCTGGATCGGGTGATATTTCATCAGGAACATCTGCTTAAAAACCAGAAAGATCATCGAGATTTTGCCATCTGGGGGATGTGTTCTGAAGACAGGCTTATAGCGCTGCATGGTGCTTATCTGCTTGAAGAGTTACCTGTCGCTATATGGCCTCAGGGGAGTAAAACGATAATTGAAAGTTTGCTGGTTTGGACAGAACCTCATTGGAACTCAGTAAAGAGGAAAGACGGTAAGTCCCAGTACGTTAAATCACAAGATTGGCTGAGGGAGTTATTGGAAAGAGTGACTTGAAAAGGCAGGGCGTGATTAGGAATGACGGAATTTTTAACTTATACCCTTACGAATATTCAGGGCCGGTATTGAATTTGAGGTCTGGTATTGAATGGAAAGTAACAGCAAACGGTTAAAAAAGTCACTAACAGGCTGGCGGTTATCTCCTAATGTACTGCTTGCTCTTATAGCCTCTTGCCTGGTGGCTTGCGAGGCGCAACCACAACCAAAACCACCGCGTTCGGTGTCACAGGAGGCTGTATCTTGCAAACCTTCACCTTCACCTTCACTTTCTGAGTCAGCGACAGGGCCAAGAAGCTGTTGTGACCGTCAACTTGAAGGCGATGACCGCCCCGTTATTCTTTGCCCTATTTTTTGTACGGTAAAACCTGAAAAGACACCTCAGGACGATGAAGTGTGTGATTCGGAATTATAATTTATTAAATAACTTGTCGATACTGACCGCTTGTATTTGTCGATTAATATCTTTTTTCCGTGCTTCAGATATTTCTGGAATGATAAAAGAATGTGCGCTATCCATAACGGCCAGGAGACGGAAAAAATATTTCTCTTCCAGTGGTAAAGGTAAGTCATGAAACATGTCTAATTCTTTTTTTAAGCCTTCAACATCTTTGCGATCTATATTGGCATAAAATAAGTCTGTTTTATCATAATGTGCCAGTGCATGGCTGATCATTATTCTAATGGCGTCAAACTCTTCCTGCGTGCAATCCATATCCAGGAAGCCATCATGCTGGTTTTCAAAGGTGATCATGGAAAATGACCTCTTAATATCGAAGTGAAGTATCAGCCGAGATTTTCCCGGTTTCATACAGCATATTGTGATAGACAACTTGCACGACTTTGCTGTCACAACCTTTGTCAATAAGTGCCTCTACGGTGCCATTTTTGCGATTAATTAAAGACATGCCGCTGGCAATGGCGTCCTTGTTTTGTCCTCGGGACAATAATCGAAACAGGTCACCTGCCAGCATAGTATTCAGCCGTTGTGTGTATGCCTTGTAGTAAGGTAGATAACGTTCATCGGCATAAACAGTATGTTCTTTACCTTTGACGCGACCGACCTCAAAGCCGCCTTGTGTGGTGACTTGATCTGCGCGAGTAGTGTAGCGCACTTTATTTTGGATAAAATTGGAGCAACGCTCACTATAGGCATTGATAAAGTCATTGAAATACAAAAAATAATCACGCTTGTTGCGCAAAGGTTGAACCATGGCGTAACCCAGTAGTGACTGAACTTTTACTGAAGGCGTGTACAAATCACTTTCCAGGCCAGGAGCCTTGAGAAAGGGATCGTCTATTTTAAGTAGGCCATGTGAGGTAAACCGGAGAGAAGGGCCGGAGGAACGCACAATATTCTTGACATAAGCTGGTGGTAAATTAACTCTCTCATGGATTCTATTAAAATCCACGGTGGTTAATTCTGCCGTTAACTCTGGCCAAAAACTGGGGGGTGATTCATACCAAAACCAATGCTGTTCGGTGTAGTGTGTATCACCGTTATCCGGAAAATACTCTGCCTTAATAAAATAAACATCGCCTAGTGGCTGCCGATAGCCATCTGCTGCAATATAAGCTGGGCGCCTTTGGTTTTTTGGTGTGAAATTCTGAATCAAATCACTGAGCATTGCATTGCCGTCAATCAGTGCAATATTGGCCAGGGCACCCGCTCCGGAAGGTCGTTGGGCTAAGAGCATGGATTCAATATTGGCTGGCAAAGAGAGTCCGTCGGGGCGAGATGAAACAAGCCAGAGATCGTAGAACATGGCGTTGGCCAGTGGGTCGGCCAGTTGAATTTTTTCGATTAGCTCTTTCAAGGCTTGCTTGGTCGTTGCTGGGGTGAGACCGCCATAGCGGGCATCACCAATGATGCCTAAATTGACAAATGGCTTGCCGCTTTTTGGCTGCGAAGCGCGACCCAGAAGACTGGCAATATAAGGCGAACCTGACAGTTGTTGAGTCAGGTATCCTGCATACTCATCGATAAATACATCGGGTAGCCGCTGTTTTTGACGCTCCAGTAGATAATTGATGACACCTGCTTTGAGATTGCTCTCACCCGTTGTGTTGGCAGCTGTAGCCGTTGCGCTTACCGTTGATAGCGAAAGGATAACTAATAACGCCAACGTTATCTTGTGCAGTAACATAAAAGCTTCTCGTTTACCGCTATTTAGTAGAGTAAGCTGTCTGATTTTATTCATAATGGTTAATCATCCTACTTTTGCAGCAAGCTTGCTTTGATTATCAAATTCACGTTGACTGATCTCATGCCGATCACTGAGCTCTATCGTTATATAATATGCCAGCCTATCATCACGGATAAGCTTATTGGTTTCACATTCAATGCGATAGCACTCGGTGATAATGCCTTCTTCCCACAAGGTTTTGATTGAGTTTTTGTCGAACATGAAATATTTTACGCCACTAAATGCTTCGTCCATTTTTCACCTTTCGTCTGATTTCCGGCGGAGATCAACAAACGGGCAGACGGTTGTGGACTTGTTTTTTGCGCCGTCTTTTCCATTGCCTGAAGATATCTCGAAACAACGCTCTTCCCCATCCTGTATCTCAAGGGCGTGTCCGTTCGTGCGTTGATCATCTTGCGGCGATGGAACAGGGGATGAGCAGGCGGCGTTCAGGACGCAGAGACTTGCAACGGCGAGTACAGATTTAAAACTGTCATCGTTAAAGTTGTCTTTTGCGCTCATTCGCCTCAGCCCTGAGAGCCTGAACCTGCTCACGCAATTGTTCGCCAGCGGCTCTTTGTTTTTGCTCGTAGTCTTTGAGCAGACGGGTACGCTCGGGTCCGGAAACCGTGGTTATCTGCTTCATGAACACTTCGGCCTCTTCGACCTGCGTTTGATGCTGCGCCTGTATCAGAGCCTGAACTTTCTTATCGGTTTCCTGGTCAATCTGGCGGATACGCTGACGGCGGTCTGCGGTTGCCTGACGTGCGCTGTCTTGTTGGGGTTGTTGGCTTTGACCCCGTGTTTTGGGGGCAGGCGGCCTGTTCTCGGAGGGGACTGTCGGTTCTTCCGTTATTCCCATATGCTGCATGGTGAATTCGATAGTGTTTTGCAGGTCGTTGTACCTTTGCGAATTTTCCGGCGTTTGATTGCGCTCCTTGATCAACTCGATCAGGCGCTGCTCAAGGTTTTGCCTGTTTTGGGATTGGGCCTGTGCCGCTTCTCGCGTAGCTTCTTCCAGCTCATCCAGTGATTGCTCGGCATCGCGTGCGGCGCGATTGAAATTATCCTGACCTTCTCCGGTAACGTGATCCACTTCCCGGTTGAATTCCTTTTCGCTCATTGTCGGCGTTTTCCAGTCTTCCCCGAATAGACCGCCCCCGCCAAAAGCTGCAACCGCTGCATTGACGGTTTCATTCTCTTCCTGCACGTTCGCGACAGGGGTAAAGGGCGGTGGCGGTGCTCCTGTCTTTGTGGGTGCATCGCTTTCCGTTGCCGCTCCGGCAAAACGCAGCCCGGCCTGCTGCACCGATGGCTGGCCGTTTGCCGCGCGGATAAAGTTATCTGTCATTTGACGGACAGTCGCGCTGTCACATGCATGAGTCTTGAGGAAAGTTTCCATCTCCCCGCGCAGGCCAAGCACAAGCCCGAAGCCCTGAAAGATACCCTGATCCAGAACGGCCCTGTTGAGGTCGGAGTCAAACTGCGCCCAGTGCGCGCCGAACCGTGCATCAATCCGGTAGGTCTTGGTTTGCTCCGAGGTATGGATGGTTCTCGATCCGTCGAGATTATGATCCGTGCCTTCATAAGCATCGTAATTGCGCTCGAAAGTTTGCCACTGCTTTACATGGGCTTTGCAGCGTTTGGAATAGGACATGGCCAAGCCAGTGTAGAAAGCTTTGAATTCCGGTGTATTGCGGTACTCGCCAAACTCTCCCTCGAAGATGCGCCGGGCGATATCAAACCCGTCATAGCGCCCCCAATAGGGATCGAGTTTGTAGACGATGCCCTCGCGACGCCCAGCTTCATAAGCGAATGCTTTCCGGTAATCTCCGGCACTTTCGGCTTTTTGCAGTTCGCCCTTGATAAAGCCCGCGAGGGTTAGCTCCGGGTTTTCCTGCGGATCAGCAGTGATGCCCCGTGATGATCTGATAGCACGGCAAGCCGGTGTATCACAGCGATTGAAGTTCAGCCGGTTGTTTTCGACCTCGTAGCCAAAAGATAAAACAGGCTTGTCACTCTCCCCGTAGCGGAATGCATTTTTATAATAGTGAGAACTATAGGCTCCATTGGTCTTGCCGCATGTGCCCAGGAACAAACTGACGATATCGTTCAGGCTCTTGATAAACCTGTTATCGGGTTGATCGCCGGAAAATGGCAATATTGTTTGCGTAGGATGAGATGGTGTATGAAGTATATTGAAATCGACTTTGGTTGCACCAGCCTTGGATATGGCAGCATTCCGCGATGCATCTATTGCGTCTGTTTGTTCTAAATAGCGCGCCTTGAGGTCTTTATTTTCCTCCATCAATCTGGCCATGTCCTCTGTCAACCGTTTGACCTCTGGCCCACTCAGTTTTTGGCTTCTTAACGTATTCCCGATATCCGTGAGAGCTTGTTGAATGCGCCTCTCTTCTGGTTCATGGGCGAGGCGTAAAGCCTCTTGGCGGGTATTGAATTCAGCTTCGGCTTTTGCCCTGTCAGCAACGGCTAATCCTATAGAGCAAACCGCTTTGCCATTGTTGAATTCCGCTTGATTTGAATAGACCTCGTAATTATCGCTGCGCCCGATCATCACACCCATCCGTTCCAGTCTTGTGGCACGTTTTTCTTCTAGCGTTGCCGCCTGGAGTGAGAGGGGCAGAAACAGGATCGCCATCCATACCATCAGTGTCAGGGTTGCTTGAATCCTTTCAATACTATCGCCGTACCTTGTCATAGGTTCGATCCTCACTTAAATCGCTAGGTTTTCTAATGTCTTGCGGTGCGCCCATTCCTATACGAGATCGGAAATGGATCCTTTTTAGCCTGCCGGGATGTGTTGAGGCGGGGGCTTTCGAACCCCGTAGACTGCGGTAGTGCACTCATCATCAAAAAAAATATGAAAACCATAACAAAAAGGATCTTTTTTATCTATTTTGCGTGGAAACTAAGTGTGAACGAAATTAAAGGGGCGGAATTTGAGCGTTATTGGTTATGCGCGGGTCAGTACAGAAGAACAGCGACTAGATCTCAAGCGGGATGCAGGCGGCCAGGAAACGCGATTCCGCAAAGACGGCCTCCCCGGGAAGCGCTCTGAGCATTTTGCCATTGTTGTCGAGAATGACTGAGATCCCTTTGAGGCGCTAAGGGGAGAGATGTTGTAACATCGTCAGCATGTGAGTTTTTTGCTAACCCCATCCATAGGGGACACTCGGTTGTTCTGGTGCTTGCCCTTTAAGGCTGGGCTAACCAGTAAAAAATGAAATTATTTTCAAGTAATTTCTGAGCATGGTATTTTTCGTGGTATTTGGAATATGGCGATTTGTAACTGTATGAAAAATAAGAAAAATAAATGCTTATTTACAATCGAGTGGGAGTGACCGGCACTGACAGGCAATGTCTGGCACCGACTAGCAACTGCAGGTATTAACGACAAAGACATATTTCTCAGCGAATCGAGAGTGGACAGTTTTTTCTGGGAAGACTGTCAATGATTATTTTCGACAGCAGTCACGAAGATTTCTCTCCACGGTCAAGTCTGGCGTCGATGGCTAGTTCTGCAACCAGTTGTCTATTTTCAGTCCAGGAACCTGCGAGAATTCACCGATATTTGCAGTCACCACCGTAAGGTCATTCGCAAGGGCATGTGCAGCAATCAGTAGATCATTTGGCCCAATCGGTGTTCCCTGACGTGTGAGGTTATGTCGTAAAGATGCGCACTGTACGGCGCGGGCTGTGGACTGAGCGCTGCTGCCGGCGCATGGCTGACATTGCGATCAGCGAAGACCCCAATGGCAACTCTGATCGAGATATTGCAAATCTATCTCGACCAGTAGCCGCCGCTGTTCCTCGGAGTATATTTTACTGCTCAACGTGTCCTGCGCCGGGCGGCAATGGCATACCCAGCGTTTTTGCCACCACGGTAATCGGGTTGCGCCGCAGGCGGGCCACTTCCTCTGAATCACATCCGAAAGTCCGGATCAGGTGCTTGGCGCCGGTGCCCATGGGAATGCCGATGTGGTTTCCGTTTGCAAGTATCTGCAGAATAATCGGCTCCCAGTCTGCATCAAACTCATAGGTGACCGTAGTGGTATCCACGGTATATTCGTCCTGCTGCGTAATAGTGTGTTTGTAGGTTACGGTCTTACCGACCTGGTTTTTGCACAGTTGTGCATCCGCCAGCGCGAACTGAAATGCGATGGTTTGCCAATGTGCATCGCCACCCATGGACTGAGACCAGCCGCCGCGGGTAAATTCCCGCTCCCACAAGCCACTGGCTATATTGATCAGGGGGGGAGCCACCCGGGCAAACGGGTACCCTGGGTCATTGCTGAGAAAATCCAGATATTCTGCGGTAAGAACAGAGTAGGGCAGGATCACGCCTGATTTGTACATATACATGTAGCGTTCGCTCAGCTTTGCACCTGCCGGTGTGTAGACGGGAACGTCAAAACGCCGCCAGTTTCTGCGACACTCGGAACGCATGGAGCTGATGGCGTTCTGCAAAGCACCCAGCACGCGGCCACTCTCGGGTATGGCCGCTTCGCTCTCGGCGATAACGACCAGCGGGTCGCCTGTTTCTTCGCAGCGGGTTTTCGTATCCAACAGGACGACGGCTTCATTGCGCTCTACACGCCTGTTAAAGCGAGCCAGCGGGCTTATGGACTCGAGTTGGGCGCGGCGCTCAGCAAGCGCACGTGCTTCGACCGCCTGCTCTTCCATATACTCCAGCTGGCGCGTCGACAACCCCCTGGTTGCGTTGTGCCCGGTCTTGCGCTGCCAATCGACAATAGCAAGCCGGGTATTCCCATCGATTACGCCATCCACCTGGCCCGGGTCGTATCCCAGCGCGGCGAGAGCACTTTCGATGCGCATTCCAGTGGCGGTATCTGACTGTGAGCTTGATGATGAGCTAATGGATTGAGCAGGGGCAGGTCGGCTGACCGTGGCCTTGGCAGTACCTTGGGTCGGAGCGGGTGCTTTCTTTGCTTGTCCCACGCGTGCAACCGACCAGGGCGAGGTGGCGCGTCGACCATTACCCCAGAAGCCGTCACTTACGCTGCAATCTCTTGTGACGGTAAACCGTGCTGCCCCGTTCTGGCTCCCCTCAATCCATTTGCCCGTCAGCTCGTTACCGCGCGAGGATAGCGTAAGCTCCAGTTTCTTATCACACGAGCGAACATTACCGTAGCAGCAATCAAGTCGGCCTGAAGCCGCCCCACACTCCATCGCCCCGTAAGCTGATTTGTATTCGCCTGCCAGTTGTTCGATGTTGCAGTCTGTGTTGGCGTAAGTAGCACTGATTGGCAGACCGAAAAAGATCAACGTCAGAACTATTTTTTGGGTCATCGTTCGCAATTTCCCTAGACTCCGATACTTGACTAACGAGTATAACATCGCAACATTACGAGTCGTAACCCCTCGACGGCAGGGTGGGGTTTAAAACCCGGCAGCATAGGTAATTCCGAGTTATCGTTTTCATACATATGGAAAGGAAACCCGCTGGACTTCACCGCAAGACTGGCGACGCTGTTGTCGAAGTCGGGTATGACCCTGACGGTTTCATGGGCCCAATGGCCCGAATTTCCGGCCATGCGGTTACGCTATCGGGTTTTGGTTGCTAGAGGCTCATGGCTGGCAGTTACCCTATGGCCAGAGGCGGATTCCGACTCGCCCACTAACCAGAATGAGGGACCCTACAATGTTTCGTTGGCACAGGCAGCTACTGTTAAACCTTATGGCTGCGGTAGTGGGCATATCGTCCGCGCACGCACAGGACATCATCACCACCGAATACGGCAATGTCTTTGTTATCCCGTTCAAGCAATACCTTGATCCGGATAAGCGGCCGTCCTGTTCCACGCTACCTGGGGTGATTAGCTACAAAGCCTTTCAATCCCAGGATAACCACAACTTCACTGCCGAGGAGTATCGTCAGCTCGCTGGTGATGCGCCTTACATGGGCTTAAGGGGGCACAATTCCTGGTATGACCGGGACCAGCGCAAGATGGTGTCATGGGACGATCTTTTTCCGGTCTACGGTGATTTTAGTAGCGGCAAGTGGGATGATCTGCCGGTACTGTGCGGTGCCAGGGATCAGCCCAAGCCGAACCCCGCTGCTGTGAGCCGGGCTAAAAAATCGGTCGACGACTACCCAGAATTTACTGATTACGTTCTCCACAGAGCGCCGGGGCTGGTTACACACTCTCATTTCTATTCAGCCGGCAAAGCCTGGTGCCAACACGCGTATGTCAGCGTGATTGCTGAATACGAGAATGACCAGGTAAAAAGCTCGCTGCTGGCTGCCAATCCTGCCGCGTATTTACAGAACACCATTATTCCTAAGATTAAGCAAATATGCCCTGATTTTCCCAACGCCAACCCGCATTCAAAGCAGCTGCTGGTGCTGAAATTCAGGCCTGAAGAGGGGAGGATTGCCGATGAACGGATTAATCCGGATAAATTGAACTTTAAGATTGATGATGCGGGTCATTTGAAGCTGGTTCGCGATACAGCCTACCGGAACTGGCTCACCTATAACGATAACCCCGATGCCCGTGAAGCGATTAGTAATATCGTGGAAGCAGAGAACAAGCGGGTCTTAGCCAGGGAATCCGATTGGCTCGAACTGTACATCACGGCCGCGGATATCGGGCTGAATCTGGCCTACTCGCATCGAGATATCCATGGCGATGGCAAGCGGGTCAGACGCCAGATTGATTATTATGAATACGCGCTGGAGCAGCTGCAAAAGGCCAGTAAACCGCTGGAGCAAGCTGTGACGGCAAACCAGGCATTATCTCTCACTACCTTTGATGAGGTTGATGCACTGCTCAAGGCCTATTTCAGCGACAAGTCGCGCGGTCAGAGTGCCATGAAAAGAGCTGAAAGCCTCTCCACCAAACAGTAAGTGTGTCTGAGGTCAGGGCTATGATCACCATTGAACGCACAGACTATGCCTTCGCCGCCGTCGATGCCTCCATCGAGGAATGGGCGGCGATCAAGGCAATTGTGCGGTATTGCGCTAATCACTACTGGGCTACGGAATTGCATTACCTTATTTCTGGCCCAGAAGAACGTCGTCCGCAGAAGGTTGAGTCCTTGAGCGAAGCGATGGAAAACGTTTGGGGAGAACCCCCTGTCGAGTTGTTATTCAGGGATGAATTATTATTGCTGACCCAGTGTGTCACCGATACCGAGGGCAAGGGCCTGCCCGGCGTCGACGAGGACTTCCATGCGGATCTTGCCGGCCAGATTTATACACTCGATGTCTATGGCATTTTTGATGACGACAAGGTCACGGATGAGACATGGGATCGCTGGGCAAGAGAACGACGCGTACATGACACGGTTTCCTGGATCATCAAACTGCATGCCGGGCAAACCGACAAGGCTGGCCACGCCTATGCCCAGCATCCGCTGCGTGTACATATGCGCTTGCAGGCGCTGTTTCCCGATGCGGGAGAGGATGTCCGCCACGCTGCCCTGTTGCACGACGTGATGGAAGATTGCGGTATCACCGCAGATGACCTGCACCAACGGGGTTATTCGGACGATACCATTGACATCGTCAGTGCGCTGACCAAGAACCCGGATGATGACCGCACCTATGCGCAACGTATCGAGTGGTTGGCGGAGCAGGGGACAGTAGGTGCAATGCAAGTGAAGCTTTGCGATCTGCTGGACAATACTGACCCTGAGCGCCTTCGTGACTTACCCGATGCCCAGGCCGCATCATTGTCGCAACGCTATGCCAAAGCCATTGCGCTGTTAACCAGCCGACTGGAGGCCTTGGGTGTTACGCATACCGGGCCGCAATAATGAACATTTGTTATCGATGTTGAGGTCTTCGAACGCCGTGACGGTCAAGTCAAAGTCACTGCAAGTATAGCGAGCCCAACGGTGTGACCTAGCCCAGAATTCTTGGTCCACATTGAAAGTCGTAAACGTGTCAACACCCGCCGAACAGCAAATGTCGCGGCGTAACTGGGTTGTCAAAAACCACTTGACCACTCCAATCGGGTATACTCATGTTGTATCAATCTTCAGAAATGTGGCGACCGTGAGACTTACCACTCGCAATATCTTCTATCAAATATTCTTTGCTGTGATTGCCTCAAGTTCACTTGGTTTGGCACCTGTGGCTGCATCTGCTCAATCGATGAAGGAGATGAGCAGCACGTTGGAAGACCTGTTTGGGCAAGCGGGTGTTGAAATGAAAAAACCTGCTGCGCAACGTCGGCAGGAAGAACGTGACCGTATTCAAAAAGCGCGTGAAGCCGCGAGCAATATCCCCGCCACTGCAAACCTCGAAGGGCCATGGCGACTGGCGGCGCAAAACCGATCGCTCGACCTCGTTTTATATGAGACAAAGGGCAGCTCGTATGCGGAGAGAATCTATGACGGTTTTGCCCATGACCCAGTGCGCGATTGTGTTCTGCCCGTAAATATTCGTATCGCTGACAAACATCCTCGCCCCGTAACCGCACGATATAGCACTAGCCGATATTATATTCAGACGGATGGAGGGCAGATAACAGAGCATTCCAAAGTCTATCCTGAATTAATGTCTGAAAATTGCGGCGGCGGTTCTGAGGACGTCATGGCGCAATCCAGCCTTTATGGTCAATTTACCCTTGCGGGTGATCGCCAATGGGCTGGTAAGCTTGCGATTGATCGCAAAACGGCCTCTCCCAAAACTGCTGCGACGTTAATGCCGTCTACTTTGACGCCGGTCTTGAGGCAGTATCTCACCACAGTAAAACTGACCCGCGAGGGCATTCCCGAGAAAAGCATGTATGCGTCGGTGGCTCCAACGAGCAATCCTTTTGATGACAAAGAGCTACAGGGTAAAGATGCGCAGTTGGTCCAGGGTTTGCCAACAGGTGGCGCTTATGTCGAGGCGATTTATCGAAACCTGCCAAATAAGGTGGCCGTGTCTGATCGTCGTTTCGCGGCGCCCTATGTCAAGGCCATGACGGGAGATGGAAACCGGGCCTATCAGGATTTGAGCTCTTTATTGTCAGGGAAAGGATTTTTGACAGAGCGCGAAAGAGCTGCCATGGATGAATGGATCGCCAATCAAAGCCTTTTACCTGCCGCCTACGTCACCTATCTCTTCCGTTATGACGATACGTTTTCGCAATGTATGGGGCCGAATCCGAAAACAATTTCCATCCCTTGGATAGCGATTACCAAAACCGATTACGGCTTAGGTATTGAGTCAGAGCGGGTGACGTCTTCGAATACCATCAGGCATACCGTGCCAGAGCGTCTCTATAAGAGACTCGTGCCCATAAGCCGAGCAGATCCTTACCAAGCTGAGGTCTCAGACAGCATTCTGAATCGGATGCATGGCGACGAAGAACGATTGACAGTATCAGACGTCACGGCAGCCACTAGCGCCTTCATGAGCAAGCTGTCCTGCAATACGCCTGAGAAAGTGCAGTTTGAGGCAAATTTATTAGGCATGTATGACGAACATAATGCTGCGCAACTAGAAAGAGTGGCGATAGCAAATGGCGAGAAGTAGAGCCTTCAGTTCTTAACTGAGCAGCGGACCAACCGGCCGTTTCAGCTCGACGAGTTCATCTGCATACCAGCTATGTTTTTTGAACCAGGCGTTGTTGCGACAGAGTACCGACGCGCAGCTTGATTTTTGTTTGCCAAGACTGCGGGTCTGTAAATACCGGCCCAATAGCAAGGCGTCTGTGCTCAGATGATGCGACGATCTGCCCATGGTCGCCAACAATAATTGCGTGGATTTATGTCACTGTAGATGATCGATACGTCTCCAAAAATTTTGGCAGCTGTTCACAGGCAAATTATTCGATCAAATAGAAGAGGGAGCTGTTAATGGATGGAGTTTTTGGTAGGGACAAGGTATGAGCTGAGGCGGTTTGATCAAAGATTCTGCCGGGCTGCCCAAGCCTTTATGAAGTTTTCAGATTATTTTTAAGGTCAACGAGCACTTTTGTTTAAGTATCTCGTAAACCCGATCATTACACCAAGTCATCTATATTGACATCCAGCACATTGGCAATGGCCCTGTAGGCATCAACCCGTCCTTCACGCTTTCCGGTCTCAATTTGCGCGATGTACGCCTGTGAAAGCCCTGCAGCATCAGCCAGAGTAGCCTGTGACATACCACGGTATTCACGCCAAACTTTCACCGCGTTTACATTGGCCAGCAACGAATCAACGATATTAGACGGCACCAGTTCATCCTCACCTGCCGCCAGTGTGGCTTCGGCCTTATCAAAAGCGGCTACATCGTCCAGCATTTCAGCCTTTTCGATTAATGCCTGGTAGTCGGCAATTGGCACCACCGCATACTCGGGCACGCCATTGTTCTCAATGATCTGTGCGCTCATTTGTAGATACCTCCAGGTGGGCCAACAGCCAACACAAGAACCGTTACCTGTTCGCCTTCAATTTTGTAAATACCACGGTACCCGCCAATCCGCAGCCGGTAGCCTTCGCGTCCTGCCAGTTTTTTGACTTCCCAATGGCCTCGGCTATTAGCTATTTCCTGAAATGCAGTACGGAACTGGTCAGCAACGTTTGCGGGTAGTTTCCGAAGTCCTTTAATTGCTTTTCTGCTGTACTGCACTTTTCCCATGCGTTCTAATATAGCAATATGCTATTATATTTCAAACAAAAAGTATTGCTTCTTGAGGGGGGTTGGGTCGGGCAGCGTGGCGAACTACAAACCTTCAGGCACGGAGGTAACTATTTTTCAGCATTTTCTGAGCATGGTATTTTTCATGGTATCAGTCAAACACGAAACCCTAACCTACTGAAAATAAAACATAAAAACCTCTTATTGATAATCGAGTGGGAATAATCATCGCAGCATGTGCGCTGAGTTATTCGCTGCGAGATCACCTCAGCAGCTTTTCGCAACGGGATAGCCTAACGAGTCGATTTTAGAGCAAAATTATGCTTAACGGCGTTGAATGCCGGTATTTCTCTTAGGATGGATTAAGCGAGTCTGCCTCTCGCTTGAGTATCTTAAAAAAAACAGCTGTCAGAGCCGATAAACAGCGCTAAACCAGACAAAAATAATTGCTTAGCAATTTGATTTGCTGAAATATAAAAAGGTGTGTCAGATTATATGGAATCTGATTGTTGCAACGCAGGGTAATTTTCTGAAATCACAGCCGACTCATTTCCCCGTGTCTCTGGTGCTATTGGCAACCGTTTGCCTGATGCTGACTGGTTGTACCTTTTTTCAACAACAAACCACATCAACGCAATCAGCAGTCACACTTGAACCGGGCCCGGATGCCAACCAAGAGACAAACACGCAGATCACGGAACCTGAACGTGATGCTTTTTCAGATCTAAAAGACGCGCAAACCGTGCGCGATTTGTTTGCGCAAGATTATATTGACCCGCTGACACAGTATCTGAAAACGCATGCTGATCAGACAAATCTGTCAGCCTCAATAAAACTTGTCAAAGCAGAACGAGACCGACGTTGTCAGGTTATTGCCAAAGAATATGATAACCGCCCTGTTACCGCTGAGTCGGTTGCCAGATACCAATCTGGTTATCAGTTTTCCTGCCCCGCTGAAGTATCTGCTTATGCAGCACGACTTGAACCAACAGACCAAGACAGCACGGTGGCGAACGAAAGTGAGTCGCTTTCTTCTGAAAACAATGCAACAACGAGTTCTACGCCTTCGGCCGAGCTTGAAAAGTGTTATCTGTTGACCAGCATCAAAAATTACAGCGCAGCAATAAAAACCTGTGAGCCGTTGGCTGCCGCAGGCGATACGGCGGCGCAATATCAAATGGCAAAAATACTGAACGCACTCTACCGGTATGATGAAGCTATTTCATGGGCCGAAAAAGCCGCGCCTGCCTCTGCGGATAGCAGCTTTCTGTTAGCGACTCTGTATGCGCGAGGACAAGGCACATCGCAAGATCTCAATAAAGCCAATTACTGGTATCAGAAAGCCGCCGAATCAGGTCATCCTGAGGCGATAAAGTTACTTGAAAAAAAAGCCACCACTGAGGTTATCCCCTGAAATTGGCACTCCCTTCACGATTGAAATCGGGTATGCCTGCCTTACTTAAGGATCATGCCAGACAAAGCTTGTTATGGCTGATCGTTTTGCTGGTATTGCTGATGTTTACTGGCATGTGGGTGTTGTCTTCCTTGAATCTGAATTTTTCGGAAAAAACGTTATCTGGTCTGCGTAGTGAGCAGATAAAAGATAATTTCCAAGCGGGACTCGCCAGAATTGAACATCGGCAAAATGCGCTGCAAAGCTACAACACGACACTAGCCCAAGTAGGAGAAAGCTTTTGGCGTTTAACACAAACCAGCAATGAGCCTATCGCCAAAACCCGGCTCCGGGATCAACTCGATCACACGGTGAAAGCACACCTGCAAGGATTTGAGGGCGCGTCTGGTGGTTACCTGTGGTTTAAATCCGATCTGGCAGCCTACTTTGGGGCCTTGGGTTATCACTTAGACAATGGTCATGTTGGTGCCCCGTTATCAGCCGATAAAGATTACCAGCAAGAAGGCTGGTTTCGACACCTTTCCGAACAGCTTGGTAACAGCCCACCCATTCCCGGTAAAGTCTATTGGACTCCCGCCTATTTTGATGTCGTTGAACAGCAGGCAAAACTGGCGCTGATTAGCCCCATGTTTGATATTGAAAATAATCTTATTGGCTATGCCACAACCGACTGGGCAGCCGATACTATTATCGAAATGGTCAGCCAGACACATGTCACCCATAGTGGTTTTGCATTTTTACTGGATCAAAATAATCGATCTTTATCCAGCCTCAACCTGAATGAAGATACCCTACTTGCCCAAGAGTTGATTGATGCCATTCTGGCGCTGGACTTACCCAATGATCCCACGCTTAGGGCGCAACCTGAACCAAACACTGATGAGGTTCACATTGCAAACAGGGACTGGTTACTCTGGTTTGACAGTACGCCTGCTGGCATGGTGTTTGGGGTCGGAGCGCCGCAAGATGAAATTGATGCCGTCCTGTTGCCAATGCGTGATACCAATCAGCATATTCTGATTGTTACTGGTCTCATACTGATGGGCATCAGCTTCTGGCTACTTCGGCGCATGCTGAAATTACTGGCAGCTCTGAACGCAGCCTACACTGATTCGTTAACCCATCTGCCAAACCGACCTAAGCTGCTGATTGATATAGCAAGCAGTGACCGAGTTGAGTTAGTCCTAATTAACATTGACCGTTTTAAAGAGATTAACTCACTTTTTGGCCAATCGTGTGGGGACAGTGTATTGATTGCCGTGGCGGATAAACTGCAACGTATTGCTCAACCCATGGAAATGCAGCTTTATCGATTGCCTGGAGATGAGTTTGCACTCATCTTTCCAATCTTGCCAGCGACCGAACGAGAGCAACTGGCCAGCAATCTACATGAACAGCTTCAAGGACTGACAGTAAATTGGCAGGGTCAACTGCTAACCCTGCATTTCACTTTTGGTATTGCCAGCCAGGATGATAAACGTCATACGCCTAATGATGATCGACTGCTTACCTATGCCAGTATTGCGCTGCGCGAAGCGCGAAGCGCATCGAGGAATTATGGGTTTTATGATCCGGCTGATTCCCAAGAGGCTGTTTATGAGCAGAATATGCGGTTATCCCGACAATTGCGTGATGCGCTGACCGCCGATCGCATCATTCCCTGGTTTCAACCGATCTATGATAATGTCACCGGACGAATAAACAAGTATGAATGTCTCATCCGCTTGGTAGATCAGACAGACAATATCGTTAGCCCAGGCCAGTTTCTGGAATTAGCGCATCAACTGCGCCTCTCCCGAGAACTGACCCGGCGCATGATAGAAAAATGTTTTGCTACCTTTCGGGATACCGATTTTACCTTTTCGATTAATCTTTCTTGTGCCGATGTTCAAGAGCCAGGATTAGTGGATTTTCTGACCGATACGCTGCGTGAGACAGGATTAGGCAAGCAAGTCATCTTTGAAATTCTCGAATCAGATGGCATTGCCAACTATCATGACGTCATCCAGTTTATTCATCGGGTTAAAGCCTTTGGTTGCCAGATTGCCATTGATGACTTTGGTACCGGATATTCCAACTTTGCCCACTTACAACGCCTGAATGTGGATATCATCAAAATTGACGGCAGCTTGATCCGTCATATTCACGAAGATCCAACAGCAAGACAGGTCACTGAGGGGATCGTGGAGTTTGCAAAACGACTCAATATGAAAACCGTCGCAGAATTTGTGCATTGCAAAGCCGTACAGGAAGAAGTGTTGGCGATGAACATTGACTTTTCTCAAGGCGCATTTTTCGGTATGCCTTCATCGCAGTTGACCGGTCGTTCCTGATTTTTCTGAATACACACCAAAACGGATTGTCAAAACGGCCGTAACCGTTATGATGTCACTTTGATATAACATGGTGACAAGAGGCATACATGGCGCAAAGATTTAATGCTCGGGGTTTTTGGCTACGTTTTTTATTTGCATTAATTTTGGTATTTGCAACATTTAACCCTAGTGGCTTTAGTTACTATCATTGGGCCAGTGATATTATTGCTGACAGTTCGGTTTTTCTCACACCGCCCTTTGCACTCATCACCATTATTCTTTTGATTGGCTGGACAATATACTTGCGCGCCACCTTGCGGTCGTTAGGTGGCTTTGGACTCCTATTATCATTTGCTTTTTTTGCCATCATTATTTGGTGGCTGGTTGATCTGGGGCTGCTCAGCATTGATAAGTTTTCCGGCCTGACCTATATCGTTTTGTTTTTGACAGCGGCGGTTCTGTCGGTGGGCATGTCTTGGTCACATATCCGGCGACGCTTGTCGGGGCAAGCCGACATGGATGATGTTGACGAATAACATCAACCGTCCAAACTTGTTACAAAAACGCTCAGAAAAACCCGTCACATGCGTCACTTTATACTGAACTGTTTCTTGTTGTCGGTCTTGGTGTTTGCCCTGCCCGCGCAAGCGGAATCGCTACGTATTGCCGTTGCTACCAATTTTTCACTCCCTCTGAAAGCGATTGCAGCACGCTTTGAGGCGAAACACCAACAACCTGTCATTGTGATAACGGGATCAACGGGTAAGCTTTATGCGCAAATTATGAATGGCGCGCCCGTGGATATTTTTTTTGCTGCAGATGCAAATCGACCGGCCAAATTAGAACAAGAAAATCGTATTATCGCTGGTAGCCGGCGTAGTTATGCAATTGGCAGTTTAGTACTGTGGACGTTATCTACTGATTTCCCGCTAAATAGTCAGACACTTCAGCAGGATGATTTTCGTTATTTAGCCATAGCGAACCCCCACTTGGCTCCCTATGGACTCGCTGCACAACAGTTTCTTACGCAACAAGGCTTATGGAAAACGCTGCAAAAACGAATCGTTCGTGGTGAAAATATTGGTCAGGCCTATCATTTTGTTAAAAGCGGTAATGCAGAGTATGGTTTAATCGCCTTGTCACAACTGCTACAGCCAGGTGCCCCTGATCAAGGCCACTATTGGCTGATTCCAGCAGAAAGTCATGAACCTATCGTGCAGCAAGTGGTTAAACTCAACGATTCGCCATTAATCAGGCAGTTTATGCAGTTTTTTTATCAACCTGAGAGTCAGGCCTTGATTCAACGTTATGGTTATCAAACCCCCGATGCTGACGAGTGATTTGATTGCATTATGGGTGACCTTCAAGTTGGCTGCCGTCACAACTGTATTGCTGCTGATAATCAGTACGCCGCTGGCATGGTGGCTGGCTCGCAGTCAGTGGCGCTATAAGTTCGTCATTGAGGCCATTATTGCGTTACCTCTGATTCTGCCGCCTACTGTACTGGGCTTTTATTTATTGATTATGTTGGGCCCAAACGGCCCCATAGGTGGATTAACAACGACACTGGGGGGAACGCCCCTCGCTTTTACCTTTACTGGGCTGGTTATTGGTTCTGTGTTTTATTCATTGCCGTTTGTGGTTCAGCCTTTACAAAATGTATTTAATGGCATTGGTACAAACGTCCTAGATCAAGCTGCCACTTTACGCGCCGGGCCAGTTGATCGATTCTTCAGCGTCATTTTTCCACTCACCAAACCAGGGTTTCTGACCGCGACAGTACTGGGTTTTGCCCATACTATCGGCGAATTTGGAGTTGTGTTGATGATTGGTGGCAATATTCCAGGCAGCACGCAAGTGGTGTCTATCGCCATCTATGATCATGTGGAATCACTAAATTACACTTCAGCGCATACCTTATCCGCACTATTGCTGATCCTGTCTTTGATTATGTTACTGACGGTTTATGGCCTTAATCGGCGTTTCAGTGTGTTGCGAACATGAGTTTACAGACAACCCTCAACATTCCGCGCGAAGATTTCACCGTGGATCTTGATTTAACCGTTGCAACGGGCAAAGTTAGCGCTATTTTTGGCCCATCTGGCAGTGGCAAAACCACTATTTTAAGGAGCATTGCCGGTCTCGAAAAAAATGTCACCGGCCGGATACAAGTCCATAATGAAATCTGGCTCAGTGATACGGTTTGCCTGCCCGCACATCAGCGCCGTATCGGCTTTGTTTTTCAGGATGCCGGTTTACTTCCCCACCTGACTGTAGAAGAAAACATTCGGTTTGGTCTGAAGCGACTACCTGTCTCACAACGCCGATCTTCTTTTGACGATACTATTGCACTACTCAGACTCTCCTCAATGCTGTCGCGGCGTATACAGACGCTTTCTGGTGGCGAACGCCAACGTGTCGCCTTGGCAAGAGCCATTATGACATCACCGTCAGTGCTATTATTGGATGAGCCGCTTGCCGCAGTGGATGAAGCCCATAAGGCTGAAATTCTGAGTTATATTGAAATGTTTCAGCGTCAACTGAAAATAACCATGCTTTACGTCAGTCATGATTTAGCTGAGGTCGCCCGCCTGAGCGATAACATTATGCTGATAGATCATGGACGGTCTATCGCTTATGGCTCAAGTCAGACGATTCTCACCTCATTGGACTCGCCCTTGGCCAGAGCAGATAATGCCGCTGCCATTATTAATACCCTTGTTATCAGTCATGATTCGCAATATGGGTTATCGCGTCTGCAATTTGGTGATGACGATTTTTTTATCACAAAGCTGTTAGCCATTGGCACCGCAGTTCGCTTGCGAATCAATGCAACGGATGTAAGCATCAGCCTTACCCGCCCTATCAACAGCAGTATTTTAAATAGCTTTTCGGTGCGGATTACTGATATCCGGCCCGTTTCTGATGCGCAGGTTTTACTGCGCCTTCAGATCGGGACAACGTATCTTCTCAGTCGCATCACAAAAAAATCCGCCGATCAGCTTAATTGCCAGATTGGACAATCCGTTTATGCGCAGGTAAAAGCCGTTTCCATCATTCAATAATCATGCTGACATTGTCAGCTAGCATGTTTGACTTGATATAACCGCAATGGCGAACTGCCTAGTCTCGACCAAGCGTCATCCAATGTCATCACTGCCAAACTGGCAGGCTGCAAAAGACTCTCCAGCATCGTTCCCCCTGTCAGTAGTCGTAATGACTCACTCAGCCCCGGATTATGACCAACGAGTATCACAGTCTGAACCGTATCCGGTAACTGCCGAAGACTCCCGATCAAACTGGTCGGTTCAGCTAAATAGAGAGAAATTGGACTCACTGAGGCACGAGGGTGACATCGTAAACGATGACTGACAATATCAGCAGTTTGCTGGGTTCGCAGTGCCGGTGAAACTAACCAGTAGTCGGGCTTACCGACATGACTTCCTAACCAGTCAGCGATTTGTCGACATTGATCTTCCCCCATACGGGTCAAAGGACGGTCAATATCAGCATAGTGGCTATTGTTGCTAGCTTTGCCATGCCGCATCAACAACAAGGTTTTTCGAGAACTTGGCGTTGCCATAAAGAAAATCAGCAGAGCAAGATCTGCTCTGCTGATGATTTAGCCTAAATTTTACACATCGTAGGTTGAGGCAGACACATCTCCGCCACGTCCTGTCCAGTTGGTGTGGAAAAATTCGCCACGTGGCTTGTCCAGACGCTCATAAGTGTGCGCCCCAAAATAATCACGCTGTGCTTGCAACAGGTTTGCCGGTAAGCGAGCACTACGATAACCATCATAAAAAGACAAGGCACTCGAGAAGCTGGGTACCGGTACCCCAAGGCTAATCGCGGTACCAACCGCTTTACGCCAACCTGGTAAGGCTTCCGTAATTGCGTTGATAAAGAAATCATCCATCAACAGATTTTGCAAAGAGGGATCGCGATCAAACGCATCCCGAATATTACTGAGGAAACGGCTGCGAATAATACAACCACCACGCCACATCAACGCGATGCCACCATAATTCAGCTCCCACCCATAGGTTGCAGCAGCTTCACGCATTAACATGTAGCCTTGGGCATAAGAAATAATTTTCGAGGCATATAAGGCATCTCGAATGGCATCCACCATTTCTTGGGTATCACCTTCAAACTTGGCTGCCAAAGCAGGAAGTTTTTCCGAGGCGGCGACACGCTCTTCTTTCTGTGCAGACAAGCACCGTGCAAAAACGGCCTCACCAATCAAGGTCAGTGGAATACCCAGATCCAAGGCATTCATACCCGTCCATTTGCCCGTCCCTTTCTGACCGGCAGTGTCTAAAATGTGGTCAATCAGCAAACTGCCATCCGGCTCTTTAACCGTCAGGATATCCCGGGTAATTTCGATAAGATAAGAGTCCAAGACACCGGTATTCCACTCTGCAAAGACCTGTTGAATCTCATCACCTGACATGCCGAGACCTTCGCGCATCATCTGGTAGGCTTCGCAAATTAATTGCATATCGCCATATTCAATACCGTTATGTACCATTTTGACATAATGACCAGCACCGTCATTACCAACCCAATCACAACAAGGTTCACCGTCAACCTGTGCAGCAATAGACTGGAAAATCGGTTTAATTGCGGGCCAGGCCGCATTATTGCCACCCGGCATCAAGGAAGGCCCAAACCGAGCACCTTCTTCACCGCCTGAAACACCACTACCAATGAATAAAATGCCTTTTTTGTGTAGCTCATGGGTGCGCCGATCACTGTCATTGAATAACGAATTACCGCCATCAATAATAATATCGCCTTTGTCGAGGTAAGGAACGAGTTGCTCAATAAACTGATCCACAACAGGACCAGCCTTCACCATCAACATCACCCGGCGTGGCGCTTTCAGCGTTTCCACGAAACTTTTCAGGTCATGACAACCGATAATATTGGTGTCTTTGGCCGGTCCGTTAATAAACTCATCAACCTTGCTGGTTGTCCGGTTATAAACTGCTACTGTGAAGCCCTTATCATTCATGTTTAATACAAGGTTCTGCCCCATGACGGCCAGACCAACCAGGCCAATATCAGCCTTTTTCTCCATTACTGTCATAATTTCGTTATCACCTTTATATATTCACCATCGGCTTCGCGCGATGACCCCACAACAATCCGGCAGTTTCCCGCATTGTCACACTCCACCGCTCCCGCCACCTCAATTATCTCTCCAGCAAACGCTTGTCCAACATACGTATGCGTAAAACATATCACCTCCGGTGTTCTGGGGTGATCAACGCTGTAACGGGCCGGAAAATCAAATGCATTTTGATCATCAATCACCCGGGCCCGAGTCACCTGGCTGCCACACTTCATGAAATGCCGATGTTCCGGCTCCAGTTCTGACTCAAAACAGACCATGCCAATATCAAACTTGCTGCCGTCCAGCATGGCTTTATTAAATTTGCGCTGCTCATGCCAGGCGAAATCATCAAAGTTTAATGAACTTTGTCGTCGCTCATAATTAGCGTGCATCAATGTCTCATCCAAGAGCTTTAGCGTACCGTTTGCCACGCTCTCTTTCACCACCTGTCTGACTTGGTGAAAGTTGTCTCTACCATAAACCACAAAATCAATATCAGAATCCGGGCCATGATTATCGATCAACACGGAACCCGTTACACCCAATTTGTCTGACGCAATACCCGCCGCACAAAATAGTGCCGTCAATCGTTGCAGTTTATCAGTCAATTGGTCTTGAGACAGCATTGTCATCAATTCGGCAAGTTTACTTTCAGGTCGATAATGCCGGACGACATTGTCCGGTCTAACGGCATGAAAAGCCGCATCAAACTGCGCAGATTGATACAGATAGTCAGGATAGTGTCTTTCCAGCAATCGATTTGCCGTGTCTGTATCGACTTTCTGCCAACGTCCATCTTGCTTAACATATCGCAAAAAACAACCAATATGCTGCTGATGGGGATGATAGGAAATGACCGCAAACACCAGCCCTTCATCGGTTTCGATGAAATCTTTGGGCAAATACGGAAAGTCGGTCTGACGCAAAATTTCCTCCTCAATACCGACATCATGACACAATTTAGCGGCGCTGAAACTTACCTGCTAATCCAAACATACCATGGAAGGCAATGACGATTAGCAAGAGCAGCCATACATCAATGAAAAATCTGGCAATACCATTGAACAATTGCCCCGTATGCAAGTCGGTGAGCACGCGATTAATCGGAATACCATCACCGTACAATTGAACTTCCATCGCTTTACGACTGGCTGAAGACATGGTTTCAGGCTGACTCCAACTGACCCCTTGTAAAGACATCAACTCCCACTGATCGAGAAGAAAGTTACCGCGCCACATGCCCGTGTAGGTCTGCAGCACCGGTTCGCTGTAATGCACCCCAATATTTTGGATTTGTGGCGGAATACCGGCAGCAGCGCCAAGCGTATCCAGATACTCGCCTTCTTTATTAAGCAAGATCAATGCATCATCTGTTGCCAGCACGAGCAGATCTTCCAACGCGACAGCACCGACCAGTGGTCTGGGTAAATTCAATAAGGGCTGCGCATTGACGTAGAGCTTTTCATTAACGCCGACAATGACGTGCCCCGCCAAGACATAGGCTTTATCTGCCTGCAGTTCACCCACCTGATAATGCTGCTTGAGCCAGGCAGTGCTGATTTTCACTTTGTCGAGACCAAGGAAACTCTGATGGTTTAACAGAATCGCACTACCCAGCCAGAACACGATCAGCAGGCCAGTCATTAAAAGCAGCAACCACTTGAGCAGCGATGAAGCCAATATTTTCATTAGGGCGTTAGATGTTAAGGCTTGTTGTTGAACAGCCATTTTACCGAATCTGGAGAGAAAAGACAGGAAACAGAGCACCGTTTTACTATACAAAAACGCCATATTCTGTTCCGTCACTGTGCTCAATTGCCTAGCCTTATTTAATACATGCAAACCCAGTCTGCTCAATTATCAGCGTTACATGCGCCCCCAAACGCGTCAATCGAAGTAGATAATCGCTCGGCTTTCGAGACAACATTAGGCTTACGCCCAGCTGATCAGACGTGCCGGTTGGAGCGGTTACAGCAAAACAGCCGGCACGAAGGAATCATTACATGACGTACTGTGCCGGCTGATGGGTGGTGGCCACTTCACGTTGCCGTAGACTGAACATGGCCTTGCTGATATCAATGGCATAGTTGGCAAATTGTTGTTCTGACATTCGCAATGTTAACGCACCCATATTCAGGTGAACCATTTGACAATCGGCACAATACTGCACCTCACAACCCGGTGAACTAAAAATTGTTTCCGGACGACAACTATTCGTTGCAGCCATTCATTTCTCCTTACAAGGACATTTCATAGGTTTCGCAATTGAGTCGCGATCCCCGATGTAATTGATAACTCAACCACCAGCGTCGAGAAAGTGACTGCCACAACCGTTGTTTTAACGGATGCGCATCCATTTCGGTCAATAACCGGTAGTTACGTGAAATTTGTAATGCCAGACAGGCACTGGCTTGTTGGCGGTAGCGTGTTTCCAATTCTGTTATGGCTGCCTGCATCACTTCACAGCTCCATGCTGGCTCGTTTAACACCGACATGATTACATCTCGGTGCGGCGTGCAGCAGCAGAAAGCAACATACTCCAGACACTTCGTTTAGAAGAAGCATCTAAGCAATTAAAATCAGCGGCGTGCAGCTTACCTTGACGGATAAGCGCCTCTAACCTATCTGGACGAAAAGCCAGGCGCACGGCCTGACGTTTACGAAATACATTTCGAAACGGCATAAGATTGACCCTCAGCGATCGGCACTCAACATGGAGATTGAGTATAGATCACCAGATAATCTAAATGCAAATCATTTTCATTTGTGAGGTAAAGACCGTTAAATTCCGGTCATTTAAGGCGAAAAAGAACCCGTACCGTAGTAACCATATCCAGCAAACGGTAAATCATGTTTTGGATTATAAGGTCTGCGTCTATCCGCATATTTTTCGGGCCAGACTTTCGCGTTTTTAAGTACCACTAACGGAACGCTTAATGTTTTCTGATCAATAGTGATATGCCTGATCGCTGACACGCTTCCGGTGACGGTAATTAAGGTATCCGGAGCATAAATGAGAGGATCCAGAAATCCGTCTGACTCGACCACAAATCGACCCGCACTGGATTGCGTGGTAAGGGGTTTGCCATCAGGACTTAATGGAAACGCCACAATAGTCAGTGTTGCACCATCCGGTTTGTTGCTGATATCGACAATCACACCACCCCAAAGAATCGGGGCTTGCAAGTTACTGTCTGGTGAATTCAGCACATCATTTAATGAGATATCCTGCGCTCTGGGCTGCCAGGGATTTGCTGGTTGCATCGCACAACCAGCCAAAGCAAAACTCAGCAGTAACATCAATAATCGCATGTCCGTTTTCCTTTTAACCCGCTAAGCTCGCCCTCTAGCAGCCGAAGAAGGGTTACTTTACTTTGGCGGCACGTCTTTGCTTACGCAATGCTTTCTTTTCCGCTTTTTCTGCCCGAATTTTTACCAGTTGTGCTTGCTCTTCAAGCATCATCTCAGGGGTTTCTAAAGTGACTGGACAAATTTTTCCTGCACGGAGTTCAGTTAACATTAACTTGCTGATTCTGTCGAAATCAGCACTGCCGCCGCGCTGTAAGCAACCCCGCTTTGCCGCCATAGCAGTGATTAACAACAAATCATCATGAGAAAGCGTATCCAATAAAAATCGTTGTTTTAAGGCTTGGGGATAGGTTTTTCTTAAATAACTCACCGCATACAGCGCAATATCTATATTTTCAAAGGCGGTTTCTTTTATCGCGCCGGTTATCGCAAGCCGATACCCTGTGCCAGGGTTTTCCAAGTTTGGCCACAACATGCCTGGCGTGTCATGTAACACCAGTCGGTCACCCACTTTGATACGTTGTTGCATTTTTGTAATAGCAGGCTCGTTACCCGTTTTTGCAATGGCGCGGCCAGAGAGCAGATTTATCAACGTTGATTTCCCGACATTTGGAATCCCCATAATCAACGCTTGTATCTTTTTACTGTTTTCTGACTTGGCTGGTACCAGTTTTTCTGCAAGCTGCAGAATAAGCTGCCGACTGTCACCTTGCAGAGCGGTTATTGCCAGCGTTTTGACACCTTGATCCCGCTCCAGAAAAGTCTGCCATTGTTGGGTCAACTGCGGATCAGCCAGATCTGCCTTATTTAATATTTTCAAGCACGGCTTGCCATCGCCCAGTCTTTCAAGCAATGGGTTAGCACTACTGAAGGGAATACGGGCATCCAGCACTTCAATCACCAGATCTACTTCTGGCAGACGTTTCTTTATTTCTTGTCCGGCTTTATACATATGTCCCGGATACCACTGAATTGCCATTTTTGCCTCTTCTGTCTTATGCTTTGTCGTTATTTATTATAAGCCTATAGACACTCGGTGCCGCGAAATAGCTGTGGCAAAGCGCTTATTACTTAATTCAAACACAATCTTAATCTTGGCCCGCTATAATGCCAGCGTAAATCATCGTGTCAGAGATAACTCGCCATTGTCAGAGAAACGTCCTCCATGTTGCCAGCTCGACTGAAGCATTACTTCCTGTTCTGCTGTGGTTGGCTGTGTGTCATTCTCGGTTTAATCGGCGCACTTTTGCCTGTGGTGCCAACCACACCATTTATGATTCTGGCGCTTGCCTGTTTTGCTGAAACCTCGCCGAAATTTCATCGCATGTTGCTCAATAACCGGTGGATCGGCCCACCGCTTAAGCAGTGGGACCAAACCAGAACGGTACGTCGTCAAACCAAATTACAAGCCGTTGTAATGTTGGTAATTGCATTTAGTTTTTCGATTGGTTTCTTGTGGGGCGAATGGCTCTATCAACTGGCTTTGCTGGCTTTGGCAACGCTCATGATTGGCTTTGTACTCCACCTGAAAGAAGCCGAACCTAAATTTGAAAATTAAACTGGGTCATCCTGCAAAAAACCAGAGATGGCTCAACACCTCACTCTATTTTGATTATTGCGTGGAGCAGAAATAATGGAACTCACTACCTACCTCAGTCTTCTTGAAACCCAGCCTGAGCGCATTCGTTTTACAGATACGATGGCGGTCATTGACGCTAATTATGATTTCACACCGACCGCCTTTAAAAATGCAGGCTTGGAAAACCAGGCTGGTGAAAATAACGGATCTTGTAAAATTTTCGCTTTTGGTCTGTTACAAGATCTTAATGAGGCACAAACGTTAGCTTGTTTTGGAGACTACTACCGAAAAGAGGTGTTGTTACAACCACAAGGCAGTGATCATCAAAACATCCGGCATTTTTTAAAACATGGCTGGGATGGCATCAGCTTTGCCGCTGAACCCCTAACAAAAAAATAAGGTGTTCTCGCATAAGCAGTGAAAATTATTTCGCTCTGACACCACAAAAAAACGGTTAGCACTATCCATGTTTTACTCAAAAGATAACGCTTCGTGTTAGAATTCTGGCATTTTTTCGCCCACCACTTAAACACAGATATCACGCAATGGAATTACAACCTTATAAGAAGTCCGAAACACGCTTTTTGCTGTTGGAAGGCGTGCATAGAAATGCGGTTGAAGCCCTTGAAAAGGCCGGATACACCAATATTGAATATATTTCTCATGCCCTTGATGAAGCGGCATTGATTGAAAAAATCAAAGGGGCGCGTTTTGTCGGCATCCGCTCAAGAACCCAGTTAACCGAAAAGGTTATTAATGCAGCAGACCGATTGACCGCCATTGGCTGTTTTTGTATTGGCACAAACCAGGTGGATTTGGAAGCCGCAAAAATGCGCGGTATCCCCGTATTTAATGCGCCATATTCCAATACCCGTTCTGTTGCAGAGTTAGTGATCGGTCAGTTGATACTGATGCTCAGAGGTATTCCGGAAAAAAGCTGGCATGTTCACAACGGCACCTGGCCAAAAACAGCAGCTAATGCCTATGAAGCTCGCGGTAAAACCCTCGGCATCGTTGGCTATGGCAGCATTGGTTCACAACTGTCTGTACTCGCCGAAGGGCTTGGTATGAATGTCATTTATTACGATGTGGTGACCAAGCTGCCGCTAGGTAATGCCAGCCAGATTGACAGCATGGACGAACTGCTGCGCACATCAGATGTTGTCTCGCTGCATGTGCCTGAACTTGAGTCAACCAAAAATATGATGACCAAGGTCGAATTTAACAAAATGAAGTCTGGTGCCATTTTCATCAATGCCGCCCGAGGTACCTGTGTCAAAATTGAAGATCTGGTCACCGCGCTGGATGAAAAACGCTTATCTGGCGCCGCCATTGATGTTTTTCCATCTGAACCAAAATCGAACGAAGAGCCATTAGAATCGCCACTTCGTGGTTACCCGAACGTTATTCTGACCCCACATATCGGGGGGTCAACCGTTGAAGCGCAGGCAAATATTGGTTTGGAAGTCGCAGACAAGTTTGTTCAATTTGCACAAAGTGGCACCACGGTATCGGCCGTCAATTTCCCGCAAATTGCGTTGACGGCCAGACCCAATACACATCGTTTGCTGCATATCCATCATAATCAGCCCGGCGTGCTCTCCAATGTCAACCGGCTGTTTGCCGAGCATGATATTAATATTCTGGCGCAAAGCATGACAACCAAGGATGAAATTGGTTATTTGCTGATTGATGTTGCCGAGTTTGATTCCACCCTGGCCTATGAGCATTTGCAAAGCGTTGAAGGCACCATTCGTCTCAGAGTTCTATATTAACGGCGTAGCCTGTCTTTACCATCTTGATGGTAAAGACAGGCATCTCATTATTCTGACCAGTGCTTGTTCTTGCTGGTTTTGCCTATCCCGGGATTAAATCCATTGGTGGGATCCAGTTTTCTGTAAAAAGTCTTTAACGCTGGCTTGGCATGATACTCATGCCCTACATTGTGTTCAGCGGGATATTCCGCGCCGCGGGCATCAAAAAATGCCAATAGCTGTTGTTTAAGCGCTTTGGCATCAACGCCTTTTTTCAAAATGTAATTTTGATGCATGACATGACAGAACAAGTGGCCAAGATATAATTTAGCTTCCAGTTTATCTTCAATCTCTTGCGGCAAAACTTCCAGCCATTGCTGTTCATTACGCTTTAAGGCCACATCAACCGTCATCATCGGGCCAAACTGTTTGCGTTTAATCGTGTGATAACGGCCAACCGCGCCACCAGCAACGAACCGATGCAAAATCGCTTTCTCGCCCTCGGCAGGCGTACATTCAAAATAGTCACCTTCATGCGACGCAAAAAAAGTCGATAAATACTGCCGGGCTTCTTCCACCCCGTCGTCATTCATTTCCAGAATCCAGTGATGTGCAAACCGCTCACGAAACGCATCCATTTTTTTGGGCAAATGATTTGGCCAGAGATAACTCAGGTACTGCATAAGGTGGTCAGATAATTTAGCCGGCAAAAATTTAAAATTGCCGGCAATGCGATCTACCGTGCGTTTAAGCGAAAACAGTTTCGGAATGTACTTTGAACCCAGTTTATCAATAACCAAAAACGTGTCTTTGCCATACTTTTTACAAACATCGTAATACTCACGGCTCAGATATTCTCCAGAAACAGGCAAGTTATCAAACTCAGACAAGATGTCACGTCGCATTTTTGCCAGCACCGTACTGTCATTGGTACCGATATAAAACACCTGTTGCTTTTTCGCGATCGGATAGGTGTCCAGCCGTACCGCAAATACGGCGAGCTTGCCGGCACAACCCGATGCCTCATGCAACCGCCGACCATCATTGTTAAATCGGGCTGGCGTTTCTTCGTCTACTTGTCTGACCCGATGGTGATATTCATCATCTGACGCCCGTTTATCGGGATAATGAATATCTGTCTGGCGATAATTTTGTTGCTCCAGATTGGTCAGCATTGCTTCTGGCGTTTCGCCCAGATCAATTCCTAAATGATTAACCAGTGATAAGGTGCCATCCGCCGCAATCTGCGCATACAATGACAGCTCGGTATAAGCGGGACCACGTTGCACCAGAGCGCCGCCGGAATTATTACAAATACCACCGACAATGGATGCCCCTATACAAGAGGAACCTATCACCGAATGCGGCTCTCGGCCATAGGGCGCCAATACGGTTTCCAGTCCAAACAAGGTACTACCTGCCAAACCAATGATCTGTTTCGCATTATCAATCAGCTGAATTTGATCAATGCGCATAGTATTAATAATGACGATTGGTCGATCATACTGATTACCATCCGGTGTGGAACCGCCAGTCAAACCGGTATTCGCCGCCTGCATGATGACAATCACATCAGCAGCAACACACTGCTGCAACAATTGCCATACCTGTAGCAAGGTCGCCGGTCTGGCTACCGCTAACGCTTCACCCTCTCCAAAGCGAAAGCCCTTGCAATAAGGTTGAATTTTGGCAGGTGCTGTCAACACATAACGTTTGCCAACAATACTTTTTAAAGACGCTAATAATGGCTCGTGCTCTGGGTTTATCATCTTTGGTTTCTATTGATTTGTCAGGTTATCCACGACACTATTCTATCACGACGATGTAGAATGCCATCTGGTTCGCTTCAAGACACACCAGATCGTTAAGTCAGGATATTACGCATGCCCTTTCTGCACATTTTGCTGTTGGCTCTGCTTCAGGGCATGACGGAGTTTTTACCTATTTCCAGCTCAGCACACCTCATTTTGTTGCCGATGCTGGCCGATTGGCAAGATCAAGGCTTGGCCTTTGATGTTGCCGTGCATGTCGGTACGCTCAGCGCCATTGTTTTTTATTTTCGCGGTCAGCTGAAAAGCCTCATCCTGGATTGGACAAACTCAGTTCTTAAACAACGGCATATTGGTGATAGCCGCTTAGCATGGGCGGTGGGCATCGCGACCATTCCCGTTGGCATTGCCGGACTTTTTTTTAACGATGCCATCGAGTTTATGTTACGCAACCCTTTAGTCATCGCAACCACCACCATCGTCTTTGGCATCTTACTGGGACTGGCTGACTGGTGGGGTAAACGACGCCGTGATGAACACCAATTACGATGGCTTGATATCATCATTATTGGCTGTGCCCAAGCACTAGCTCTTATTCCTGGTACATCCCGCAGCGGCATCACTATGACGGCGGGTCTCATGCTGGGTCTGACACGTCAGGCGGCGGCCCGGTTTTCTTTTTTATTGTCTATTCCGGTCATCCTTCTGGCTGGCGGCCTAAAAACTGTTCAATTGGTCGTTGCGGATAGTCCAACAGATTGGATGGTTTTGTTCAGTGGCGCCCTGTTTTCAGCAATCAGTGCCTATTTATGTGTGGTCATTTTTATGAAAATGCTGGATCATATCGGTATGTGGCCTTTTGTCGTTTATCGACTGATTCTTGGCGGCGTGCTGTTCTGGTTATTTCTATGATAGCTGTTGACAGACTGGGATTGTGTCCGTAATATTCTCCCTCTTTATTTAGACCGCCTGCGTATTTTTCTGGAGCAACCTGCGGAATGAAAACCATAAGTGCAAAACCAGCCGAAGTTCGTCGTGACTGGTTCGTTATTGACGCGACCGGCAAAACGCTGGGTCGTATGGCAACCGAAATCGCCCGCCGTCTGCGTGGCAAACATAAAGCGATCTATACGCCGCATGTCGATACTGGTGACTATATCGTTGTAATCAATGCTGAAAAACTGCGTGTTTCTGGTAATAAAATGCAAGATAAAATTTATTATCATCACACTGGTCACATCGGCGGCATTAAATCAATTTCTCTGGCAAAACAGCTGGACAAAGCACCAGAGCGTGTTATCCAGACAGCGGTTAAAGGCATGTTGCCGAAAAATCCGCTGGGTCGTGCCATGTTCAGCAAGCTTAAAGTTTATGCTGGCGAAGCACACCCTCATGTTGCCCAACAACCTAAAATGCTGGAAATTTAACGGATATCCCCATGGCAGATTTATATTACGCAACCGGCCGTCGCAAAAGCTCAACAGCGCGTGTTTTCCTGAAACCAGGCAGCGGTAACATCACTATCAATACCCGTAGTCTTGAAGACTATTTTGGTCGTGAAACATCTCGCATGGTCGTTCGCCAACCACTTGAATTGGTTGAAATGCTCGACAAGGTTGACTTGAAAATCACCGTTCGTGGTGGTGGTAATAATGGTCAAGCCGGTGCTATCCGTCATGGTATTAGCCGGGCACTGGTTGAGCTTGATAATGAATTGAAAACTGACTTGCGCAAAGCTGGCTTCATTACACGTGATGCGCGTGCCGTCGAACGTAAAAAAATCGGTCTTCACAAAGCACGCAAGAGACCACAATTTTCCAAACGTTAATTGTTGGTATCATTCACAGCTTTTCAAAGCCACCTTCGGGTGGCTTTTTTTTGCTCTTTAAAAAAAAGTGTGATAAATAGATTACAAAAACTTATTTGTCAGAGGATCGCTTATGTCACGTATCTCAGTCTTATCCTTTGCCGTCTTATTGTTTGTTTTTGTCACACCAACTCGCGCTGAAGACGCCCCGGAGTTTGTCCTGTCTGGTGGTGCTTTTGAAGCTTTTGCAACCCAACGCAGTGCCGAATTCGGTTTGGCTTATCGTTTTAGCCCGAGAAAATGGTCGTTAATTCCAGAAATCGGTTTGTCTGCAAATAGCGATGGCGGCTATTGGGCGCATCTGGGGCTGCGTTATGATTTACAACTGAATCAAAAGTGGCTAATAACACCACAACTGGCCCTCGTCGGGTATGAAAATGGCGGCGGTGAAGATCTGGGCAGTGGGTTACTTTTTCGGAGTGGGATAGAACTGGGTTATCGCCTGACATCAGGATCAAAGTTAGCGATAACGCTTTATCACTTATCTAACGCCGGGTTATCGGGAAATAATCCAGGTTCAGAGTCAGTGATTCTTAGTTACAGTTTTACCCGCTGATCCATGCAAATTTATTTATAAAGTTGGCCGCGCCCTTCTGGCTGTGTTTTAAACCGTCGGTGAACCCATAAGTATTGTTCAGGAGCCAGTTTGACTTGCTGCTCTACCCAATCGTTTATGCGTTGTGCATCAGCCAACTCATCATCGCTGGGAAAGTTGTCCAAGGCGGGACCAATATCAATCTGATAGCGGCCATTGGCCAAACGTCTCGGCACATAGGGCACCACCGCTGCACCACTCATTTTTGCAATCCGTGCTGTCGCCGGAATGGTCGCCGCTTTAACACCAAAAAAAGTGGCAAACACGCTGGTTCGCCGACCAAAATCCTGATCGGGCGCATACCAAACCACCTTGTTTTTTCTTAGAGCACGTAACATACCGCGCATATCTGCTTGTAATATGGTGCCTTCACTATGGTATTTTCGATATTTGAGCATGACTGCATTGAACAATGGACTTTTCAGTTCTCTGAACATGATGTAAGCAGGTTGTTTGAGGAGGATTAAGCGCCCTCCTAACTCCATACTGGTAAAGTGACCTGTCAGTAACAATACACCTTTGCCCTTAGCTAACGCTTCTTGTAAATGCTGTAAACCATGATAATCAACACGCTTTGCGAGCGCCTCATCACTCCCCCACCAGCTTAATGCCGTCTCAATTGGCATCATGCCCATGGTTTGCATCGTTTTATGCAATAGATGATGCCGTTGTTGAGGCGTCAAATCGGGAAAACATAACGCCAAGTTGCGCTTGGCAATATCAGCGCGATCTCTGGCAAACCACCACATCATTTGACCAATCACCTTTCCAGCGAATCGTTGCCCCATAACCGGCAACAATGCTGATAGACGCATTAAACTGAGTCCAATCCAGCTAAACCAGTGCCGTGGGTGCCAATAAGTGACAAACAGTGATTTCATAATGGCAGTCATCTGTAAAAACGCGCCTATGCTATCATTTCACGTCATTTCTCGCCCAACTGAAACCAATGTGAGTTGAATTTGAGGTTACTTTACACACTGCTTTTTTATCTGGCTTTGCCATTTATCCTGCTTAGATTGATCTGGCGAGGGATTAAGGCACCTGACTATTTTAAACGCTGGCCAGAACGCTTTGGTTTTGTCGCAAAGAGAAAATCACACAGTCCGCTAATTTGGGTACACGCAGTATCAGTGGGTGAAGTTGAAGCCAGTCGTCCACTCATTAATGGACTTCGTAAGCAATACCCCAATCATCAATTATTGATTACCACGATGACGCCAACCGGCAGTGCGCGCGTCGGGCATTTGTTTGGCGATAAAGTTGAACACGTTTATTTACCCTATGATCTCCCCTTCGCCATTCGGCGTTTTTTGAAAGCAATGCACCCTGTAATGGGGATCATTATGGAAACCGAACTTTGGCCAAATTTATTACTGTCGTGCCAACAGAAAAATATCCCCTTAACGCTGGCTAATGCCCGTTTATCAGCACGTAGCGCACGAGGCTACCAGCGTTTATCAGCGTTTAGTCAGCAAGTTATTACTAGTCTGCCTTTGATAGCGACGCAAACCCAAGCTGACCGGAGCCGATTTCTTGCTCTGGGCGCAAAACCAGAAAACGTACACGCTATTGGTAACTTAAAATATGAGATTGCTTTACCGGCCAGTTTGAATGAGCAAGCAGAAGCTATTCGATCAATGTGGGGTAATCGTTCTGTTTGGATTGCAGCCAGTACGCATGATGGTGAGGAGGAAATTATTCTCAATGCAGCGAAACAAGTGCGTAGTCAATTTCCAGACTTATTATTACTGATTGTGCCAAGGCACCCAGAACGCTTTGATCGTGTTGCTGGATTATGTCGCCGGCATGGATTACATGTCTTACGTCGAAGCGAAAACAAACCGTGTACAAGCCGAACTCAGGTCATGGTAGTTGACACCATGGGTGAGTTAACTCTGTTTTACCCGACCGCCGACGTTGCCTTTATTGGCGGCAGCCTGATACCCCATGGTGGACATAACCTGCTCGAGCCAGCAGCATTGGGGCGTGCTGTCATTACGGGTCCTCATTATTTTAATTTTACCGAAATTACCGAGTTATTTCTGGCCCAGTCAGCGGCAGTTAAAGTCAAAGCCGATGCTGCGAGTTTGGCCGAAGCCGTTTGTGCTTTATTTGCAGATCCAAAACGACGTTCCGAAATGGGGGAAGCAGGACTCGAAATCATTCGGAAGAACCAAGGTGCAAGTAACCGACTACTCAATCTAGTGAAGCGACATATTCTCGATGAAGGATGATCATTACTGGATGCAGCGTGCACTGGCGTTGGCAAAACAAGCTGAGCAACATGGTGAAGTCCCGGTTGGCGCGGTCATCGTTCGTGATGATTTACTTCTAGGAGAAGGATTTAATCAACCAATCCGACTCGCTGACCCTACGGCACATGCTGAAATTATCGCCTTACGCCATGCTTGCACAGAACAAGAAAATTATCGTCTACCCGGCGCTACTATGTATGTGACTTTGGAGCCTTGTCTGATGTGTTCAGGCGCTTTGATTCATGCTCGGCTTGCACGACTCGTCATCGCTGCTCGAGAACCGAAAACAGGTGCCGCTGGCAGTCTAATTGATTGCTTTGCTTTGTCAGGTATTAATCACCGCGTTCAATGTGAATTTGGCATTTTGGCTGAACAAAGCAGTGAATTATTACGTACTTTTTTTCGTCAGCGTCGTTAAGCGCACTTTATCTATGACGATAAGACTAATCTGTTAGCATGAACTTATTAATTTTGCTTATTTTGTGCGGCTAGACTAACGAAAAATGCGCCAAATAATCCGCCTGTTAACGCTGATTTGTCTGGGTATTGCAACCGCCTGCAACGATGACAGAACCCATCTCGACCGTATTCTGGAGCGCGGAGAATTACGTGTAGCTACGCGAACCGGTTTAACCAATTATTATGAAAAAACCCCCGGAGAATTTAGTGGCTTTGAATATGAGTTGGCACAGCATTTTGCCGATACATTAGGGGTGGATCTCAACATGATCGTGCCGGCAAATCTCAGTGAAATGCTGACTATGTTGGATGATGGTCGTGCCGATATTGCTGCTGCCGGCCTGACGATGACACCGGAGCGACAACAAAAAATGCGTTTTGGTCCGGTTTATCACGAGGTAACACAACAATTAATTTATCGAAATGGGGCAAAACGACCCCGTAATATTGCTAATCTGGGCAACGGGCAACTCGAAATCATTGCTAACAGTAGCCACGAAGAACATTTAATTGCTTTGCAAAAAGAGATTCCAGACCTGAGCTGGATCCCAAATCATGATGCTGACAGTCAGGAATTGCTGGGGTTAATTGAACTGGAATTAATTGACTACACGATTACAGATTCTATCGAGTTTGCTGCGATTCAAGGTTCCTACCCAGAGTTGCGGGTGGCCTTTGATGTCTCCGACCCCCAGCCGCTTGCTTGGGGGCTGGCAAAAGGCCCGGATGTCAGTCTTTACCGTGAGGTCATGCGTTACTTCGAACAAATTGAAGAAAAAGGCTTTTTAGATAAGCTTATTGAACGCTATTACGGCCATATTCGTCGCTTTGATTATGTCGACACGAGAGCAATTCATCGTCGTATCCTAACGCACTTACCGGATTATGAATCGTGGTTTATGGAGGCGTCTAGCGTCAATAATTTTGACTGGCGATTGCTCGCCGCCATTGCCTATCAGGAGTCTCACTGGAATCCAACAGCTGTTTCCAGCACTGGGGTGAAAGGCTTGATGATGTTGACGCGAGCAACAGCAGAAGAAATGGGGGTAACCGATCGGGAAGATCCGTATCAGAGCATTATGGCCGGTTCGGCCTATTTAGATGAAATGCGAAAACGGCTGCCTGAACGAATACAAGAACCCGATCGCACTTGGCTGGCACTAGCCGCTTATAATATCGGTTTGGGTCATCTCGAAGATGCTCGCATTCTGACCCAGAAGAATGGCGGTAATCCAGATCGCTGGAGTGATATTCGTGAAAACTTGCCACTACTCGCCCAAAAGAAATGGTTTGAACAAACGCGTTACGGATATGCTAACGGCGGTGAACCTGTACGTTATGTTGCCAATATTCGTCGCTATTACGATATTTTATTGCAGCATGAAAATATCAACCCCATCCCTCCGCCAGTTATCACCCCACCGGAAGGACCAAGTCAGGCACTACCCGCTGCATTATGATGATAAAAAAACCCGCTTACGCGGGTTTTTTGTTGACCGAGACTTAAGCTATTTTTCTAACGCAGCCTTTTCAACCAGATAATCAACAACCTCAAGCATCGCTTCCATACTGCCTGCTTGTGGCGCATCCGTACGATATTTTCCATCAACAATCATGGATGGCACCCCTGTGATTCCTGAAGTCCGGCTGATAACCAGTGCTTTCTTTACTTTGGTTTGCACCGTAAAAGAGTTCATTTGTTTAGCAAATTTTTCCCGATCAATACCCTGCTCTTCCACAAAATCAAGCAAATCGTCTTCGGTATTCAAACGTCGTTTATCAACATGAATCGCATGAAACAGCTTATCGTGAAGTTGAGGTAAATCGCCCGTTTGCTCTGCGGCATAATAAACACGGGCCAGTTGTAACCAACTATCGCGAAAAATCGCTGGCACTAATTGAAACTCAGCATTTTCTGGCAATGTTTGCTTCCAGTCAGAAACCAACGGATCTAAACGAAAACAATGCGGGCAAGAATAGGAAAACAGCTCCATCACCTGTACTTTACTGCTGTCGTTACGGGGCATTTGTGTCCCGGTCTCTTCATAATGTTGGCCTTGCTGAAAGTCCGCTGCACTCGCGGTCATTGGTAACAGCATAAGGCTTGGCAAAATCAGCAAAGTCCGCCAGAGAGTCGTCATAATTATTTCCTTTGTTTTTATAAAGTGCCGTATGAGTGAAGTCCGGATAAGAACATGTTGACCCCTAAAAAGGCAAACAATGTGACGAATAAACCAACAATTGCCCACCACGCCATTGGCGGTCCCGTCCATCCTTTAGTCATTCGCATATGTAACCAGGCAGCGTAATTAAGCCAGACAATCAAAGCCCAGGTTTCCTTGGGATCCCAAGACCAATAGCCACCCCAAGCCTCAGCTGCCCACAATGCGCCCAAGATCGTCGCCACCGTAAAAAAGGCAAATCCAAGCGCAATCGCCTTATACATGACATCGTCCATCAGACTTAAAGACGGCATTGCTTGCACCCAAGTTCCATTCGGCTGTTTTTGTAAGCGCCAATGCACTATCAAGTAAGCTACAGCAATCATTGCCGCCATGGCAAAGGCACCATAACCTATAAAATTGGCCGGCACATGAATTTTCATCCAGTAGCTTTGCAACGCAGGCACCAATGGCTGAATTTCATGGGCATTACGTTCCAAGCTATACCATAACTGGAAAAACACCGCCGCCGTAATCACTAAAAGTACAAAGCCTCCCAGTTTACGGGTGTCATAACGCCGCTCATAAAACAGGTATAACAACGCCGTCACAACCGCAAATAAAATAAAGACTTCGTACAAATTACTTACGGGAATATAGCCAATATCGGCGCCCATCAAGTGAGTTTCTCGCCAGCGCACCATCAAACCGGTCATACCGAGTGTGGTAGCAATCCAAGTCAGGACACTACCCATTTTTTCCAAATAATCCGAACGCAGCGTAAGCCCCGCAAAGTAAGTCACTGTTGCAGCAATAAACAATGCGCTCATCCACATTAGTGCTGATTGACTGGAAAGAAAATAAATCAGCCAGAAACTCGATTCCGCCTGATTCAAGTCGGTGCCATAAAGTTGCACTGCCGTCAGGCTAAGCGCAGCGACCGCAAGACTATGCCAACGAAATGCTGGCCAGTACCATCCAAGCCAAGCCATGCTGATAGCGGTCAGAACAAGGATAATCTGTTCATAGACATCCAGCGAGGCATAAAAAAAGTAAAAGATACCCACCGTTGCAGCGGCAAGTAGCAAAGGCCACCACCAAGACTGACGTGAGGCTGGCGTTGTTAGATAAGTCGTTGTCATCAGCTTCCCTATGTTTCTAATATGAGCGGGCTGTACAAATTAGGTTGCCATACAGGGTCTAGAGTTCCCTTGTACGGGTTGCCGCCAATAGTTTCTCGTGTTGTTGATTAAAGGCTTCATCAAAGTCACGCCCCCTGCGATTACTTGAGCCCGCCAGCAAAATCTGACTGCCGTTTTCTGACGGTTCCACCCAGAGCCAGAAGCGTCTTTGCGGGAGATAAAACTGCAAAAACACCCCAATGACCAATAACAGACAGCCAAAGTAAACAATGTTTTTCCCCGGCGCTTTGGCAATTTGCAGACCGGTAGATTCGATATGTTTAAAGTCGGTTAATTGCAAGAAAACTGGTGCCCCGTAACGCGGTAAAATACCGATCGCATCGACCGCATCCTGCAAGAACAGCATCGCATCTGGATCATCAATACTGGCATCGGGTGCAACCTCAGTGAAATAAATACGGGACAGCATTTCCCGCAACATTCCAAGGTAAGCAGGGGCGAGACTATCGCGTTCACTATCTGGCAGCTCATCATCAATAAAGCGTCTTACTTCATCAAAGCCACCACGCACAAACATGCTGAGCAGTGTTTCCAATGTCGACTGCAGGTTTTGCTCCAGTTCAGCATTGGCTGCAGGCAGCACAGACAAAGCATCACGCATCATCTCGCCAGCGATTCGGCTGGTAACCGATTCATTCCTCAGCGCTTGATTAAAAGCAATAAACCCTTCTAACTGCCCGTTTTCATCCGCTGGTAAATACAAGTAGGCAAATTGCTCAGCAGGAGTGTTTCTGACACCACTCAGAAAAAAGTTACGTCCATCTCGTGGCACCGGGAACATATAGTTTTCAAACTCTTGGGCTTCACCCGTTTCAGTTCGAATTTTAAAACCGATACTGGGACCAAAATTACGCAAATTATCCGAGTCTTCTTCTGTCGGATCCGGATTGATATTAAATGGCCGAAAATTAATCATTTCCAACTTGAACAGCTGTTCACCAACCTGCATTTCGCTAGTTGAAAATACTTTGGTATCCAGTGATGCCGGGCCAGTAGTTGTGCTTTGCCCTGACAAAGGCCAAGCTTTAATGCTTACATGAGATCCGCCATCACTGAAACTGGCCTGATAAATAGCATGTCCCTTATAAATCCAAGGATGATTGACCGCAATTGTCTGCTCTAACGGCGCCGCCAACTCCGGGTCATGAATACGTAAATCTGACTCAAAAGACTTCGGTTGGCCGTTTGGATAATGCTCGACCCGGAACTCCTCCACTTCAATGCGAAACGGTAAAGCCTGCAATAAATAGCCATCTCGCACGGGCAAGAAAACCACATCGGCTGACTTGCCTTCCGGAATACTGACCGTGCCACGAAAAGCTTTATCGCCGACCGGCAGACGGCTTTGTGCCGGAATATCACGAATCGCCAAATCCCGGGTCTCAATTTGTATTTTGCCTTGTAACTCAGCCAGTTTTAGCGATAAATTGCCGTCAATCAACCCGCCTAGGCAAATCACAACAATCGCGATGTGGGTAAACAAATACCCTAATCGATTCGCCCCACCTCGCATTGCTGAAATTAATAAGCCGCCCTGCTTTTCAACCAGTCGGCTACGATAGCCTGTTTGCTTAATGACATCTCGAAGTGTGGTTGTGGTCGTTTCTAGTGGGGTACGCACTGACCACTGCGCATGATGCGGCATGAGCCGAAGAGACTTCTTTTGCACCTGGGTTCGCAACTGCCACATATCCCGAACCATTGACGGGAAATGTCGAATAACACAGACGCCCGTTGAAATAACCAGCAATGTCAGTATTAAAAGAAACCAGCCGGCACTGTAAACATCATAAAGCCCCAACTGTTCAAAGACCTCAAACCAAAAGGGACCGAACTTGAGAACATAATCCGTGTAGGGCTGATTTTGTTGCAAGACCGTGCCGATGACAGAAGCAATCGCTAACGTCAAAAGCAATGTAATGGCGAGGTCCATCGAACCAAGAAAAGCAAACAAACGCTTGCCAAATGGCACGTTTTTTAACCTAGAGGATTTTGGCTGCGACATAGTAAACGCTTTGACGTTTGTGATGCCAACGCGATGTTGGCACCGTTGTCATCTCAAACCAGTCTCAGTGCAGACCGGAAACATATGCAGAGACCGCCTTGATTTCTGCTTCAGATAATCTGCCAGCAATATCCCGCATCATGCTATTCGGATCATTTGCACGGTTCCCTTTAGCGAATTGATGCAACTGTGTTTCGGTATATTTGCTGTACTGAGATGACAACATCGGCCATTTAGCAGAGGGAATCCCTTTACCATTGGGTCCATGACATGCCATACAAGCAGGCACACCACTTTGCGCATTACCGCCTCGGTAAAGTTGTCTTCCCGCTTCAATCAAATCTTCCGCAACCGCGCCAGCAGCAACCTCCTGACTTGCAAAGTAGGCTGCCAAGTCAAGCATATCCTGCTCACTTAACCCTTGAGCGATGGGCGCCATAATGGCATTTTCTCGTGCGCCGCTTTTAAAGTCTGATAGCTGCTTGGCGATATAACCAGCGTTTTGTCCTGCTAACTTTGGAAAATCTGGTGAGGGGCTATTGCCATCCGCTGCATGACAAGCCGCACATGCTGCAGACTTTTGCTTACCGGCGCTGACATCGCCAGCTGCAGCAAGCTGAGCCGAGTTAATTATTATAAGGCTCGAAATTACTGCCAAAACAAATTTTTTCATGGTCGATTCCGATCACACACTCTCTGATAATAAATTTTTCGATATGGTACGCTTTATCGGATTTTTTTGCACCTAGAAAGGTTCCCATGTCAGAGGTTTATCGCCGGGCTCAATATACTGGCAGCGCCGCTCAATTAGACCAGCTTCCTGCCGACACCGGCATCGAAGTGGCGTTTGCTGGACGCTCAAACGCTGGCAAATCAAGTGCTATCAATACCATCACGCAAATCAATGGCTTAGCTCGAATCAGCAAAACCCCAGGGCGCACCCAAATGATTAATTTTTTTACGCTGGACGAGACGCGTGCCTTGGTCGATTTACCCGGCTACGGTTTTGCTAAAGTCCCGGAAAAAATGAAGCTGCAATGGCAAGCAACATTAGGTAAATATCTTGAGTCACGCCAAAGTCTGAAAGGACTTGTCCTCATGATGGATTGTCGTCATCCCATGAAAGAGTTTGATTTACAAATTTTGCTGTGGGCGAAGGCGGCGGCCTTACCCCTGCATATTTTACTCACTAAATCCGACAAGCTTAGCCGGGGCGCCGGTAATGGTGTCTTACAAAAAGTCCGCCAACAGTTACAACGCACCGATATTCCTGCAACAGTGCAGCTTTTTTCTTCATTGAACAAATCAGGGCGAGACCAGGCCATCAGTCAACTCGATGAATGGTTTAACCTCCCTGAGCAGCCGGCATCCGCCTCTTAGGTATTCAACCGGCAACGGATTCTCAAAACGGCATGCGGGCTAACGCTAGCAGTTGATTATCTCTCATCTCCGCCGCTTTTGTGACCAAAAAGCCAACCCGCAGTGCTGAAACTATTTTTGTACCCGGCCGTGGTGTCAATCGCTTGCGTAAAGTGACTACGCCGTGTGCCTTTCACTTGGCTAAAGACAAAAATGGCGCTACGGTGGCGAATATTCAAAGATTAATAAATTACGCCATCTACACGGGCAAAAAACAGCGAAGCCGCTAGATTTTTTGACGGCATCGGGTGTTATACTCGAGTTCAGTCAATTCTGACGCCAAACAACCTAAACCGTGGGTAAAGATGCCCTCAAATGCAAGTCATTGTCAGGCCATTTTGCCCCCTGATCGTGCCGATTTTTAGCAAGGAATTGTTTATGACTACACGTTACAGTTGCTCTGCCACGCCTGCCCCCGACCTTTACGATATTGAAGCGTTATCGCTCTCCGCATCAGCGCTGACTGATGATTTCAAGCGCTATTACGGTGTCCATTTGGCACAAGGTAAAGGCTGTGCTTCCGGCCACTACCTTTTCACAGCCTTGGCTTTGACCTTGCGAGATCGTCTGCTCGAGAGGATGCGGGTAACGCAAGAAACGTATCGACAACAAAATTGTAAGCAAGCCTATTATCTGTCAATGGAGTTTCTCATGGGTCGCGCCTTAGGCAATGCGGCGTTGAATCTGGGGCTTGATGACGAATTAAAACAGCTGCTTAACGGACTGGGTTTGGAGTACGAAGATCTGGCAGAAATGGAGCATGATGCCGGTCTGGGCAACGGCGGTTTGGGCAGGTTGGCAGCCTGCTTTATTGATAGTTGTGCCACACTGCAGCTACCCGTTACCGGTTATGGTTTGCGTTACGAATACGGCATGTTTCAGCAACGCATCGAAAATGGCTATCAGCAGGAAATGCCGGATCACTGGTTACGAGATGGGAATCCCTGGGAATTAGAACGACCAGAATATACCCGGCGCATTAAATTTGGCGGGCATACAGAATACCATCGTTCTGCCAGTGGCTGGATGGAAGTGCAATGGGTTGCGACAAACGATGTATTAGCCGTGCCTTATGACCTCCCTATTCCAGGCTATCAAAATGGTACCGTCAATCGGCTCAGACTGTGGAAAGCAGCCGCAACGGATGAATTTAACCTAGAAGATTTCAACGCAGGCTCCTACACCGATGCGGTTGCGGCCAAAAACGCGGCTGAAAACATCAGCATGGTGCTCTATCCGAACGATGCCAGTGAAAATGGTAAAGAGCTTCGTCTTCGACAACAGTATTTTTTGGCTTCAGCCAGCTTGCAGGATATTTTGGCGCACTGGGTGAATCGGCATGGACAAGATTTTACCGGTTTTGCCGACAAGAATTGTTTTCAACTCAATGATACTCACCCTACAGTCGCCGTTGCAGAACTCATGCGTCTGCTACTTGATGAACACCAGATGAGTTGGGAAGCGGCCTGGCAAATCACGACCCGCACCATGGCTTATACCAATCACACGCTCTTGCCAGAAGCACTGGAGCGTTGGCCGGTGAACCTGTTTGGGCGATTATTGCCGCGGATTCTGGAAATCATTTACGAAATTAACGCGCGCTTTCTGCGTGAAGTTGCCAACCACTGGCCCGGCGATAAATCTCGTTTAAATGCGTTATCAATTATCGAAGAAGGCCATCAACAACAAGTTCGGATGGCACATTTGGCCATTGTGGGCAGTTTTTCGGTCAACGGCGTCGCTGCGCTCCACTCAGAACTTCTGAAAAAAGGTCTGTTTCGTGATTTTTACGAACTCTGGCCTGAAAAATTTAACAATAAAACCAATGGCGTCACCCAGCGTCGCTGGATGGCTTGGTGTAATCCGGCGTTGACACAGCTGCTTTCAGATACCATCGGTGATGATTGGATAACCGACCTCAGCCAACTGAAAAAACTGGTTCCCTATGCAGATGACCCGATATTCCAGCAGAAATGGCACGCTGCCAAACGCAATAATAAAGTTCGGCTTGCTGAACTGGTTGCGGACAATTGTGGCATTAAATTTCATCCTGACGCCATGTTCGATATTCAGGTCAAACGCATTCATGAATATAAACGTCAGTTGCTCAATATTCTGCATGTCATCCATCTTTATGCCCGCATCAAAAATGGTGAAACTGAAGGCTTAGTTAAACGCTGTGTGCTGTTTGGCGGTAAGGCTGCACCCGGCTATGCTATGGCAAAACAAATTATTAAATTGATTAATAACGTTGCCAAAGTCATTAACAACGATCCGGCTGTTGGCGATTGGCTGAAAGTGGTGTTTTTACCGAACTATCAAGTGTCGGCGATGGAAGTCATTTGCCCGGCGGCGGATTTGTCTGAGCAAGTCTCAACCGCTGGCAAAGAAGCCTCGGGCACCGGTAATATGAAATTTATGATGAATGGCGCCATGACTATCGGCACATTGGATGGCGCGAATATTGAAATTCGAGAAGAAGCCGGCGAAGAAAACTTTTTCTTGTTTGGTCTGACAGAAGCCGAAGTTCACGATCGCAAAGGCCACTATAACCCACAGCAAATCATTGAGCAGGACGCAGATCTCAAACGAGTCATGCAATGGCTCAAATCAGGTTACTTTAATCCGCTCGAATCAGGGTGCTTTGACAATATTCTCGCAGCCTTAACCAGCCCCCAGGACCCTTGGATGACCATCGCCGACTTCCGTAGCTACGTCAATGCTCAACATGAGGCTGGCTTGGCTTATCAGGATCAGTCTCGCTGGCTCAGAATGAGTATTTTAAATTGTGCTCACAGCGGCAAGTTTTCTACGGATCGGACGATGCAGGATTATAACCAGGATATCTGGAAGCTGACGCCTATTGGATCACCCATAGACTAAGCTGGCAAATCACATTTTCTGGTTAAGTTTTTTCTGGCCTGCCCTAGCCGGGCAGGCTCTGAAGCCGTATAATGCATCGCCTTGTTAAGATGGGATTGTGTTCCATTCTCAAGTTAAGCGCCCGTAGCTCAGCTGGATAGAGTATCGGTTTCCGAAGCCGAGGGTCACAGGTTCAAGTCCTGTCGGGCGCGCCATTTTTTTCTTCACTCCGCCAGCAACATCAATCGGTATTATTTTCCAGAAAAGTATTTGTTATTACTCCACAGAAACAACTCTGTTGTGGCGCTAAACACATCGGCAAGCAAACCGATCGCAGTGAACAATTTACTTGCCGTCTACCTTCTAATTGGATCCGTATCTGCGCGCTTTACCGTCTTAAAGCGAGCGCGGAATTTGTGATGAATGATGATGCAAAATTGGATTTGTTTTGGAAGTATCCATCACATAGCTAAAGCGAGCTTCAAAGTTAAGAACTTCGCCATCAACCGCAAAACGCCAGTTATAAATACCGCCCAAAACATACACCTCATTTTCCAATTCTTGAATGATCAATGTTTTGTCATGTAGCGCAATGCTTAACTCCGGACGGCTACCCAACTTTTCGAAATAAGCACGCAGTTTTTCAGGTGTATTGGCCACACTGTTTGAAAAGGTTGGAATTAGTACCGCATTAGCGTCATATAGGGCGAGTAATCCTTCGACATCCGCTCCATTCACAGCCTGCATCCATTGATCCAAAATATCGCGTGGTGCTTTTTTCATTGTTTTTCCTTATTCAAATACACTTAAGTCGTCATTAAATTAAATTTTCATATCTCTACTGACAGCAAGAGACTGAACGCTTCCACAGCATGCGAAAAAGCGCAACAGATAAACTTGCCTCAAGATTTTGCTCAGGTGATGTGACTATACGATGATAATTTTATCATTGCGTAGTGAGTTCATCGAGCAGATAACACAGACGCTTTATCAAAAATTGTCATGATGCCCTTTAATTTATCTTGCTTTGAGATGCCCCATTGGCTGAGCAGGTTAGATTGTTGTATAAAAATTCCTTAAATTTTGTGATCGTGCTGCCGATATTTATTTCTAAATTAATTTATTTATTATCAATAAATTGCTACTTTATCTTGCGAACAAAATTGAACAACAAAGTAGTCAGCAACGAAAAACTTCGTTAAGCCGCTTGCACACCTCGGATACTTTGGCATAAAACTAAGTGATATTCGGCGAATTTTTAATGTAATTCAAAGGCTTTTATGAAGCTTATTTAATTGCATAGGCTTGATGTTAACGCTCACAATCAAACCAAGCACGTACCAAACAACAATCTGTAATTTTCATCATTAGGATTTGCCATGCAGTGGCTGGAAACATTTTTTGTTACTGAGTCCGACCAATTAGCCCAAATTAGTGGCGTGTATAACTACGATTTGGTCGTGCTTTCGATTATTGTCGCATCGGTCGCCTCATTTATCGCCTTGCATTTTGCATCGATGAGCAGAGCTATTTTGGTCAGCAGTCATCGGCACCTGGCCATTATGATTGGTGCAGCCATCATGGCTGGCGGCGTATGGAGTATGCATTTCGTTGGTATGCTGGCATACAACATGGGGTCACATGTCGGTTACGACACTACGCTCACTTTACTCTCCATCATCCCCGTTTTAGTAGCAGCCTATATCGCACTAAAGATGTTACAAAAATCTCATCTCACCCTGTGGCAACTTATTATCAGCAGTGTGTGTGTCGGTGCGGGGATCGGTATCATGCATTACACCGGTATGGCGGCAATGCAGATGCATGTTTCATTGCAATATGACCCTCTGCTATTTGGCACTTCGATAATTGTCGCCGTCATTTTGGCTTTTATTGCACTTTCGGCACGCTATTATCTCCGCCTCGTTTGGCAACACATCTCGATGACCAAAGTTAATGGTATTAGCGCGGTCATTATGGGGCTCGCTATTTCAGGCATGCATTACACCGGTATGGCTGCTGCACGATATGTTGTCACCGACGAGACAGTCGTGGCGCACGCGATGCAAAATGAACATTTGCAGTTATCGTACATCGTTGCATTTACCACTTTATTGATTTCTATTCTGACGGCAGCGCTTGCTTCTCAGTTGCGTTATCGACAGTTGCTGATTGAAAAGACAGCGAATGAGCGGCGTTTACAAACAATGATGGAAACGGCAGTCGATGGCATTTTAACGGTCGATGCCAATGGCATTATCCGGGATTTTAACCGTTCTGCTATCGAGATTTTTGGCTGGCAATCTGATGAAATCATTGGCCAACCATTTTTGAAATTAGTCCCTGATGATGCCCAAGCTGAATTTCATGATTATCTGACGAGTTTTCAGCAAACCAATACGACACAATTAAGCGGACAAGCTCGAGAGACATTCGCTAAACACAAACAAGGCCATACTTTTCCGATACGGCTCGGCGTAGGTCATATCAATCTGTCAGAAGTGGGGTCTATGTTTGTTGGGTTTGTTACTGACATCTCTCAGCGATGGGCAATGGAAGAGCAGCTGCGTAAAAGTGAAGAAAAATTTAGTTCTCTTGTCAAAAACATTCCTGGCGCCAGTTTTCGTTGTTTGATCGATGCCAACTGGACAGCGATATTTGTTAGTGATGCCATTTATGATTTAACCGGTTGGCATCCTGATGATTTTTATAATAAACGAATCGAACTTGCCGACGTCATTCATCCAGATGACGTGGCAAAAACGAATCAAGCCGTTCAAGTTGCTCTGGACACAAAATCCAATTACAGCATTGAGTTTCGCTATAACCACCGCGATGGCAGAACACTGTGGGTCTTGGAACATGGCTCCATTATCTGGGAAAACGAGGAACCGGTCTGGATAGATGGTTTGATCCTCGATATCACCGATCGGGTGGAAATGGAGGATAATCTTCGAAAAGCCAAGGTGAAAGCGGAAATTTCTGCAGAAAGTAAAGCCCAATTTCTCGCCAACATGAGCCATGAAATTCGCACACCAATGAATGCTATCATTGGGTTTACCAATGTATTGATTGATGCTGATGATATGCCAGAAGGCAATCGAGGGCATCTGCAGACTATCAGCCAATCAGCCAGCTCTTTGTTGCATTTATTAAATGACATTTTGGATAGCGCCAAGCTTGAAAAAAACAAGCTTGAGTTAGATGAAACTACCTTTGATCTCACCCGTTTAGTCGATTCGGTTATCTCAACGCTATGGTTACAAGCAAAGCATAAAGGCTTGTATTTGAATTTTGAGCTCCCTGACAATATCCATACAGCCTACCGTGGCGATGAAAACCGTCTCCGACAAGTACTGATTAATATCATTGGTAACGCGATCAAATTCACCGAGCAGGGTGGCGTCAACTTATCGGTTTCCATTAATGCACAACAACATATTTGTTTCAGCATTGAAGATACCGGTATTGGTATGGACTCAGCGACGCTGGATAAGGTTTTTGAACCATTCTCACAAGCGGACGCCTCCATGAGTCGTCGTTTTGGCGGCACCGGTCTAGGGACCACCATTTCAAAACAACTTGTAGAGCTAATGGGCGGGAAGTTACAGGCAAGCAGTGAACCGGGTATTGGAAGTCGTTTTTACTTCGCTTTGCCGCTCAAGAAAACTCAGTTAGATCCTGGTAAAGTTGCCGAAAACCAGCTCATTCATTTGTTACCGAAAAGAGTTTTAATAGCGGACGATATTCAACAAAACCTGACTTTACTCACGCTCATTTTAGAACGTCAAAAACACATCGTTATTCAAGCAGAAAATGGCGAGCAAGCGTTAGATATATTCAAAAAATCGCAACCAGATATTATTTTGATGGACTTGCAAATGCCGGTCATGGATGGCTTTACTGCCACCAAGATGATTCGGATTTATGAGGCGGAAAATCAGCTTACGCCAACCCCTATTGTTGCTTTAACAGCAAGCGTTTTAAGCGAAGATAAAATTGAAGCAAAGCTAGCCGGCATGGATGGTTTTGCCCATAAACCAATTGATATACGTGCCCTCAATGTCGAAATGGCGCGTGTCTTGGGGCTTCTTGATGAAACAATAGAAACGGCTGAAGCACTGAACAAAAATAAAGTGACATCAACGCCGAACATTAACCTTGAGCACGGCACCGCTTTATGGGGCGATGAAGCAACGTATCTTCATGAAATAGGCCGTTTTTGGCAACAACACCATGATATTGTCGATACACTAACCACACTCTGTGAGACCAAAGACTGGTCTGCACTGCGGAGTACAGCGCATAAATTAAAAGGTCTGTCTGGTAACCTTGGACTGACCAAAATCTATCATTGTGCCGTTCAAATGGAACAATATATTGCGAAACAGAACTCTGAAAAAACACTGGCGGATATTGAGTCACTCCGAGTCGCGATGGGATTATTTCATGATGAAATGTCGTCACTCAGCCAAGCCATCAACCAATCACAAAACATGCCAAATTCAGTAGAAAGCCTTAATGCTGATGCGCTTCAGAATTTGTTGACGAGCCTGACGAAAATGGCCCAGCTTGGTGAGGTTGATGAGGAGCTAATTCAACAACTGGTCAAGGGCGTACCTGCTGATTTGCACCGTACGGCCTCCGCAGTGCAAACTGCATTGGATGATTTTGACTTTAACGGTGCTCAAGATCATTTAGCCGTTATCCAGGCTCGCCTTGCAAACGAGAGCTAGTTTATGACCCTAACTAATCAAGCTACCCCTCGTATTTTAGTTGTCGATGATGAGCCGACCAATCTCAGAGTATTACGTCAAATCTTGGGAGACCGCTACAAATTATCTTTCGCACGCTCGGGTAAAAGCGCGATTGAACTCGTTGAGAAAGAGCAGCCAGATCTAATTCTGCTCGATATTATGATGCCCGAAATGACCGGGCTGGAGGTCTGTCAACATCTCAAATCGATGACCGATTATGCTCATATACCTGTCATTTTTGTTACTGCGTTACAAGATGCCGTTGATGAAGCCCAAGGCTTTGAAATTGGTGCTGTAGATTACATTGTTAAGCCAGTGGTGCCTTCAACGGTATTGGCCAGAGTTAAAACCCACATCTCGTTAGTGCGAGCAGATGAACTTCATGCTACGCACATTGATTTGATTCATCGGCTTGGCCGCGCTGCAGAGTATAAAGATAATGAGACCGGCATGCATGTTCAGCGAATGAGTCATTATGCCAAGGTTATAGCTCTTGCGTATGGCTTTGATGACTATGCGGCTGATGAACTGATGATGGCCGCCCCGATGCATGATATTGGTAAAATCGGCATCGCTGATCGGATTCTGCTGAAACCTGATAAATTAACAGCCGAAGAATTTGATGAAATGAAAACGCACACGCTAATTGGTGCGGAAATCTTAGCCAACTCTCGATCAAGACTTATCCAATTGGCGCATTTAATTGCGCTAACACACCACGAAAAATGGGATGGTTCCGGTTATCCTAATGGTTTAAAAGGTGAAGAGATTCCGATTGAAAGCCGTATCATCGCGATTGCCGATGTTTTCGATGCGTTGACTAGTGAGCGCCCATACAAGCATGCCTGGCCGGTTGAAGAGGCCCTTTCCTATATTAAAGAACAAGCTGGTACGCATCTCGATCCAGATTTACCGCCACTTTTAGAGCAAAATATGACGGAAATTTTAGAAATCAAAACTCGGCTTTCCGATTAAATTTAGGTTTGCAATTTTTACTTGACCAACAGCCTTGCCATATTTGATACGGCATTCAGTCCCTTGGCTCTAAACTACTTTTAAATTAACGCGTGAAGCCCACCCCTTCAAGCTGACACTATTCATGAAAAAAACGTTCAAAGTCTCTTTAAGCCATTCAATAAAAAAACAACTTGTACGATCATCTGGGATGGTCACGATACTGCTATGTCTTGGCCCTCCTCCCAGCTTCGCATCACATTGGCAAAACCCGTCATTTATTCAAGAGAGTTTTGAGCGTATTGCACTGCAAAGTGAATATAATTCAGCTCCCCAAGTGCTTCGTCGTTGGGAGCAACCTATCACCTACTTTATTCACCATGAGACAGGTGATAAAGCGCTGCACAACCAACTGACCAAAATTCATTTGTCACAACTTGCCAGTATTACCGGCACCACCTTCCTGCCTGCTAAAACAGCTGAATCATCAAAGTTGCAAATTTATTTTACTAATGAGCAAAATTTAGGTGAGGATTTAAAACAAAAATTTGAGCTGACTGGGACACAATTAACCGCTATTCAGCATCATAATATTTGCCTGGCACGTATCAGTACCGCAGGTAATCACATCAAGCATGCGCTGGTACTGATCCCGGTTGACCGTGCTCGTGCTAACGCTAAACTCTTAAGCTGTATTGTTGAAGAGCTCACACAGATCATGGGATTACCTAACGATGATGACCGCGTTTTCCCATCAATTTTTAATGATCGAAGTGTGGATGAGTTTTTGACTGGGCTGGATTACATGCTATTAAAACTACTTTACCACCCCAGTCTGCGGCCGGGCATGTCCGCAAAACAGGTACGGTCACATGTCACTAAAATTATGCAAACCGATGAATATCAGCAATGGTTGAATGAAGCGGATGGTCAGGTGAGATCTTCCGGGCTATATCCCTTGCTTCATTGACCAAAAAAAAGGCCCTGTGAAGGGCCTTTTTTGTAACACTCAGATTAACGTTGTTTTATTCAACAACAACGAAATCAACACGACGGTTTTCAGCACGACCTTGGCTAGTGCTGTTGTCGGCAACTGGCTGACCTTCACCCATACCAACTGGCACCAGTTGTGAACCATTAACGCCGTTTGCAACCAGATAATCGACTACAGCTTCAGCACGACGCTGAGACAGATTCAGGTTGTAAGCTTCAGGACCCACGCTGTCAGTATGACCTTCAACGCGAACTTCCAAAACATCATCGGTATCTTTGATTTGTGCGACCGCATCATCCAGAATCATTTCAGCTTCTGGTGTCAGAACCGCTTTATCAAAGGCAAAGTTAACACCGGTCAATGACAGAATGTTGGCACCACTTACTGGGCAGCCATCTCTATCCACTTTGACACCAGCAGGCGTACCTGGGCACAGGTCTCTGTAGTCTGCAACGCCATCACCATCAGAATCTAATGGGCAGCCTTCACTGTCTACTTGAACACCTTCAGGGGTTGCTGGACACATATCGATACCATCAACGACACCATCATTATCACTATCGAAAGCACAACCATTTTGGTCTGTCAGAGCACCCGCGGGCGCTGTCATTTCACACACTACAGGTTCTTCAACAGGCTCTGGCTCAGCAGGCATTTCGTCCGGACCGCAGAGTAACAAGGCCAATTGTGAGCCAGCAACGGCACCACCAACAGCACCGGCACCACCACTCACCGCACCAACACCTGCACCACCGACAATGGCACCACTGGCAGAACAAAGCAGGTAAGTATCGGCTGTACGTTTATCTTGGCCGGCGCAGGCAGCCAACAGGCTGACTGTCATCACAGTCGCAGCAAGTTTGACAAATAAATTCATGAGCGCTTCCTTTTTTCTTTAAGACAGAAAGAGTTTTACAAAGCGTAAACAACAGCTGTGTTGCTTAAAAAGTACAACTGTTGCATTTGCCTGACAGTAATCATAATACGAATAATGATTGCCGTCTAATACATTCATTAATCAAGGTTATTAGTCATTTCTTATAGGCGTCCCATAAAACCTTCGTTTTCAGGTTCCAATGCGAGACCACCATCATCAGCCAGTGATTCCGGCAGTTCACCAGTCTCAGCACCCAGTTTAATCATTAGCCTGACTTCATTTGTTGAGTCGGCATTTTTCAAAGCATCCTCATAAGAAATCTGCCCTGCTTTATATAAGTCATAAACAGCCTGGTCAAAGGTCTGCATGCCTAGTTCTCGAGAACGCTTCATGACATCTTTAATTTCAGAGACTTTGCCTTTTTCAATCAAGTCCCCAATCAGTGGCGTATTTACCATGACCTCAACGGCGACACAGAGCCCGATGCCATCTTTTTTAGGAATGAGTCGCTGTGCTACTACTGCTTTTAAATTAAGCGACATATCCATAAACAGTTGCTGATGACGATCTTCAGGGAAAAAGTTAATGATCCTGTCCAAGGCCTGGTTGGCATTGTTCGCGTGTAATGTCGATAAACATAAATGCCCCGTCTCAGCAAAGGCAATACCGTAATCCATCGTATCGCGAGAACGAATCTCGCCAATCATGATGACATCCGGTGCCTGCCGTAGAGAGTTTTTCAGAGCAATGGCATAGGAATCGGTATCGACGCCGACTTCACGCTGAGTGACCACACAGCCAGCATGTTTGTGACTGAACTCGATTGGATCTTCGATAGTTAAAATATGCCCGGTGCTGTTTTGATTACGGTAGCCAATCATGGCTGCCAGCGTTGTAGATTTACCGCTACCGGTTGCCCCGACAAAAATAACCAACCCGCGTTTGGTCATAGAGAGATCTTTGATAATTTCCGGAACATTCAATTGTTCGATGGTGGGGATGTCCTCTTTGACCAAGCGCATGACCATTCCCACCCGGTTACGCTGATAAAGCGCACTCACCCGAAAACGTCCAGCCCCTTTGGCATCAATGGCGTAATTACATTCTTTATCACGCTCAAAGGTTCTTTTTTGTTCATCATTCATGGTGCTGAGCACCAGATTACGCGCCTGCTCATCTGTCAACGGTTCTTGCGATAATGTTGCCATACGCCCATTGACTTTCAATGTCGGCGGCCGCTCTGCCGTAATGAATATATCCGACGCTTCATGTTTTACCGCTGCCTTGAGAATGGTGACAATTTCCATAATCAATCGCTCCTAACGGAATAAGTCTTTATTAACCGCACGAGGCAATGCCTCGCCTTTGGTAATTTGCTGACGACGAATCAGATCTTGTAAGCATTGATCCAGAGTCTGCATACCGATCGCGCCACCGGTTTGGATTGCTGAGTACATTTGCGGGACTTTGTCTTCGCGAATCAGGTTACGAATTGCTGGCGTCCCAATCATAATTTCATGGGCAGCAATACGACCACCGCCTATTTTTTTCAACAATGTCTGCGAAATAACGGCCCGTAACGATTCTGATAACATTGACCGCACCATGGCTTTTTCCGCTGCTGGGAAAACGTCAATAATCCTGTCAATCGTTTTCGCCGCTGAAGAGGTATGCAACGTTCCAAACACCAAGTGACCTGTTTCCGCAGCAGTCAAAGCCAGCCTGATGGTTTCCAAATCCCGTAGCTCACCCACCAAAATAATGTCAGGATCTTCCCGTAATGCACTGCGCAAGGCTTCACTGAAGCCATGGGTGTCGCGGTGTACTTCACGCTGGTTGATCAAGCATTTTTTACTTTTGTGCACAAACTCTATCGGATCTTCAATCGTCAGAATATGCTCATTATCTTTTTCATTACGATAATTAATCATTGCCGCCAGCGTGGTGGACTTACCACTACCGGTCGGTCCTGTCACCAAAACGATGCCGCGATGATTATCGGCAATTTGCTTAAAGATATCTGGCGCCCCAAGTTGCTCTAAAGTGAGAACGACCGAAGGAATGGTCCGAAAAACAGCCGCCGCACCACGATTTTGATTGAATGCATTGACCCGAAAACGCGCCAGATTTGGCACTTCAAATGAAAAGTCGGCTTCAAGAAACTCCTCAAAGTCTTTGCGCTGTTTGTCATTCATGATGTCGTAAATCATGCTGTGAACATCTTTGTGTTCCATTGGCGGTAGATTAATCCGCTTAACATCACCATCGACACGAATCATAGGCGGCTCACCCGAGGATATGTGCAAATCCGAGGCGTTGTTTTTTGCACTGAAGGTAAGCAGTTCAGTAATATCCATAGACTTTTCCTGTAATGAATGTCTGGCGTAATGCCGCCGCTATTTTGCTAAGGTAGCGTGCTCTTAAAAGGCTTGCAACAAAATGGACGCAAAAAAAAGATTACAAAACGTACTGACGAATATTCGCTCTGCTGAAAAGCAAGCAGGACGACCAGAAAACGACGTCGCTCTGCTGGCTGTCAGCAAAACCTGGCCTGCAGATGTGGTGAAAACGCTGGCTGAAGCCGGCCAACGAGATTTTGGTGAAAATTACCTGCAAGAAGCACTGACTAAAATTGACCTGCTTGGCAACGAAAATCTCATCTGGCATTTTATTGGCCCGATCCAATCCAATAAGACGCAGGACATTGCTCATCATTTTGATTGGGTGCATAGCGTGGACCGGCTTAAAATAATTCAGCGTCTTTCCCAACAACGTCCAGATGCGTTGCCGCCATTAAATGTTTGTTTACAAGTCAATATTGACCAAGAGCCACAAAAATCCGGTGTTACGCCTGAAGCATTACCGGCACTGGCGGATGCCGTCATCAAATTGCCCAAGGTGGCGCTGAGAGGACTAATGGTCATTCCCAAAGTCACACCGGATGAATCCGAGCAACGACGCACATTCGCTAGGACATATCAACTTTATCAGTCATTGCAAAGTCGATTTAAATCTATTGATACCCTGTCAATGGGGATGTCAGCAGATATGACCATTGCGATTGCTGAAGGCAGCAACCTTGTCCGAGTTGGCACAGCATTATTTGGTGAACGACATACCCAGCAAACACCATAATTCAGTACACTGACCACTTCACACAAATCAGAACAGCATTATGATTCAAGACAAGATCGTTTTCATCGGCGGCGGCAATATGGCCCGCAGCCTCATCGGTGGCTTAATTGCAGATAAAATGCCCGCGGAACAGATCCATGTTATCGAGCCGCAAACCGAAACTAGACAGCGCCTTGCCGCTGATTTTGGCATCACCGTTTATAATGCTGCAGACACAGTCTTAGAAGAGGCGACTGTGATCATTCTGGCAGTCAAGCCGCAAATGCTTCAGCAGGTGATTAAGAGTCTGTCCCCTGTTTGGCCGCCGCAAGCACTGATGATTTCTATCGCGGCCGGGATTCATACTGATGATATGGCGCGCTGGCTGAATCATGCCGGTACCGCTATCGTGCGCGCCATGCCGAACACACCAGCCTTAGTTCAGGCGGGGGCAACCGCGTTATTTGCCAACACACAAACTTCGACGGCACAGCGCCAGTTAGCAGAGTCCGTGATGCGCGCCGTTGGACTCGTTATCTGGGTTGAAAATGAACAGCAAATGGACGCCGTCACCGCGATATCCGGCAGTGGTCCAGCTTATTTTTTCCTGGTCATGGAAGCCATGCAAGCAGCGGCGATGGAATTAGGATTACCCGAGGAAACCGCCAGACTGTTATGTTTGGAAACCGCTTTTGGCGCCGCTAAAATGGCCTTGGAAAGTAAGCATTCTGCTGCAACGCTTCGACATCAGGTTACCTCACCGGGCGGCACCACAGAACGCGCCATTCATGAACTAGAAGATGGCGGCCTACACGGCTTGTTTGAAAATGCCATCGTTGCAGCGGCGCTTCGGGCGCGAGAACTCGGCCACCAGTTGGGACAGGACAATGACACCTAGTTATTTTGCAAACCCGTTAATCTTCATTATCGAAACGCTGTTTTTTCTCTACATGATGGTGGTTGCACTGCGCTTATTGATGCCGTGGATTCATTGGCCAAGCCATGCCCCGCTTAGTCAATTTGTCATTCGTGCTACGCAACCAGCAATTAAACCGATGCGTCAGTTCATGCCGGCCATTGGTCGACTGGATAGCGCCGTCTTGTTGCTCTTGATTTTATTAGCACTCTGCAAATTATTTTTCATTACAGCATTACAAGGTGTTGTGCCAAATCTGTTCATGTTGCTGTTGCTTGCACTCGCCGACTTGTGTTCTTTATTTGTCACTTTATTTACCATCAGTATCATCGTTGAAGTGATTCTCAGTTGGGTAACGCCTGCCGGCAGTTATCACCCCATGATGTCGCTGATTTCAAGGTTAAATGCGCCACTACTTGATCCGGTTCGGCAGCGACTTCCTGACATGGGTGGCTTAGATTTGGCGCCGTTATTAGTGATCGTTCTATTGCAAGCCTTCAATATGTTTATTGTTGGCCTTATTTCTGAGCTATCGCGATCGCTAATATGATTGTCGAGCGTACTGTCGCCACTTAAAATGCTTCTACACTCTTTGGAACGCCACTATGCCTGATTCATTGCCAGCCGATTCTGTTGGTATTGTCGCGCCGCACACATTGCATGTTAAAACACCATTAACATTGGACTGCGGTCGCACGTTACCTGAGTTCACACTCATTTATGAAACTTATGGACAATTGAATGCCGACAAATCCAATGCGGTTCTGATCTGTCATGCATTGTCTGGCGACCACCATGCAGCGGGATATCATGATCTTGACGATCGTAAACCTGGTTGGTGGGAATCCGCGATTGGTCCCGGAAAAGCGATTGATACCAATCACTTTTTCGTCGTCTGTCCAAATAATTTAGGTGGCTGCAAAGGCTCAACCGGGCCAACCACAATAAATCCCGAAACCGGCCAAGTTTATGGGCCAGATTTCCCTATCGTCACCGTTAATGACTGGGTGAACAGTCAGGCCATTCTCGCCGACACATTAGGCGTGTCGCAATGGGCAGCGGTAATTGGTGGCAGTTTAGGTGGTATGCAGGCGCTACAGTGGGCTATCTCGTTACCGAATCGCCTGCGACATGCCTTGATTATTGCCGCTGCGCCAAAATTATCAGCACAAAATATTGCTTTTAATGAAGTTGCCCGTACGGCAATCAAGTCGGATCCAGATTTTCATGACGGCCATTATGCCGCGCATAATACATTGCCCAGACAAGGACTCGGTCTGGCCAGAATGTTGGGTCATATTACTTACTTGTCTGATGAGGCCATGGGGCAAAAGTTTGGTCGAGAGTTGCGCAGCGGCGCTATTCAATATGGCTACGGCGTTGAGTTTCAAATCGAAAGTTATTTACGCTATCAGAGCTCAAGCTTTGTCGAACGATTTGATGCCAATACTTATCTTCTAATGACCAAATCATTGGACTACTTTGATCCTGCCAAAGCATTCAATGATGATTTATCGGCGGCGATGCAACCCATCACAGCGAAAACACTGGTCATGTCCTTTACCAGTGACTGGCGTTTTTCTCCACTCCGTTCATTAGAAATCGTCAATGCCATGTTAACCGCTGGTAAACAAGTCAGCTATGCTGAAATTGAAGCAAACCAAGGTCATGATGCTTTCCTGATGCCGATCCCCCGATATATGGAAATTTTTTCGACCTATATGCAACAAGTGGCGCGTGAGGTAAACCTTTAATGACCCTTCGACTTGACTTGCAAATCATTAGTGACTGGATTCCAGACGGCAGCCGCGTGCTGGATCTTGGTTGCGGCAATGGCACTTTGCTTAACCACCTGCAACAGCGAGGTATTACGGGTTACGGACTGGAAATCGACAATAGTAAGTTTCCGGACTGTCTGCGCGCTGGTATCCAAGTCATCCAAGCCGATCTGGATGATGGGTTGCGGCAATTTGCCGATCACAGTTTTGACTACGTCATCTTGTCGCAAACCTTGCAGGCTATCAAACGCCCGGATTTTCTGTTGCATGAAATCATGCGTGTTGGTCAACATGGCATTATTGGTTTTCCCAACTTCGGTCATTGGCGTTGTCGTTTACAGCTGGGTCTGGGTGGCCATATGCCGGTTTCGAAAAGCCTGCCAAACGCCTGGTTTGAAACGCCGAATATTCATCTTTGTACCATTAAAGACTTTGAAAAATTATGCGCAGCAAATCGTTATAATGTGCTGGGCCGCAGTGTCGTCAACCATGCTTACAAAGACACTCCGGCTATTCGGTTATTGCCTAACTTGTTTGGTGAAACCGCTGTTTATCTCATTCAGAATATTGCCTCATGACGCATCAGCCACAACAATTTATTGAATTTGCACTTAACACCGGCGTATTACGATTTGGCCGATTTACCTTAAAGTCAGGCCGCCAAAGCCCATACTTTTTTAACAGTGGCTTGTTCCATAGTGGCGCCAGTCTGGCACGACTGGGCCAGTTTTACGCACAGCGTATTGTTGACAGTGAAGTGGCTTTTGATGTGTTGTTTGGGCCTGCCTATAAGGGTATTCCGCTTGCTTCAGCCACGGCGATTGCCTTGGCGGAACAGCATCAACGTGACGTGCCTTATGCTTTTAATCGTAAAGAAGCCAAAGATCACGGCGAAGGCGGAACGTTGGTCGGCGCCCCACTTGCAGGTCGTGTTCTCATTATTGATGATGTCATTTCTGCAGGTACCTCTGTCGGCGAGTCTGTCGAATTGATTCGGGCAGCAGGCGCTGAACCGGCTGGGGTTGTTATCGCTCTGGATCGGCAGGAACGGGGGCAAACTGCGCTGTCTGCCATTGCCCAAGTTGAAGCCAACTATGGCATACCTGTTTTCAGTATTATCTGTCTGGCAGATTTATTGCGTTATCTGGAATCAGCATCTGACTTACAAACACATCGTGATGCCGTCGCTGCCTATCGGGCTGAATATGGTGTTTAAATTGGCCCGGTAATGAGCCGAATTCCTATCAATAATGTCACGATTTCAAAGCAGCGTTTAATCCAGCGATTACCCCAGCGCAGCGCCAAATGCGAACCGAGATAACCGCCTATTAATGAGCCGAAGAGCAGTGCTGGCAACCAGTCCCAGCGAATATCTCCCAATATGCCCAGCGTTATCGCCCCCGCCCCATTCCAGAACAGTCCCACCAGAATTAGGGTGTAGGCAACGGCACGTTGATAATCCATGCCAAACCAAAGCACCAGCCACAGCGTCACAAACAAACCGGTTCCGGAAGTTAACGAACCATTCAACACACCCAGAAAAAACAGCGCTCCACCACCCCAAGCAAAACCACGCACATCGCGTCGTTTAGGTTGATAATCTTGCCCTAAGTCCGGTGTTAAAAATGAATAAATCCCCAAACTGCCGGTTAATACACCCAGTGCCACCTCGGCCAGCCGATCCGGAACTTGCAAAATCAGATTGCCCCCCAGCACGACACCCGGTAACCCGGCAACCAGTAACAAACTGACAAACTGTCGTTCAAGCCGACTGGTACGCAGATAACGCAATATCGCCCCCAAGCCCAAGGCGACACTGGCAACTTTATGTGTCGCCAGAGCAACGGCAAAACTCAAGCCCAGAAAAATCAGCACCGGGAACTGGATCAGGCCGGCACCACCGCCACTTAACGCAGAAAAGGTATTGGCTAACAATGAAACAACAAACAGAATACAATGTTCAAACAGCGTCATGAAGACACCCGAAAAATTAGTCGAGGCTAGGGATGATACGCAAAGCGTTATGTAACAGCACCTTTTTACTTACCCTATTGGCCATTGTCAGCGTGAGTGAGGCAGGCCAGTTGTTTCGTTTCAAGGATGAGTCCGGTACGCCAACACTAAGTAAACACCTACCATCTGAAGCGGCGCAAAAAGGCTACGATATTCTTGATGATGAAACCATGCGCTTGATTGAACGGATTCCACCCGCGCTGACAGAAGCAGAACTTGCCGAACAGGCGGTACGCGCTGAGAAGCAGGCAGAGCAACGTGCCATCGCTGAACAACAAGCCAAAGTAGAAGCGGAACGCCAACGGCAACAACGACTCTATGATTCTAATTTATTAGCCCTGTATCGTTCTGAAGCTGAACTTGATGCCGCGCAGGATAAAGAACTGAGTTATCTCATTGAAAAGCAAAATCTGCTTAAGGACAAGATTCCTGATTTAGAGCAAAAACTGATTCGGATTCAACAAGAAGCGGCGCAGCGGGAAATCGAAGGTCAGTCAATCAGTAATAATCTGCAAAAACGATTGATGGCGGCAGGTCAGGAATTGACCAATCACCAAAAGATGCACCGTGAGATTAGCACCGAACTGGAACAAGCACGTCAACAATATGCTGATGACCGACAGCGTTTACGTTATCTTTTGGAAAGAAAAAAACGTTAAAGCAAGCGCGCCAGCTCGGCCAGCAATAATCTGTTCTGTTCCGTTGTGCCAATGGTAATTCGCAAGAACTGTTCAATCCGTGGCTTTTTAAAATGTCGGACAATGATGCCGGCCTCGCGCAATGCCTGCGCCAATTTAGCCGCGTCATAATCAGCATGTCGGGCAAACACGAAATTCGCGGCTGAAGGTAACACGTCAAAACCCAATGCTTGCATTGCCTGTGTCACATCCTCTCGCGCAGCAATCACCTTCTGCTGACAAGAAGCAAAGTAGGCTTCATCTTCAAATGCAGCAACACCCGCCGCAATCGCTAGGCTATCAAGAGGATAAGAATTAAAGCTATCTTTCACTCTTACCAAGGCTTCTATGAGTGCGGCATCACCAATAGCAAAGCCAATTCGCATTCCTGCCAAAGACCGCGACTTGGAGAGTGTTTGCGTAACCAATAGATTCGGATAGTGCTTTGTTAGCTGAACTGCCGATTCACCGCCAAAATCAACATAAGCTTCGTCAATGACGACGACTGATCCGGTATTTTTTTGCAGTAATACGTCAATTTCTGACACCGACAATGGTCGGCCAGTGGGCGCATTCGGGTTGGGGAAAATAATACCGCCATTGGGCTGCAGATAATCAGACACCTTCAGCGAAAAGTCCCCAGCTAACGGGATCTGACGATAATCAATATCGTATAGCTGACAATAGACTGGATAGAAACTGTACGTAATATCCGGAAAAAAAATCGGTAAGTCATGCTTGAACAAGCCATGAAAAACATGCGCCAGCACTTCATCAGAGCCATTACCTACAAAAACATGCTTTATCTCAACATCGTGGTAATCGGCAATCGTTTGACGTAATAGGCCACCATCCGGAACCGGATACAAACGCAGCCGGTCATCTGCCGCATGTCGAATGGCTTCAATCACTTTGGGCGAAGGGCCAAATGGATTTTCATTGGTGTTTAGCTTAACCAAATTATGGCCACGCGGTTGTTCACCGGGCACGTAAGGCTCCAGCGAATGCACAAAGTCACTCCAATATTGACTCATCAGGACTTCAGACGATATTCCGCACTGCGTGCATGTGCGGTCAGGCTCTCGCCTCTCGCCAGTACCGAAGCAATCTTACCCAAAGGCTGTGCGCCTTCTGCAGAAACCTGAATCAGACTGGATCGTTTTTGAAAGTCATAAACGCCCAGCGGAGAACTAAATCTGGCTGTCCGCGAGGTAGGTAAGACGTGATTTGGTCCCGCACAATAATCACCAAGCGCTTCCGGCGTATAACGGCCCATAAAAATCGCGCCCGCGTGGCGGATTTTTTTCGCCATTTCGGCTGGATCATCAACAGACAGCTCCAAGTGTTCCGCAGCAATAAAGTTAGCCACTTCAATCGCTTCATCCAAATCTGCCACTTGAATCAATGCCCCTCTGCTGTTCAGTGAGGTTGTGATGATCTCTTGTCGCTCCATCGTGGGCAGCAACTTTTCGATGGATTCAGAAACTCGTCGTAAAAAATCGGCATCGGGTGAAACCAAAATGGATTGCGCATCTTCGTCATGCTCAGCCTGCGAAAACAAATCCATCGCTATCCAGTCAGGATCCGTTTTGCCATCACAGATCACCAAAATTTCTGATGGCCCGGCAATCATGTCAATACCAACGGTCCCAAACACCATGCCTTTTGCCGTAGCCACAAAAATATTGCCCGGTCCAACAATTTTATCTACCTGCGGAATGGTTTCAGTACCATAAGCTAAAGCAGCGACAGCTTGAGCACCACCCACGGCAAAAATCCGATCAACACCTGCGATGGCTGCAGCAGCAAGCACCAGTTCATTCACTTCGCCATCCGGCGTTGGCACAACCATAATCAATTCTTTGACACCGGCCACTTTGGCTGGCAAAGCGTTCATTAATACCGAAGAGGGGTAAGCCGCCTTGCCACCAGGCACATACAAACCAGCCCGGTCTAAAGGTGTTACTTGTTGACCCAGTACCGTGCCATCGGCTTCCGTATATTGCCAAGAATCTTGTTTTTGATGTTCATGGTAACGACGAACCCGCTCTGCCGCCTGTTCCAAGGCCTGGCGCTGCACAACTGGAATATTATTCAGCGCTGCCTGCGCACGGTTCAGTGGAATTTCCAACTCCGCCATAGTGGAGACGTTCAAGCGGTCAAAACGACAGCTGTATTCGACCACCGCCGCATCGCCACGTTTTTTTACGTCGGCCAGTATGTTTCTAACGGTTTCCGTTACCGCCGCATCAGACACGCCTTCCCAAGCCAGAAGATGGGTAAGTTGTTGCCAAAAATCGGCTGAACTATAATTAAGTTGACTGATATCAATCATCATTTCTTTCTCTTACCGCGTCACGGATATTAGAAATAAACTCTTGAATCCGTTGATGTTTGGTTTTCATTGACGCTTTATTCACAACCAAGCGCGAACTAATATCCGCGATATGCTCTAAGGGTTCCAGACCATTGGCTCTTAAGGTATTGCCGGTATCAACCACATCAACAATACGATCAGCCAAGCCAACCAATGGCGCCAACTCCATTGAGCCATAAAGCTTTATAATATCAACCTGCTCGCCCTTTGCCGCGTAAAACCGTCGCGTGCTTTCGACAAATTTGGTTGCCACTTTGAGCCGACCAATCGGAGTCGGTATATCGGGTTTACCGGCCGTCATCAATCGACAACGGGCAATTTTCAAATCAACTGGCTCATATAACGCGGCATCAGGATGCTCAAGCAACACATCTTTACCTGCCACCCCAAGATCTGCGCCACCAAAAGCAACATATGCCGGTACATCAGAAGCGCGAACAATAATAAGACGGACTGTTGGCTGATTGGTTTCCAGAATCAACTTGCGACTGGTTTCTGGATCGTCAACAGGTTCAATACCGGCTGCTTTAAGTAAGGGCAGCGTTTCTTGAAAAATACGTCCTTTGGATAAGGCCAGCGTCAATTGCTCAGCCATTGGCTGCACTCCGGATCGCCGTTGGCACCCGTCGAATTCGCGCACCGAGTTGCTGTAATTTTTCTTCGATACACTCGTAACCACGGTCGATATGGTAAATCCGCTCCACCACCGTTTCCCCTTCAGCGACCAATGCCGCCAGCACCAAGCAGGCTGAGGCACGCAAATCGGTAGCCATTACCGGCGCAGCAGTTAACTGAGGTTGTCCCTGACAGACAACCGTATTACCTTCAATTTGCAGGTTTGCTCCCATACGCTGCATTTCCTGTACATGCATAAACCGGTTTTCAAACACGGTTTCCACAATGGTTGCCTGCCCCTCAGCAACGCTATTCAATGCCGTAAATTGTGCTTGCATATCGGTTGGGAAGGCCGGATAAGGTGCCGTTCTGATATTCACAGCGCGAGGTCGACGACCCTGCATATCTAATGAAATCCAGTCTTTACCAACAGTTAACTCTGCACCCGCCTCTTCCAGCTTGAGTAGTACCGCTTCCAATTGATTGGCATCGGTATCTTTCAGTTTGACCCGACCACGCGTCATTGCCGCCGCGACTAAATAGGTACCCGTTTCGATACGGTCAGGCAAAATGGTGTAATCTGTTCCTGATAACACCTCAACACCTTGAATGGTAAGCGTCGCGGTACCGGCTCCCTGAATATTAGCACCCATCTTGATAAGGTAATTGGCTAAATCAACCACTTCCGGCTCTCTTGCCGCATTTTCGATAACCGTTTTGCCTTTTGCCAGAGTCGCCGCCATCATCAAGTTTTCAGTACCGGTTACCGTTACCTGATCCATAAAAATATGCGCGCCGACAAGGCCTTTGCCACTAGTCGCACGGATGTAGCCATTTTCAACTTTTATGTCTGCACCCATTGCTTCGAGCCCACGCAAATGCAGGTCTACTGGGCGTGAACCAATAGCACAACCACCCGGCAGAGACACATCTGCTTTCCCGTATTTTGCTAATAATGGACCAAGCACCAGAATGGAAGCCCGCATGGTTTTCACCAGATCGTAGGCTGCTTCGGTGGCCGACAGCGTAGTCGGATCAATGACAACACCAGAACGTTCATCGACCGTTAGCGTCACCCCCATCCGACCCAATAGCTCAAGCGTAGTCGTAATATCATGCAAGTGTGGCACATTACCGATGCGAACTGGCCCGTCGGCCAACAACGCGCCCATTAATATCGGTAATGCCGCGTTTTTCGCACCAGATATTCTGATCTCGCCATCCAGCGCCGCGCCACCATTAATAATCAATTTATCCATAGTTTCTCGATTTTCAGTGGTCGCAGACTACTTCTCGGCACGGGTTTTTAATGACAAGGCATGCAGTTCGCCACTGGTAAACTTATCGCCCAGTGTGGCCTTAACCATACGGTGTTGTTCAATGAGGCTTTTACCAGCAAAGGCAGGACAAATCACCACCGCATCAAAATGCTCACCATCCTCGCCGATAACGACAACGTCGGCATCAGGCAATCCGGCTTCGATTAACTGCTTAATTTCACTGGCTTTCATACTTACAAAGATTCCTGAGGTAAAAGTGTTTCCAAACCACTGGCTTTCGCCATGGCTTGCATTTGTGTGGGCAGATTTGAGAAGTAAATGGCTTTATCTTGTTGTTTTGCCATACGCAACCATTGAATCAACAATGCCAGTCCCGCACTGTCACTGTGTTCAACATTCTCCAAATCGACATTGATTGTTGTCAGCTCAGCGATAAGTGGTTCACTTTGCGCCAAATTCTGCGCAACCGTTTCAAACGTCAGCACATCACTGACTATCAGTCTTTGTGTTGCATCGTCCAAACTGACCGTCATAACCGGGCTTTCTGATTCCGGGCGGTCAAATCTGCAAGCAGTTTTTCCACCCCGCCGTTATTAATATCCCGCGCAAAGGAAGAACGATAATTGGTCACCAGACTAATACCTTCTATTTTGACGTCATAGACCTTCCAGGCATCTTCTTTGTTTTGATACAACGACAACACCATTGGAATAGCAGGCCCGCCAGTTTGCACCACTTCCATTGGCACATTGACCCGTTTTTTGCTTAAGTCATCATGAAACGGCAAAAACCGAATTTCTTCTTCTGTGTACTCCAACATCGCAGTGGAATAAGTACGCACCAGCAGAATGCGAAACTCTTCAACAAACTGTTTTTGTTGCTCCCCGTCCAGTTGATGCCAGTTTTTCCCCAATGCCAGCTTGGCCATTCGAGCAAAATCAAAATGTGGAATAAGAATTTCTTCCACCAGACCATATATTTGTGTTGGATCTGCTTCCAACTTGGCCTCATTCTCTTTCAGCGCGGCCAACATATCATCAGAAGCGGTTTTAACTAATGCCTGAGGTGCCGGCATGTCGGCTGCCGATACAGTTCCTATCACCGCCAGCAATGCCAAACTGAGAAGCATCGCAGTAAACTGTTTTGGACTTTTTAATAGTTGCATCATGTTCAGTTACCTTCTGCCTGACTATAAAGAAACTGACCAATAATCTGCTCCAGCACCACCGCTGGTTGGGTCAGCATTATTTCATCACCATCGGCCAGATAAAAATCATCTGCGCCGGCTTCTAAACCGATATATTGTTCACCCAGCAAACCAGCGGTGAAAATACTGGCCGAGCTATCCAGCGGGATGGTGTCGTACTGGGAATAAATATTGAGTGTCACAACGGCATCATACGTATTCGGGTCCAGTTTAATATTGGCGACACGACCAACGCGCACCCCGGCCATCGAAACCGGTGAGCGCACTTTTAACCCGCCAATATTCTGAAAGTTGGCCGTCACTTGGTAGCCCTGCTGATCCGCCAAATCACCTAGATTACTGACTTTCATTGCCAGCATGAACAGGGCTGCTAACCCAGCGGCGACGAACAGGCCGACCAGAATCTCTGCTTGTTTATTTTGCATCATTACCTACTCTCCGAACATCAACGCTGTCAGAACAAAATCCAGCCCAAGAATCGCAAATGCTGAGTGCACAACGGTACGGGTTGTCGCCCGTCCCACGCCCTCAGATGTCGGCACCGCATCATAGCCTTCAAACAAGGCTATCCATGTGACAACAAAACCAAATACAATGCTTTTAATTACGCCGTTTAATACGTCATCATACCAATCTGTTTTAGCTTGCATTTGTGACCAGAAAGCACCATCGTCAACACCCAGCAGGCCATGTCCAACGAGAAATGCACCCAAGACGCCCACAGCACTGAATATCGCTGCTAACAGAGGCATCGAAACTACCCCGGCCAAAAACCGTGGTGCAATGACGCGACGCACTGGATCAACCGCCATCATCTCCATACCAGAAAGTTGTTCCGTACTTTTCATTAAACCGACTTCCGCGGTTAATGCCGAACCCGCACGACCGGCAAACAGTAACGCGCTGACCACCGGTCCCAGCTCTCTCACCAGCGACAAAGAGACCAACACACCTAACGATTCTTCTGCGCCAAAATCAACAAGCGTATTGTAGCCCTGCAAGCCAAGCACCATGCCGACAAACAGTCCGGAAATCACAATGATCAGTACCGACAAGACCCCGACATAGAAAAGCTGCTGAACCACCAGAGAAAAACGCAAGAATAAAGCGGGCGTGCCAACGAGAACCTGACCAAGCAACAAACTGGCACGTCCCAGACGTTCCATTGTGCTTAAGCCCCAGCGCCCAAGACGTCGGATTGTCATCATTGGGATTCCTCCCCTGCCATCAGATCCGCCTCAAAACTGGTTCCCGGATAATGAAACGGTACCGGACCATCGGGTAAACCTTGCAAAAATTGTTCAACCCAAGGCGAACCCGACTTTTTCAACTGCTCTGTGGTGCCCTGTTCGATCACTTTTCCGCCAGAAAGTAAGTAAATATCATCGGCAATGCGCGCTGTTTCGGCAACATCATGTGACACCACAATACTGGTTAGTCCCATGGCATCGTTAACCCGCCGGATCAGGTTGACCAGGGTGCCCATTGAGATAGGATCCTGACCAGTAAAAGGCTCATCATACATAATCATCATCGGATCCAGCGCCATGGCACGGGCCAGCGCAACACGACGCGCCATACCTCCTGACAACTCTGATGGCATTAAATGTCGCGCATTACGTAAACCAACGGCCTGTAATTTCATTAATACCAAATCGCGAATCATCGAGGCGGGCAGTCGCGTATGCTCGCGAAGCGGGAACGCAACATTATCAAAAACACTGATATCAGTAAGTAATGCACCACTCTGAAACAGCATTCCCATCCGTTTACGAAGCGCATACAGTGACGACCGATTCAGTTTATTGACATCTTGGCCATCGACTTCAATAGTGCCACGATGGGGTTTCAACTGACCGCCAATCAACTTCAGCAAAGTGGTTTTTCCTGTGCCACTTGGCCCCATGATAGCCGTCACCTTACCGCGATAAATGTCGATATCGATACCATCGAAAATCGCTTTATTACCGCGATAAAAATGCAAATCCCGTATTTTGATCAGTGGCGTCATAGCCCTGCCGGCAACTAAAAAATAAAGGGGTTAATTTTGGGTAATATGTTGATTTAAGTCAAATCAAACTAAGGTGTCATGACCACTTATTAGCGCCTATGATTTCTCCTTCGGCATTCGAATAGGAAATTTTCCGTTGGTTTTTGTTCATAGTCAGTTCAGAATTGACGTGATAAGTTCCCTAGTGCGTTGTAAATCAATTCGGAGTAAAAAATGAAAAAATTGTTACATTTATTCGCCGTTACCATGACTATCATACCAATGCTGGCAAGTGCTCATGGTCCAACTCGTCAAATGGTGGAAGAGAAAATTATTATTAATGCGCCGGTCGACAAAGTGTGGGCAATGGTCAAAGACTTCTCTGCAATAGATCAATGGCATCCGGCAGTCAAAAGCGTTGCAATGAAAGATGATAAAACACGCACACTCACACTTAAAGCGGATGGTGAGCCAACGATCACTGAGGAACTGGACAAAGTTGATGATGAAAAAATGATGTTAATCTACACCATTGAAGACATGAGCGTTGTCAAGACGATTACTTTCAATAGTAAAGATACACCTTATTACACTTTGCCAGTTTCCACATATAAATCATGGATTTATGTTAAAGAAGTCGATAAAGGAACCGAAGTTAAATGGCGGGGAAAATTTTATCGCTCGTTTATGGATAATCCACCCGTTCCAGAAGGTCAATCGGATTCGGATGCTGTCGATGTGATTACAGATGTTTATAAATCTGGTTTGGAAAATCTGAAAAACGTACTAGAAAAATAATGTTTATCACGAATTTCAGCTATACAACGAAAACGGTCCTTTCATGGGCCGTTTTTTTCTTATCTCTTCTATCCCGATATTAAGTTATGCAGAGACACCGCGATATGCCTATATCACAAACCAACTCGACGACAGTGTCAGTATCATTAGCTTAGAAGCACAATCCGTAATTCAGACCATTAAGGTTGGTAAAGCACCTGCTGGTGTCGCTTTAAGCCAAGATGGGAAGAAATTATTCGTTACCAACCCAGACTCTCAGGATATTTCATTCATTGATACCGCTTTGATGCAGGAATCCTTTCGACTCAAAACTGGAAGTGGCCCGGTTGGGATCGCAACTAATTCAAATGGGCATCGCGTTTTTGTAGCAGACTGGTATGAAAATGTGGTTAAGGTGATTGATACTGAAAAACGTCAAATCATTCACTCAATCCCAGTTGATAAGAGCCCAGCAGGCTTAATTGTTGATAATAAGCGACATAAACTCTATGTTGCTAACCGTGACGATAATTCCATCACGATCATTGATTTAACCACGTATCAAAAGATTGCCAAAATTAGCGTTGGTAAAGCACCATTTGGCCTTGCTCTCACACGTGATGGTCAACGGCTATATTCCGTTAATGTCCAAGACAATACGGTCAGTGTGGTCGATACCCAAAAACATCAAGTCTTAGCCACCATTAATGTCGGCGAATGGCCATATTGTGCCGTGCTAAGTCCTGATGATCGCTGGTTGTATGTGACTAATCAAGATGAAAGCACCGTGTCTAAAGTTGACACACAAAGTCAACAGGTCGTTACCGACATCGCGGTAGATGACACCCCGGAGGGTATTGATATCACTGAAGACGGACGCTATGTTTATGTCGCAAACTGGGGAAGCGGCCGGGTTTCCATTATTGATACAGCTCTAAATGCCGTTATCAATACACTTGAAACAGGACAAGGTAGCCGGGCTTTTGGTGATTTTATTACTGGACGATAATGCAACTATTTTGTCAGATAAAACCGGCATCCGAAGACTGGCTGGATATGGCAGATCAATTGGCCAGCCAACTTGGATTAACCGTATCGACCACACCTACATCATCTTTCATATTACATCTTAATGCTCATGGCTTATCACTGTCAGCGCCATCGTCAGGCAACCCGCTTCAGGTAGATTTTGTATCGGGTAAAAATGCCCATCGGCGACTTTATGGTGGTGGTCGCAATCAACCCCTGGCAAGAGCTTTGGGATTCAAGCAAGGTGTCAGCCCCGTTATTATCGATGCAACAGCCGGTTTTGCCCGTGATGCCTTTGTCATGGCCTCGCTTGGTGCTAACGTCACGCTGATTGAACAGCACCCAATCATTGCTGCATTAATTAGCGACGGTTTGACACGTGGCAATGCAGACCCGGCTGTTGCCCCGATCATTCAGCGCATGTCACTTCACCGAGCTAATGCGGTTGATTACTTGCAGACATTGTCTCAAATAGACTGGCCAGACACGATTTATCTGGATCCCATGTATCCACAACGGGACAAAACGGCTCTGGTAAAAAAAGAAATGCAGTTGTTGCATCAGCTGGTTGGCACCGATCAACACAGCCACGACTTACTCGATATCGCCTGCCAACGAGCACGACAACGGATTGTGGTAAAGCGGCCAAAATCAGCCGCATTTCTTGCTCAAATCAAACCAGTCGCCTCAATTACCAGCAAAAATACCCGCTATGATATTTATAAACCGCGTCTGACTTAACCTTTTTGTCGTGCCTGTTTATCCAAAACGCGAAGGCGACTAAGTTTTTCAGCAATTTTGATTTCCAAGCCCCGATCAACGGGGTGGTAATACTGCTTTTCGCCAAGGCTCTCCGGAAAATACGTTTCACCTGCGGCATAAGCCTCAGGTTCATCATGTGCATAGCGATACGCCTTACCATAATCGAGTTCTTTCATCAGCTTAGTGGGCGCATTTCGAAGGTGCAGCGGCACCTCCGCTGAACCATGATTGCGTACATCCTGCATCGCCGCTTTAAAAGCGTTATAGACAGCATTACTTTTAGGGGCACAAGCTAGATAAACCACGGCTTGGGCAATGGCCAATTCCCCCTCAGGCCGGCCGAGTTTCTCAAAACTGTCCCAGGCGTTGAGGGTGATTTCCAAGCCTCTCGGATCAGCGTTGCCAATATCTTCCGTTGCCATACGCACAATCCGTCGCATCAAATAAACGGGATCACATCCCCCGTCAAGCATACGACAAAGCCAATACAAAGCCGCATCCGGAGCACTACCTCTCACCGACTTATGCAGTGCGGAAATTTGATCGTAAAATGCTTCGCCACCCTTATCAAAGCGTCTAAAACTGCCGCTCAATACGGAGGTCATGTCTGCTTCAGTCACGGCCTGTTGGCCCTGACTGTCAGCTAAATCAATCGCAATCTCCAATAAATTGAGTACACGACGCCCATCACCATCAGCGGCCTCTGCCAGCAAATCACGCAGTGGCTCTGCCATCGTTACATTTCGTGCAGCGACACCTTTGATACCATCCGCAAGCGCCCGATCAACAATCTGCCTCAGATCTTCAGTTTCCAGCGACTTCAGAACGTAAACACGCGCGCGAGATAGCAACGCATTGTTTAGTTCAAACGAGGGATTTTCGGTCGTCGCACCAATAAAGGTAAAGGTGCCATCTTCAACATAAGGTAAAAACGCATCTTGCTGCGACTTATTAAATCGGTGCACCTCATCAACGAAGAGCATCGTACGGCGGCCACGTTCCTGAGCCAACAACTTGGCTCTGGCAACGGCTTCTCGTACCTCCTTGACCCCAGCCAGTACCGCTGAAATAGTGATAAATTCCGCGTCACAATAGCCTGCAATCAAACGCGCCAGTGTTGTTTTTCCCGTCCCTGGCGGCCCCCAAAAAATCATCGAATGGGGTTGGCCACTGGCGATCGCTTGACGAAGCGGTTTGCCGGCAGCCAGCAAGTGCGATTGTCCGATATAGTCATCCAAACTCTGCGGCCGCATTCTGTCGGCCAATGGCCGTCCGGATGCGACTTGCAGGTTATCAAACAAACTCACTTAGGGTGACTCTCCAATAACATCAACGCCTTGAGGCGGGACAAACTGAAACTTTTCGGCCGCAATTGGCTGATTCACATTGGCCTCGCTGAAAACCAGACGCGTTTGTTGATCAAAAGCATCCACCATGCGCATTTGTTGCAGGGATTGTTCTGAAAATCCCAATTGCACCCGTTGATAATTCGCATCGGCTTCCTTCGGCGTCAATTCAACCCATTGCAAACCATCGTCAGAATTCAGCCGGGTGATATGGTAAGCCTCATCCGGTCGGCTTTTTCCAGACAATAAGCCAGCTGGCGTATCAGCTAATGTAGCAGACTGATTTTTTACGGTAATTTGTTCTAAATCTTCATCGTAAAACCAGATCTGCTGACCATCTGCGACGATTTGCTGGGCGTAGGGTGTGTGATAATCCCAACGGAATTTGCCTGGCCGTGATAAATAGAAAACACCGGCGGCCTGCTCCACTATTTGTCCCTCGGGATCTGCGACCACCTGTTGAAACCGTGCCTGAAACTGCTGAACCTGATCAACAAACTGCGTTAATCGGTCAACAACGGCATCCTCAGCGTAAGTTGATGCGCTGAATAACAAACTCAATACCGTTAGCAAGGAAAGCGAAAATCGCCTAGCCATATTTTCTCCTAAATCTTAGTTGAACTCAGGTTTCAGACAAGCTGAATACGCAGTTAGTGCGCTAGTCGCGCGGCGGTGGCGCCAACACTTCCCGGCTGCCATTCCCCTGCATTGCAGAAACCACACCCGCAACCTCCATGGCCTCAACAATTCGAGCAGCCCGGTTATAGCCAATTTTTAATCGGCGTTGAATACCTGAAACAGAGGCACGACGAGACTCGGTCACGATCTGCACAGCCTGATCATATAACTCATCCTGCTCGCCATCGGCACCATCGCCAAAGCCGCCACCTTCACCCTCATCGCTCAATGCCCGGGTAATTTCTTCAAGGTAATCCGGGCCGCCTTGCGATTTGAGAAAGTTCACTACTTCATGCACTTCATTGTCATCAACAAATGCGCCATGTACCCGCTCAGGCAAACCACTTCCGGGCGGCAAATACAGCATATCGCCCTGACCAAGTAATTGTTCCGCGCCCATTTGATCCAAAATGGTCCGTGAATCAATTCGAGATGACACCTGAAATGCCATGCGGGTCGGAATATTCGCTTTGATAAGCCCGGTAATCACATCCACCGACGGGCGCTGCGTTGCCAATATCAAATGAATACCGGCAGCACGTGCTTTCTGTGCTAACCGGGCGATTAACTCTTCGACCTGCTTACCAACCACCATCATCATATCGGCCAGCTCATCAATGATGACCACAATGAATGGCAATGGCTCAAGATAAGGTAAAGGTTCTCCGGGCAATACCTCTGCAGTCGGATCCGTTAACGGCTCACCTTTATCAATCGCCTCCTGCACTTTTTTGTTGTAACCAGCAATATTGCGCACTCCTAACGCTGCCATCAGTGGATAGCGGCGCTCCATTTCAGCAACACACCAACGCAAGGCATTAGCTGCCTCTTTCATGTCTGTCACGACCGGCGTTAACAGATGCGGAATATCCTCATAAACGGATAACTCCAGCATTTTCGGATCGACCATAATCAGCCGCACATCCTTGGCAGTTGCTTTGTATAGCAAGCTCAGAATCATTGCATTTACAGCGACTGACTTACCCGAACCAGTGGTCCCTGCCACCAGAAGATGGGGCATTTTTTCAAGATTAGCGACGACGGGCCTGCCAGCAATGTCCTTACCTAAGGCCATGACTAAAGGAGATTTGCTGTTTTCATAATCGGCACACGCCAGAATTTCGCGCAGCCGGACAATTTCCCGATGTTCATTTGGAATTTCCAGCCCGACCACCGGCTTGCCTGGAATCACTTCTACGATGCGCACACTACTCACCGATAATGCTCGCGCCAAATCCTTGGCCAGACCACTGATGCGGCTCACTTTAATGCCTGCCGCAGGCTGCAGTTCAAACCGGGTCACAACTGGCCCAGGCTGTACCTCGACAACCTGCACCTCAACGCCAAAATCTTTCAACTTGAGCTCAACCTGACGGGATAACGCCTGTAATACCTCTTCGCTGTAGCCTTGTTGCGCTGCTTTTGGCATATCCAGTAAGGATAATGTCGGCATACCGGGCGTATCCGGCGTTTCAAATAACGGCTTTTGCCGCTCTTTTTCTTCGCGCTTACTTGGCGCTGACGGTTTGTTAAGCACTGGCTCGATACGCACCTTAGCTTTATGCTGCAGTTTTTCTTTTTGCTCCAGGAAAGTCTCTTCGCGTTGCTGTCGGGTTCTTTTGGCCTGAATCTCAGCTTGCAGATCTCTGCTGCGCCGGGCAAACCAGTTAATCAACACCAGTGCGGCCGCACCGAGTCTGTCGATAACCATTAACCAGGACAGACCAGTAAACAAAGTCACCCCCGTCAATAATAAAGCCAGAAGCAACAGGCTGGTTCCAGAAGCGCCAAAAACAGCTTCAAACCCATGGCCGACAACTTCACCCAACACCCCGCCAGCGCCCATTGGGAGTAGGGTTGCATAATCCATCAATCCCAGCGTCGACAAACCACTGGCAGCGGCCAGCGCGATCAGCAGGCCGGCGAGCTTTAACACCCAGAAATGCAATGCGTCAGCACTATCAGCACGTCGTCCCCAACTGAACAACAACCAACCTGAAAATGCCACCATCAATGGCGCCAAATACGCTGGCAGGCCAAATCCATAGAGCAACGCATCGGCTAGCCACGCCCCAACAATACCGCCACGATTGGCAATCAGGTCATCAGTGCCGGTGGTTGACCAACCCGGATCGGTTGGCTCATAAGTGAATAAGGACAACAGCAAATACGCGGCCAGTGCCAATGCCAAAATTAACGCTGCTTCTCGCAAACGAAAACTGACCGCGCCTTCAGTGCTTTCCTGTTTGTTTTTGTCGTTTACCCGGGTCGCCTGTGCCAATGTAATAAATCCAGTTACGCCAACAAATTATCGGCAAATTCTAACACAGCTTTTTAACTGATACGCTTGTCCAAATCCGAGTCAATGGTTACTCTTGACTATCATCCTAAATTTAACGCGGAGAACCGTTACATGGCAGACAGCAAACACTGTCGTTTACTGATTCTGGGTTCTGGCCCGGCTGGCTATACTGCTGCAGTATATGCAGCCCGGGCAGCACTGGATCCCGTTCTGATTACCGGCATTGAACAAGGCGGACAACTCACCACGACCACCGACGTAGACAACTGGCCTGGCGACGCTGATGGCGTGCAAGGACCAGAATTAATGCAACGAATGCAAAAGCATGCAGAAAGATTTGGTACTGAAATCGTTTTTGATCATATTCACACTGCTGATTTACAACAACGCCCCTTTACATTGACGGGCGATGCCGGTACCTACACCGCAGATGCGCTGATTATTGCAACTGGAGCTTCGGCAAAATATCTGGGTATGCCATCTGAGGAAGCCTTCAAAGGCCGAGGCGTTTCGGCCTGTGCCACTTGTGACGGTTTTTTCTATAAAAACCAACCTGTTGCTGTTGTGGGTGGTGGTAATACGGCGGTCGAAGAAGCCTTGTATCTGTCAAATATTGCTTCAAAGGTCACTGTGATACACCGTCGCGACAGCTTCCGCGCCGAAAAAATCTTGATTAATCAACTGATGAAAAAAGCGGAATCGGGCAATGTCGAGATTTTGTGGAACAGCACCCTTGATGAAGTGCTGGGTGATGATGCTGGTGTCACCGGCATTCGCGTTAAGCATAGTCAGGATGAGACTACGCAAGAAGTGGCTGTCCAAGGGGTATTTATTGCCATTGGCCATCAGCCCAATACCAGCATGTTCAAGGAACAATTGGATATGCAACATGATTACATCATTTTGAAAAAAGGTCAGCAGACCAGTATTCCGGGCGTTTTTGCCGCTGGCGATGTTTCTGATCCTATTTACAGACAGGCCATTACTTCTGCAGGGGCCGGCTGTATGGCGGCGCTGGATGCAGAACGATTTTTAGAAAGTCAGAAGTAATCCTTGATAAGGCAGGTTAAAACCTGCCTTTTTATTTAGGAGATAAGCGATGTCCATCTACAAACATATTCTGATCGCCGCCGATTTTTCTGATCATACCGATCAGGTCATGCAACGCGCACTGGCACTTGCTGAGTCTGCCAAGTCCCAGTTTTGTTTATGTCATATTGTCGAGGACTTTCCGCTTACCGATTTTGCTTATGAACCCATGATCAGTGTCGATTTGGATATGCGAGACTCATTGCTTGATGCCGGGCGGCAACAATTAGCTAGTCTTGGTGAGAAATACCATATTCCTGCCGATTATCAGTGGGTTGAAAGTGGTAGTCCCGGCCGGGATATCGTGCGGATTGCCGATGAGCATAACGTCGATCTGATTGTCGTGGGTTCGCATGGCCGGCATGGCATAAAAATGTTACTCGGCTCCACCGCCAATGCCATATTACACCACGCTCATTGCGATGTTTTGGCCGTACGCTTACAGGATGACTAAGCCTTAATGCCAAAAAACATCTCGGGATTAATCCCCTTTTTATTGGTCGCCTTTATCAATGCGATGGTCGACTTGGGGCATAAAATCACTATCCAGAACACCCTATTCAAGGTGTATGATGATGCGACCCAGGTTGCGTTGACAGCTGTGGTCAATGCACTGATTTTATTGCCTTTTATTTTATTGTTTACGCCAGCTGGCTTTCTGTCTGATCGGTTCGCCAAACCCAAAATCATGCGCTGGTCAGCATGTTCTGCGGTATTCATCACGTCAATGATTACGCTTTGTTATTACCAAGGCTGGTTTCAAGCGGCTTTTGGGTTTACTTTTATCCTTGCCGTGCAAAGTGCCATTTATTCGCCAGCAAAATATGGTTATATTCGTGAAGTCGCGGACAACACGCAGTTGGCACCTGCCAACGGTTTTTTGCAGGCAACAACGATTATTGCCATCCTCACCGGCATTTTTGTCTTTACCATTTTTTTTGAACTGTTACTGACCGGACAAAGTGACTTAACTGAAACGAATGTCATTCGGCAGATCGCCCCCTTGGGCTGGTTATTAATTGCGCTGTCCCTGCTTGAATTGTGGTTAACGACGCGGCTGCCCCGTTTACCGGCTGCAAATCCCGCTTTACAGTATGACTGGCAGGCTTATCGGCGTGGCTATTTACTGCGCGAAAACCTGAAACAATTACGCCGGAGCACTTTAATCTGGAGGTGCATTCTGGGCCTGTCCGTGTTTTGGGGTGTCTCTCAAACGATGCTGGCTGTCTTCCCCGCTTTTGCCAAAATGGTTTTGAATGAAACCAACACCATCGTTATTCAAGGACTGCTCGCCTGCTCAGGCATTGGTATTATTGTCGGGTCATTACTGGCAGGGCGTCTTTGTCGGCAAGCTATTCGCTATAGCCTGATCTTGATTGGTGGTGCGGGAATGGTGATTGCCTTAACGGCTATCCCATCCATCCAGAATGTATCAGGTTATGCGATCGCAATAATTGGTTTTGGCTTTGCCGGCGGCTTGTTCATTATTCCACTGAACGCTTTGATTCAAAAAACGGCGCCCAAAGCAAAGCTCGGCACCATCTTGGCTGGCAATAACTGGATCCAGAATTTGACCATGGTCAGCTTTCTTCTCGTGACCTGGATAATAGCCAGCTATCAACTAAGCAGCACACTTTTTTTACAGTTTTTGCCTTGGTTGACGCTAATATTATTAGCCCCGATACTTTTTAAACTAAAGAAAAACATGCGGAGTTGATTTACGGGTGAAACAGCGCAATAATCCAGCGAAGCCCCAAAACAAGGAATGAATTTGTGGCAAAACCAACCTCTTTCCCGCCTGTATACACAGATGCCTTTCAACAAGCGTCTGAAAATCTGCGCCGAACCCTGCCGCTGATTAATCAGCACAAAACGCCGGTTAATCCGGTGAATTATGCGGTTTGGTATGAATATGTCTCTGGCCATAATCAGGCCTTGATTGACGCCATTGATACCCGGTTGAGTAAAGGTGAGACGATCAGCAATGAGATAAACCAGTACCTTTACGAAAAGTATGTTTTGATGGGCATGCCAGAAAAGCTGTCACAAACCAACAATGGTCTCCGTTTGGTAGTGGACAATACGATTAATTACATTAATCGGGCCGAATCCACTGCTGGAGACGTCGCCAATGACCTGCACAAACGGCAAAGCATTCTAGAAAATTGCCACGATATAGACGATATCCGTGATGTGTTAGCAAGTATTTTGGAAAATACCCGTAAGTTAACCGACTCCAGTCTGAGCCTTCGTCAAGAACTCGCCGATTCAACTCAAGAAATACTGAAGTTGCGTAACGAGCTCAATGCGGTCAAACATCAAGCACGCACAGACAGCCTGACTAACCTGAATAATCGCGGACAATTTGATAAAGAGCTGTCACAACTTTGCCAAACTGGCCAGGTTCGGTTTTCATTATTATTAATTGATATCGATTACTTCAAAGAAATTAATGACCGTTTTGGTCATGCCCTTGGCGATAAGCTGCTGCAGTATCTTGCGTCATTGTTACACAAACATTGTGACGATCTGCATATTGCTGCGCGCTATGGTGGTGATGAGTTAGCCATGCTGCTATTACATACGACTGCCGAGGAAACTCACGCTATCGCCGAGAGTATTCGGCAAAGCTGCGCCGCCAGTCGATTAAAGAAAAAGGATAGCCAGGAATCAATCGGTGAAGTCACTATCTCGATTGGTGCCAGTCTATATCAAGTCGGCGATACGCCTATCGAACTCATTGAACGTGCCGATCAAGCCTTATATCAGGCTAAGCAATCGGGTCGTAATCGCGTGCAAATCTGGCCAACATCTACCACCGCGGCAGAGCTTGAGCAATAAGCAACACCGCAAATAGCAAACCGTGAGGATGACAAGCTATCCTCACGGCACGATTTCAGACTGGATGATTTTGCAATGCAGCAATACGCATCGAAGCTGGTGGATGCGAATCATACACAGCAGACACCAACGGATCTGGCGTTAACGTGTTGGCATTCTCTTTATAAAGCGCCACTAATGCCGCAATCAGATCATCCGCATTAGCGACACTGGCCGCATAGGCATCGGCTTCAAACTCATATTTACGCGATAAATGCGTCAATAAGGGATGCAGGTAAAAGCTGAACACCGGAATAACCAGCATGAACAAGGTAAGTGCCATAGCAGCATTTTGCGTATCAACGCCGAGTCCGGTGTAAAACCAGGTTTGTGTCGAAGCCCAGCCCAACAATGCCAAGCCAACAAGACTCAGGATCGCCAGCAATCCCATATTTTTGATGACATGTTGACGGCGGAAATGGCCCAACTCATGTGCCAGTACCGCTTCAATTTGATCGGGATTCAACGTCTCAAGCAAAGTATCAAAAAACACGATCCGTTTATTATTACCCAACCCGGTAAAATAGGCATTGCCGTGACCACTTCGGCGGGACCCATCCATCACAAAAATACCCTGGCTGTTAAACCCGCAACGTTGCAACAAGTTATCCACCCGGTGGACCATCTCCTGATCTTCAAGTGGCGTAAATTTATTAAAAAATGGGGCAATAAAGGCCGGATAAGCCCACATCATGAATAAGGCAAACCCCATCCAGGCCGCCCACAAATACAACCACCAAAATTCGCCGGTACTATTCATTAACCATAAGGTCACCCAGACAACTGGCACCCCCATGACCACTAATAACAGCAATTGTTTGGCAAAATCCGCAAAGAAAATGTTCGGTGTTGCCCGGTTAAAACCAAATTTTTCTTCCATCACGAAGCTTTTATACCAGCCCGCCGGTAACTCAAGCACTGAGCCAATCACCATAAAACTAAGAATAAACAACAGCCCTGTCACAGTCTCAGAGAGTCCCAAGGCAGACCAACCTCCGTATAGAAGCGCCAAACCGCCGCCGAGTGTCCATAGCAATAAAATCACGCCACTATAAATTGCTTCGCCACGTTTGTAGCCCCCTTTTGCGACGGTATAGTCCGCTGCTTTTTGATGTGCTGATAAGCTGATTTGTTCACTAAAGGCAGCTGGTACCGCATGTCGACTGGCTAATACATGCCGTTTTTGACGCAAACTCAACCAGATCTCAATACCTGTCATCAACAAGAGCGCAAAAATAAATACCCAAGTAAATTCGTTCATTTCAATTCAACTATAAAAACCTAATTCGTGAACAGCAGAGTAGCCTTTGATACAATTTGAAGCAACAACGTTCCTTCTTCACTAGCAATATAAAGCGGAGACCATGGCCAAAAGTAAAAATAATTTGATCTGGATTGATCTCGAAATGACGGGTCTGGATACACAAAATGACAGCATCATCGAAATTGCCACTATCGTCACAGATGCCAACCTCAACATCCTTGCAGAAGGCCCTATCATTGCAATTCACCAGTCTGGCAGCAAACTGGACGGCATGGATGAATGGAATACCCGGCAACATGGCAGTTCTGGTCTGACCGAACGGGTTCGCAGCAGTACCTATACGGAAGCACAAGCAGAAGCCGAAACACTGGCATTTTTAAAACAATATGTCCCCGCCAATACCTCCCCGATGTGTGGCAACAGTATCTGTCAGGATCGCCGCTTTATGGCGCGCTGCATGCCAGAGCTGGAAGCCTTTTTTCATTACCGTAATCTTGATGTGAGCAGTCTTAAAGAACTCGCACGACGCTGGGCCCCCAAAGTCGAAAAAGCCTTTAAGAAAAAATCATCCCATCTTGCCATGGATGATATTAAAGACTCGATTCGTGAACTTCAGCATTACCGCGAATTTCTCATTAAGTTACCCGAGTAACCCCGCCAGAATACTATTCCATTCACGGCGTTTTCACACCGTAGAACTAACATTGCGCTTAAACAGAATATTTTTTGCTTATGGCGCATTTAAAACCGCATCTTCCTGAAAAACAATGTCCCATTTGCCAACGCCCATTTTCCTGGCGAAAGAAATGGGCAAATTGTTGGCAAAGTGTCATTTATTGCAGTGAACGCTGTCGACGGCAGCGACATCTATAATGGCTTTGTCGAATGGCTTCCCGGAAAAAATGGTATTGCTGGATTGTGAAACAACGGGGGCACATGCAAATCATCACCGTATCACTGAGCTTGCGCTCATCTTTGTTGAAAATGGCCGAATAACAGATCACTGGCAACAGCTTTTTAATCCGAAGCAAATTATCTCCGACTGGATTACAAACCTGACTGGCATTAGCAACGAGATGGTGGCTGACCAGCCTGTTTTTGAGATGCTTGCAGAGACATTGTTTGAAAAGCTCTCTGGGTTTGTTTTGGTTGCCCACCATGCGCGTTTTGACTACCGTTTTTTATCCGCCGAATTTCGAAGAAGCGGTATTGATTTTACGTCGCCGACCTTGTGCTCAGTAAAGTTAAGCCGGGCGCTTTATCCTAATCAAAAAAAACATGGTATCGATGCTATCGTCTCTCGATTAGGTTTAACCATAGCGAATCGTCATCGTGCCATGGACGACACTAAAGTGATTGTGTCTCTGTTTGAGCAGATAAGCCGTGATCACGATAGCGGAACTATTGCTGATGCTTGCCGACAGGTCATGCAATGCCCCCGTCTACCCAGTCAGTTGGATACAGCTGAAATCGACAAGTTGCCAAACAGTCCAGGCATATATGAGTTTTATGACGCGCAGGGCGGGCTGCTGTACATCGGTAAATCCGTCAATATTAAGCAACGTGTTCTTAGCCATTTTGCTGATACCAAAACAGCACGTCATCAAGAAATTCAGCAACAACTCGCACACATCAACTTCATTACTACCCCATCTGATTTCGGCGCGCAGTTACTGGAAAATCAGTTAATTAAATCGAAAATACCGCGTTACAACCGACGTCAAACTAAAGCCAAAAAGTTATTTCAATTTGCACTCCACAAAGATGCTCAAGGATATCAGCGCCTCAGGATCGAAATGGCTGATTTACAACAGCTTTCACAATTGTCAACGCGTTACGGCCTGTTTCGGAGTCAACGCCAAGCCAAGCAAAAATTGTTACAAATTGTGCAAGAACAACAGCTATGTCCGCAGTTAACTGGGCTCGAACCCACCCATAAAGGCACTTGCTTTAACTATCAATTAAAAAAATGTCGTGGTGCATGTCATGGCATCGAGTCCGCTAATCGTTACAACCTGCGTTTGAATATCGCGCTTTTAGGTCTTAAAAATCAGGCATGGCCCTGGTCAGGGCCTGTTATTGTGCGGGAGAAATCTGTCTCAGATGAGAGCATCGAAGTACATTATCACTTACTCGACCAATGGCTGTATCTAGGGCGTGTAAAAGATGCGCATGAGGCTCAACACAAACTCGAAAGCGAGACCAACACGCCTCGTCATTTTGATTTGGATGCCTGCCGAATTCAAATTCGCTTTTTGACTAAACTCCGTCCGGCAAACCTTGACGTTCTGACCTTGACGGCCTTTTCAGAATACGACAGCCAACCCTGGCATTAGTACGTCATGACATCACAAACGCTTTTACTGATACTCGGTGATCAATTAAACCGGAACAGCTTGATTTTTGAGGATGTCGATACAAAGACCTCACACTTCATGATGGCTGAAGTGCTGGATGAATCAAGTCGTTACCTCTCATCTAAACAACGAACCACCGTATTTCTCTCTGCCATGCGGCACTTTGCTGAAAACTGTCAAAAAGACGATCTGCCCTTATTTTATTATTCTCTGGACAAACGGTTAGCAAGTTTCAGCGATGCACTAGACCACCATCTGAAAAATACTCCCTTCAAAACCATTCGTTGTGTTCTCGCCGGCGATTATCGTGTTGTTAAAGAAATTAATCATTGGACAAATCAACACGATATTTCCATCGAATGGTTACCAGACCAACATTTTATTGCGCGCCAAGGTGAGTTTAAAAGGTGGCTTTCTGAACGAAAGCAACCTCGCATGGAATATTGGTACCGCCAGCTTCGCAAAGAAAGAGCGATTTTGATGTCAGGCCAGTCACCAGTTGGTGGTCGCTGGAATTTTGATCAGGATAATCGTCACGCTTTTTCTCAAAAAGGGCCCGATGCTCTTGCGGAGACTCATCAATTCAAGCCCGATAAAATAACAAAAGACGTGATAAAGGCGATTCATCAATATTTACCGGATTTACCCGGAGACCTTGACGAATTCAATTGGCCGGTCACACTGAATCAAGCCAAACAAACGCTGGATGATTTCATTTCACAACGACTTGCCAAGTTTGGTGATTATCAAGATGCGATGTGGCTGGATCAGCCTTTTTTATATCACTCACGTTTATCCGTTGCCTTAAATCTCAAACTCCTCTCACCTGATGAGGTTATCGATGCTGCGATTCAAGCTTACGAGCGGAACGAAGCACCGCTCAATGCGGTTGAAGGATTTGTCCGACAAATTCTCGGTTGGCGCGAATATGTCAGGGGATTGTACTGGACGCATAAACAAGACTGGCTGCAAATGAATGCACTCAACGCTCGCCGCGAACTACCGCAGTTATATTGGGATGCAAAAACCGACATGACCTGTCTGAACCAAGCTGTCATGCAAGTGCTTACTTACGGTTATGGCCATCATATACAAAGACTGATGGTTACGGGGCTGTTTTCACTCTTATGGGGCGTGAAACCCAAGGCAATACATGAATGGTATCTTGCCATGTATGTTGATGCCGTTGCTTGGGTTGAAGTACCCAATACTTTAGGTATGAGCCAATATGCGGATGGCGGTATCGTCGGCTCCAAGCCTTACATTGCGAGTGGCGCCTACATCAACCGAATGTCGAATTATTGTCAGCATTGTCGTTTTGATCCAAAACAAGCGCATGGCGAAAAGGCCTGTCCGTTTACAACGTTATACTGGGCGTTTGTTGATCGTCATCACGATCTGCTCAGTCAAAATCCAAGATTGGGCATGCAAGTCAAAAACTGGCAACGCAAGTCAAAATCTGAACAAAAAGCGATTCGTAAACACGCTGAAAAACTGCATCGTCAACTACCCTAGAGAAGCCTTATGACTAATAAACAAGCGGTTTGGTTACGCAATGATTTGCGGCTGGATGATCATCCAGCGTTAAGTGAAGCACAACAGCAAGGTCCCATTCATGTTGTCTTTGTCGCGACACCTGCACAATGGCGTCATCATAAAGAGTCACCGGCAAAATTAGGCCTGAAAGCAGCCGCCTTAAAAGATATTGCAGATAGGCTAGCCAAGCTGGGGATTCCCTTCACGATACTGGAAACTGACTGGTTTCAGGAAGTGCCGGCGCTGCTGAAAGCGTTTTGTTTAAAAGCGTCGATTCAAGCCTTGTGGTTTCAACCGGAAACCCCTTGGGATGAAACACAACGCGATGCTGCTGTTAGCGCATGTTTAGCTGATTCAGATATAGAGGTTCATGAGCTGGATTATGACTTGATTGTCGCCGCACCCGTCAAAACGCAACAAAATGAGCCCTTTAAAGTTTTCACACCTTACTACCGTCGCTGGCTGCAAATTTTGGAAGACAGTCAATCCTCCCCTTACCCTGCCCTTCAGCCTCAAGGTGAAGCTTACCAGCCAGAGAAATGGCCATATCAATGGGCGGGTGAATTTAGACACGATCTCTGGCCGGGCGATGAAGAAAATGCCTTATCACGCTTGTCGTTATTTGGTGAAATAAAGCTGCAAGATTATAAAAAGCAACGCGACATCCCGAACAAACCCGCAACCAGTTTATTATCACCCTACCTTAGCCTTGGTCAGCTTGGACCAAGAAGACTGTTAGCGACCGTACAATTTTTTTGCGGTGAGCAGAACCGAGATTGGCGACATGATGATTGGTTGCGTGAACTCGCCTGGCGGGATTTTTATCGCCAATTACTTCTATATTTTCCTCAGCTAAGTAAGCATCAACCTTTCAAACCAGAAACACAATTTGTGCATTGGCGAGAGGATGCGGCCGGTTTTGACGCATGGTGCGAAGGCAAAACAGGCTTTCCAATCGTGGATGCAGCAATGCGCCAGCTAAATCAAACCGGTTGGATGCACAATCGATTGCGGATGATTAGTGCCAGTTTTCTCACTAAACTCTTATTAATTAACTGGCGGCAAGGTGAAGATTATTTCTTAGAAAATCTCATTGACGGTGATTACGCATCCAACAATGGCGGCTGGCAATGGAGTGCATCGACGGGCGTTGATGCCGCACCGTATTTTCGGGTTTTTAACCCGACGCTCCAGTCTGAACGCTATGACCCCGATGGCAAATTTATTAAACGCTTCGTGCCTGAGTTAGCCGAGATTCCAGCATCAAAAATTCATAATCCGCCGGATGCGCTGCGCTCCGAGTGCGGCTACCCCTTGCCTGTTATTGATTACAAATCAGCACGCCAACAAGCCATTGCCGCTTTTAAGGATTTACCAGAAAAGTAAACCGCTTCCCTGCGGTTTGTAGCGTGTTAACCAAATAAGTGGGGCTTGATTTGCTCACACCACTGATTAACGCGTTGTTCAGTTAATTCCGGTTGGCAGTCTTCGTCCAGTGCCAGACCAACAAAAGATTTTTTGTCTTCAGTCAGCGCCTTGGAAGCTTCAAACTCATAACCCTCTACCGGCCAGTGGCCGATAACGGTGGCACCTTTGGCAATCACTTTGTCATGCAACATACCCATGGCATCTTGAAACCATTCTGCATAAGCAAATTGATCGCCCATTCCCACGAAAGCAACTGTTTTGTTGGTAAAATCGGTTTCATCGATTTCATCCCAGACATCTTGCCAATCCGTTTGAACTTCGCCGTAATCCCATGTTGGCAAAGCAAAAATCAGCTTATCGAAATACTCCAGCGCCGCTAGTCCAGCGTCTTTTACATCGAATAATTCGGTATTATCTTCCCCGAAGAAAGCCTGAATTTTAGCGACTGCATCTTCTGTATTGCCAGTCGTTGATCCATAGACAATTGCAACCATAGTCCACCTGATAACGTGATTAATTTGGGTGAAAATGATAATTATTAGTATCTAATAAATCAACAGAAAAGTCGCTTTCTACAGCAAGTCTGTGACTGAAATTCAATTTAAACCACTCAGCCATGCCGTTTTCAACCAGCGATCTGCCCTCAAATTTCGTTACCGATTTTTATTTGCAGCTGATCTGAAACCCATTCTCAACCCGCTTATAGTCAAACTGTTTGTCTGAGTTCTGCTTTTGATAATGCAGGTTTTCTCCGTCCAAACTTAAATCGATATAGACGGTTTGGGTATTTTCTGGCGCAGCTTGTTTGCCATTCATATTTTCCAACGTGTGCATGGTGTCAATTAATTTATCATCCTGAATTTGCCAGGCACCCAGTTCTTTCTGAACCCAAGATAAATCGTCGCCATTACACACTAAAAACAGGGCAGCATATTTATTGTCATCCATCCGCCGCATCAACCATTTCATGGTTTCACCATCTGCCTCACGCTCGTTGTACCAAGTGCCAATCAAATCCTGACTGCTAGGCGCAGCTTGGACAGATGTTGAGAAAGCAAAGCCAATCAGTAAAGATGAAAGGATGTAACGAAAATTAAACATAATAACCTCAGCGTTGATGGTTTCTAACAATAGACTTGATTTAAGCTGTCTGGTGATTGATTGGCTTCTAAATCAAAAAGAAGTTCCACCCTATGCTTAATTCACCTGCCCTACAAGCGCTTAATCTCAAAATCAGGAAAACTTCCTGTTTCAAACACGAAGCTTCTGCTCATGAAAGTTGTTTAGTCTGAGACAACAAACTATCAGATTGCCGGCAGCCGTTATTCAGGTGCCAATAATGCCGCCATCTTTTTTCGTGATTAACACCGTTGCGGAACGTGGCCGGCCCTCGGGATGATGATCAGGCCAGTTACTGACGGCTCTGGGAGTTTCCGGAGATGTTTTCAGGCCCTGATTTTTTAACAATGACAAGGTTTCACCAGGATGTTGAATATTGACCCACATGGTTTTCATATCCGGCGTCATGGCGACACCGGTGACTTCGCAGCCCACAGGTCCCGTTAAAAATCGTCGAATTTCGCCAGTTGTGGGATCTGCTGCCAGCATCTGGTTATTACCGAAGCGTTTGAATTTTCCTTGATTTAAGGCACTTGAGCTCACATCCGTCTGAATCCAGAGTACACCACGCTCATCAACGTAAAGTCCATCTGGGCAGGCAAATATCTCCCCTTTACTATCGCTCTCACCCGCCAAAACAAACACCTGCCACTGCCCAGCCAAAGCCGTCGCGTCTGTCTCACGAAGTTTGAGAATGTGACCAAAATGATTCTGGTTGCGTGGGTTCGCCCCGTCTTTATCAGGTTGCGCGTCAACACCGCGCTGATTATTGTTGGTCAATGACACAAATACGTCGCCAGAATGGGGATGGACCGTGATCCACTCCGGTCGGTCCATCTTGGTCGCTCCTAAGATGTCAGCCGCTGTGCGGGCATGCACTAACACATCCGCCTGATCTTGAAAGCCATTATCCGGCGTTAACCCCAACTCGCCAAAAATTAATGGCAACCATTGCATTTGACCATTGTCATCAAACCGGGCAACGGTTAACACGCCCTCATCGAGCAAATGACCATTTTCCACCCCTTGGCTACCATCCCACGCTTCGCGAGTCACAAACTTGTAAATATATTCAAACTGAGCATCATCACCAGAATAGAAGGCAACCCGTCCATCTCTGCCAACTTTATGCGCCACATTCTCGTGGCAAAATCGACCAAGTGCCGTCCGTTTGATCGGAATATGCTCCGGATCGTAAGGATCGAACTCAACAACCCAGCCAAACCGGTTCGCTTCATTGGGGACTTTGTCCAGATCAAACCGCTTATCAAATTGATGCCAGCCGTAGTAGCTAAACCCCAAATCATAGCGTTGCCAGCGGCGCTCTATTCGGGGCGCTTTCTCAATCATCTTGTTTCGAACAAAGTAGTATTGAAAGTTTTCCTCACAAGCAAGATAAGTACCCCAGGGTGTTTTACCATTAGCACAATTATTTAATGTACCAAGAACCACTCTGCCATCCGGGTCATCAATCGTTCTGACTAATTCATGGCCTGCAACAGGACCACTTAAATGCATCGGTGTGTTTGCGGTCAAACGTCGCGCATAAGCCGATGGCCGAACAATCTGCCAATCATGGTTCTTTTTTTTGACCTCTATCAGTGACACACCATGAGCATGCTGCTCTTTTATCATTTTTTCTGAAGAGTAAGGTGTCGCGTGAATATGACTACCGTCAATGTGAATCAAATCCAGATCCAGATATTCGTGGTTCATGACCAATAGGCCATGATCACTATTCGTCGACCCTTTCGGTAAAGGAAAATATTGCACGGCATCATGATGCATACCGGCCTGAAGCAACTGCTCCGCCGCTGTATTGCTTGCATCCTGATTAAACTCCGGCCCCGCTGACACTGGATCGCCCCAGCGATAAATCACCTCAGCCTGATACCCCGAAGGCACTTGAATATCATCTCTCAAATCGGCGCTGGCTACGGCTGCAAATCCTAACAAACGGGTCTTAGCTTGGTGCCATGTCGCCGCTCGAACCGAGACAGGCATCGCTGCGGCAAGGAGACCGCCTAGTCCATATTGCAATACTTTGCGTCGCCGAACTTGCTTATCTAATAGCGATGAAAAGAGATTCGGTGGCATACCCGTTTTCCCTAAATTAACTTCTATGGGTGATCAAAACAAAAAGCTTAACCGTTTTACGATGCGATTTTATGACATTAATTGACGCTTTAACGCCCATTCGATGTGTTCTGCAACCATCTCATTGACAATGGGAAGCCTGGCTCGCAAAGCTTGCTGTATCGGCTGACTTGGACGTGCATTACCGAGAGCAACAGCCAAGTTTCTCTGCCAGCAATCATATCCAATACGACGAATGGGGCTACCTTCCAGTTTTTGATAAAACTCAGTCTCTGACCAAGCAAACAAGTCCAATAATTGAGGAGCATCCAGATTTTCTCTTGGCTGAAAACTACTCTCCATACTGGGTTGTGCAAATTTGTTCCATGGACAAACCAGTTGGCAATCATCACAGCCGTATATCCGATTACCAATTAACGGCCGTAAAGACTCCGGAATTGCTCCCCTCAACTCAATAGTCAAGTATGAAATACAACGACGCGCGTCTAATTGATACGGCGCAACGATAGCCTGCGTAGGACAAATATCGATACAGGCTGAACATTTGCCGCAATGTGCCGAAACAGATTTCGTCAACGGCAGCGGCATATCTGTATAAATTTCACCTAAGAAAAAGTACGACCCATGTTGCCGATTCAATATATTCGTATGCTTACCCATCCAACCAAGGCCTGACTTTTCGGCCAGCGCCTTTTCCATGACCGGTGCACTATCGCAAAAAACCCGATATCCCATTTTCCCCAATAGTGCTTCCAAACTATTTGATAGACGAAGTAACCGCTTACGCATAAGTTTGTGATAATCCCGTCCTAAGGCATACCGGGAAACAAAGCCTTTTTGGTCATCGGCGATAACTGGCCATGGCGCTGCCGTACTCTCAGGCCAATAATCCATTCGCGCCGTGATAACTCGCACAGTATCGGGCAATAAAACGTCAGGACGGCTGCGCTTAACCCCATGGCGTTCCATAAAATGCATTTCGCCATGAAAGCCTCGCGCCAGCCAATCTTGAAGCTGATTTTCAGCCTCTGTTAAATTGATATCACTCACACCAATCTGTTGAAATCCACATTGTCGAGCAAGAGATTGCATCTCTTCAATTACTGCCTCAGCAGACTGTGTTGTATTAATTTGGATCATGCCAGATAGTATAAAGCAGAGAACATATTGAAAACGGAGTGCTTAATGTTGCCTTTGCCAACAGCGTTATATACGGCCGCACAGACTCGTCAAATTGATGAACTTGCGTTAAAAAACGCCGGCTTAGACTCAGCAACATTGATGACTCGAGCAGGCGCGGCAGCACTGACCTGTATCAACCGAGCTTGGCCCGATGCAAAAAAACTCCTTATTTTTTGTGGGCAAGGGCATAATGGCGGAGATGGCTACGAGCTTGCCAGCCAAGCCGCAAAGTCAGGCAAACACGTCACCTTATTGTCAGTTGGGGATCCGCGACTTGCCAGTGCTGAAGTAAAATTTTGTTATCAACAAGCCTTGGCTGCTGGCGTCAATCAGATCAGCCTGTCAGATCCCCTCCCTCAGGTAGACTGTATTGTTGACGCACTTTTTGGAACGGGTTTAAATCGAGAAGTAAGTGGCGACTACGCATTTGCAATAGACTCAATCAACCAAAGTCAATACGACGTGCTTTCACTGGATATCCCTTCTGGTATTAATGCCGATACCGGCTGTATCATGGGCAAAGCAGTTCGAGCAGAAATAACGCTTAGCTTAATTGGTCTTAATATTGGGTTATTGACTCACGATGGTCCCGATTACTGCGGCAACATACATTTTGACGATCTGAATGTGTCAGACACTATTAAAGCGCAAGTTTCTGCATTAGCGTATCACCTGACAACGCAACAGTTGTTCCCCATCTTACCGCCACGCGCCAAAAACAGTCATAAAGGTCTCTTTGGCCATGTTCTCATCATTGGCGGTAATATTGGCATGTCAGGCGCTGCATTAATCGCCGCGGAGGCAGCCGCTCGCTCAGGCGCTGGCCTCGTTACCATTGCCACTCATCAGCAACATGCCTCATTAATCAACTTACACCGTCCTGAAATTATGGTGAGTGGCATCACGCACGTAGAACAACTCCAAACACTCATTGCACGCGCTTCTGTCATTGCAATCGGTCCTGGCTTGGGCAATGACGATTGGGCGCAGATGCTATTTCAGACTACTATTTTTTCTCAAAAACCAATCGTTGTTGATGCCGATGCACTTGTTCTACTCAGCCAATTAGACTTGAAGAACGATAACTGGGTCTTAACGCCACACCCTGGCGAGGCAGGAACCCTGCTCGACCTACCAAACCGTGCTATCCAAGAAGATCGAGTTACAGCCGTAAAAGCCATACAACAACGCTACGGCGGCACGGTTGTTTTGAAGGGTAAAGGCACACTGATCGCCAATAAACCTCCGCAGCTTAGTTTGTCATCAACGGGTAACCCGGGCATGTCTAGTGGTGGCATGGGAGACTGTCTGACCGGTATTATTGCGGGTCTTGCCGCACAGGGACTACCCCTAAGACAAGCCGCTGAGCGGGGCGTATTCTTACACGGCTTGGCGAACGACAAAGCAGCAGAAGTCCGTGGCGAAAGAGGCTTGTTGGCATTGGACTGTTTGCCGTTTCTTCAACAACTGATTAATTTGCAGGGGTCGGCGTAATGTGGCTGGAAAATACCGAAGCGACAGAGAATTTTGCCTACCAGCTTGCCCAATTGATCCCTGCGGGATCATTCACACTCCATTTGCAAGGTGATTTAGGGGCCGGTAAAACCACGCTGGTGCGCAGTTTGCTCCATGCTTTGGGTCATCAAGGCAATGTCAAAAGTCCGACTTATACGCTGGTTGAGCCCTATCATATTGCTGAGAGACAGGTTTTTCATTTTGATTTATATCGTCTAGCTGATCCGGAAGAACTCCTATATTTGGGTATCGAAGACTATTTAAGTCAATCGGCCTTACTGCTAATCGAATGGCCGGAGCAAGCTGGTGACTTGTTACCCCCTCCGGATATGATCATTCAACTGCGTTATCAGGCAGATGGTCGCCAACTTGAGCTAAAAGACCAGTCAGCCCGCGGCAAAGCAATCTGCGAAAAACTTCACAATCAAGTATAGATTTACAAGCTATCTTGTTTAAATATATGAAAAAAGCTTGATTTTTTTGTTTGACCATTTCACACTTACCCCTAAGTCAAACTCACACGGAAAAAACGCAATGCGGATGCTGTTGATGACAATCTGTCTCAGTTTGCTGTCATTGTCGGTTTCGGCAGCGACCGTAGAGCAGATCCGACTCTCTCATGGAGAGGATGTCACGCGACTGGTTTTAGATATGGACGAGTCCGTTGACTACAAAACCTTCACGCTGGACAATCCGCCGCGTCTAGTCATCGATGTCAGCAGTGGAAAAACCAACAAAAATCTGGCGATGCCTGAACTTGAGCAAAGCCATATCAAAAATATCCGTCAAGGGCAGTTGAACCCAACAACGCTGCGCATGGTGCTTGATCTCCACCAAGAAACCGCATTTACCAGTCGTAAATTGGCGCCGAGTGGCGACTACCCGCACCGACTGGTCATTGATCTGGCTGCCAGTAAAACAACGCTGCCAAGAACTTCAGACCCGATCGAGACACCTGAAAAATTGGCAGCAGTCACGCCGCCACCGCTGACCGATACTGTGATAAAAAAAGCCCCCATCCTGCCTCGTCGCGATATCGTAATTGCCATTGACCCCGGACATGGTGGTCGTGATCCAGGCGCAATTGGACCCAGTGGTACACGTGAAAAAGACGTAGTGCTGCAAATTGGCAAACGACTGGAAACCCTGGTCAACAAAGAACCGGGTATGCGTGCTTACATGACCCGCAGTAAGGATGAATTCATTACTTTGCGTCAACGTATTCTTAGAGCGAAGCAAAATGGTGCGGATATGTTTATCTCAATTCATGCCGACGCATTTACCAATAGAAATGCACGTGGATCTTCGGTATATGTGCTATCAGATCGCGGCGCCAGTAGTGAAGCCGCACAAATCTTAGCCGATCGCGAGAATGCAGCAGATCTTTACGGCGTCACACTTGAAGACAAAGACGATGTGCTGGCATCAGTACTACTGGATCTGTCGCAGACAGCCAGTCTGGAAGCCAGTCTGGAAGTCGGAAACTCGGTGCTCAGCGGTTTAAAACGCGTTGGCAGAGTGCATAAAAAGCAGGTTGAATCCGCATCTTTTGTGGTCTTGAAGTCACCAGACATTCCTTCCGTATTGGTTGAAACGGCTTTTATCTCTAATCCTACAGAAGAAAGTAACCTGAGAAACGCCAATCATCAGTATAAATTGGCCGCCGCAATGATGTCGGGTATTCGTGGGTATTTCAAACGCAACCCCGTCACTCGGCCAGGCCAGACACAACAACACATTGTGAGTAGTGGCGACACATTGAGTGGCATTGCCCAACGCTACCAAGTCAAAATGGCTGAATTGAAATCCAATAACAATCTGCAAAGTAATACTTTACGTATTGGTGAAGTACTGCAAATCCCCTAAACCTCAACGCGATCCTGCACCGCTGAACTGACCTGAGGCTCGCCGCTTCGGAGCAGATTATCCAAGGTATTTTTCTCACGGCCTGTTTCGGCTATCGTGCTGCCGGTTTACACTAGGGCATGGTCAATAAACCGCTCAACATACCGCGTATTCATGCCCTGCCACTGCAGTTAGCAAACCAGATTGCCGCGGGCGAAGTGATCGAGCGTCCGGCTTCCGTTGTTAAAGAGTTGGTTGAAAACAGTCTGGATGCTGGCGCAACGCAATTAAATATTCGAATCGAAGGCAGTGGCAGTCAACTGATTCATGTCCGGGATAATGGTGCAGGCATTCACCCGGAAGATTTGCCGCTGGCATTAACGCGACATGCCACCAGCAAATTAAGTAGCAGTGACCAACTGAGCCAGATAGGCAGTCTCGGATTTCGCGGTGAAGCTTTGCCCAGTATCAGCTCTGTGGCCAAACTGACACTTATTTCAAGGCAAGCGGACAGCGATTGTGCGTGGCAATTAATACCGTCAGAAAATACCTTAAAACCCACCGCTCACCCCTTAGGTACCACCGTTGAAGTGCGGGACTTATTCTTCAACCTGCCTGCAAGGCGTCGTTTTTTACGCAGTGCGCGAACTGAACAACAACACATTTTAACCACACTGCAACGATTGGCATTAAGTCGCTTAGATATCGCCCTAGATTGTCAGCTTAATGGCCAACAAAAAATGGTTCTACCTGCTGCGGATAGTGACAGTAAACAATTGCAGCGGTTACGCAAAATCTGTGGTAGCCGCTTTGTAAAGGATGCTTTTGTTATCGAACAACAGCGCGATTTAATGCAGCTCAATGGCTGGATTTGCCCAGCAATTGCACACCGAGCCCACAATGATATTCAGTATTTTTTTATTAACGGGCGCGTGATTCGTGATCGATTGATAAGTCATGCTGTACGCCAAGCTTTTGCGGAACAAATTCCAGCAGGAAGACATCCAGCTTATGTACTGTATTTGACATTGCCTTTGGACCGGGTGGATGTCAACGTCCATCCAACGAAACACGAAGTACGCTTTAGAGAGGCACGGCTTATCCATGGGCTTATCACCAGTGCAATTCGCGATGCTTTGCGCCAGACGATGCCAAAATCAACCTCAACAACCGTTCCGCAACATACCAGTCATTACGACAACCAACCGGTATCTGTCCGAGAATCTGCAGCCGATTACCATCAGCTTGCTATTCCTGCTCAACCAGCATCGCACTCATTACAAATTATCGCTGAGAAATTTGTCGTAATACATTATCAGCAACAACATTGGCTAATTGATCTGATCAAGCTTGAGACAGAATTGACGTATCAGAAGTGGTGCCAAGCCATCGCGCAAAACCAACTCAGCCACCGCCCGGTCATGGTGCCCGTCAGTTTTCATATTGACGCTGCTCAAGCCGAATTATTCCTTGCTTATCAAGACAGACTGGAAAAGCTTGGTGTGCATATAGAGATTGAAAACAAGCAGCTTCGAATCCTTGCCTTTCCAACGCTCTTTGGCGCCATTGATCTACAGAATTTGTTTGATCAACTGGTCAACATTCTCGCTAACACACCTGATCAAGATATGTTGTCGAACGCCCTGTTTTTATGTCGCCATGTGCCGCGCCAATTTACCGCTACTGATGCACAATCTTTGCTGGAATCCTGTCAAAACCTATCCTGGCAAACGGTTGCATGGGCAAAGCAACTTGATAAAGCCTTGCTTACTAGCTTATTCTCCGAGTGAAATCAAGCGATTCGAGGCGTTAGCTATGGAAAAGTTTTCCCGCACCCGTTCTTTATGGCTGGCATTTTTGCTGGCAATAATTGTGCTGGGGGTGTTTGGCTATTTGTTATTTACCGATGGCGAACATTTTAAAAAACAGGAAATCGTTGATCCGCCCATCGAACTCGCTGAACCAGAGCTGCCGCTGGAGATCATCGAAGTGGATGACAGCCTGCCGGCTCAAGAAGAAATTCGTGAAAATGAAGCAGAGATTTTTGTTGAAAACCTGGCAGCGGAACCAACGGAAGCGGTTCGTTTAACCGAGGGCGAAGATCAATTTGTCCGGTCAGATAGTGTTATTGCGCTACCTTCTCTGGAAGAGCGTGTGACCACGCTTGAAAAACTACTCGATGATGAAGCCCTTGCGGATGATACGCCCGTATCAGTTTTTTTCACCGAAGAAACGCGTGAAGAAACGACTATTCAAAAGATGGTCGAGAGTAAAGAAGATCACATCGCACCAGTGACCATCGAAACCGAATCCGGCGAAACCATTACAGCACCATTATCGGAGCTGGTTAAACGCGACGACATAGACAAAAACCAACCAGTCACCGAGGTACGTCAGGAAAAGAAGCAAATTCAGACCACCGTCGCCGAATTGGCCAAATCTGATATTGCCCCCCAGCAGGAAGTAACGGTTGTCATCAATCATGGCAACAAAGAAATTGCACTCGAAGAGCTGCTCGCGGGCGAACCAATAGAGAAAGACAGTCTGCTCTATCTGCACCGGGTAACCGAGGCAGATTATCAGGGTTTATGGGGCATTATTCAGTCAGGTCTCATTAACAAATTTCGTCGCGGTATGCGTCTGGAAGGTATGGGGCCGCAATCGACCTTAAGTGTTACCATCCCCGCAGATGCCGATGAACCGCTACCGGATGGACTGAGTTCTTTCCTAGGTAAAATCCTCAATCAAAAAGTCACCAGCAGTTATGTTTATAACTTCAGAACCGAAGCCATGGGGCGTAACCCTAATCTGATATTCCCAGGCCAGCAACTGATTATGATTGAGTTTGAGGCAGATGAAATACGTGATATCTACCTCTACTTTGCTGAGCACCGTGCAGAAGAGGTCAAAACATTTGCCATCAGCAACTGATGTGGCTTGAGCTCATTTTTGTCGGTATTGTATTGGCTGTTGTCGCTATCGCTTGGCTCATCCCTCTCGACTGAGATGTGTGGTTTGATGCGCATTTGAGTTAAATACGCCAAAACGCAGCATAATGGCTGGCAGAACTAAAAGATTTAGTAATGTCGAAGTGACAAGTCCACCAATAATAATTGCCGCCATCGGCCCCATGATTTCACGTCCCGGGTTATCGGCATCAATGGCTATCGGCAACATTGCTAATGCTGTAACCAGGGCTGTAATCAAAATTGACGGCAGGCGCTCCTGTGCCCCTTGAATGGCGGTACTTAGCTGCCAAGGTTTTCCCAGCTTTTCTACTAAATAATGGTAATGCGAAACAAGCATTATTGAGTTTCTCAACGTAATACCAAATAAAGTAACAAAACCAACTAAAGAACCAATTGATAGTACGCCGCCAGTAATGAGTACAGCAACAACACCACCTAACAATGAAAACGGCAAATTCATTAGGACCAATATCATATTGGGAAAACTTCGTAGTGCCACGTAGATCAACAACATTACCCCGATACTGGCTAATAACGAGTGTAATAACAAATCAGACCGTGACTCAGCCTCAACAACTGCGGCGCCGGTGAACTCTGGATAAACCTCAGCGCTAAACGTTACCTGCTCATGGATACGTTTCCGCAACTCATCGAAAAATGAACTGAGATCCCGGCCAGTTAAATTACAGGTTACCGTCTGTAAACGTTGCCCCCCTTTATGTAGAATCGCATGTCGGTCTGAAACCTGTGATAGCTCTACAACTTCTGACAAGGGGATGATGCCGCCAGTCAATGTGCGAACGGGTAAGGTCAAAATTTGGTGCGGGTTATGTCTTAGTGTTTTTGGTAAGACAACAACAGTCTCAAATTGTCGATTATCCTCACTGACATGACCAACCAACATGCCATCATAGGCCGTTTTCAATACGGTCATTATCTCTGTCGGCCTAAGCCCCCAAAAAGCAAGTTGATCTAATTTCAGTCTCACCTGTAACTGAGGTTCTCCTACCGGTGCACGAATTTGTATATCTGACGCGCCACGGATTTCCGCCATCACCGCAGCAACTTCCCTTGCTTTGCTATCCAGTACATCCAGATTTTTACCGAATAAATTCACGACAATCGGAGATGTATAACCAGAAATTGTCTCGTCAATGCGTTCAACGAGGAAAGAATTCACTTCTGAAGCAATGCCTGGGAACTCTGATAAGATTTCCCGGATTTCATCTAAAATCGCTTGTTGTTGTTGACCGTTTAAATCAGGCTCAAGATCAACCTCGTACTCACTATAGTGGGTGCCGTAAGTATCCGCTCCACGTTCTGCTCTTCCAGCCCACTGCGATGTTGCCCTGACACCAGGGATTTTTGCGATACGCCGCTCGATTTGCCCACCTATTTGCAATGATGATTCAACTGATGTGCCAGCAATACTTGTCGTATGGATAATGTAATGACCTTCCCTCAACTCGGGCAAAAAGCCGCTTCCGAAAAAAGGTAATACGGAAATACCACCAATACATAAAACCAATACCGTCATGAACGTTATTTTAGGAAACTGGCAAATCCGGCCCAGCATGTGGCCATATTTTGGTGTTAACCATCTTATTAAAGGTGGTTCCCCATTTTTGGTATGACTGAGTTTGCCCAGCATTAAATGGCATAAGGCTGGCGTGACGGTTAATGCAACTAACAATGAAGCAAAAATCGCCAGGATATAGGCTTCACCAAGCGGCTCAAACATACGTCCCGCCACACCGCTTAAGGTTAGTAGAGGAACAAACGCAAGCATGACGATAAAGCTGGCATAAACAACCGAGCTTCGCACCTCCATCGAGGCCTCATAAACGACCGTTGTAACTGACTTTGGCTCACTTAATAATGCATTTTCTCTGAGCCTTCGGAAAATATTTTCTGTGTCGATGATCGCATCATCTACCACCTCCCCTAACGCTATCGCCAACCCGCCTAGAACCATTATATTTAGATTAACGCCCATCTCTAGAAGAACAATAATGGCCGCCATCAAAGATAATGGAATTGCAGTGATCGAAATTAATGCCGTACGGAAGTTAAACAAAAAAAGGAATAAAACCAATAAGACCAGCCCGCCGCCGACAAACAAATGATGCTGGATATTACTCAGTGACCGTTGTATGTAATTTGCGGGCCTAAATAAATCGTCGTGGAGCACAATCCCATCACTCTCAAACCCCTTTTGGAATTCACGCAAGGCAGCTTCCACACCTTGAGTCACCGACAACGTATTCCCTTTATATTGCCCAATCACCATCATGACGATAGCGGGCTGACCGCTCACGGCGGCACCACCAATCGTCGGTGCCGCCGCCATTGTTATTGTCGCAACATCACCGAGTAGAATCACATTCTCGCCTTGATGTTTAACGACAACCTTGGCCATCTCATCGGCTGAATTTGGCTGGCCAGTGACTGTCAACATAATGCGTTGATTGCTATTTTCTATGTATCCAACCCCATGTAGGCCGGTAGCCTGTCTGGCTGCCGTCGTAACATCTTGAATAGTTAAACCAAGTTGTTGTAGTGCCGGAAGGTCTGGCTGAATTTGCAGTTGCTTAACCTCTCCACCGAAGACATTAATATCTGCAACGCCCGGCACAGCAAGAAGTCTAGGGGTAAGGGCATAATCAACAACGGATCGTAATGACATTAAGTCTTGCGAATCTGATGTCAAACCAATCGTCATGATAGTACCCGATGAAGATTCTAACGGTACCATCGCCGGTGTTATAAATTCAGGAACAATGTCTTTTAAGCCCGCTAACCGCTCATCAACTAATTGCCTGTTTCGGTAAATATCTGTTTTATCATCAAAGGTAAGTGTGATGACGGATAGGCCCGGTGTTGATGCAGAATCAACAAAGTCGACATCCGGTAGACCGCCTAAAACATTTTCCAAGGGCTGAGTAATGAGTGCTTCAACCTGCTTAGCTGTAAATCCTTGAGATTCGGTTTGAATAATAACTTGCTTGGGGGCGAATTCCGGAAAAATATCCAGACTAGCGCCATTTAGCTGATAGACGCCATAGACCATCATCAACACAGCAAGCACCAGCACGACACCACGAAAACGAACCGAGAAGGCCACGATTTTGGCTAACATAGGAAGTCGCTCAAATTCTCTCTAAATTAAATTCACGTGCTTTAAAGCTAATCATCATCGTCATCGTCGTCTTCATCCATGATTTGCCACTTGAATTCTTCTGACAAAAGCGTTTGAGCCCCCCTTATAACCACCTTTTCTTGGGGTGAAATAAGATTGTTTATGTCAAACACACCTATAGCTGTAGGTATCATGGACTGCGCTGAAACGCGCTGAAAGTTTTCCAATGAACGCCTTACATAAATCCATTGTTGGCCGCCATACCAGACAAGCGCTTCCCCCGGTATTGAGACTCCCTTTAAAGCTGTTGGTTGTTTAGGTACCCACACATCCAACCTAAGGCTTTCTGGTAATGCGGTATCCTTAATTAGAAAGTAATATGATTGACCAAACGCACTCTGATTACCGCTTAATACAGGCGCTATAAAGGTCGCCGTTTTCAGCGCTTTTTCCTGATTAGGTAAGACAACGCTGAGAGTTTTCACTTCTGAATTTAACGAAGATCCAACCGGCAAACTCACGCGCAACAAACTATCCTGACGGCTAACAATCCGGTTTAAAGCCAAACTATTGTCCGCAGTTATCCAGTCTGCAATTGTTTCAGGCCAGTACCCTGCAATCTTGTTTTTTATCAGGTCAAAATGAAGTTGCGCTGAATCAAACCTTGCTTTTGCTGCTTGCCATTTTGCTTTAGCACTAGCGACTTCCTTATTAGCAATGCTGCCAGCTTGTGTCGCTAACTCTTGCAAGCGTGACCACTCTTGGTACATCGCATCCATCACAACTTCCGCTTCTTTACGTTGTGCCTGTTGCTGTACAAGCTCTCCCCGCTGTTCTAACAATGGCTGAACAGAATGAACTGAAGCCCAAGCTCGAACTTCAGGAGATAATATGGCTTCTTTTACTATGGCCGTTTTAATTCCGGCCAACTCAATCAAATCCGAATCAAGTTCAACGGCCATTAAACTAGGTGCAGACTTCTCACTATCAGACGCAACGACATCATCATCTGAATCAAGCTTATCTAACCAATCTGATGTCAATATATTGGGAGACATTAGAATACCTATTGCCAATGTGCTTAATAACACCACACCCCAGAGCCAAAATTGTTTTGCCTGCATCATATACCACCAAAAATTCCCGAAATATTACCGGAAATATTCCCAATATTATTTTTGTCATTAGACCATGTGATCTTGCTGGCAACAAGTCATGAATATCGTTTTTAAGGTAGGCGCTTGACAGCAGCCGGCTGAACAGGTTTAATACGCGACCTTATTGGCTCGATAGCTCAGTTGGTAGAGCAAGGGATTGAAAATCCCTGTGTCCCTGGTTCGATTCCAGGTCGAGCCACCACGAATACAAAAAGCCCGGCCTGTAATTAGGTCGGGCTTTTTTGTCTAGCCAGATAAGCATTCCACATCCTGCCACACTTTCCTCAAACCACACCGTCTGCCGCCAAGACAACGCCTTTATCGCATTGCCTTCTAAAATATCCTTACCTCGCTCAACACTATCTGTGGTAAAAAACACACAAATAAAGGCGATTTTGCCAAATCGGTAAACTTTTTGTTGTAAAAGTGTTGCAAACGTTTTTTGGATGTGCAAAATAAGCAATAACCGAGAGAGAAGTCCGGTTACGAGAGATACTTAAAGTAATCTGTTAACAATTAGAAGGTAAACAGACATGAAAAAAACTACATTAGCGAGCCTGATCGGCGCAGCAGCATTTGCCGTAGCTGGCGCAGCCAACGCGACAATCGTTGTTGGTGGCGAAAATGGTTACGAGTTCAGTGTTGACGGTAATATCAACCAATTCTTTATCCACACGGATTCAGATAACCCAGGCATGGGCGATCAAAAAAATTCTCAAGTTGCCAACGGCCTGTTGCCAACATTCTTTGGCTTCAACGTTTCAGCACCTGAAGTCAATGGTCTGAAAGTAGCCGCACGCGTTTCTATCTCTCCATCGACTAATGATGGCAGCTATTTCGGCGGTGCTTTGAACCAAGGCAGTGGCGCAATGGAGCAACGTGAAGCGTTTGCGACTGTTGACGGTTCTTTTGGTCAAGTGATGTTAGGTAAAGGTCTGGGTCTGTACTCAGCCAACAACATCTTGCTGGATCAAACTTTGTTTGGTGTGGGTGCGACTGGCTTGGCTGCTGGTGGTGCACAAAACTCTGCTGTTACGACACTGGGTCGTATTGGCTGGGGTTATGAGTACGCAAACTGGCGTTCACAAATCAAGTGGACATCAAACGATATGGGCGGCTTTAAAGTTGCTGTTGCGGTATTGGATGCTGACGACTACGAAAATTCGATTTATGGCCGTGGTATTGAAGAAAAAGACCCACGCTATGAAGCGTCTATCAGCTATGCGGGTGCTTTTGACGGCGGCAGCATGAAGCTGTGGTTAGACGGCATGTCTCAAAAAGTTGAGTATGTTGGTACTGACGATCGTTCACACGCTTGGACACTGGGTGGCCAATTAGTATTAGGTGGCTTTGAAGCCGTTGCCGCATACTATGACAGTGAAGGCCAAGGCCTGGCTGGTTTAGGTCTGGGGGCATTTGATGCTAATGGCGATGCTCGTGAAGGCGATGGTTACTATGCACAGTTAGGTTACCGCTTTGGTGGACAAACTTTCCTTGCAGCTTCTTACGGTGAATCAACACTTGATAACGCTGGTGCTGCAACGATTTCTGATGGTTTCGGTAACCTCGATAAAAACAGCATGTTTACTGTTGGTGTTTACCATGACGTTACTTCCAACCTGAAACTGGTTGCTGAATACTCTAAAATGGAAACTGAATTCCATGATACTTCAGCAGAACCAGAAACTGATGTTATCGCTATCGGTGGTTTCATTAGCTGGTAAGACCAGTTAGCTTGAATCCACTGGATTCAGCTTAACGTCTTGAAAGCCTCAACCTTCGGGTTGGGGCTTTTTTTATTTTTGGCTTGCACCAAAGCCGTTTTTTTAATAGCTTTTGAGATTCTTTTATTGCTAATTGATGAATATGACTATTGCCATTTCAACCTGCCTGAACGCCATTACACTGACCTTGCAACAGCATGCTGATGAGGTTGCGGAACTGGATCAGGCCATTGGCGATGGTGATCACCTGGTTAATCTGCAACGTGGCTTGACTGCCCTCACGCAAGATTCGAGTTCGTTGGATAAGATGGCGTTACCTGAGGCGTTGAGCAAAATTGGTATGACACTGATGTCCACTATGGGTGGTGCGTCCGGCTCATTGCTTGGATCCATGTTTGTCACCATGGGCAAAACGGCTAAAAACACCCTAGCAGACTTTGCAGGCTTGGTAGACATTTATGCCGCGGGCGTCGCTGCAGTCAAGGCTCGCGGTAAGGCAGATATTGGCGAGAAAACCATGTTGGACACGCTGATTCCCGCGCTGGTGAGTTTGCAGGCCAGTGTGCGTTCAAACGACTCGCTGATGCAAGCAATGCAGTCATTGCAGCAGGCCGCCGAGCAAGGCATGTTGTCAACAAAAGACATGTTGCCGACCAAAGGCCGTGCGTCCTTCCTGGGGGAACGAGCACGCGGCCATATTGATGCAGGTGCCAGAACCAGTCAGCTCATTCTCAGCGCCATTGCAGACGAAGTTATTCAAAACCAATAAGGTTTAACAGCCCCACCGTAAAGCCGCTGTATGCACGGGAGCATCCCAGAGTGCAATGAGTTCTTCATCTAACAGGGTAACCGTGACAGAGCAGCCGATCATGTCCAGAGAGGTTGTGTAGTTCCCCACTAAACTACGATGAATTTCAATACCTTTTTGTTGCCAATATTTGGCAGCAATATCAAATACCAAATACAACTCCATCAATGGGGTGGCGCCAAGACCATTGATATGCAGCAATATTTTTTGTCCAGCCTGTGGCGATAAATCCCGATCAATCGTTTCGGTTAATTGCTGAACCAATGTTTCCGCTGAGGCCATCGGCACAATATCGCGGCCGCGCTCACCGTGAATACCTACACCCATTTCGACTTCATTATCAGCGATCGTAAAAGTTGGCTTACCCACTTCCGGAACGGTACAACTACTCAGCGCCAACCCCATTGAAGCAGTTTGACGACAGACTTTCTCGCCCAGTGCTTTACAGGCAGCGAGATCCCGACCTTGTTCAGCGGCTGCACCAACAATTTTTTCGACGATAAGTGTCCCGGCAACACCCCGTCTGCCCGTACTGTGATCTGCTGGCAACGAGACATCATCCGCTACCAGCACGGTCGCATTTTCTGCTTCCAACATCTCGGCGGCAATTTCAAAGTTCATCACGTCACCAGCATAATTTTTGACAATGAATAGCACACCAGCACCGTTTTCAACGGATTCAGCCGCCGCCAGCATTTGATCGGGCGTTGGTGAGGTAAAGACCTGTCCCGGACAGGCCGCATCCAACATCCCCTGACCAACGAAACCGGCATGCAGTGGTTCATGACCCGCACCACCACCTGAAACAAGCGCGACCTTAGGGTGATTCGCAATATGCTTTCGCCGAACAAATCTCGGCGACGTTTCTGCAATGACAATATCGGCATGGGCAATGGCAAAGCCCTGTAATGACTCTGTCAATAATGTGTCCGGTTGGTTCAATAGTTTTTTCATCAATAGATTCCTTATTTCAGACTAGCTTCCAGCGCAGCAGTAATCGCAGGCAGGTCGGGTAAAATCCAGTCTGGCCCGTAGTCCAAGTCGTCTACTTCCGATGCTGTTGAAACACCAGTCAATACCATCAGGCTCCGGATACCTGCATTAACAGCCCCTAATATGTCGGTGTTCAAACGATCGCCAATGGCAATGGTGTTGTGTTTCTCTGTTCCCAAAATTTCAAAAGCTTGTTGATATAAGATCGGTTCCGGTTTACCAATAACCCTTGGTGCTTTTCCAGTCACACTGGTTAACGCCGCCAAGACGCCACCATTGCCCATCACCTCTCCCCGCTCTGTAGGCAAGCTAGAGTCAGCATTTGTCGCATAAAATAGGGCGCCATGATTCAGGTTAAGCGTTGCGGTGGCTAATTTATCCCAAGTCAGTTTTCTATCAAGGCCAGAAACAACAACATCGGCCCAGTCAACCGACTCATCAGGGTGCGTGGGTTTTAAATCAATGAGGTCTGTTAACGAAAAACCCTGTTCTTCAAGGGGGTGCCGTAAGCCAGCCTCACCAATCACAAATACCCGTTTTTTGTCATCTGGCAGATTTTCCTTAAGGTAACGGGCTGTTGCCATACTCGAAGTTAAAACCTCATCCGCGGATACCTCAACTGACATACTGGCTAATTTGTCGATATATTGTGTTTGGGTAAGACTGGCGTTGTTAGTCGCCAACACGAACGGCAACTTTACCGAGCGCAATAAAGCAAAAAACTCCGATAGTCCGGGTAACGCGTTATTGCCGTGCCAGAGTACGCCATCCATATCGATGATCAGCCCGCCGATATTTTCAATTTTCGTCTGCATGTGAGTTACGTTTGGTCTGAGATAAAAAATCATTTAAGCGTCGCACTTTGCTGTGACCCTGTCCAGCCCAATCCACCAGTTCACCGAGCCGCTTGATGGCTAAAAATTGACAGCGTTTGAGCAACTGCTTTATAGTCTTGTGGCGTAAATTCAACGTAAAACCATAAATTAAATCAAATTTTAGGAGCATGTCAGCATGGCAAAAGCACTTATTCAAATGGCCCTTGATTCTCTGGATTTCGATCAAACTATCGCACTTGCTGAGCAAGTTTCGCCTTATGTCGACATCCTCGAAGTTGGTACACCGTGCATCAAATATAACGGTCTGGAAATCGTTACTGCACTGAAAGCCAAATTCCCGAACAACTTGATTCTGGTTGACTTGAAAACAATGGACGCGGGTGAATATGAAGCGACGCCTTTCTATGAAGCTGGCGCTGACATTTGCACCGTTTTAGGTGTTTCTGACAAAGCAACTATGGGCGGCGTTATCAAAGCAGCCAATGCAAATAATGCTGAAGCACAAATCGATTTGATCAGCGTTAAAGATAAAAAAGCCGTTGCCACTGAAGCAGCGAAAAACGGTGCGCAAATCATTGGTGTTCACACTGGTCTGGATGCACAAGCTGCTGGCCAAACCCCATTCGCTGACTTGCAAGCCATTGCTTCACTGAATCTGGGTGTGCGTATTTCTGTTGCTGGTGGTCTGAACAAAGACACTATCCAGAAAACTATCCAAGCTGGTGCTAACATTGTTGTTGTTGGTGCGGCGATCTACGGTGCGCCATCTCCAGCAGAATCTGCTAAAGAATTGCGTGCTCTGGTTGATGCTGCTTAAGCGAGACCATTGAACGAAACTAGAAAACGAGTGGCACACTGCCACTCGTTTTTTTTATCAGATTCCTTACAGGCTGGTTGAACTTGTCAGGCACGCAGCCAAAACTGTCGGCTAGCTGAGAGTGGTCAAAGACAACTTTGCAGCGCTATAATTTTAATCGCGTTTATGTGTTGGCTTGCCACAAGAAACCTAAAATAGTAATTTACCCGTTGCGCCAACCTCACTAACCGTTGGGCAGATGGGGTTAGAATAATAAGGTAACAGGGGTATTTCTCATGAGTGACAAAGGACTTTTGGCATCAATTTGCAGCTTCCTGAAAGGATTGTTTTCCGCCTCTAAGGACAGTGATTGTTGCAACGATAATGCGTCGAGCAAACCGGCAAATGATGGACTGACCAGTGTTGAGCGTTATATTCGTAACCAAGCGCAGAATGGTCAGTCTTTGACCGGTGTTGAGCGTTATATTCGCAATCAACTCAGCAACAACCAACCACTGACTGGTGTAGAGAAATACATCCGTAACAGTGCTGGCACCAAACCACTGACTGGTGTAGAGCGCTATATCCGTAGCAAGTCTTAAAGCGCTACGCAAGCAAACAGCTACATTACGACGCAGCAATGCTCGCATTGCTATGGCGTCGTAATTTTTGCCGGCATTGGCCGGCAATTTTAACTGGGCCGCCCAACCCGACAGACTTTTAAATATTCGTTTAAAAAAGGTACTCAAATGGCGAACTTACTTGATCAATTGAAGCAAATGACCATTGTTGTTGCAGACACTGGTGATATTCAAGCCATCGAAAAATATACACCACGTGATGCGACAACCAACCCATCACTCATTACCGCAGCCGCGCAAATGCCACAATATCAGGCTATCGTAGATGATACGTTGAAAGCAGCGCGTCAATCCCTGGGAGCAAGTGCGGATGCCAAAGAAGTCGCTACCCTGGCGTTTGATCGTCTGGCCGTTTCTTTTGGTTTGAAAATTCTGGAAATCATTCCTGGTCGTGTCTCAACTGAAGTTGATGCGCGTCTGTCTTACGATACAGAAGCAACCATCGCCAAAGGGCGTGAAATCATTGCGCAATATGAAGCAGCGGGTGTATCTAAAGATCGTATCCTGATTAAAATCGCGTCAACCTGGGAAGGTATTCAGGCTGCTGCGGTGCTGGAAAAAGAAAACATTCACTGTAATTTGACATTGCTGTTCGGTCTGCACCAGGCAATTGCTTGCGCAGAAAACGGTATCACACTGATTTCACCATTCGTTGGCCGCATTCTTGACTGGTACAAAAAAGATACCGGTCGTGATTCATATGCTTCTCATGAAGATCCAGGTGTACTTTCTGTCACCGAAATCTATAGCTACTACAAAAAGTTTGGCTATAACACTGAAGTCATGGGCGCCAGCTTCCGTAATGTGGGTGAAATCACTGAACTGGCCGGTGTTGACTTGCTGACCATTTCGCCTGCTCTGTTAGATGAGTTGCAAAAAACAGAAGGCACGCTGGAACGTAAACTGTCTCCAGAGAAAGCAGCCAATGCCAACATCGATAAAATCAGTATCGATAAAGCCACTTTCGACAAAATGCATGATGAAAACCGCATGGCGGCAGAGAAATTGTCCGAAGGCATTGATGGTTTTGCTAAGGCGCTGGAAACCTTGGAAGAACTGCTGGCATCACGTCTGGCAGAGCTGGAAAGCTAATCGAACATCATTAGCACCCGTCCGGTCGGTTGAACTACCCGACCGGACAACACAGTCTTTTGGAACAGCACGCTGTTCTAATTGCTGATAAGAAAAACCCGTTAACCATAATGGGATCATTTTTTAACTTTAGGAGTAAACAACATGGCTGAAATTCAAATGGCTCTGGACTCACTGGATTTTGACGCAACAATGGCGCTGGCTGAACAAGTCGCTCCTTACGTCGATATTCTGGAAATTGGTACCCCTTGCATCAAATACAACGGTCTGAAACTGGTTAAAGCACTGAAAGCTGCTCACCCAGACAAGAAAATCCTGGTTGACCTGAAAACAATGGATGCGGGCGAATACGAAGCCACTCCTTTCTTTGAAGCTGGTGGTGACATCACAACTGTTCTGGGCGCTTCTGATATGGCGACCATGAAAGGGGTTATCAAAGCGGCTAACGCAAACAACGGCGAAGCTCAAATCGACTTGATCGGTGTTGAAGATAAAGCTGCTGTTGCTAAAGATGCAGCAACTAACGGCGCGCACATCATCGGTGTTCACACTGGTCTGGACGCACAAGCTGCAGGTCAAACACCATTCGAAGATCTGAAAACCATCACTGGTCTGGGTCTGAATGTTAAAGTTTCTGTTGCTGGTGGTATCAACAAAGACACTATCCAAAGCTGTGTACAAGCAGGTGCGGCTATCGTTGTTGTTGGTGCAGCTATCTACGGCGCGCCTTCTCCAGCAGAATCTGCTAAAGAACTGCGTGCACTGGTTGACGCAGCCTAAGCATAAAAATAAGGAAACTAAATAATGCATCGTGATCTACTGTTAAACAAAATCACTGACATTCTTGGCGCGACGGAAGAATCTTATGAAGCCAAACTGGTTTCTATGTGTGATGATGCCAAGCGTATCTTCATTACAGGTGCTGGTCGTTCCAAGCTAGTAGGTAATTTCCTGGGTATGAGATTGATGCATAGTGGTTATGAAACCTATGTTCAGGGTGAAGTTGCTACCCCAAGTATCCGTAGTGGTGATCTTCTGATCGTCATTTCCGGGTCAGGGGAAACCACTCAACTGGTTTCATTCGCCAATAAGGCCAAGTCAGAAGGCGCAAAAGTGATTCTGATTTGCTCTAAATCAAAATCCACAATTGGCGATATTGCAGACCAAACGGTTCAAATCGGTAACGATGGCAGCTTTGCAACAACTAAAGGCCTGCCCATGGGCACCATGTTTGAACTTTCCACATTGATTTTTCTCGAAGCCACAATTTCTTATCTTATCCATGAGAAAGGCATCGCAGAAGAAGATATGCGGTACCGGCATGCCAATATGGAATAACCACTGTTCCTGAAGTCATATGCCAAAAAGGCAGCCTCCGGGCTGCCTTTTTTTTGCTTCAATTTAACGTCAGTTGATTTGATAATAGAGCGTCTCCATATATCGTTGTATAATGACCTGTTTACTGAAATTTGTAGTACATTACGATGACCGCGAAAACCCTTTACGACAAACTGTGGGATCAACATGTAGTGCGTAGCGAGAGCGACGGTACTGCATTGATATATATTGATCGCCATTTAGTTCATGAAGTCACTTCTCCACAGGCATTTGAAGGGTTGCGTCTAGCCGGTCGTCAGCCTTATCGATTAAGTGCTATCTTGGCAACCCCGGATCACAATGTACCGACGTCAGATCGCGAGAAAGGCATTGCTGATCCGATTTCCCGGTTACAAGTCGAGACACTTGACCAAAATTGCGCGCAGTTTGGCATTACCGAATTTGGCCTGAGCGATATGCGGCAGGGCATTGTGCATGTGGTGGGTCCGGAACAAGGCGCAACCCTGCCCGGCATGACGGTCGTTTGCGGTGACTCACATACTTCTACACATGGCGCTTTTGGCGCGCTGGCCTTTGGGATTGGTACCTCGGAAGTTGAACATGTGATGGCCACACAGTGCCTGATTCAACGAAAATCAAAAAATATGCAGGTTCGTGTCGAAGGACATGTCAAACCGGGTATTACTGCCAAAGATATTGTGTTGGCGATTATCGGTGAAATTGGTACTGCTGGCGGTACTGGCTATGCGATTGAATTTGCTGGCGAAGCGATCCAAGCGTTAAGTATGGAAGGTCGTATGACTGTCTGCAACATGACGATTGAAGCAGGCGCCCGCGCCGGTATGATTGCGGTCGATGACACAACTATTAATTACCTCAAAAACCGCCCGTTTTCCCCACAAGACGAAAATTGGGACAAGGCGGTAACGGCATGGCGGCAATTACACTCTGATCCCGATGCGTATTTTGACAAAGTCGTGGTACTGAAGGCGGAAGACATCAAACCTCAGGTCACCTGGGGCACCTCACCAGAAATGGTCGTGCCAGTCAGCGCTATGGTTCCAGATCCTTCTGGCGAGGCTGACGCCGTCAAACGCAACGGCATGGAAAAAGCACTAAAATACATGGGATTGAATGCAAACCAAGCCATTACTGACATTCATCTGGACCGGGTCTTTATTGGCTCATGTACCAATTCGCGCATTGAAGATTTGCGTGAGGCTGCCAGTGCTATACAAGGTGGCCGAGTCGCGAGCAGTGTCAAACAGGCAATGGTTGTGCCGGGTTCGGGCCTGGTAAAACAGCAAGCTGAGCAAGAGGGGTTGGATAAAATCTTTATTGCGGCCGGTTTTGAGTGGCGTGACCCAGGATGCTCGATGTGCCTTGCTATGAATGCCGATCGATTGGAAGCAGGCGAACATTGCGCTTCGACCTCAAACCGTAACTTTGAAGGTCGTCAAGGCCAAGGTGGGCGAACCCATCTAGTCAGCCCTGCAATGGCTGCCGCCGCCGCAATCGCTGGCCACTTTGTTGATATTACTGATCATTCATGACCATTGATTACGATTCCGCAACGGTAGAATTAATGACCTTGCGGGATTTTCTGCGCTGGACGACTTCACGCTTTGAGGAAACTGGATTATTTTTTGGTCATGGTACTGAAGATGCTTTTAACGATGCATCGCAGCTCATCCTACACCACCTGAACTTACCGGTTGGCGAGGTACCTGAATTATTTCTGGATGCCCGACTGACTAGCGCAGAAAAAACAGCGCTAATGATTTTAATCAAAAAACGCATAGAAGAACGGGTTCCCGTACCTTATTTAACCCAAGAGGCTTGGTTTCTTGGTCTTCCGTTTTACGTTGATGAGCGCGTTCTAATCCCCCGCTCGCCTTTTGCAGAATTGATTTCTGACCGGTTCAGTCCTTGGCTGAGCTCGCCCGATGACACAAGTCATATTCTCGATATGTGTACGGGCGGTGGATGTATTGCTATCGCCTTAGCGCATGTATTTCCTGATGCTGACATCGATGCCGTTGATATTAGTGATGCGGCACTTGAAGTTGCCAAAATTAATCAACACAAACATCAACTGCAAGACAGGCTCCATTTAATTACCTCAGATTTATGGCAAAACCTTGCGGATAAGCAATACGATTTAATCGTGAGTAACCCACCTTATGTCAGTGATGATGAAATGGCGGATTTGCCTGCAGAATATCGCCATGAACCCGTCGACGCCTTACGTGCTGACGATAATGGCCTTGCCTTAGTAAGGCAAATTATTATTGGTGCAGCAACGCATCTGACTGAGAATGGTCTGCTGTTTGTCGAAGTAGGCCATAGTGACGTTACCGTGATGGAAACATGGCCAGAAATGGATTTTTTATGGTTAAGTTTTGAGCAAGGCGGCCAAGGCATTTTTATGTTGACCCAACAACAGTGCGTTGACTTCTCAAACCGCTATCATTAAAGCGTTTCGCCCTCTTCTGTTTGATACTGGCGGACACAGTTGCGACCCGCCATTTTTGCTTGATACATTGCCCGGTCCGCTAATTCAAACAGCGTATTCAAATTATCCTGGGGCTCGTGTCGCATCTCGGCCACGCCAACACTAAGTGAAATCGTCATATTTGCCGGCTTGAAGCGTTGCAGCCGCTTTTGCATACGTTGCATTAATACGACGGCAGCTGGGGCATCACAACCTGGCAATAACATGACGAACTCTTCGCCAGCCCATCGCGCTATCATATCCTCATCACGAACATGTCGCTTCAGCCAGTTGCCTAGTTCGGCCAGCACTTGATCCCCTTTGTCATGGCCATATTTATCATTTAAATCACGAAAATGATCTAGATCCAACACTGCCATAGACAACGTCCGGTTAAATCGATAAGCCTCGCTGAAATACTTACCCGCAAACTCTCTCAGCGCATGACGATTAAATAATTGCGTCAACTGATCGAGCATAGCGAGGCTATAAAGTGAATTCTGTTGCGCACGCAGTTCACGCACATTTTGATAACTGGTAATGTGATTAAAAACCCGCTGACGTAATTCCTCACGGTTGATAGGCTTAGAAACAAAATCGTTGACGCCTAACTGAAAAAGCTCAATCTTGCGGGACATATTATCAAAGCCAGACGTTGCAATAATCGGTAAGTTCCCAGACTCTTCCCGTAATCTGCGGATTTTGCGAACGAGTGTAATGCCACTCATACTCCCTTCCAGCATGATATCGGTGATAACCAAATCATAATCACCACCACTAAAAGCGGCCCAAGCCTCTTCGGCAAAGGTGTATGCATCCACATCGAGGCCCATATCGGTCAGCAAATCGATGATGATTGTCTGTAATACCCGAGAGTCTTCAATGAACAAGACGCGCCCCGATAAATGACGTGTCTCTCGCTCCGCTAGCCGACGAACATATATTTCTAACTCTTGGGTATCATGCTTGTTGAAAATATCGGTCGCGCCTGCCAGTAAAGCCTGTTTTAATTTTCTGGCGTTATCATTGTCCGTCATGATTAACACCGCCGCATAATCATAACCATCCAGCGCGCGGAGCTGACCGCAAAAATCACTGCCCGCGATATCAGGCAAATCATCACTGCAACAAATCAGCCGAAACCGACCGGCACTTGCCAAAGTCAGGGCTTGCTGACCATTTTCAGCCACTTCAACGTTGAAGCCTGCTGCCGTTAGAATTGATTTTGCTTGCTCACGAAAGCCAGCCGCCGCATCGACAACAAGCGCAGTTAATTTTTGCACAGGTGATTCCTTCTCCATCGCATCATTCTGCCTTTACCAGCAACCTATCGGCAAGCTTTATTGCTATCCAGAATGGCTTTGGTAAAGGCCGGTCGCAAATAAAACCCTCGCGGGTTAATTTGCGTTTGTTCTCCATCCATGGTTAATCCTGCAACCTGCATCCGACTATTCGCCGCTTTAGGCCGGATCTGTAACACTTCACCTTGCCGAGCCGTAACCGATTCTGGTCCCACCGTCAGCAGCATTTCCATTAACTCTTCCCAATCCTGCCTTAGCAAAGCGGCTTGTTGGCTATCCGGTGACCATAAAAACCCCATACCGACATACCGATCAATCAAGGGAACCGCTGAAACGCCTTCCACTGGTAACCATAGCACTTTCGCAAGCTTTCGTCTCAACCAACTCTGTTCCCAGGGCATCTCACCATACTCTGACATGTCTACCGTACAGACATACGTAGATTCTTTGGGCATGCCTGTGGCCGCTAAGGGTAAGGTTTTCAGTTCAATGCCTAATTGGGTAAAATCTGGCCTTGCCGATGTGCCAGCATCAGCGCCAAGCAATGATTCTAAAAAGCCGCCGACCCACCCCTTATGGCGTCGCAAATCTTTGGGTACAACAACGTCCGCTGACGCTGCAAGTTGGCCCAAAGTTTTGCCTGAAATGGCGCGACAGCGCTCCATTAACTCTGATTCAGATGCCGGCGGAACTCTTGGCACGAAAATTTGATCTGACATAATGGCATGATAATCTAGCCAGCTCATTTCTGCCCGAGATATAACCATTTTGACCGCACTATCGCTGAATAATTTAAGCAAAACCTACGATAACGGCTTGCAAGCATTGAAAGAGATAAACCTCACCGTGCAGGATGGGGACTTTTTTGCATTACTAGGGCCGAACGGAGCAGGTAAATCGACCACGATTGGTTTGATTACCTCCCTCGTCACCAAAACAGCGGGGCAAATTCAGGTCTTTGATGCTGATTTGGATGAGGATCCTGAACTGGCAAAAAGTTACATCGGTCTGGTACCACAAGAATTTAATTTTAATGGTTTTGAACAGGTCAAACATATCCTGCTAACGCAGGCCGGTTACTATGGGTTGGCTGCAAATGAAGCGGAACCTCGCGCCGATGCGTTACTGAAACAGTTAGGCCTCTGGGAGAAACGTTTTACCCCTTCTCGCTCATTGTCGGGCGGTATGAAACGACGTTTAATGATTGCAAGGGCGCTGGTTCATCAACCTAAATTGTTAATTTTGGATGAACCAACCGCCGGTGTTGACATAGAGTTGCGCCGATCCATGTGGACTTTTTTACGTGACATAAACCGTCAAGGCACAACCATTATCCTGACTACTCACTATCTGGAAGAAGCCGAAAACCTATGTCGAAACATCGCCATTATCGACAAAGGTGAAATAGTGGAAAATACCGATATGAAGTCACTGCTAAATCGATTGGATAAAGAGACTTTTGTGCTGGACTTGCAGCAAGAACTCACTGATACCAGTTGTTTGCAAGGTTTGGATTATCACTTGATTGATGCCACAACACTGGAAGTCGAAATCAACCGACGTGACAATTTAAACGGTTTATTCCAGTTTCTTACGGCGCGTAACATTCAGGTTGGCAGTATGAAAAACAAGGTCAATCGGCTGGAAGAATTATTCCTGAAACTCGTTAAACCATCGGAGCAACCCAAATGACGACAACGCGTCACCGCCAGCATTGGATTGCTTTTAGTACCATTGTCATTCGTGAGGTACGCCGGTTTTTGCGTATATGGGCACAGACACTGTTGCCGCCGGCAATAACCATGACCCTGTATTTCATTATTTTTGGCAGTCTCATTGGTAGCCGTATAGGCGCGATGGACGGATTTGATTATATGGCTTACATCGCGCCCGGCGTGATTATGATGTCAATTATCAACAATGCCTATGCCAACGTAGCCTCATCTTTTTTTAGTGCCAAGTTTCAAAACCACATTGAAGAGTTAATTGTGGCGCCCGTACCCAATTATTTGATTCTTGCCGGCTATGTCGTTGGTGGCACAGCTCGCGGCCTGCTGATTGGGGTAATTGTTACTATTGTGGCCTTGTTTTTTACCGACCTGTCGGTGCAGCACTGGGGGGTTACGCTGAGCATGGTGGTACTGAGCGCTATCTTGTTTGCCCTTGGTGGATTTATTAACGCCGTTTATGCTCGCAGTTTTGACGAAATTTCCATTATTCCGACCTTTGTTTTGACACCATTAACCTATTTAGGAGGCGTGTTTTATTCCATTAGTCTGTTGCCGGAAGTCTGGCAGAAACTGTCTCTGCTCAACCCTGTTCTCTACATGGTAAATGCCTTCCGCTACGGCTTGTTAGGGACGAGTGATGTACCTGTTGTCGCAGCATTTGTCATTATTTTATTGTTTATTGCCAGTCTGACTTGGTATGCCTTGCATTTATTAAAAAAAGGAACCGGCCTCAGAAGCTAACCGTTAACTAAGCTGTTTTAATGCCTCACGAATGACTCCGGTATCGGCGCCAGACAAGTGAGCATTTTCGCTCAGATGGCGCCGCCAGCGGCGTGCACCAGGTTGGCCTTGAAATAATCCCAACATATGCCGAGTGATTGATTTTAAAGGCCGACCTTCATCAAGACGTCTCTCGATGTAGGGGATCATGCTCTCTACAACCTCTGTTTCACTAATGACTGGCGTGTCGTCACCAAAAAGTTTTTGATCAACCCATGCGAGAAGATGTGGTTGATTATAGACCGCTCGTCCAATCATCACCCCATCTACTTTTTCCAAATGGCATGCCGCCTGCTCAAGCGTCTGAATGCCGCCATTGATATCGAGATGCAGCTCAGGAAAATCGGCTTTTATCTGATAAACGCGATCATAATCCAGTGATGGGATTTCGCGATTTTGCTTTGGGCTTAACCCCTGTAACCACGCTTTGCGCGCATGCAAAATCAACGCATCCGCCCCTGCCTGGTTAACCGCATTAACGAATTGCCACAAAAATGCATAACTATCTTGGTCATCTATTCCTAATCGTGTTTTGACCGTCACGGGAATACGCACTGCGGCTTTCATGGCAGCGATGCCATCTGCAACTAATTCTGGACTAGCCATCAAGCAGGCGCCAAATTGACCATTTTGAACGCGATCACTGGGGCAGCCAATATTCAAATTTATTTCCTGAAAACCGGCTGACTCAGCCAGCTTGGCACAAGTCGCTAAATCCTCTGGATCAGATCCACCCAACTGTAAAGCCAAGGGATATTCTTGTGCATCATGTGCCAAAAAGCGGGCCACATCACCATGCAATAACGCCCCGGTAGTTACCATTTCGGTATACAGCATGGCGCGTTTCGACAATAATCGGCATAAATAGCGAAAATCACGATCAGTCCAATCCAGCATGGGCGCGACGGATAATCGATGAGCCAGTTTAAGCGCAGTGTTCACAATATTTCCAATGACAAAATATCTATTTTCGCAAATCAACGGTTAAAATGCGCGGATGTTTCGTAAAAAGACTCACCAACCCCCACAACTTTTCTTTGAAAACCAGCCGGTTTCGATTCGTCGTGACCGACGTCGAAAATCGGTAGCAATCAAAGTCACTGATAATAGGATCAGCTTACATTTACCCTGGCGTTGCCCATTATCCTTAGGAGAGAAGTTTCTTGAGCAAAAACAAGAGTGGCTGAAAAACTCGCTAAAAAAACAGCTCAATCAGCCGGTTCGTCGCTATAACAACAACTCACAGCAACCCTATTTAGGCCAGTCGTTACAATTACGCTTCAAGCCACAATTAACCTCATCCTTTATATTGAACGACGAACAAATACAGTTAAAACTGCCGACAGATTCAGATCAAAGGATCGCCAAAAATAAATTAAGCGAAGCTTATCAAACATTAGCCACAGATTATCTGCCACAACGCGGTTGGCAGATTGCCAAAAAAACCGGCCTCATGCCAGCCAGGTTTCGGGTACGTTATTACAAGTCACGATGGGGGAGTTGTCACGCTGGCGGCGAAATTCGGCTGAACTGGCAACTGGTTCAGGCACCGATTTCGGTTATCGATTATGTCTTGATCCATGAGCTTTGCCATTTGCAAGAGATGAATCACAGCCCGGCATTCTGGCGATTAGTCGGGGAGCAGATGCCTGATTTTAAAATTCAGCGGCAATGGCTGAAGCAGCAGGGCCATACGTTACTGTTTTAACGGCCGGATTTACTTGTAATTTTCCCAAGATGAATTAACATATTGCAGTTGAATAAGGAACGCTGCGACAGACACCGATTCTGCTAGGCTTATTCAATGATGTAGCATAAAACGGCGTTCATTATTAACAGGTCACTGGTAGTAATGGGCATCGTCTCTGAACTTTTCTCACCATTCTGCTATCTGTACCTACCCGCCCCCTAACTAAGGATGCAGTCTATGAGTCGTGCTTATCTCTTTACCTCTGAATCTGTTTCAGAAGGTCATCCAGATAAAGTCGCCGATCAAATTTCTGATGCCATACTTGATGCCATCATTACCCAGGACCCCAAAGCGCGTGTGGCTTGTGAAACGTTGATAAAAACGGGGGTTGCCATTATTGCCGGTGAAATCACCACCGAAGCCTGGGTCGATATTGAAGACATCGTTCGCAAAACGATTAAAGACATTGGCTACACTAGTTCTGATGTGGGTTTTGACGGTGAAACCTGTGGCGTCATGTCTGTCATTGGCAAACAATCGCCCGATATAAACATGGGCGTTGACCGCGGTAATGAAGACGAGCAAGGTGCTGGGGATCAGGGCCTGATGTTTGGCTATGCCAGTAATGAAACCGATGTATTAATGCCTGCGCCCATTACTTACGCGCATCGTCTCGTCAAACAACAATCGCAAGTTCGTCGCTCAGGGGAATTACCTTGGCTACGTCCAGATGCGAAAAGCCAGATTACTTTTGTTTATGAGAACGGTAAACCCGTTGGTGTTGATGCCGTCGTATTATCCACTCAACACAACCCAGACATCAGCCAGAAAGATCTGCACGAAGCGGTGATGGAACATATCATTAAACCCGTCTTACCATCTGAATGGTTAACTTCGCAAACCGCATATCATATCAATCCGACTGGTCAGTTTATTATTGGCGGTCCGGTTGGCGACTGCGGTCTGACTGGAAGAAAAATTATTGTCGATACTTACGGTGGTATGGCACGTCATGGTGGTGGCGCCTTTTCAGGCAAAGATCCTTCCAAAGTTGATCGCAGTGCGGCGTACGCGGGTCGCTATGTCGCTAAAAATATCGTTGCCGCCGGCTTGGCTGAGCGTTGTGAAATTCAGATTTCTTATGCTATAGGCGTCGCTGAACCGACTTCGATCAGTATCGATACCTTTGGCACCGGCAAGATTGACGAAGCCAAATTAGTCCAGCTGGTACGTGAACATTTTGATTTGCGCCCGGTCGGCCTTATCAAGATGCTGGATCTGGTTAGACCGATTTATCAGGCCACAGCTGCTTACGGTCATTTTGGCCGTGAAGACGTGGCGTTCCCTTGGGAACAAACCAACCTTGCCCCACTGTTGCGCAATGCGGCTGGCCTCAAATAATTTATTAGGAAATTGAATACTATGACCTCTCATGCTGCTGTCGAAAATCTGACTCCCGATTATAAAGTTGCTGATATTAACTTGGCGAAATGGGGACATCAGGAAATTAAAATTGCGGAAAGTGAAATGCCTGGCCTGATGGCATTACGCGACGAATATCAAGGTCAAGCACCATTACAAGGTGCCCGCATTGCAGGCTGTCTGCATATGACCATTCAAACTGCTGTACTCATTGAAACATTAGTCGAACTTGGCGCAGAGGTGCGTTGGTCATCCTGTAATATTTTTTCGACTCAGGATCATGCTGCAGCGGCCATCGCCGATCAGGGAATTCCCGTATTTGCCTGGAAAGGTGAAACCGAAGAAGAAGCTGTTTGGTGTATTCGTCAAACGATTCTAGGCCCAGATGGCTGGCGGCCAAACATGATTCTCGACGATGGCGGGGATTTAACCCAACTGATGCATAGCGATTACCCCGAATTACTGGAACAAGTGCGCGGACTATCAGAAGAAACCACCACCGGTGTGCATCGCCTTTATGAAATGATGCGCGACGGCAGTCTTAAAGTCCCGGCTATCAATGTGAACGACTCGGTTACCAAATCGAAATTTGATAATTTATATGGATGTCGTGAGTCCTTGCTGGATGGTATCAAGCGTGCAACCGACGTCATGGTTGCCGGCAAAATCTGCGTCGTCTTAGGCTATGGTGACGTCGGTAAAGGTTGCGCTCAAGCTTTTCGCGGTATGGGAGCAACCGTTCTGGTAACTGAAATTGATCCTATCTGCGCATTACAGGCCGCGATGGAAGGCTATCGCATCGTGACTCTTGAAGACGTTGCGGATAAAGCCGATATCTTTGTAACGGCAACTGGCAACATCAATGTGATCAATCATGAGCACATGACGGCTATGAAAAATGAAGCCATTGTCTGCAATATTGGTCATTTTGATAATGAAATCGATGTCGCTTCCCTACGCCAATACGAATGGGAAAATATCAAGCCTCAAGTTGATCACGTTATCTTCCCTGATGGCAAACGCATTATCTTATTGGCTGAGGGTCGTCTGGTTAATTTGGGCTGCGCTACGGGTCACCCCAGCTTTGTCATGTCTGCCTCATTCACTAATCAAGTGATGGCGCAAATCGAACTTTGGCAAAATCACCAGAACTATGAAAATAAAGTCTATGTATTGCCAAAACGCCTTGATGAAAAAGTGGCAAAATTACATTTAACTCGTATTGGCGCCAAACTAACAGAAATGACCGAAGCGCAATCACAATACCTAGGATTACCGAAAACCGGTCCTTACAAACCAGAACACTATCGCTATTAACCCTTAGCAGGGGAGCTGAACTTGCTCCCCACCAGCCTGTTTTTGCGAGGAAGAAAATGGCTAAATCCCCTATTATCAGTTGCGAGTTTTTCCCTCCTAAAACAGAGAAAGGCGTCAACACATTTTTGCAGGTGGCAACAGAACTTGCCGAACTCCAACCGGCTTTTTATTCGGTCACGTTTGGCGCCGGTGGCTCGACACAACACAATACGCTTGATGCCGTGATTGCGATTCAGCAACGTGCCGCTACAACCGGCATAGATGCCGCGCCGCATCTCTCTTGCGTCGGTTCATCTCGCCAAGGGATTCGCCAGATTTTACAAACATTCATCGATAACGACATTTCCAGACTGGTTGCCTTACGTGGTGACCTGCCGTCCGGGATGCGTGATCCGGGAGAGTTTCGCTATGCAAATGAGTTAGTAGAATTCATCCGTGCCGAAACGGGAGATCATTTTACGATTGAAGTTGCCGCTTATCCTGAGGTACACCCACAAGCGCCGAATGCCAACATTGATTTTGACAACTTCGTACGCAAAGTCGATGCAGGTGCCGATAGTGCCATTACCCAATATTTTTACAATATTGACGCGTATTTATATTTTGTCGATCGCTGTGAGCAGGCGGAACTGGATATTCCCATCATTCCGGGCATCATGCCGATCAATAATTATTCCCAGTTAGCTCGCTTCTCCGCCGGCTGCGGAGCTGAAATTCCGCGCTGGTTGAGTAAGCGGCTTGAAGCATTTCATGACGACACGGCTTCATTGCAAGCTTTTACAACCGATTTCCTGACTGATTTTACCCAGCAATTGCTGGATCTGGATGTGCCAGGACTACATTTTTACACAATGAACAAAACCCAGCCGGTATTAACGGTTTGTGAACGTCTGGGACTGCTTACGCCTTAAATTAATGTGATCAATATCAGCAAAACAAGCTGGTTACCTTATTTGCTGTGAAATTTTGATTTGTTGTATAGGCAATGGCAGGAGCTTTGCGGTAACATTGACACATGGTCATAACAACTCGTCGCGCATTTAAGTGAAACCATCATTACAGCTACGTGTAGGCCAAAGCCTGTCGATGACGCCGCAGTTACAACAGGCCATTCGTCTGCTACAACTTTCTTCGTTAGAGCTTCAAGTAGAAATTCAGGAAGTTCTCGAAACGAATCCCCTGCTTGAAGTTGAAGAAGACTTTGATTTCGACGGTGAATCTGATGCGCCTGAAAAGCGCGATGAAGACCACGATAGTCGAGAAATCAGTGAACTCGAAAATCGTGATATTCCAGAAGAGTTACCTGTTGATAGTCAGTGGGATGATGTTTACGACCAGACAACCTATACAGCCTCAACCTCTGTAAACACCGCAGAATCAGATTTTGAGCGGGATGGTCACGATGAGAGTGGTGATACCCTGCAACAACATCTTCTGTGGCAGATGCGCCTGACGCCATTTACTGAAATTGAATATGCCATTGCGACGGCAATAATCGACTCCATTGAAGACGATGGCTACCTCAAATGCACGCTTGAAGACATTCAACTGACGCTGGGCGATGATTTTGAAGAAATCGAATTAGACGAAATCGAAACTGTCTTACATCGCATTCAACATTTTGATCCGGTCGGCGTCGGTGCCAGAGATCTGCGGGAATGCTTATTGATCCAACTTCGTCTGTTCGATGCAGATGCCGTCCAGCATCTGGATGTATTGACGGCGTTGATTGATCAACATCTGGACACCTTGGCAAAACGTGATTATGTCGCAATCAAACGAGCCCTCAAAGTCAGTGATGACGAACTGACTGATCTGGTGCGTCAGATACAACTTTTGAACCCGCGGCCTGGCACATTAATCCAGCGGGACAATACCGAATATGTGGTACCAGATATTTATGCACGTAAATATCAAGGCCAGTGGCGTTTGTCTTTGAATCCTGACAATGCGCCAAAATTACAAATTGCCGACCATTATGCTCAATTAATTAATCGGGCAGATAACAGTGCCGAAAATACTTATCTGAAAAATAACCTGCAGGAAGCGCGCTGGTTCCTGAAAAGTCTGCAAAGTCGCAATGAAACGCTACTCAAAGTAACGCAAGCCATCGTCGACAGACAACGCGATTTTCTGGATCACGGCGATGAAGCCATGAAGCCACTCGTGTTGGCAGACATTGCTGAAACGGTTGAAATGCATGAATCTACGATCTCGCGAGTCACAACCCGCAAATATCTACATACGCCCCGCGGTATTTTTGAGCTGAAATACTTTTTCTCCAGTCATGTCGGCACCGAAAGCGGCGGCGAATGTTCAGCAACGGCAATTCGAGCTATTATTAAAAAACTGGTCGCAGCCGAGAACCCAAGAAAACCGCTGAGCGACAGTAAAATTGCTGATATTCTCAAAGAACAGGGGATCAATGTTGCAAGACGTACCATTGCTAAATACCGGGAAACCTTGTTTATCCCTCCGTCAAACGAGCGTAAGCGACTGGTGTAAACCAGTTTTCATCCACCAACAGGAGTGAAGCATTATGCAATTAAACTTAAGCGGACAACATTTAGACATCACCGATAGTCTTCGTGATCACGTCAACAAAAAATTTGAAAAACTGACCCGTCATTTTGACCATATGACCAACGTTCATGTGGTTTTGTCCGTCGAAAAAGAGCGACAAAAAGCCGAGGCGACGGTCCATGTCAGTGGCGCCGATCTGTTCGCTTCTGATGAGCAGGAAAACATGTACAGCGCAATTGAAAATCTGGTTGCCAAACTGGATCGCCAGATTATTAAACACAAAGATAAAATCACCAATCACCATCAAGCGGATGGTGCCATGAAAAAACATAATGCGAGTTAAGGGCTGACTCATGCTGATCGCTGCGCTGTTAGTCAATGCCGATAATATTAGTTATCAGGATGAAGCCACCAGTAAAAAAAGAGTACTGGAAAACCTCAGTCACTTGCTGGCGGCTAACAGCGAAGCGCTGTCTGCCGATAAAGTCTTTCAGGTACTGCTTGAACGGGAACGTTTGGGCAGTACCGGACTCGGCAAAGGTATTGCGATCCCCCATGCCCGCGTTCCAGGTTTAACCCATACCATGGCAGCCATGCTCACCTTAAGTGAACCGGTAGATTTTGAATCTGCTGATGGACAGCCAGTTGATATCGCTTTTGGTCTGCTGGTACCAGAAGATGATTCAGAAAATCATCTACAGCATTTATCACGATTGGTGAGTATATTTCGCGATGCCGATTGCTGCGGAAAAATTCGCCATGCAGGCAGTGCTGATGCGATATTTGAGTATTTATTGTCATTAGACGAAGATTAGTCTCATGAGCGCAAACATTACGCGCTATCAACATGGCGTAATGGTTGTCTGGCAACAGACTGGGTTGCTCATTACCGGCCAGCCAGGCGTTGGCAAAAGCAGTTTGGCGCTCGCCCTGATTGAACTTGGCGGACAATTAGTTGCTGACGATTGTATTGATATCGTGTCCGATAACGATTGGTTAACGGCACGTTGCCCACCGAAAATTATCGGCCTGTTACATCATCGTGAACTCGGCTTACTGGATATTCGAGCTATGTTTGGCAGTGATGCGTTTTGTCCAGCTGCCAAGATTGATGCTGTAATTTCATTATCATTGACACCGACAGCGTTGCTTGACGAGTCAGCAACTGTCGAAATGCTGGCAGGGAAAGCGCTACCAAAATTATCGCTAACTGTTAGCAATCCTCTCCCATTACCCTCAAGGGTTGCTTTATGGTTGAAGTCACGATCCAACCCAACGCCTGAAATCGCAGGCTCGGTTTAGTAATACAGCAAACAAAAACAACACTGAAATTTGCGAAATACCCTGATATACATTACATTCAGGCCAATTACCCCGCTTTAGCACAGGTCCCCGCACTAATGACGGTAGGCGTTTTAATCGTATCGCATAACCATATCGGTACGGAACTTATTAATACGGCAAGGCAAATGCTTTCATGTTGTCCGCTGCCAACCAAAGTCATCTCTATTGAAGTCAAAGACAATCCTGAGGCGATTCGTAAACAGCTAGATCAGGAGTTACTTGGACTAGATCAGGGACATGGTATTCTCATTTTGACAGATATGTTTGGCTCTACGCCAAGCAATATTGCGTGTGCTGTTTCAGATCGGAATGATATCCGCATTGTTTCCGGCTTGAATCTTCCCATGTTAATTCGCGTGCTCAATTACCCGGCACTGTCACTTGATGAGCTTGAAATAAAAGCCATCAGTGGCGGTCAGGAAGGCATTGTGCGTTGCCATCATTCGGGTTATTTATCATGACTGAGCAAACGTTTACCATCATTAACAAGCTTGGTTTGCATGCGCGCGCTGCCGCTAAGTTCGTCACCAAAGCGTCCGAGTTTAGTGCTGATATTCGGGTCAGACGAGACAATCGGGAAGTCAACGGCAAAAGTATTATGGGTGTCATGATGCTGGCGGCGGCCAAAGGGACGCAAATTACGGTTGTTGCCGAAGGGGATGATGAAGAACAGGCACTGCAAGACATTGGCATCTTGATTAACGATTATTTTGGAGAAGGCCAATGACGCTGGAGCTTCAGGGTATTGGTGTCTCTCGTGGCATCGCCATCGGGCGTGCACATATTCTGTTTCATAATCAGCCAGATGTCCGAGAATATCTGATTCCTGCTTTTGCAATACAACAGGAAGTTGACCGATTATTAGATGCCCTGAGTCAAGCAAAACAGCAACTCAAATCTATTCGCAACCATATTCCTGCCAATGCGCCTTCGGACATCACGTCGTTTATCGATACGCATATTTTGATGCTCAGTGATTCCTCACTGAATAAGGTTCCTGTAGAAATGATTCGTGAGCGTCGTTGCAACGCAGAGTGGGCACTTCAATTACAGCGTGATGCCCTCATTAATGTGTTTAACGAAATGGATGATCCTTACCTGCGTACCCGGCGTGATGATATTGATCATGTTATCAATCGTGTGCACCGGATATTGGCCGATCAGGAAGTGGCCGATCATGAGATTCCAGATGGACGACTCAAAGGCCATATCATTATCGCCGAAGATTTAACACCAGCAGATACGGTTCTTATGCAGCATCAGGGCATTGCTGCTTTTGTCACAGAACACGGTGGCGCCACCTCGCATACGACCATTTTGGCCAGAAGTCTTGGTATCCCCGCGATTATTGGTGTCGAGTCAGTACGACGTTATGTTCAGGATAATGAACCGCTGATTGTCGATGGTGAGGCCGGCATTATGATTGCCGGGGCAGATGAAACCACGACCAATGAATTCCAGCGTCGATTGCGCGCTTTTGATGAGCATATTTCCTCGCTCAGCCGCTATAAATCTCAACCAACAAAAACCCGGGATGGCAAAGCCATTACTTTACTGGCTAACGCCGAATTGCCAGAGGATATCAGTACCATTTCTGCTGCTGGCGCCCAAGGCATTGGCCTGTATCGTACTGAGTTTCTCTATATGAACCGGCTCTCACCGCCAGAAGAAGAAGAACAGTTGGCAGCCTATCGCGATGTTGTGGAGGGGATGAATGGTCAACCTGTCACTATTCGAACCTTCGATCTTGGTGCCGACAAAACGGTTGATGGCGGACGGCAACTGTCACAAAACATTGTCACCAATCCTGCTTTGGGGTTACGCGCCATACGACTGTGTCTGACGCAACCGGCAATGTTTAGGACACAGCTACGCGCCATTTTGCGGGCTTCTGCCTTTGGCAAAATCAAAATCATGTTCCCGATGATTTCAACGATGAATGAATTATTTCAAGCAAGAAATCTGTTGGAACAATGTAAAGCAGAGCTGGATCGGGAAGGTCTGGAGTATGACCGACATATTGAAATTGGCGCGATGATTGAAATTCCAGCCAGTGCAGTTTGCGCGGAGATGTTTGCCCGCCATGTCGACTTTTTATCAATTGGTACCAACGATTTGATTCAGTATACGCTGGCCATTGACCGCATTGATGACCACGTTAACTATCTTTATGATCCGCTCCATCCCGCCGTATTGAAATTGATTCACATGACCTTGGAAGCTGGCAGAAAACATCAAATACCGGTTTCCATGTGCGGTGAAATGGCAGGTGATGCCCGCTATACGCGATTACTGCTCGCCATGGGTCTGGAAAACTTCAGTATGCACCCCAATGCATTGCTTGAGGTCAAGCGGATTATCAACGAAACCGATTTAGCTCAGTTACCCGCAAACACACTGCAAATCATGGCTGTTTCTGATGCCATAGAAGCGGACATGTTGATTGAACAAATCAACGAGCCAGATCATCAAGCCTAGATTAACGCTATCCAGCAGGTCGACCACAAGCTAAAATAGTGGGACAAATCTATCCCCTTAACCCCGCCGCCCTGTGGAGACGGACATGTCTGAACTGGAACAACACAATGCGTTAAACCAGTCGCTGAATACCCTTGCTGAAGCGCTACAAAGCGGACGTTTCATCAGGATGCGGCGATTGTTGTCCAGTTTACATCCTGCTGAAACAGCACACCTGTTGGAATCTTTGCCTCCAGCAGAACGCAAAGTCTGTTGGCCAATTATTAATCCCGAGCTTCGCGGTGAAGTACTGTCCTACATCGGTGAAGATGTTCGGACCAGCCTCATGGTCGACATGGATACGGCGGACCTGCTGAATGCGACCGAAGATCTGGATACAGACGACGTCGTCGACTTGCTGCAAGACTTGCCTGACCATGTTATGCAGGAAGTGCTGCGGGCGATGGACAGTCAACGGCGTCGCAGAATCGAAGTTATTCTCGGTTATGAAGAGGATACCGCCGGTGGCTTGATGAATACGGACGTAGTCACCGTTCGTTCTGATATTACATTGGAAGTTGTTTTACGCTACTTGCGTATGCTCGGTGAGCTGCCAGAAAACACTGATAGCCTTTATGTCGTTGACCATAATGACAAATATTTGGGAACACTACAGTTATCTCAAGTCGTCAGTCGAAGTCGTTCAATGACGGTTCGCGAAGTCATGTCGCATCAGATTGAGCCAATTCCGGCCAATATGTCAGATGAAGATGTCGCGCATCGGTTTGAAAAACATGATCTTATCTCCGCCCCAGTCGTAGATAAAGATAATCACCTATTAGGACGGATTACTATCGATGACGTCGTCGATGTTATCCGTGATGTTGCCGAGCATTCGATGCTGAGTATGGCGGGTCTTGGTGAAGATGAAGACACCTTTGCCCCAGTCAAGCGTAGCGTCCATCGTCGCTCGGTTTGGTTAGGGATTAATTTGTTGACCGCTTTTCTTGCCTCGTGGGTAATTGGGCTGTTTGATACCACCATTGAAAAAGTGGTTGCGCTCGCCGTACTCATGCCTATTGTGGCTAGTATGGGCGGCATCGCCGGTAGTCAGACGCTTACGCTGGTAATTCGCTCTATGGCGCTGGGACAGCTTAATGACAATAACAAACGCTGGCTACTGCGCAAAGAAATTGCGGTGGGCGCAGTAAATGGCATTATTTGGGCTATCGCCATCGCATTTGTCACTTACTTATGGTTCCAGGAAGTCGGCATTGCCGTGCTTATCGGCATTGCGATTATTATTAATCTGCTGGCCGCCTCGCTGGCAGGCGTCACTATTCCATTAGCACTGAAAAAGGTGGGGATTGATCCGGCGTTATCCGGCAGTGTTTTGCTGACAACGATTACGGATGTCATCGGTTTTATGGCTTTCCTCGGATTTGCTACGCTATTTATTGTTTAACAGATAACCGGAAAAACTTTTATGTCAGGCAACAGCTTCGGAAAACTCTTCACCGTCACCACTTTCGGTGAAAGCCATGGTTTAGCGCTCGGTTGTATTGTTGATGGTTGTCCGCCAGGCCTCATGTTATCTGAAGCAGATTTACAACGGGATTTGGACCGGCGGCGTCCTGGCAAAAGTCGCCATGAAACGCAGCGTCGAGAGCCAGATCAAGTCAAAATCCTCTCCGGTGTGTTTGAGGGAAAAACAACTGGTACGCCGATTGGTTTACTGATTGAAAACGTCGATCAGCGTTCTAAAGATTACGGCAATATCGCACGACAATTTCGCCCCGCTCATGCCGATTATACGTATCACCATAAATACGGCTTTCGTGATTATCGTGGTGGTGGTCGCTCATCAGCCAGAGAAACGGCGATGCGTGTTGCCGCTGGCGGGATTGCCAAAAAATTCCTGATGGATCGCTATGGCATTGAAATACAGGGCTATCTGGCACAGTTAGGCCCAATAAAAGGACACAGGCTGGACTGGGCACACCGAGATCAGAGTCTGTTTTTTAACCCCGACCCTGCTATTGAAAGCGAACTCGAAAAGTACATGGATGCGCTTCGCAAGGAAGGCAATTCAATTGGTGCCCGCATCAATGTCATTGCCCGGCATGTGCCGCCAGGCTTGGGGGAGCCCGTTTTTGATCGACTTGATGCCGATATTGCGCATGCAATGATGAGCATTAATGCCGTCAAAGGCGTGGAAATCGGCGCCGGTTTTGATGCTGTGACACAAAAAGGTACGGAACATCGTGATGAAATGACACTGGATGGATTCTTGAGCAATCATGCTGGCGGCACCTTGGGCGGTATTTCCAGTGGTCAGGATATTCTGGTCAGCATGGCATTAAAACCCACCTCAAGTTTGCGTATTCCCGGACAAAGCATTGATATTGACGGCGAACCTGTCGAGGTCGTCACCCATGGTCGTCATGATCCTTGTGTTGGCATCCGTGCAACGCCAATTGCAGAAGCCATGCTGGCATTAGTTTTAATGGATCACCTGCTTCGTCATCGCGCACAAAATGCCGATGTGACAACCAGCACGCCGGTTATAACCAAGTAAATCGGGGTCAAAACTCATCAGCAAGGTTCCTTACTGGCGACTGTCCGGTTTCTATTTTTTTTACTTTGCAACGCTTGGTATACAGGTACCGTACCTGAGTCTTTACTTGCAGTGGACTGGGTTTAACGCACGCCAGATTGGTGAATTAACCGCCATTTTGCTGGCAACCCGTATCATCGCACCCAATGTCTGGGGCTGGCTTGCCGATCATGCGGGAAACCGCATGAAAATAGTTCGTTTCGCCAGTTTTATTGGCGTGCTGGCATTGAGCGGTATCTTTTTCAACCAAAGCTATCTCTGGATGGCGCTGGTGCTGATGACATTCAGTTTTTTTTGGAATGCGACCTTACCGCAATTTGAGGTCACAACGCTGCAACACTTGGGTGATCTCAGTCATCATTACAGCAAAGTCAGAGTCTGGGGTTCGATAGGCTTTATCCTAATCGTGCTGTTACTTGGCTGGCTGACCCAGCAATTTGATCTTGGCATCATTCCCGTCGCCCTATTGATGACGACGACAGGTATCTGGCTGGTCAGTCTGACCGTACCTGAATCTGCTGCCACAGAACAAAGCCAATATCACATCACGATCGCAAACTTGCTGAAGAGACCGGCGGTGATGGCATTTTTGATGATTTGCTTTCTGATGCTGATGAGCCATGGCCCTTATTACACGTTTTACAGTATTTATCTGGAGAGTTACGGCTATAGTCGTGGTTTGATCGGTGTGCTGTGGGCTTTGGGGGTCGTTGCTGAGGTTGGCGTGTTTCTTTTAATGCATCGCTGGCTGCCTCGATTTGGTCTGCGTAACGTATTGTTGTTAAGTTGCCTGCTCAGCGCTTTCCGTTGGTTGCTGATTGCCCTGTTCCCCGAAAACCTGACCATGCTGATAATTGCACAAAGCCTGCATGCAGCAAGTTACGGCATGTTTCATGCGGCGGCTATCGCTTGGGTACATCATCATTTTACAGGGAGAAATCAAGGCCGGGGGCAGGCTTTATATAGTAGTGTCAGCTTTGGTGCCGGCAGTGCGGTGGGCAGTTTATTGAGTGGCTATCTGTGGCTAAGCCCAGGTCCGACTGACACTTTTTTACTGGCAGCCGTAGTGGCCCTGTTCAGTTTTTTGATTGGTCTTATTTGGCTTGAACCTAAAACCCGCGCAAGGAATTAACCTATTACCCATTTATTCTAGATTGCGCTTAACTTCCCAATATTCACATAAAACCGTTATAATTATGAGGTTAAATTTAACTAATAATAACTACTGATGACCGTCTGGTCCCTGTCGTCATAAATCAGGTGAGATATGCATTTCTCAATTAAGAAAGGGCTAACCTTGCCCATTGCCGGTAGCCCGGAACAATCCATTAGTGATGCAAACCCGGTTACCTCTGTCGCCGTTTTGGGCAATGAATACGTTGGTATGCGCCCCACCATGCTGGTTGAAGAAGGTGAACAGGTAAAACTCGGGCAGCCATTATTTGAAGATAAAAAAATTCCAGGCGTGTTATTTACCGCGCCGGGTGCTGGTGTCGTCAAAGCCATTAATCGAGGCGCCAAACGCGCTTTGCAGTCAGTCATTATTGAGCTGGATAATAACGCTGAAGATGCCATCCAGTTTGACGCGCATCCCGCTGAGAAACTGGCTGTACTGGATCGAGCGGTTGTTGAACAACAGCTTCTGCAATCTGGCCTTTGGGTGGCATTTCGGACCAGGCCTTACAGCAAAAGCCCGGCCCCGGGCAGTACACCTAAAGCCATTTTTGTCACGGCAATGGATACAAACCCATTAGCGGCGGATCCGGCGGTCGTTATTAAAGAACATGCGACTGATTTCCAGTATGGGCTTACCATTCTAAGCCGGTTGACGGATGGCCCGATCAATCTCTGCCAAACACCGCAGTCAGCATTACCGACCCCTGAGCTGACACAGTTAAAAACCTATACCTTTTCCGGACCACATCCCAGCGGGCTGGTCGGTACCCATATCCATTTCATTGACCCTGTCAGTGCCACTAAATCGGTATGGCATATCGGTTACCAAGATGTCATTGCTATTGGAAAATTATTTACAACTGGCCAAATTTGGACTGAACGCGTTATTGCCCTTGCCGGTCCGCTAGTGAGCCAACCCCGATTGCTTCGAACCCGACTGGGAGCCAGCACTGAAGACCTGGTTCGTGGTGAAATACAGGCTGTGCAATCACGGGTCATTTCTGGTTCGGTTCTTAATGGCCACACAGCAAGTAACTGGGCAGCTTACCTTGGCCGGTTTCATACACAAATATCGGTATTGGCTGAAGGTAACCAACGCGAGCTGCTCGGCTGGATTCGGCCAGGCGGTAAAAACAAGTTTTCTGCGCTAAATGTCTTTTTTTCAAAGTTGTTTGGTAAAAAAGAACTGGCACTCACTACATCGCAAAATGGCAGCCCCAGAGCGATGGTGCCGGTCGGTGTTTTTGAGTACGTCATGCCACTGGATATTTTGCCGACGCAGCTATTACGTGCGCTGCTAGTTAGAGATACCGATTCTGCTCAAGCGCTAGGTTGTTTGGAATTGGATGAAGAAGATCTGGCACTGTGTTCCTATGCCTGCTCCGGCAAATACGAATATGGCCCGGCATTACGGGCAAACCTGACACAGATAGAGAAAGAAGGCTGATTTATGGCACGTTTACGACGTTTTCTTGACCGCATCGAACCAGCTTTCCAAAAGGGTGGACCGTACGAGAAGTTTTATGCTTTATACGAAATGGTCGACACCTTTATATACAGCCCTGCTGATGTGACACGGGGTTCCCCCCATGTCCGGGATGGCATCGATCTCAAACGGGTAATGAGTTATGTGGTATTGGCCACTTTCCCGGTCTTATTACTCATGTTATGGAATACCGGTTTTCAGGCCAACAGCGCTATGGCTGAGCTTGGTATGTCAACGGTCGACGGCTGGCGTGGCTGGCTGATGGACGGGTTGGGCATTGCTTATGATCCGCAAAGCCTGTTTGCCAATATGTTTCATGGCTTGTTGTATTTTCTTCCGATGTACATTATGACGCTGGTAGCGGGCGGTGTCTGTGAGGTCATTTTTGCTGCTGTCAGGAACCATGAGGTCAACGAGGGCTTCTTGGTCAGCTCCATGTTGTATACGTTAACATTACCTCCCTCCACTCCCCTTTGGATGGTCGCTTTAGGCATCATTTTCGGTGTCGTCATTGGCAAAGAAGTGTTTGGTGGCACCGGTAAGAACTTCCTCAACCCGGCTCTGACGGGCCGTGCTTTTCTCTATTTTGCCTACCCCGCCGCGATGTCCGGAGATGCGGTATGGACTGCTATCGACGGTTATACCGGTGCGACGCCACTCGGTTTAGCCGCGATGGGTGGCGTAGCCGCGATTACAGAGGCGGGATATACCTGGAGTCAAACCTTTTTTGGCATGATGCCTGGTTCTATTGGTGAAACCTCTACTTTGGCAATTCTGATAGGGATGGCATTTTTACTTATCACACGGGTTGCCTCTTATCGCATCATATTTGGTGTTTTTTTGGGGATGTTCGTTACCTCTGCTCTCTTTAATCTGATTGGCAGTGAAACTAACCCCATGTTTGGAATGCCTTGGTATTGGCATCTTTCCTTGGGCGGACTTGCTTTCGGCATGGTTTTTATGGCGACAGATCCGGTCTCTGCGGCCATGACCAATAAAGGTCGCTGGATTTACGGAGCACTCATTGGTTTTATGACTGTTCTGATTCGCGTCGTTAATCCCGCCTTCCCGGAAGGTATTATGCTGGCGATTTTGTTTGGCAATATTTTTGCCCCATTAATTGATCACTTCGTCGTCCAGGCCAATGTAAAACGCAGATTACAGCGAACTTAAATATGTCAGAAATAACCCAAAAAAAGGCTGGTTTGGTCGTTTAATGGCGCTGCCAAATGACGACCCTCGTAAAACCATTTTGATTGCCGTCCTGCTCTGTCTGGTCTGCTCTGTTCTAGTATCAACGGCCGCGGTGGCTCTGAAAAGCCAGCAAACCGCGAATAAAAAAAATGATATTCGCCAAAATATTTTAGCGGTTACCGGACTGTACGAACCGGGCATGGATGTCAACGCGGCATTTGAACAATTTGAAGCTAAGTTGGTCGATTTGTCAGCGGGTGAATTTGCAGAAACCGATCTCGATCCGTTGAGCTTTGATCAATACAAAGCGGCGGGCACGGCAGAATATGGTGTTGATATTGAAAATGATATTGCCGGCATTGGTAATCGTGCGCAATACGCCACGGTTTATTTACTTCGTGACCCTGAAACCCAAGCGGTACAACAAGTTGTTTTGCCCGTTCATGGCTACGGTCTATGGTCAACAATGTACGGTTTTTTATCATTACAGCCTGACTTAAATACCATCGCTGGTTTGCGGTTCTATCAACACGCTGAGACCCCCGGTCTTGGTGGTGAAATTGATAATCCGCGTTGGCGAGCCAAGTGGGAAGGCAAACAAATTTATGATGAGAACGGCAATGTGGCCTTGCGTGTCGTTCGGGGCTTTGTTGATGAAAATGCCCAAAATGCCGAGTACAAAGTTGATGGTTTGTCTGGCGCGACACTGACCAGTCAGGGGGTATCCAACATGATGGTTTATTGGCTGGGCGACAATGGTTTTGGACCATTTCTGAAAAATTTACGCACTGAGCTGGAGAGTAACTAATGGCAAGTCAGGCGAAAAAAAATATTGTTGATCCGCTGATTGATAACAATCCGATCACCCTACAAGTGTTAGGCATCTGTTCTGCGCTGGCCGTCACCACAAATATGACGGCAGCTTTGATCATGTCTATTGCACTCACCAGTGTTGCTGCTTTTTCTGGTGCGATGATCAGTGCTATTCGGCGGCATATTCCAGCCAATATTCGTATCATCGTGCAGATGACGATTATTGCCTCGCTGGTCATCATCGTCGATCAAATCCTCAAGGCATACGCCTATGAAGCGAGTAAACAATTATCCGTGTTTGTCGGACTGATTATTACTAACTGTATTGTCTTGGGGCGTGCCGAGGCCTACGCCATGAAAAACCCGCCCGTGATGAGTTTTCTGGATGGGCTAGGTAATGGCCTTGGCTATAGCCTGATTTTGATGGGTGTCGCCTTTTTCCGTGAATTGCTCGGCGCGGGAAAATTATTCGGGCACACGATTATTCCGGTTGCCAATGAAGGCGGCTGGTATATTCCAAACGGCCTGATGCTGTTACCCCCAAGCGCGTTTTTCTTGATTGGTTTGATGATTTGGGCTATCCGGAGCTGGAAGCCACAGCAGGTCGAGTCACCCGACTATCAAATACATCAGGTTCATCGGACGGAGGTATTGTAAGTGGAACATTATCTCAGTCTGTTTATCCGCTCTATTTTTGTCGAGAATCTGGCATTAGCTTTTTTTCTTGGCATGTGTACGTTTTTAGCGGTTTCAAAAAAGATTGAAACGGCGCTGGGGCTCGGTATTGCGGTCATCGTTGTACAAACAATAACCGTACCGGCCAACAACCTTATCTATCAGTACTTATTGAAAGAAGGCGCGCTCAGTTGGGCAGGTTTTCCGGAAATAGATCTGAGTTTTCTTGGTTTAATCAGCTACATCGGCGTGATTGCCGCCATGGTGCAGATCTTGGAAATGGCCATGGATAAATATGCACCGGCGTTATACAACGCACTGGGTATTTTTCTGCCTTTAATTACGGTTAACTGCGCCATTCTTGGCGGCACATTGTTTATGGTTGAACGCGATTACAATCTTGCTGAAAGTGCTGTTTACGGTGTGGGGAGTGGTTTTGGCTGGGCACTTGCCATTACGGCTATTGCTGGTATTCGTGAGAAATTGAAATACTCCGATGTACCGGATGGTTTGCAAGGACTTGGCATCACTTTCATTACGACGGGATTGATGGCGCTTGGATTTATGGCCTTTTCGGGGATTCAACTGTAATGGAAATAGTACTTGGTATTGTTCTGTTCACGCTGATCATCATGATTCTGGTGGGTGTGATCCTGGGGGCCCGGTCAAAACTGGTTGCAACGGGCGATATTGAAATCGTTGTCAATGACGAAAAAGTGATTCGTACTCCAGCTGGTGGCAAACTGCTTGGTGCACTCGCTAACGCGAATCTGTTTGTGTCATCCGCATGTGGTGGTGGTGGTACTTGCGCGCAATGCCGGGTGCGTATCATGGAAGGTGGCGGCTCAATCCTGCCCACTGAAGAATCTCACATTACCAAGCGTGAAGCGGCAGATGGTGATCGGCTTTCTTGTCAGGTCAGTGTCAAACAAAACATGCGCATTGAAGTGCCTGAAGAAGTTTTCGGTGTAAAAAAATGGGAATGTACTGTTCGCTCTAATGATAATGTCGCGACATTCATCAAAGAACTGATTCTGGAATTGCCTGAGGGTGAGGATGTTAAATTTCGCGCTGGTGGCTTTATTCAGATAGAGTGCCCACCGCATACCGTTGAATATAAAACCTTCGATATCGCAGATGAATATCGTCCCGACTGGGATCGATTTGATTTATGGCGATACAAGTCGGTCGTAAAAGAAGACGTTGTCCGTGCTTACTCGATGGCGAACTATCCCGAAGAAAAAGGCCTCATCATGTTAAATGTGCGGATTGCCTCGCCACCGCCAAACGATGATGACGTTCCGCCAGGCATTATGTCTTCTTACATCTTTAACCTGAAACCCGGTGATAAAGTCACTATTTCTGGTCCATTTGGTGAATTTTTTGCTAAAGATACCGATAAAGAAATGGTCTTCATCGGTGGTGGTGCCGGTATGGCGCCAATGCGCTCCCATATCTTTGATCAGCTTCGCCGTATCAATAGTCAGCGTAAAATGACGTTCTGGTATGGTGCTCGAAGTCTACGAGAAATGTTTTACACAGAAGACTTCGACGAACTCGCAGCTGAAAATGACAATTTTACTTGGCATGTCGCGCTGTCAGACCCATTGCCAGAAGATAACTGGCAGGGCTACACTGGATTCATACACAATGTTTTGTACGAGAATTATCTCAAAGATCACCCAGCACCAGAGGATTGTGAGTATTACATGTGTGGCCCACCAATGATGAACGCTGCTGTAATCAAAATGCTTGAAGATCTGGGTGTTGAACGTGAAAACATCATGCTTGATGATTTCGGAGGTTAAATGTCGACTTTTATTGCTGCTTTTGTCATTTTATTAGTCGTCATTGCTGCAATGGCGATAGGGGTTTTGTTTGGGCGTAATGCGATTCAGGGAAGCTGTGGCGGACTTGGTGCCATGGGGCTCTCTGGAAGTTGCGGTGGCGCATGTAGTTTAGAAGAAAAACGCCAATGTGCAACGCGTCAAGAATCCCATAAATAAGACGTAGACGCGAGGATACTCCCATGCTGGCATCACTCAAAGTTAAAGATTATATGAACGGCACTAAACTCACTTTCACGCCAGAAATGGAGATTCGCCGAGCTATACATCAATTAATCGAGTTTAAAATTTCAGGTGCACCGGTGATTGATCAACGGGGCAATATGATTGGGTTTTTATCTGAAAAAGACTGCATGCAAGTGGCGCTCAATGCCGCTTATCAGGGTGAAGCAGCGGGTCGGGTCGAAGAGTTTATGCATCATGGTGTAGAAACCATTGATTACGAGGCCTCGATTATTGATGTCGCCGATATTTTCCTGAGAAAAGCTTACAAATGTATGCCAGTCATCAAAGAGAACCGGTTGGTTGGCTCAATTACGCGCCAAGGCATTTTGAAAGCATTAGAAAAAACGGCTAACCCGGACTCACGTAAACCCATTAGTTCACAATCTACAAAACAAACGATACACGTCAGTAGCCCGAACTAGACTGCCCAATCTGCTATTGGGCGGCAGTTCTGTATCCCCCCTCTCTCTGTTACACTTGATTGACAACACGATGTTAACCTTCCAACGACAGAGATAATTCCATGATTTATGACAGTATCCTCCAGACAATTGGGAATACCCCAGTTGTCCGCCTGAATCGTATTGCCCCCGAAAATATTAATCTGTACGTTAAAGTCGAATCATTCAACCCGATGGCATCTGTGAAAGATCGCCTAGCCATCGCTATCATCGAAGATGCTGAGCAACGTGGTGTGTTAAAACCGGGACAAACTGTTGTTGAAGCGACATCAGGTAATACTGGTATCGCATTAGCGATGGTCTGTGCTGCAAAAGGCTATCCTTTCGTTGCCACCATGGTTGAAACCTTTTCTATCGAGCGCCGCAAAATTATGCGGGCACTCGGCGCAAAAGTGATTCTGACGCCTGCAGCTGAAAAGGTCAGTGGCACTGTAAAAAAAGCGGAAGAACTCGCTGAAAAACATGGTTGGTTTGTTGCCAGACAATTTGAAAATCCTGCCAACCCTGCCTATCACCGTAATACAACCGGGCCGGAAATTTTGCGTGACTTTGCCGGAAAGCGGCTCGATTACTGGGTTTCAGGCTGGGGAACTGGGGGCACATTAACTGGTGCCGGTGAAATTATTAAACAAGCCAGGCCAGACACACGTATTGTCACGACAGAACCAGCCGCAGCAGCCTTATTGAGCGGCAAGGAGTGGAACCCACATAAAATTCAAGGCTGGACGCCCAACTTTATTCCCGAAGTCTTGAATAGTGACATTTATGATGAACTGTACCCGGTCACCGATGACGAAGCGAAGCATTGGGCATTGAAACTGGCTAGTGAAGAAGGCATTTTTGTCGGCCTGTCCTGTGGCGCAACTTTGGCAGCCGCAATGAAAGTTGCTGAGCATGCTGAACCGGGCGCAACCATACTGGCAATGCTACCTGATACCGGTGAGCGCTACCTTTCCACTTTCTTATTTGAAGGGATGAATGAAGACTCAGATGATGACTGGCTAGCTACACAAGATTAAAACGCTTTTATGCTGCGCAGGTCAGCTGCAAGCAAGCTGGCCTGCCCTAACACTTTAGCCACTTATATTTTATTTCCAGCTACTTCTTGCTTTTTCTCTAAATACAAAACCACGATATCATTTACCAGATTTGCATCATATTTATCCTTGTCAGTAACAAGGATAAACTTTAAACTTGATTAAATGTTTCAATTATTCAAGTTAACTTTGTGACAAAATTATTTTCGCATGGTGGAAGTCGGCCTGGCGCAGGACGAAAAAAAGGCACTCGCAAACAAGAACCTACTGTTGTCATGCGTATTCCTCAAAGTCAGCAAACCGTGGTCAAAAACTTTATTCAGGTTTATAAGAGTCAGACTTTCCAGTCAGAAAAAATAACCGATACGATGAGTCGACCAAGTCAACAACTTCGTATCCATGCCTATCCATTATTCAGTAGTAAAGTTGCGGCTGGTTTTCCCTCTCCTGCTGATGAATATATGGAGAAGCGGCTCGACCCCAACGACTTTCTCATTGATAACCAAGATGCCACGTTCTTCGTCACAATCGAGGGACACTCTATGATTGATGCTGGGTTGCTGCCTGGAGACAAAGTCGTCGTTGATCGCTCAAAACAACCACAAAAAAATCATATTGTTCTCGCTGTTGTAAATGGTGAGTTCACTATTAAGCGGCTAAGTATCAGTCGTGACGGTCTCGCTGTCTTATTACCTGAAAATCACCTTGGTACTTATCAACCAATTGTGATCAATGAGGATATGCAATTTGAGATTTGGGGGGTAGTAACTGGCTCTTTCAGACGGTTCTAACATGTCAAATCGCCGACGACACATTGCGTTAATCGACGTCAATAACTTTTATGTCTCTTGTGAGCGGGTCTTTAACCCTAAACTCAATGGCCGTCCGGTTGTGGTGCTCAGTAATAATGATGGTTGCGCTGTGGCGCGGAGTGATGAAGCAAAGCGGCTTGGCATTCCAATGGGGGCCCCTTGGTTTAAATTCGAAGCTTTTGCTAAACAAAACCAGATCCTTGCTTTGTCATCTAACTACGCACTATATGCCGATATGAGTAATCGCGTTATGCGTATTCTGAGTCAGTTCTGTCCGGATCAAGAAATATACTCCATTGATGAATGCTTTCTTGATTTAACACATTTTCAACATCTTGATTTAGATGACTATACGCAAAAAATGCGTCAAACCATTCAACAATGGACTGGCTTACCAATTTCCATTGGTTTGGGTGCCTCCAAAACACTTGCGAAATTAGCTAATTATCAAGCAAAAAAACAGCATCATTTAGCTGGTGTTTGTAATTTCAATCAATTCCCCCCTACGATCTTGGACCAAATCATGATGTCGATACCGCATACGCAAATCTGGGGGATCGGCAAAAAACTTGCCCGCAGACTTAGTAATGAATATAAAATCGCTACTGCCTATGATCTTAAACGTGCCAACCCAAATCAATTAAGACGCCAGTTTAGCGTATTAATGGAGCAAACTGTTTTAGAATTAAATGGCATCGCTTGCATTGAGCTTGAACAGACTAAGGCAGCAAAAAAGCAAATTCTAAGTTCACGTAGTTTTGGTATACCCGTTACAGACAAAGAAAGTTTAGCGGAATCGCTGACGCTACATATCAGCCGTGCTGCCAATAAACTTCGTCAACAGGAATCCGTCTGTTCCACCCTCTACGTCTCGATTCGAACAAGTCCTTTTAAAAGCAGTGAGCCGCTCTATCATGGATACCGTTGTGTCGCACTTAACACGCCTACAAATGACACTAGAAAGCTACTTAAGGTCGCATTGATAATTCTGAAAGAGATTTATATTCCGGGACGGCGATATGCAAAAGCTGGTATTGCGCTTGGAGACATCACAACGACTGAGCAGCAACATCCTTATCTTTTTGAAGAAAAGCAGGCGATCACAGATACTCGAATCATGAATTTACTGGATGATATTAATAAACACATAGGCCGAGATAGCCTGAAAATTGCTCGAGAAGGATTTAAACACCCTTGGAAAATGAAACAAGAACATAAAACACCTAGCTACACCACTGGGTGGCACAGTTTATTGCGCGTCAGCTAAAATGTATCTGTAGTGGTTTACTGATCCCGGACACCATTTTAGGAGGTAATATGACCTCCGAAGAGGTGTTCAATGACAAAACAAAGAAGAAGTTTTACCCCTGAGTTCAAGCTGGAAGCAGCCAGTCTAGTTGTCGACCAGAACTACAGCGTTACAGAAGCTTGCAAAGCGCTGGATGTTGGCGAGTCAGCCCTGCGGCGGTGGGTTAAACAATTAGAAGCAGAGCGTGGTGGAAGTACCCCAGTATCAAAAGCTCTGACGCCTGAACAACAGCGTATTCAGGAGCTGGAAGCCCGTGTTAAACGTCTGGAGCAGGACAAAACCATATTAAAAAAGGCTACCGCTCTCTTGATGTCGGACGAACTCGGCTCTACACGCTGATAGAGCAATTGAGAGAGCACGGTAAGCTGAGCCTGATTTGCTCGCTGTTTGGTGTTGGCCTGAGTAGCTTTTATGACAGGCGCCGGACACAGCCCGACGTGAAGCGACTTCAACTACGCTCCAAGGTGAATGAGCTATTTACAAAAAGCCGAGACAGCGCTGGTAGTCGTACCATCGTCGGCATGCTACGGGACGAAGCGATAGAGATTGGCCGCTTCAAGGTCAGACGGCTGATGTCTGAGCTGGGACTGATTTGCAAACAGCCGGGACCTCATGCTTATAAACAAGCGACTGTTGAACGGCCTGATATACCCAATGTGCTTAATCGGGAATTTGAGCCGGAACACGCGAATCAAGTCTGGTGTCTGGTATGGACCACGCTTTGGCTATCGTTATTACTATTGGTGATACGTTGACTTAATAATGCCTGCGCTAATCTTATTTCTTTTTGGCAACAAATTGTAAGCCAAATACATAAACACAGGACTCCCAACGTAGTTTGACAAAAAAAGGCCACCTTCAAAGAGGATGGCCTTTTTCTTATATACAAAGCTTGGCATTGGCTTCCGACACCTCACCCTTCGTGCGCCTATCGGCGTCCATTATCGCTCCCATGGATTAACGAATCTTCTTGGTATTGCTTAGAGTAAAGGTCAATACAACTCTCAGAGACAAAAAAATACCCGGTCCTCTCTGAGAGGCCGGGTATCTTTATATAAGCCTGGCAGTGTCCTACTTTCACATGGGAACTCCACACTATCATCGGCGCTGAGACGTTTCACTACTGTGTTCGGGATGGGAACAGGTGGTGCCAACTCGCTATGGCCGCCAGGCATAACTGGTTTGCTTATCTTTCAATAAGCCTTCGGAAGTAACTTTGGCTGTGTAGCTCACAACGCATTGGGTTATATGGTCAAGCCTCACGGGCAATTAGTATTGGTTAGCTTCATGCATTACTGCACTTCCACACCCAACCTATCAACGTGGTAGTCTTCCACGGCCCTTCAGGGACTTAAAGTCCTGGGAAATCTTATCTTGAGGGGGCTTCCCGCTTAGATGCTTTCAGCGGTTATCCCGTCCGTACATAGCTACCGGGCAATGCCATTGGCATGACAACCCGAACACCAGGGTACGTCCACTCCGGTCCTCTCGTACTAGGAGCAGCTCCTCTCAAATTTCCAACGCCCACGGCAGATAGGGACGAACTGTCTCACGACGTTCTAAACCCAGCTCGCGTACCACTTTAAATGGCGAACAGCCATACCCTTGGGACCGGCTACAGCCAGGATGTGATGAGCCGACATCGAGGTGCCAAACACCGCCGTCGATGTGAACTCTTGGGCGGTATCAGCCTATTATCCCCGGAGTACCTTTTATCCGTTGAGCGATGGCCCTTCCATTCAGAACCACCGGATCACTAAGACCTGCTTTCGCACCTGCTCGACGTGTCTGTCTCGCAGTCAAGCACACTTTTGCCTTTGCACTAACCGCATGATGTCCGACCATGCTTAGTGTACCTTCGTGCTCCTCCGTTACGCTTTGGGAGGAGACCGCCCCAGTCAAACTACCCACCATACACTGTCCCTAGCCCAGATAATGGGCCGAGGTTAGAACTCCAAACATACCAGGCTGGTATTTCAAGGCGGCTCCACGCAAACTGGCGTTCACGCTTCTATGCCTCCCAGCTATCCTACACAAGTAGGTTCAAAGTTCAGTGCAAAGCTGTAGTAAAGGTTCACGGGGTCTTCCGTCTAGCCGCGGGTATACGGCATCTTAACCGCAATTTCAATTTCACTGAGTCTCGGGTGGAGACAGTGTGGCCATCGTTACGCCATTCGTGCAGGTCGGAACTTACCCGACAAGGAATTTCGCTACCTTAGGACCGTTATAGTTACGGCCGCCGTTTACCGGGGCTTCGATCAAGAGCTTCTTCCGAAGAATAACCCCATCAATTAACCTTCCGGCACCGGGCAGGCGTCACACCTATACGTCATCTTTCGATTTGCAGAGTGCTGTGTTTTTAATAACCAGTCGCAGCCACCAGTTCACTGCAACCCCCGTCAGCTCCGCGAGCAAGTCGCTTCACCTAATGAGGGCACACCTTCTCCGAAGTTACGGTGCTATTGCCTAGTTCCTTCACCCGAGTTCTCTCAAGCGCCTTGGAATTCTCATCCTATCCACCTGTGTCGGTTTGGGGTACGGACGTCTGTTACCTGAAGCTTAGAGACTTTTCCTGGAAGCCGGGTATCAATCACTTCGTTTCTAATGAACTCGTCATCATGCCTCAGCTAAGCTCTGCGGATTTGCCTGCAAGCATGCCTACACATTTAAACCAACATGTCCAACAGTTGGCTGACCTAACCTTCTCCGTCATCCCATCGCAGTAACAGCCGGTACAGGAATATTAACCTGTTTTCCATCGACTACGCTTCAGCCTCGCCTTAGGGACCGACTCACCCTGCTCCGATTAGCGTTGAGCAGGAAACCTTGGATTTTCGGCGAGGGGGCCTCTCACCCCCTTTATCGTTACTCATGTCAGCATTCGCACTTGTGATATCTCCAGCAAGCTTCTCAACTCACCTTCACAGACTTACACAACGCTCCTCTACCATGCACTAAGTGCATCCATAGCTTCGGTATATGGCTTAAGCCCCGGTACATCTTCCGCGCAGGCCGACTCGACTAGTGAGCTATTACGCTTTCTTTAAAGGTGGCTGCTTCTAAGCCAACCTCCTAGCTGTCTGTGCCTTCCCACCTCGTTCCACTGAGCCATAATTTTGGACCTTAGCTGATGGTCTGGGTTGTTCCCTTTCCACGACGGACGTTATCACCCGCCGTGTGTCTCCGTAATTGCACTTCTCGGTATTCGGAGTTTGCATGGGGTTGGTAAGTCGGGATGACCCTAGCCCAAACAGTGCTCTACCCCCGAGAGTGAGATACGAGGCGCTACCTAAATAGCTTTCGAGGAGAACCAGCTATCTCCTGGCTTGATTAGCCTTTCACTCCGACCCACAGGTCATCCGAATCTTTTTCAACAGATCCCGGTTCGGTCCTCCAGTGCGTGTTACCGCACCTTCAACCTGCTCATGGGTAGATCGCCAGGTTTCGGGTCTAATTCCAGCAACTACTCGCGCAGTTAACACTCGGTTCCCTTCGCCTCCCCTATCCGGTTAAGCTCGCTACTGAAATTAAGTCGCTGACCCATTATACAAAAGGTACGCAGTCACTCCGAAGAGCTCCTACTGCTTGTACGCACACGGTTTCAGGTTCTATTTCACTCCCCTCAACGGTTCTTTTCGCCTTTCCCTCACGGTACTGGTTCACTATCGGTCGATAAGGAGTATAGCCTTGGAGGATGGGCCCCCCATGTTCAGACAAGGTTTCTCGTGCCCCGCCCTACTTGTCGCAAGCTTAGTACCATTAACGCTTTCGTGTACGGGACTATCACCCTGTACCGCAGCACTTTCCAGAGCATTCCACTAACGTTAATTATTACTTGCAGGCTGTTTCCCGTTCGCTCGCCGCTACTTGGGAAATCTCGGTTGATTTCTTCCTCCGGCTACTTAGATGTTTCAGTTCGCCGGGTTCGCTTCATTAACCTATGGATTCAGTTAATGATTT